>QFQQ01000116.1 GCA_003243445.1 Citrobacter freundii
TGTAGGCAATGACATCCAGGGATTCACGAAGCATCTGACCGGCCATGTTACGGGCAGATGTGTCAGACATTGAGCAAACCGGTATATCGACTGAGAGGGAGAAGCGTTGTCGGGCTTCATCAAGTGGCATGAACACACATCCGTTGAACTGCAGTGTGGGTCCTTGCGTGTTAAGTAGGGTGTGCAGTTTCTCACTGGTAATAAACATCCGAACAGTCACGTCCCGAGTAGGCGTTACCAGTTTCTGCCGGAACGAGTGAAAGGCGGCCCGGAAAGCGTTCGGTTCAGTACTCACATTCCTGAAAATATTGATGTACAGCAGGTAACATTCCGTCAGTGTCATACCCCGGGTGAGGAGTACACTCATCACTCCGTTTGTCAGTGAGTAAATATCCCGTGCATGGTGTTCATCCAGAGGGGGCCATGCAAACAGTTCCTGTTCAAGCATCTCAAGAGCCTCAGTGATATAACTGGCCTCGGTGATATCCGCCAGTTGTACACATAGGCTACAGATAAGACGAGGACGCTTTTCCACCGGGCTGCGAGTGGGGTCAACCAGCAAATCTCTGTCCAGAAGAGTCACCAGTTGAGCGGGGATGTCCTCAAATGCTTCTCTCCTGAGAACTTGATCGGTCTCGAGTAACTCGAGCAGTTCAGTGGCCACCCGGAGTCTTTTTTTATCGGCACTGAAACGATCTTCCATTTCGTAAAGAAATAGCAGTTCGCGGATGGTGCTGAGTGGATTGCTGTATCCGACCCGGTCAGTATCCGGGCTGTTTTTATGGCAGAAGTTGGACCAGCATTCAATAAAATAAAGCTGACGCTCGGTGAGTACATCCCTGCTCAGACGTCGGTCGATACGCATAGGTCTGGAAATCTCTTGTACAGTGAGTTATTATTTATTCATACCATATTTAAACCATCTGCCGCCATGCGGGGGATGTCACCGAAAAAAACGGCTCTCCCTTCCGTCAGTGGCTCAGTCCCGGGAAGGCTCAGGGCCTCATATCCAGAAAGCCACCCTTGCGGGTGGCTTTTTTTTCAGAAGTCCGGATGGTCCAGTGCAGGCAACTACCTGGCGACCCGGATGATGTCCGCCTCCCGCCAGAACAGTGCTTCATTCATGTACCAGAACAGGTGGCGACGGAAGACATTTTGCTGAGGACGTTCCCGACCAGCCTGCTGCACACGCAGTGAAAGCCAGGGCACACCCATCCATCATGATGGGTTGGAGATTGAACATTCAGTCATCTCAGGCAGAGTAAACCCGGTCTCTGACAGAACGCCTGTGGGACGTTTATTGATGAAATTCATTCTCTTCCCCATTTATATTCCCTGCTGACCCTACAGAAAACTGAAAGGAAGTCATGAGACAATCATGAAGGTTTAAGGCTGGCTGTCCGTCAGCATGACTGAATAGTGAATACCTTGTGGCAGATTGATTGAGAATGGTTTATTCAGTGTAAGCGGGATGGTCTTTGGTGCAATCGGTATTGTCCTGATACTGTCTCCTACCAGGCGAGCATTCACGTATCGCTCGTGATCATAGTAATTTATCTCACCACTGATCTCGGCCGTTCTGCTTTTTTCACCCGGAGACAAATCAATATACATCGTCGCTGCGGCAAATTTTCTGTCCAGCTCAGAGGTGAATGCTTTTCCAGGCATCGGTCGAAGTGCATACAGTATAGCGTTATGTGTATTGTCTTGTTTCATAAGGCTGTCCGCAGTTACGGTAATTATGGTTGCCCCTGATACTGGCGACTGCATTTCCGTTCTGAGGTACTGCGCACTGTTTTCTGATGGCACGGCACTGCATCCCATCAGCGAGAGGCATAAAACAGCGAGTCCTGTCATTCTGTTCAATTTAAATGTCCTTTATCCATTATCAATAATTGGTGGTCGCTCTGTCAGTATCGGCATGATTCATAAAATGTTGATACTGTTATGCCTGGACCCGAAAGATACGAAAGGCGAAAACTATCTTGCTCATAAGATAAATAGTGCTAGTTACCACTGCTTTGGCTGGAATGACCCCACGACAGAAGACAATTTATGTCCTCACGAAGAGGCCTGTTCGAAGATCTTCGAACTGAGGGCGCGGAGAAGGCTGCGACGATTCAACATTATCTGTAGCAATTCAGTTTCAGAGCAGATGTGCAAAACATTTTTCAATAGACAGCAAAACCGGAAATGTAACTTTCCATAAAATCAGAACACTGATTAACCCAATCTCCGGAGATTCACATGCCTTTCTCTGATTTTCTGAAAATCATTCAGAAGTTTCAGTGTGCAACTGTGCTGGAAAAAGTACTGATGCTGCTGTTTGTAATTCTGATCATTGTGCAACAGGTGATCGATACGTTCTGCAGTCGATAAGACCCGGCCGGTAAGAAAGCGGGGTTGGATTAGACGGGTTTCTTACACGCCGGTCACAGCCAAGTGTCCTGCCGGAACGACAGGACACAGCCTGAACACAACGGGATTTCTGGCAGAATAACCGTAACACCCACCTCTTTCTGCGGAGCGCCATCTATAGACATTCTTACGGAAAAAAACGACACCTGATGGACAGGTACCGAAGGGTTAAACCAGCCAGGCTGATTAGAGTTATGGGAGTATTAGCTTCGTTTCGTTTGTTTCAAGCAGCTGTACTTGTTCGTCAATCCACTGCCCTGCAACAGCAGCTTCACTGAAATCTACTACCGGGTTATCTATCAGTTTCTGAAGGAGCTGTTCAATACGATCTATCCGGTAATGGAGATCACGCATTTCGGCTAAAAAATCAAATTGCTCCTGGTGAAAGTGAGTGTACTCGAATTTCAACCGGTACCGGCCGTTATGATAATTAACCTGTTCCTCTGTGTGTTGCCTTGCCTTACGAACTTCGTCAGCCAGGAATGTGTCAACATCACGTGTTTCTAACTCTCCGCTAAGGCGCTGCAGGGCAGGAAAGTGGTCAGGATAACAAAGGGCGAAAGTAATCATCATTCCCTCTAAAAAATGATCCCCTAACGTTTTATTAATCCAGTCCTTCAGCCACTTGCAATGCCTTTGCAGCGTAGGATCTGCACCTACAGAGACTGGCTCATAGGCCGCTCGAGCGATAATATGGAACAGAAGCGCTACGCAGTACATTTTGCCTTTCGTGCTAACCTGAACGCGATCATCGTATTTGAGATTATATGGGTTGATGTTGGGCATAACATCATGACTGTAAACCAAAAACTCAAGCGACTCATCCATGACCTTCTCAAAACGCTGGCTGCGATTGTTTCTGTCACTGATAGAGCCGGCCTGATACCACCGGTCCGAAAGCTGTCGGTATCGACGGTAATAGTCATCCTCTTTTTGCTGAATAAACTGATTCCGGATCTGGGCGTCAATCCGACGTGCCAGACCGGAGAAATCGGGTAGGACAAATTTCTCTGGTTCATTTTTCGGAGATATAAGTGCTATGAATTCAGAAACCTGCATGTCTTTACTCTGAGGTCCATAACGTTTTCCTGACATGCGAGTGCCGATGAAAAAGCTTTCAATCGTCATAACTTACCTTTCAGTGTCTATTCAGAAATTTTAAGTGTGCACTAACTATTCCATAAAACTGCATATCAAGACAAAATATCAATCAGTATAAAAATACTTTTGTATTACATTTGTATTGCCAATGTGTGCGTAATGGATTACAACTACTCCTGACTGATAAACATAATCTGGAGCCGTTATGATGAACAAGCTACAGGAACGATATGCTCGCATAATTGCGATAATGAACAATAAAGGTGGTCCTGGTAAGACCAGTTCGGCTACCAATCTGGCTGTTCACTATGCCAGATCAGGGAAGCGGACGCTGTTGATTGACTCGGACCAGCAGGCCAATACGACAGAAGTCACCGCAAATGGTAAAAAGTACTATTCCATGTATGGTCCAACTATTTGCGATCTCTACAGCAATTCTCGATTTGATATCCGCGATGTCATCATCCCCGCGATGGCCGGTGATGCTCCTATCCCTAACCTGGATCTGATTCCGTCTGACCCGACGTTCGAAAAAATTATTGAACAGACCCTTACCCGCAGTCACCGCGAAAAAATCCTGGGCCGTCATCTCGAGAAAGTTCGCACTGAATATGATTACATCATTATTGACTGTGCACCTGGGCTCAATATCGCAACCGGCAATGCAATTTTTATCGCCGATCATGTTCTGGTACCTGTCGATGGCGGGAGTTTTTCTCTGAGTGGTCTTGAAATCATGCTGGACTATATGGATGAGATCTCTGAGGAAGATTATGCACGCTTCAGTGTATTCCGGAACAATTACAATGGTGCAAATAAGAAAATAAACACTTATATCGAAACCGCCCTGGGCTCGCACGAGAGAATTTCTCCGAGACTATTGAAAAGCCGGATTCGTACTGATCAGGCCATAGTACAGTCTCAGGTGGCTTGTCTTCCTCTGTACTACTACCAGAAAAGTGCAATGGCTTTAGTGGATTACGGCAAACTTGCCCGTGAGCTAGAAGAAATTATCAGCAGTGAGGCAGCATAATGTCTAAAGAACTTGTTCGACCTATAATGGAAAAACCTGAACGGGCCAGAAAAGAAAGTAGCCTGACTAACATTGCGGCTAAAAAGAAAAATACGACAGGCGAAACACCAAAAACTATACGCATGACACCTGCGGAAAAGATGCTGGCGCAGGAACTGGTTGAGCAGATCCAGGCACTTACGCACAAGAACATTACGGTTTCCACATTACTTCGTGCAGGGCTGTACCTTGCTCAGTCAGCAGGACCAGAAAAAGTTCTGAAGGCGATTAAAGAGAACATTTAGCAATACAAATGAAATACATTTGTATTTCATCTTCAGACATCTTTCCTGCTCAGTCTGGCCTGCGGGATCAGCAGGCCATCTTGTCCAGTTGCTTAATTATCTCAAGTTCTTCTTTAAGCAAAACAGGGTACTGATGGGTACAGGATTTTAACATTAAGAACTGGCGATTCTGTCTTCATTTTTCGTGTATTTTTGAAGGGAGCCCTTTAAAAGCGTCTTCCCAGTAGAGTTCCCTTTCCTCATCATTAACAACTTTACTCATCCATGATTCCGAACGGTTCCAGCGAGCAGCAACTTCCTTCATGGTCCAGTTTTTTTCTTTTAATAATTTTTTAATCGTCTGAGTTGATAATCGGGCATTACTCCAGTTTTCAAGAGACTTTCTGGAAACATGAAAATCAAATTCAGGATATGTCTCTTCAAGTTTTTCTTTAGAAATAAAAGACCAGTTAGGTTCCTGGTACTGGTTGAAGTGAACCAGACTATATCGGTCATCCTGGGTTATGCTGATTTGAGATTCGTAATGTTCTACCCATACAGAATTCTCACGAACATACTCAAACAGAATTGATATCACTTCTTTACTTTTACGTTCCTGTGATTTAAATAAATCAAAAATCCCTTGCTGATTCTGTATTTTAATTGCACCGTCATTAATGAGTGCATTCACAGCTGATGCCCGTACACTCTCAACAGCATTGGTAATTGAAGTGTTATAATAATTTAACAACTGAGCACAGAAAAAAATTATCTTCCCGTTAACGATCTGAACTTTTAAATAGCAAAATCCCTCATCATCCCAGAAGGCTCTGAACTGCAGAGGAAGATATGTTTTTTTAAACCCTTCAATCAATCTGACACTGAGCTTCATCTTAGACTCCAACTGATTTTATAATGATAAATTGAACTATAGTTCAATATTTGTCAAATCAACGTGCAAACTGATGTCGAAAGAAGGCTGATACCTGTGGGAGATATTTTGATGCGGTAACAACCAGGACGGTCAGGATTTCTCACTCAATAGAATGAGTAACAACGCCAGCCAGAACCGGTAAAGACTGTAAGTGCATATCATCGGCACCGAATACAAATGAATTACAAAAGTAGTTCATTTGTATTCGGCGTAATTTCACTTAAAAGCTAATTAAATGTTCAATTCTTCAGCCGGTATTACACGGAAACCTACCAAAATTAGTTGGTTATATCATTTAGTTCATCCTTTACCGATCGTTCTAATACATCCAGCGCCAGGTGATGTATTATCAACTCAGTTGTCAGCTTAACGGGCAACTACCTCACGTTACGTCTGGATAACAGGCGCAACACACACGTAAATCTGAGAGGAATTCCACATGGAAACTCAAAGAATTCGATATATAAACTTTACAGAAGGAATCATCCATGAACCAATTTACAGAGGACCTACATAATGTAGTAGCTCAAATCTTAGCCGGCGCAGAAATCTCTGATAGTGAAATTTTCAAAGAATTAACTATTGAACCTGATTTTTACAAGGTGCAGGACCAGTATTACGGTGGAAATGGTATCTATTTCAACTCTGAATCAGAAACCCGCTTTTCACTGCGTAGCAAATCCAAAGGTGTATTGTATCTGGCCACCACGGCATTTACAGGGCTGAAAGAGTTTTATCAGGATGCTCCGCTTGTTGAAACTGAGGATCTTGAGAAAAACTGTATGGCGGTAATTCAGGCAGCACGCACAATCAAGATTATTGATTTAGCTGCCCTGGCGCCCCATCTGAAAACTCCGTTAGGTTATTTGATGGGCTCTAAAGCTGTCTATGAGGATACTCAGTGGCTGGCAGAAGTGCTTTCTCATTATGCTGATGGTATTGAATATTTGTCTCAACACACCGGCAAAACCTGTATCGCGTTGTGGTCTGACACCGTTGATGGAAACGGAATGCTGAAGAACATCTCAGTTACTCCGTTAATCCAGTTCAGTCTCAACGGACAAAGTACGCAGGCGATCTTAAAATCAAAGCTGGGTATTCTTACTCTCTGAGATTAAAAATGGGCCAAAAGGCCCATTTTTTTACATGGTATGGTTGGTACCAAAGTTTTCTGCCAGGATTCTGAAGTGGGTCATCTCTTCAGGCGTAGCGCCACGGCGCAGCGCGTCAACAATAGAGACATGTGTTTCAGTTCCCGGAATATCAACTTTACGGGTAAAGAAGTGACATTTCCGCACAGCACTGACCTTGTGTTTAATCAGGGATAATAATTCCGGGATGCCGGCCAGCATACCGCCTTCTGAATTATTCTCACGTGTGCAAAACTGAAATACCGGGTAAAGGTTTTCAGAACCCCATTTAATCTGAATAACTTCACCACGGTTTCCTCTTTTATGCAGGGTTGGCGGCGTGGTTGCCAGTATTTTTATAACGGCCGTTGATTTATGCACTCCGCCTGAATTCTCCAGCGACTTAAGAAATACTTCTCTCGCTTCAGCAAGATCTTCCTGGGCCTGTTTTTCAGGTGTCATGGTATTAATTAATGTCTGCAGCTGAGCCTGATTCTTTAATTCAGCCCAGAATGTTTCATCCTGCAGCGTGAGCAGTTCCAGTAACTTCTCGTGGGGCAGTTCATGCAGTGCTTCAACGAACTTGCTTCCCACATTCTGAATGCGGGTCTGCAGCAGCTGGATTTCAGTTTGCTCACGGTTTTTGAGGTGAGCACGGGCTTTATTAGGTGCATAACTGATGTTTGTCATAGTCGCCTCGTCTCGGGTGTTTAAGATTTCCATGACTTAAGAATACACAAAATCTTAAAGAAGTGCAATTTTTGTACTTCCTGCATTCCCTGCAAAATCTGCATTCCGATTTCCGCTATTTGAGGAAAGGTCGCCCAACTGAGGGCAGTTTGTCACAGAACACAACATACAGCCCTTCCCTCCCCTTCAGACCCCATCATCCAGGCAAAAAGGATCCTTTTTCGATCCTTTTGCGATCCCATACTCTCCTCACGCTAAAATATTTGTTTCTGATTTATGGTATATATCCAGAAAGCGGAAATTCAGTGCACACCGCTCTGCGGGTTTTTTCCGTGGCAGTCGCGGTCGCGAGCAACGAAAATGACAGCAGAATTTCATCAGATTGCGCTACGTGAAAAATGGCAGGGTTGCAGGGGTGTAACCCGACAGAATTTACGTAGCGTGAGCGGACCAACGGGGACACCATGACTCTGCCCTCTTTTATTAACGCCTCCCCTGCCCTGCCGGCGACAGGCCAGTCGGCTGGCCTGGACTACGGCCGCGCGCTTTCGCTACGCGAAATGGCCCGGCACTACACCGAGCTGCCAAAATATCTGCTGGCTCCGGAAGTGGCCGGACTGCTGCACTTTGTTCAGGACTGGGGTCAGCACGCTTTTTTTAATACGTTATGGAATACCGGGGCACGCCTGAACGAAGGCCTTGCCCTGAGACGGCGTGACTTTCACCTTAACGAGAGCATTCCGCATGTCGTTCTTCGCACCGCCAAACAGCGGCGTGCCGGCGGCGGCCGTCCGCGTAAGGGAAAAAGTGCCAACCGGGTGGTGCCGTTATCGGACCCGGCCTATGTCGATGAGATGCGCCGGCTGTTCGCCAGCACGAAGGAGCAGTTTGAAGATGATCCGATTACAGGCGAACGTCGCGCGCAACCGGTGTGGAATGTTTCCGACCGGACGGTGCGTAACTGGCTGGTCCGGGCTACTGATGCCGCGGATCGTGACGGCGTCAGACTGAGCATCGACGTCAGCCCCCATACCTTCCGGCACAGTTTTGCAATGCACCTTTTATATGGCCACGTTCACCCTAAGGTACTCCAGGGTCTGCTGGGGCATGAGAAGTTTGAGAGTACTGAGGTCTATACGAAAATATTTGCGCTCGACGTGGCTGCCAGTCAGCAGCTGCGCTTCACCCTCGATACACAGGATGCGCTGCAGCTACTGCGTATAAAATAGATAACCAAGTTGAGTTCCCATGAAAAAAACCAAATACAGATTTGAGAGTGATGACTATCCCTTTGTATCTAAAGATGTTTTGACTCTGATCGACAACGGACTTGTGTTTCTGGATAAGGCGCGTGAAGAATTGCAGGACTCCATGCCCAAATTTTCGATTGTCAGTTTCTGGACAGCGGTCGAGATCCTGCTGAAGGTACCTTTGTTACATGAGCACTGGAGTCTGGTGTGCTCCGGCAGGAAAATAGAGCGAGCAAGGTACCTTGCAGGTGATTTCCAGTCGGTGACATACGATGAAACATGTCAGCGATTAGCTGATGTTCTGGAACACCCTCTTCCTAAAGAAACCATCGACGTATTCAAAAAAGTCAAAGACCATCGCAACCGGGTGGTTCATTTTTATCATTCCGATTTCACAGACGAGCAATCAAAGAAAATTCTTCATGAACAGGCCGATGCCTGGTTTGCGCTAAATCGTTTTATGCGTGATCAGTGGTTTTCGATTTTTGGAGAGCCTCTGAACTCTAAGCTCGCATTAGACGAAGATGGAATGCTCCGGAGCTCGTTTTTTTATGCTGATGCTAAATTTCGTTATCTCAAGCCGGAACTTGATGGACTCGAAAAACAGGGATGTTCAGTCTCAGTTTGCCGCTCCTGTAGTAAAAAAGCTGCGGTTGATATGTGTATACATGAGGAAAGCGGAAATACCCTGCATGAATCTGACTGTCTGGTCTGCGGTACCAGGTCAGATCAGTATCTCGAAGTTACCTGCCCTGACTGCGGGATAAAGCAGAATTTATACGCTACCGGTGAAACAGAATTCACCTGCGTACAATGTAACCACTCTTCATCACGATACGATTTGCTTGATGAATGGGAGGGTAAACCAGAAGATTTTAGTCATTCTGGTCTTCCTGCAAGTTGTTCTGATTGTGACGGCTATGAGACGGTATGTGAGTACGGTGGTGGATACCTGTGCACCACCTGTCTCGTATTACATGACTCACTGGAAACCTGCGGATACTGTGGCGGGCATTCAACCTCAGTTCCTGAAATGAGCGGTCTTATAGGGTGTAACTTCTGTGATGGTAACGTGCGGTTGCTGGAGGAATAAGTATATAAATGAATTACATTTGAAATTCCTTTGAATTACAAATGTATGTCTTATGTAGTTATTATCTGGTACCTCTTAGAAACACAATAACAAATACAAATGAATTTCAAATGTATTACATTGAGGGTGTTCGATGTCAACGTGGACAGATATCTCTATCGGTAACTTCACTCTGTACGATACGCAGAATGACTATCATCAATGGTATTTTCAGAAGGCCGATCGTGTCAGGGAGATTGTCAAAGACGAGGACGGGAGCTGGTCAGAAGGAACGTTTATCGGCTATCGGACGACCGTGGCACAGATGCGCCGACGGTTACAGCTGAACGGATATGACCGGGCCGCTCTCGAACGGGATTTTTCGACTGCCATTGAGTCCTGGAAAACGGATTCTATTGCGGAGCTGGCCAAACTTGAAAGCGAAGAACATCCCCACGGAGAAAATTATCTTCAGTACAGAATCACCTGGCTGAAGCACGTCATCCCGGTTCTTGAAAATGCAACGCTGGATGACTGGCTTGACCGGTTAAATAAGGCGGCATGTTGGCCGAGTAACGAGAGAGATTTTGCCCAACTTTTGACGTGGATTGAAACCGGTGATCCTGTGCTTTCCCTGATGGTCAGCTCGGTTGACGGTGATTGCTCCTGGGTTCGTGATTCGAACTTTAATTTCCCGTGTACACAACGAGATTTTTACTCTTTAGCGATTCTGCTAATCACTGAGGATGGCGCTGTATGCGAACTGGACCTGAAATGGCTCATATCTGCCGAATTGACTGATGATTTTGACGATCTGGAAGAAAAACATGCGGGAGCCACTCAACCGCTTAGACATGCCAGACAGAGCCTCTCTGAGTTGAGTGCACTGGTAGGCACTGTTGCAAAGTTAGCGATGAGGCAGCCTTTTGTCTTATTCAAAGGCCTTACATTTCAAAAACTCTGCTTACCA
>QFQQ01000267.1 GCA_003243445.1 Citrobacter freundii
AAAGTTTCATCCTTTATACCCCGTATCTTTTTCTTCGATTCAAAAGCCATTGAAGCGTAATTCTCCATTTGTTCCTGGTTGATACTTTCTGAAGGAATAGAGATGGTGTTTTGCTTTGTCAGACCCACTAATGAAATATTGAGTATAGTAGGCTGTTCGGCGTAATCAACCAGAAAGGATGTGAGCTTTCCGTCAGCAGTAATGATGCTGATATTGGTTTGAGGAAAGCTATCTTTTGCGGCTTTTATCTGCAAGATATTTTCTACTCCCTTCGCTTTTTGAGCCAACACATCCCTGCTTCCTATATCTACACTGACAATAGAATAGGGAAAGATAATGTTGGTTGTTTTGGAGAAAGCAATTGCCACATGATATGATTCAATTGCTTTTGTTTGCCAGGCTGTATTTGTTTGCGCCTGCGCTTTGAAAGTTGTAATAAGCAGGAAAATTCCCATTACCATTACTGCACTGATCTTTTTCATCTTTTGGAATTTTTAAGTGATTCAAATATTTAATTGGATTGTTTTTGCTTTTCGTCACGTAAAAGCACTTGGTAGCCTGCTTTTACAGTTACTTTAATCAGCTTGACTTTTTTGCTGAACAAAGTCTTTGCAGCTTCTATACCTGCGCTTGCAGCCTGCGCTCCCCACGAAGGGTCAAGTGAAGTCAAGCCGATGGTTTGCATAGACCGGTCTGCGGACTGCTTTGCAACATCCCTGGTAATTGCACCGGGAATGTATATGCCATCCAGTCCGTCCATATCGTACACCGCTAATTCAACTGGAAACAATGAATTATGATACCGCACACTGGTAATCTTGATACTTAATCTTTCACCACGGAGCGAAGCGATACCATATATAAAGTTGTCTTTAGGAATACGAACCCCGTTAATGAATACATCATTTACCAATCGCAATTTGACGGTGGAACCATCAACGATAGTCTGCGTTTCGTGTATGACCGCTTGTATGGCGTTCTGTGAATCTTCGATAGCTGTTGCACCAGTGAACGAATAGAAGCCATTTGTTGAACCACCCGCAGGCAGGTCGGCGTTGAGCAATGTGATGTTGTTTTCTTTTGTTTTTGACGATACTGCGAATACCTGCCCTTTGTTTGCCTGGGAGGTCTGCTTCAATTTTTCCTGTACACGTTCAGGATATTGCACATCAAGTATCTTATCCAGCATTCCATTCAGTTGCTTCATTTCGGGATCTTCGCCAGCAGGTTGATTCATCATGTTCATCATTTGCTCCAGCCTGTCCACGTCTGACGAATTAACGGTTGCACTATTATTATTACCTCTGCCGGGAGTACGTTGATACATATCATAAGGATCATCTTCCATAGAAGCAGGTACAGGCTTGCTCATCTCCC
>QFQQ01000031.1 GCA_003243445.1 Citrobacter freundii
CTTCAACAGCAGTAAGCGTAAAATCTGCGGAATCAGCGGGAACCTTACGCAAGTCCGAAAATTTGGGTAACGATTAGCCTGAAGGGGGAGATTTAGAGGGGGGCCCTACGCCAGCCGAGCGAATAGCTTTCCCTTGAACTAAACAACATCTTACCAACCGAAGCCCCTTCTTTAATTAAAAAAAGCTACCCCGGTTATGAGGTAGCTTATATCTTCATTCATCTTTTTCTCTACGATCAATAAACGACCGTCTGCGGTCTGCGGTCCGTGGTCCGTGGTCTGCGGTCTTCCCTAGTTCCCCGGCTTCAGATCCTGAATATCCAACATCCCCACCGGCTTTCCATTCTCCGTAACAAGGATCGTATCCACGCTTGTCTTTTTAAAGACTGCTGCCGCATCATTCAACAGGGAACCAGCATCAACGGATACAGGGTCTTTGTGTGAAAGCTCGCTCATTTTTTTCTTCAGTACATCCCTGCCTTCTTCCTGGATCTTTCTGCGCAGGTCGCCATCGGTAAATACCCCAAGCGGGGAACCATCGCTTTTTACGATCGTTACCGCGCCAAATCCATATTCGGTCATTTTTACGATCGCGTCGGTCAGGGTTGTATCTGCTTCCACAACAGGATTTGTTTTGCTGATCACATCTTTCACGCGCTGCGTCATCAGGTGTGTATGTTCGATGAACTGGTCTGTGCCCAGCGTGGTGAAGTTGTTTTCTGTCAGCGCCTTCATTACTTTCCACGGAACAGTGATGGTATGAACGCCGATGTTCAGTGCGTTGCGGACGTGTTCTGCGTGACGGACAGAAGAGAACATCACTTTTGTATTATAACCATAGCGGTCAGCTGCAAATACGCATTGTTCAACAAGTGCAAGCGCATCATGCCCCTGATCCTGCAATCTTCCCACGAGCGGGCAAACATAGGTTGCGCCGGCCTGCATGGCCATATATGCCTGCTGAAGTGTATATACAAGATGAACGTTCACGAGCAACCCTTCCCTGCGCAATAGCGCGCAGGCTTTTACACCTTCAAGCGATACAGGGATCTTGAACACGGTTTTTTGCGGATCAAGACCGAGGTCAAGCTGACGGCGTGCTTCCTTCAACACATCTTCCGCCGTATTGCCCAATGCTTCAATCTGAAGAATCGGAACCATCTTTGATAACTTCACGATCAATCCGTCAATATCCGTCACTCCTTCGCGATGCATAAAAGTTGGAGTTGTTGTAAGGCCTGTGAGAAATCCCAGTTTGAATGCTGCTTCGATTTCCTTAATGTCTGCTGAATCAAGATATAATTCCATGCTTCAGTATTTAATAAATTAAAAAGTAAAAATTAAAAAGTAAAAAGATCCGGTATCCTGAGACTGGCAAATAACTGCTTCTTAATTTAAGCTATGGTAGGAGCTGCTTCGCGGTTCCTGTATTTTACCTGCACCTGGTGCAGTTCCAGTAATGGCTTCAAGAATTCTTCCAGCCCGTACACGCTGAGCTGGCTGGCCGCATCACACAATGCTTTTTCAGGATCAGGATGTGTTTCAATGAATACGCCATCCACACCTGCTGCAACGCCCGCACGGGAAAGCACAGGAAGGAACTCCCTCGCGCCACCTTTTGCGTCAGCGCTGGGAATGCCATATTTGCGGATAGAGTGCGTAATGTCAAAGACGACCGGATAACCCAGTTTGCCCATATGATAAAAACTGCGCGGATCCACGATCAGGTCATTATATCCAAATGTATAACCACGCTCTGTAAGAATGATCTGGTCATTTCCTGCTTCCACACATTTGGCAACGGGATGCTTCATGTTTTCCGGTGAGAGGAACTGACCATGTTTAATGTTGATCACCTTTCCTGTTTTTGCAGCTGCCACCATCAGGTCGCTTTGCATACACAGGTAAGCAGGGATCTGCAATACATCCACCACTTCGCCGGCGGCTGCCGCCTGGTCGGGGTAATGAATATCTGTCAATACGGAGAAGCCAAACTGTTCGCGGATTTTTGCCAGCATTTGCACACCTTTTGCAAGCCCGGGACCTGTATAATACTTCAGGCTGCTGCGGTTGTCTTTCTGAAAAGAGCTTTTGTAAATGATGTTGATCTTAAGCCGCTCTGCCACTTCTCTCAGTTTCTCAGCGGTCTTCATCATGATCGATTCTTCTTCGATAACGCATGGGCCGGAGATCACAAACAGATCGTCTGTGCCACAATCGATATCACCCACTTTTACGATTTTCTTGCTCATACTATTTTTTTTATATGGTGGTTACGGGGAAAGGAGTTTAAAAGTTTAATAGTTTAAATGTTTTACATCAAGCATCCAACGTTTAAACATTTAAATTATTAAACTCTTAAACTATTAAACGTTCAAACTTTCTGCTCATAATCTTCTGAACAACGATTCGATATCCCTGACCGTTACTTTTTCTTTCCAGTCGCTGCCGATCGCATGATTCCACATGTGCGGCAGATTATATGATACTGTTGCCATTGCTGTGATCTGCGCATCTGTCCAGTCTTTGGACAGACCTTGCGGAAGATCGATCGAATGCTTGCGGATCATCTCTTTGAATTCTTTTACGCCATCCGGATAATAATCTTCAAGATGATTAAAGGCAATACAATTGGCATAGCAATGACGCATGCCAAGGATCTTGGACAATCCATAGGACAATGCATGGCAAACGCCCACTTCAGAATAGGTGAGGCTTAATCCACCCATCATCGAAGCGACCATCAGTTTATCATCATTCTCCGGCGTTTGTCCGCTGTTATCTCCAAGAAAGATCTCACGGCAAAGTTTTAATGATTGCTCGGCAAAGGCATGGCTGTAGGCATTATTTAAAATGCCGTTCTCCGATTCTATGCAATGAATATAGGTGTCCATGCCGGTATAGAACCACCAGTTTCTTGGAACTGTCGCGATCAGGTTCGGGTCATATACTACCTGGTTGAAGACAGTCCATTCGCATTTCAGGCCCAGTTTCTTTTCCGGTCCGGTCAATACCGCGGTCATAGACACTTCAGCGCCTGTTCCGGAGATCGTCGGCACACCTACGTGATAGATGCCTGGTTTTTTCACCAGGTTCAACCCCTGGTACAGTGTGGATGAACCTTCATTGGTAAACATCAGCGATACTGCTTTTGCTATATCCATGATGCTTCCTCCGCCAATGCCGATCACGGCCGCAGGAAGACCTTTCTGTTCAAGTATTTCATCGCGAAGAGAATCGATCTGTTCGGTTGTGGGCTCATGCACATCCACATCAATGAACTTCACCACATCCCCGGCTTTCGATGGAATGCGGGATGCAAGTGGTTTATCATGAAAATACTGATCCACTACAAACAGCATGAAGCCATCATTGAGTGATCTTTTATCTTCCAGTATGTCTCCAAGCTGGTCAAAACTGCCACGGCCGAAGACGGTCTTTTCGATGCCTTTAAAATTCTTATGCATGTATTGGTGACAAAGCTTTTTGTATGCAGGCTGATATTTTTGCTGCGAGATTTTTTAATTCTTCTTCTGTCCAGGTCACACGGATGCCAATAGAGATCAGGCGGCCAACGACCTCCTGTGATTTTGGCAACTGCACCGCGTGATAGTCCTGCGGTGCGCCAAGTACCTGTATGGCCAATGGAGCGGCTGTTTTCATGTCCTTCAAATGCGTCCATTGGTTAATGAAGTGGTACATGTTCGTAAACCAGTAATTGAAACCGCCTACGCCTGCCTGGTTGAATTCATCAACGACGCGTTTGGCAGCGGCGGTGTCAGGCAGTAACAGGTTCAGAAATGTAGCAGAATCACCGGAAGGATCAGCCAGCTCTGCGAATCCAAGGCCGTCAATCTTTCCAAGTTCCCGGATGAGATAAGATTTGTGTTCACGGTTTTTTTGAAGGATATGCGGAACACGTCTTGTTTGTGCAAGACCGATTGCTGCATTCAGTTCACCGATACGAAAATTAAAACCAACGATCGGGTGATTTTCCATGCCACGGTTATTGCCGATGTGATCATGACCATGATCGGAATAGGTGGAAGCATGTGTATAGCATTGTTCGTCGTTCGTTACAAACACACCACCTTCACCAGCTGTCGCGATCTTAAAGAAATCAAAGGAATAACAACCCGTCTTTCCAAATAAACCGACAGAGGTTCCTTTATAAGAAGAACCGAACGCCTGTCCGGCATCTTCCACCAGCACGAGGTTTTTTTCTTTGCAAAGCGCAACAATTTCATCCATGCGGGCCATACCGCCGCACATGTGTACGAGCAGTACGGCTTTTGTTTTTGGCGTAATGGCAGCCCTGATGCCTTCGGGGCTCAGGCAAAGTGTCTCATCAATCTCTGCAAACACCGGGAGGCCTCCGGCAAATAATACGGCTTCCACGGATGCGATGAAGGTGAACGGCGGTACGATCACTTCATCTCCCGCGCCGATACCGGCTGCCGCCAGTGCGCAGGAGACGGCCGTCGACCCGCTTGAAACGGCATGCGCATATTTAGCCTTTGTCACTTTTTTTACTTCTTCTTCAAATTCGCGTGCTTTCCAGATATTGTTCCGCTGTGCGTCATGATTATACCGGAAAAGGATGCCCGTTTCCAATACATCGTTTACTTCCTTTCTTTCTTCTGCTCCAAATAGTTCTGTTCCTGGCATAGTGATTACTAAGATTTTATTAATACAATTCAGGGGCAGTATTCCCCTAAGCCAAATCCGCATAAATGCAGAATGCGAAGGTGGGCAATATAGTTTAAAGCGGGGATATAGAGGTGGGTGGGAGGAAGTTATCTGATCGTTAACGGGGATTTATTGGATTATTAGGATTAGGGGGATACGTGTCTGAGGGGTTGAAAAAGGATCAGGCTTTATGGGGGCGCTGAACATTTTAATCAACTCGCTGAGTGAGAAAAGGGGATGATTGGGCGCAGGTCTGCGGTTGGAGACTCTATTTCAATCTGAATACCTCGATCCGCTTACTAATCGACAAAAGAGGATGATTGAGAGCGGGTCTGAGGTTGCTGAGCCTGTTTCACTTTCGGCCACGACTCCCAATTAATCCCATTAATCCATTACTGCCTTACAGGAAAAATGGATTAAGATATTCAGACCACCCATAAAGCCTGATCCTTTTTCAACCCCTTTGGCACGTATCCCCCTAATCCCAATAATCCAATAACTCCCCGTCCGACATTATTGCAGACTTTTCACTTTGGTACACATATTGAAAAAATTACATCATGGCCAGCAATTTTTATACAATACTGGGCGTAGCTAAAACGGCTTCAGCGGATGAGATCAAAAAAGCATTCCGTAAACAGGCGGTGAAGTATCACCCGGACAAGAACCCGGGCGATAAAGCCGCTGAGGAAAAATTCAAAGAACTGAATGAAGCGTATGAAGTGCTGAGTGACCCGGATAAGAGAAAAAAGTATGACCAGTTTGGAGAAAACTGGAATAAGGTAGGTGAACAGGCGAACGGAGGTGGCGGATACCGCTATCAGGGTTCACCTGGTGGGCAAAGCTTTCATTTTGAGGGAGATCCATCGGATTTGTTTGGCGGTGCCGATGGTGATTATTCCGATCTGTTCGAGAATTTCTTCCGGTCTGGCGGGCGCTCCGGCGGTTCAAGAGCCAGCAGGGCGAAAGATATCAGGGGCAGCATTGCGATTTCACTCGCAGATGCTTTTCACGGTGGGGCAAAGGTGTTTGAGATAAATGGTGAGAAAATTCGAATCCAGTTGAAACCGGGTGCCTATGACGGACTGGAGATCAAACTGGCAGGAAAGGGCAATCCGGCAGGCAAAAATGGCAAACCGGGAGACCTTTACCTGGTAATCCAGGTAACGCCCGATCCTTCTTATGAACGCGTGGGAAACGATATACGCCAATCCCTTCAGATCGATCTTTTCACCGCGGTACTTGGCGGCGATGTTCAGTTCTCCACACTTGCCGGCAAACTCAAGCTCAAGATCCCCGCAGGCACACAGAATGGGAAAACCCTGCGTATCAAAGGGAAAGGTATGCCGATCTATAATCAAACAGGGGCGGGCGACCTGCTCTTGCAGATCCATGTCGTCATTCCTGAAAATCTTACAGCAGAACAAACAGAACAGTTCAGAAAGCTGCAGGAGAGTATGAAGGGATAACGTGGCTTGAAATGTGTTGCTTCAGAAGAAGAAGAAGAAGAAGAAGAAGAAGAAAGGTTCCAGGGGTTTCAGGAGTTCCACAGGTTCCATAGGTTTCTTCAGTTCGAATAATCTTTATGTTTTCGATCATAAATGGACCAACCTCTGGAACCTTTGGAACTCCTGAAACCTCTGAAACCTTTAAACTCCTCTGAAACTTTTTTAAAATTGCGAGTATGGAAACATTCAAGGATCTCATACAATCAGACACACCTGTGCTGGTGGATTTTTACGCGGACTGGTGCGGCCCCTGCAAGGCCATGAGCCCGGTGGTGACGGAAGTTGCACGCAGTGTGCAAGGCAAAGCCCGTGTGATCAAAGTTGATATCGATAAAAGCGCAGAAGCAGCGCAGGCATTCCAGGTACAGGCGGTACCAACATTCATTATTTTCCGGAATGGAACGATCAGATGGAGGCATTCGGGGATGTTGGATAAGAGTACGCTGATGAACGTTATTGCGCAACATGCGCAATAATTAAAAAGTAAAAAGTAAAAATTAAAAAACCTCAGTTTGAAGTCTCTCCTTGATTCAAAAGAAGCTTTCAAACCGGGGCTTTTTAATTTTTACTTTTTACTTTTGACTTTTTACTTTCTCACACGCTCACGTTGAAATCCCGCAGCGCATCATTCAGGCTCGTCTTAAGGTCTGTGCTTGGTTTACGCTGACCGATGATCAGTGCGCAGTTTACATGATATTCTCCCGCGGGAAATTTCTTTGGATAGCTGCCGGGGATCACCACGCTTCTTGCCGGTACGCGGCCTTTATATTCTTTCGGTGTATCACCGCTCACATCAATGATCTTGGTTGATTGGGTAAGCACCACGTTTGCACCTAATACCGCTTCTTTTTCCACTACCACACCTTCAACCACGATACAGCGGCTACCGATAAAGCAGCCATCTTCCACGATCACCGGTGAGGCCTGCAGTGGTTCCAGTACACCACCGATACCTACGCCACCGCTAAGGTGCACATTCTTTCCGATCTGTGCACAACTGCCCACCGTTGCCCAGGTATCCACCATTGTTCCCTGGTCAACATAAGCGCCGATATTTACATAAGAAGGCATCAGCACCACACCCGGTGCAATGTACGCTCCGTATCTTGCGATCGCGTGCGGTACAGCTCTTACACCAAGCTCCTGGTATCCGTTTTTCAACAGCATTTTATCATAAAACTCAAACGGTCCCACATTCCAGGTCTGCATCGGCTGAATACCAAAATACATCAATATACCCTGCTTCACCCACTCATTGATCTCCCAGCCATTCTCTGTTGGTGTTGCCACCCTGTAGCGGCCTTTATCCAGGTCTTCAATAAACGAATGGATCGCTTCACTGTATTTGTTTTCCTTGAGAAGTTCCCGGTTGCTCCAGGCTTCTTGAATGAGGTCTTTCATCTTAAACAATTTGCGCAAAAATAGCATTCATTACGCGAATTTTGCATCGCTAATTTCGCGAATTAGAGATCCATAGAGCAATTGACCGACAGTGAGTGAATCGTTAAAGTAGCTCTTTATATGATTCTGGTTATCCAAATTCCAATAATTCCACGAACTTCGTCGATCAGCTTTATTCAGTCATCAACACTGTTGAAAAATCTCCGGATTACATGATCGCAATTCGCGTAATTCGCGTAATAAAATTCGCGTAATGAAAATAGGTTTCGACGCCAAACGAGCATACCACAACAACACCGGTCTCGGCTACTACAGTCGTACCCTGGTGGGGCTGCTGACGGATTATTTTCCCGGCAATGAATATTATTTATTCAATCCCAAACCCACAACAAAATATTCATTCACACAACCACAGGTGCATGAAATATTGCCTTCGGGTTTCCCTGCAACCCTGTTCCGTTCTGCATGGCGCAGCAAGTGGGTCACAAAAGATATAAAGAAACTGGGCATCGATCTGTATCATGGACTGAGTCATGAAATACCGGTAGGGATCAATGAATCGGGCGCAAGATCGGTCGTAACCATTCATGACCTGATCCACGAACGTTATCCCGAACAATACAGTGCGATAGACGTGAAGATCTATACCGCTAAATACAAATACGCCTGCAAACATGCAGACAGGATCATAGCCATCAGCGAGCAAACGAAGAATGATATCGTTGAGTTCTACAAAACAGATCCGGGTAAGATAGATGTGTGTTACCAGAGCTGTTCGCCGTTGTTCGGTCAAACAGTTTCGGTGGCCGATAAGAAGAGTATCGCCTGGAAATACCGTTTACCGGAACAGTTTTTTCTTTCTGTTGGTACGATCAACGATCGGAAAAATATGCTGAATGTTTGCAAGGCAATGTTCTTGCTGCGCAATGAGATCAATATCCCGCTGGTGGTGATCGGAAAAGGAAGTGGTGATTACTATAAGAAAGTAAAAGATTTTATCCTGCAGAATGATCTTGAAAAGAAGATCATCTTTCTTTCTGAAATGGAGGAAGCAAAAACGGATAGAACATTTTTGCGTACGGAAGATCTTCCCGGTATTTACCAGTTGGCCACGGCAATGTTATATCCATCCTTTTTCGAAGGTTTCGGCGCGCCGATCATGGAAGCATTGTGGAGCCGTTTACCCGTCATTACATCCAATGTATCATGTATGCCCGAAGTGGGTGGTGATGCGGCCTGGTATGTCAATCCCAACAGTGCCGAAGAGATCGCCGAAGGCATGAAACAGATCTACCGCGATCCCGCACTCGCGCAATCCATGCGCGAGAAAGGATGGAAATACGCGCAAAATTTTACACCTGAGAAGTATGTGAAGGGGGTGATGGAGGTGTATCGGCGGGCGATCGAATAGAAAAGTTCCAAAGGTTATCGCATTATACCGGGCGTGGCTCAAACCTCTGGAACCTTTGGAACTCCTGAAACCTCTGGAACTGCTGTAACTCCTGTAACCTCTCAAACTTTTACACCTCATGAACTTTCAACCCGACATAGAACCCGCTCTCAAAACCCTCGAAGCCGGCGGACTCATCCTTTATCCCACAGATACGATATGGGGAATAGGTTGTGATGCAACAAACCCTGATGCCGTTCGCAAAGTGTATGAGCTGAAGCAACGCGCTGATGAGAAAGCATTGATCGTACTGGTGGCGGAAGAGCGGGACGTGCTGCAATATGTTGCTGGTGCTGATCTGGCGGTGTTTGATCATTTGCAGCAAGCGGACAGACCAACAACAGTGATTTATGAAGGTGCGATCGGTCTTGCAGACAATCTGATTGGCCGGGACGGCAGCATTGCGATCCGGATTTGCCGGGAACCATTCTGCCGTCACCTGCTGAAACGTTTCAGAAAGCCGATCGTATCAACATCCGCCAATATTTCAGGTCAGCCTTCCGCGCCGTTTTTTGAACAGGTTTCACCTGCCATTAAAAACGGTGTCGATTATATCGTTAAATACCGCCAGGATGATCAAACACCGGCAACGCCGTCTTCGATCATAAAATGGAAGGATGGGGAAGTGATCGTAATCCGGTAATTGGATGTTGGATGATCGATGTTCGATGATCGATCTCCGATGATCGATGTCCGGGCCGTGGCCACAAATAAGTACTTGCCTGCGTTCTACGATCCGACCATCGACCATCCAACATCCAACACCGATCTCTCTCCATTAACTTCAGGAATAATATCTTTGCCCTCCCATGCAGATCAATTTCACGGATAAAGAAATATCATTACTTAAAAAAGTGGCTTCGGCAGCTGACCGGCTGAAAGTTCCCGCGTATCTGGTAGGTGGTTTTGTGCGTGACAAGATACTGGGAAGGCCGACAAAAGATGCGGACATTGTATGCGTGGGGGATGGGATCCTGCTGGCAGGAGCGGTGGCGCAGCATTTTGACCCTATGCCTGCGGTGAATTTCTTCAAGACCTATGGCACTGCGCATATCAGGGTGAATATGGGTGATAATGAAAGGGAAGATCTGTTTGATGTGGAATTTGTAGGTGCAAGAAAAGAAAGCTACCGCCAGGAATCACGCAATCCCGAAGTAGTGCCGGGCACACTGGAGGATGATCAGAACCGCCGCGACTTTACGATCAATGCGCTTGCAGTGAGTTTGAACAGGGATGATTTCGGAACGCTGGTCGATCCCTTCGGTGGAGTGAAACACCTTGAGGAAAAACTGATCAAAACTCCGCTGGCTCCGGATCAGACTTTCAGCGATGATCCGCTGCGGATGATGCGCGCCATCCGGTTTGCTTCGCAATTACAATTTGTGATCGAAGAAAAAACACTTGAATCCATTGCGCGTAATGCAAAACGGATCAGCATTATCACCCAGGAACGGATCACCGATGAATTGAATAAGATCATTCTTTCCCCAAAACCTTCCCTGGGATTTGATCTGTTATACAAAACCGGTTTGTTGCAGATCATCTTTCCGCCAATGGTTGATCTGGCAGGTGCGGAATATAAGGACGGCCACGGGCATAAAGACAATTTTTATCACACACTACAGGTGCTGGATAATATTTCCGTCAATACAAAAGATCTCTGGATCCGCTGGGCAGCGATCCTGCATGATATAGCAAAGCCCGCTACCAAGCGCTTTGAGGTCGGCCATGGCTGGACCTTTCACGGTCATGAAGCAGTGGGAGGAAGAATGGTGCCAAAGATCTTCGCAAGACTCAAACTGCCACAGCACGAGAAGATGCGTTTGGTCCGGAAATTGGTGGAACTTCACCTGCGCCCCATCAGTCTGACTAAAGAAAATATTACCGATTCCGCTATCAGGCGCTTATTGTTCGACGCCGGCGAAGACTTTGATGCATTGATGATGCTTTGCGAAGCAGACATCACTTCAAAGAATAAGCAGAAGGTTAAGCGCTATCTCGAGAATTTTCAGCTAGTGCGTCAGCGCTGTAAAGAAGTGGAAGAAAAAGATCATATCCGCAACTGGCAGCCACCGCTCAGCGGCAATATGATCATGGACCTGTTCGGGCTGAGCCCATCAAAACCGGTAGGAATACTGAAAGATGCACTGAAAGACGCCATTCTCGACGGCATTATTCCAAATACTTATGAGGCAGCACTTGAGTTTGTGACCGGTAAAGCGAGGGAACTGGGGATAGAAGCCAGATAAGTAAAAAATCAAAAGTAAAAATTAAAAAGGCTCCGCGAAGCGGGCCATTGGTGCCTGATGTGGGTGTTTTTTGCTTTTTACTTTTTAATTTTGCCTTTTTACTTTTGACTTTCTCTCTGGCTAATAAAATGTAAATTTGACGTATGGCTATTCTTAAATTCAGGATCTATTTTGAAGAGGACGAAAGTGTCTATCGTGACATTGCGATCAGGCATACCCAGACCTTCCGTGAGTTGCATGAAACGATCTTAAAAGCATACGAGTTCGACAGCAAACATAAAGCGACATTTTTCCGCAGTAATGATCACTGGCAACGTGGCCGGGAGATCAGCCTGGAGAAATATGACAAGGAATATAAAGCTCCACCATTGCTGATGGCCGAGACGGTGATCGGCTCTGAGATCCGCGATCCCAACCAGAAGTTTATTTATCTCTATGATTTTAATAAGAACTGGACTTTCCTTGTAGAGCTCATCAATGTATCAAAAGAAGAAAATCCCAAGATCAGCTATCCATCCACCGTTCGCGTGGAAGGCATCGCGCCAAGCCAGTATGGCACCAAAGGTCTGCTCGGTGAAAAATTCGCCGATGTGGAAGAGAAATATGATCTCAGCGCCGTAGGAGATGGCTTTGGTGAAAAAGATGAAGACGGTGAGGATCTGGGAGTGGGTGAGGAAACGCAGGGAGAGGATGAGGAGTGATTACGCGGATTTATTACGCGGATTTCGCGAATTAGCTCACTTGGGTGGTGTATGCATTTTTGAATGAGCTGACGCTTTAATATTCGACATTTACTTTTTTAGTTCATCGATTCGCGAAATTCATTACTCGGATTTCGCGAATTAGATCAGTTGGTTGGTGTATGCACTTTTGAATGAGCTGACGCTTTAATATTCGACATTTACTTTTTAGTTCATCAATTCGCGAAATTCATTACGCGGATTTCGCGCATTAGCTGATCTGGTTGGTGTATGCAATTTTTAATGCACTGACGCTTTAATATTCGACATTTACTTTTTTAGTTCACCAATTCGCGAAATTCGTGTCATCTAATCCGCGTAATCGCTCAGTTATTATCGTAGCCGGCCCTACCGCTGTAGGAAAAACAGCCGCGGCAATCGATCTCGCACTTTTATACAACACTTCCATTATCTCAGCAGACAGCAGGCAATGCTACAGGGAAATGTCCATCGGCGTTGCACGTCCTTCCGAAGAAGAACTGAAGCAGGTCCCGCACTATTTCATCGCATCACATAGTGTGACAGATGAAGTGACTGCTGCCGGGTTTGAAGAATATGCCCTGCAAAAGACGAAGCAGTTGTTCGATAAAAACGAAGTGGTCGTGGTCGCAGGAGGAACAGGACTTTATATCAAAGCCTTTTGTGAGGGGCTTGATGATATTCCAGCTGCTCCCGCAGCAATCCGTGAACAGATCATTGCACAATATGAAGCCAGTGGCATCGAATGGCTGAAGGAGCAACTCCGCGAAAAAGATCCTGCATTTGCAGAAAAAGGCGAAATGAAAAATCCGCACCGTATGATGCGGGCACTGGAAGTGATGGAGGCAACCGGGCAATCTGTACTTTCCTTCAGGACCGGTAAGACCGCACAGCGGGATTTCAACATCATCAGGATCGGACTGGAGTTGCCGCGCGAAGAACTGTATCAACGCATCAATGCCCGAGTGGATGATATGATGAATATGGGCTTGCTTGATGAAGTCAAAAGCCTGGTTCCATTTCGCCAATTCAATGCCTTGCAGACTGTTGGGTATGCAGAATTATTTGGTTATCTCGATCAGCACATAACGCTGGAAAGAGCAGTGGAACTCATCAAACAAAATACCCGCCGATATGCCAAACGGCAGATGACCTGGTTTAAAAAAGATCCAGAATTTACCTGGTTTCATCCTCAACAATTGGAAGAGATCCGCGGTTATATCGCGGACCGGCTAAGGTGATCGCATCGATACATGTGGCACTGATATTCCAATAGGATTTTAATCACCCTCAAGACAACGATTCCCGCCCGGAAATCATCTAAAGGCCATAAAAGTAACGCCTGGAAAAGCGGCTGATTATTCGTCTAAACCATCATCCAAATTGTCGACATGAAGTATTGTCTCTCCTTCATTTTCTCTTTTGTCATTATTAATTCTTATGCCCAGATAGAACGTGAGCAGCAACCTACGACCGATGCAGCTGAGTTAAAGATCAATTCCAACAGGATCTACGGAAAACTGATCGATAAGCATACAGGCAAACCCATAGAAGCAGCATCTGTACAGTTATTCGCAAACGAAACCTCGAATAAAGACAGCCTGATCACGGGAATGCTTACGCGTGCTAATGGCGATTTCAGTTTTGATCATCTTCCTTCACTCAAAAGCTTTCGCATCACTATTTCAGCTATCGGTTATGCCATGCTGGAACAGGTCATCACTCCTGATTATGCAAAAGGTGCCGGTCAGAAATTCAGGACAGACCTGGGCAATCTTGATCTTGAGGCCGAGGTAAAACAGCTCGGCAACGTGGTGGTCACCGCAACGAAACCCGCGCTGGAAATGGGTATCGACAGGAAAGTATTCAATGCCTCCAAAAGTATGGTATCAACCGGCGGCACGGCAGTTGACCTGATGAAGAACATTCCTTCTGTTTCTGTTGATGTGGATGGCAACGTGACATTGCGTAATTCATCCCCACAGATCTTTGTGGATGGACGGCCAACGATCTTAACCCTCGATCAGATCCCTGCGGATAATATCGAAAGGGTAGAACTCATTACCAATCCTTCTGCAAAATTTGATGCGGCAAGCTCCGGTGGCATTATCAATATCGTTTTAAAAAAGAATAAACGTGTAGGCTTGAATGGACTGGTGACCGCGGGTATCGGTTTCCCGAAAATAGCAAACGGCAACCTGAACCTGAATGTAAGACAGGGTAAGTTCAACATGTTTCTCAGCGGCGGCTATAATCAATCCGGCGGCAAAGCCAGGGGAGAAGCACAACGGGAGAATAAGGCGAATGGCCTGGTAAAAGATTATTTTACCCAAGTAACGGAGAATGACAGATCGCGCAGGTTCGGCTCACTCAGGTTCGGCCTGGATTATTTCATGGATAACCGCAATACCATCAGCGTTACGCAACAGATCGGCAGAGGACGCTTTTCCTATGAAGAAAACCAGGACCAGGATTACCTGGATGCCAACAGGGCGCCGCTCTATTTTGGAGACCGCATGGCAGATGGAAGAAGTAATTTCAAAAGAAACGGAACAAACCTGAATTATAAACACAGTTTTCCCGAGACAGGCCGCGAACTTACCGTGGATGTCAACTACAACTATGGCTCCAGCAACGAACGTTCCGACATCCTGAATGCGTTTACAAGACCTGATGGCAGCACCTACCAGCCTTCATCACTGGTAAATAATCATGGAAACAGCAATAGCGACCAGGTTATTTTTCAGGCTGATTACGCGGATCCGGTAGGAGAGAATGGAAAGATCGAACTTGGAGTCCGTAGTTATCATAACCTGTTCAATAGCCGCTATGACGCTTATGCAAATAACAACGGTCAATCACAAAAACTGCCGTTAAGCAATAATTATGAGTACCGGGAAATGGTAAATGCATTGTATGGTACTTATTCAAATAAAATCGGCAAGTTCTCTTATCAGGCGGGGTTAAGAGCAGAGTATTCAAGGTTCAAAGGATTGCTGGTGGACAGTGCGTTCAAGTTTGGCTACGAATATCCAAAAGCAATCAAAAATATATGGGATGCGCTTTTCCCAAGTTTGTTTATCACGCGTCAGCTTGGAGAAGATGATCAGCTGCAGTTCAATTATTCGAGAAGGATCCGCCGGCCAAATTTCTGGCAGCTGAATCCATTTATTGATATTAATGATCCGGCAAATCTTCGCCAGGGGAATCCTGCATTGAGGCCCGAATTTGTCAATTCATTTGAGTTGAATTACAGCCATAACTACACATCAGGGAACTGGCTTGGTGTTATTTACTTCAGAAATAACCCGGATGATATTACTGAGTTCAGTGACACGATCACAACACAGCAATATGAACAATTGAAAAATGCAGGCGTTGCAGCAAATGCGATCCTGAATACATATGTGAATGCAAGCACAACCAACCGCTATGGTGCTGAATTCACTGTTCAGCAAAAGTTTGGTAAAAACTTTGACATCACACCAACGGTCAACATGCAATACCGGACAGTGAATGCGCGGATACAGGGACAGGATCTGAGTAATGAAGGTTTTAATTGGGATGCAAAGCTCAGTATGAATTATAAGATCGAAACGGCAAAGTTTTCTTTGCTGAATGGCCTTGGCTTTCAGCTGCTGGGTGAATATGAATCCGCCGAGGTGATCCCGCAGGGCAAACGGCGCCCGCAATACAGTGTTGACTATGCCATGCGTAAAGATTTCCTGAAGAATAACAAGGCGACAATCACTTTCAGCATCAATGACGTGTTCAACACCAATCGCTGGGGAACGGTCTATGATACTGAAAACTTCTACCAGGAATCTTATCGCCGCTGGAGTGTACGCAGTTTCCGGCTGACACTCAGCTACAAGTTTGGAAAATCCGATTTCTCATTCACTAATAAAAAACGTGAAGGGAATGACCGGGATGATTAATTCATTTCCTTTTGTAACAACAGGTCGGATATCAGTCCACCGTATTTCTTCCCGTCCTTCCCGCCTTACCGGTTTATTTTTTACCGATAAGGCGGGAGGGACGGGAAGAAGGCCTTTGTTCCGAAAAGTATTATTGTATTGTATTGTGCTTATTATGTAAATAAAAAAGAGTAAGGATTGATGTCCTTACTCTTTTTTAATATCCGGTATTTTTATCTGTCAGATCTTGATACCAAACGTCAGCATTATATTACTTCCGGTTCCTTTCAGGTTAGCGAAAGTGTTTGCTTTGTCAGGCAAACGGTAAGGAAAATCAACGTCTTTTTGTATGGCGTGTGTATAAGTCAGGTCGATAAAGATTCCGTTGTTGCGGTAACCGAGGCCGCCACTTACAAACATTTTGTTTGCTTTCAGTTCAGGATCTGCATAAGGATTTCCATAATAAGAGAATCCGAGCCTGGTCATGATCGTGGTAAATTTCAGTTCACCACCCACGCGGAAATTAAAAGCGTTTTTATAGTACTGTTTGATCACACTGTTCAGGCCATCATAATAAGTGTCATCGTTATATTCTTCCGCACTTGCGTATTTATTGGATTTATACGTCACGTATTCTACATCAGCAGTAATAAATCCTTTCTGCTGACGAACATCTTCTGCTTCTCTCAGCACATAAGAACCACTTACCATGAAGCGCCATGGGGTCATCAGCTGATACTTATAGTTAGGGAAGGCGCCGTTCTGCACCAGTTGGTCGGAAGTAACTGTTGTTGTACCAGGTACTGTTCTGTATTTATCAAGGTTAACGGACATGCGCCCGAAATAAGAATCTTCCAATGCGTACCAGGTGGGAGAATGAACGGCCAGGCCCACACGGATGAATTCCGCTGGTTTCATGATCGCACCGAGCTTCAGGTTAAAACCAACACCTTTTGTTTTGAAGGTTTCATTCAATTCATAGAAACCAAAGTTATTATCAGAATTATTGGTGGCGTCTTCTTCGCGGAAACGCGTGTTTTTCTGGTAATTCAGAATGGGAATGCCTAGAGAACCGCCGAGATAGAATTTATCATTTTTATTTCCGGCATATCCTAACGCGATCTCTGTAATGCCACCACTTGTTTCGATCAGTTGTGATTGATTAACGAGGAAATTTCCACCGTTCTTCAATGCGTCCCACATGGACATGCTGATCACATCCTGGCCGGTATGTCCGGGCAATGAGGCTGAATCGATCAGGTAATTCCATGCAGCCATACGTGTGCCGAAGGAAACACGATTGCTGTAAGGCATGTCTTCAAGGGATACCCCGCTTGACGCTGCTTCAGCAGCATATTGTTCTGCGCCGGAGCTGAAGTCATTCTGACCTGTATAATAAACGGTGTTATTGAAATTAGCGGTTCTTGTTACTGCAATACCAAAAGCCTGGCTTTTCCATTTTCCGCGGTCGCTTCCCCAGCCGGCAACATAACCGGATGCGCCGAGGTTAAAGGTATTATCCTTATCCTTACCCGGCGTGCCGCGGAAGGTTGATTTATTATTCAGAAAATTATAACCCGGGCTGATCACAAGATCCCCTGTTTTATAAAATGCAAGACCTGCAGGGTTAGTGAATGTGGCAGAGATATCTCCGCCCAGTGATCCCATTGCGCCGCCCACGGCATTGATCCTGGCCGTTCCGTTGACCGGTTGCCATGAATATTTTAATACATCTTCAGGGATCTGCGCAAACAATGCATTTGCGGTGAGGCTGAAACAGGCGATAAACCCTAACCGGCTTAATCCTTTCCGAGTGATTCGCGTACGCTTAATTCGCGTAATCCGCGTATCTGTAATTCGCGTATCCATAATTCGCGTATCTGTTTTAATGGTCTGCTTATAATATTTTCTTTGGCGACAAAGATTGCCTAATCCTTCGCGATCGGGTACAAAAAAGGAGGAAGGTTAAGTGTTAACGCTTGATCCATTCCTCCCTTAAGAATATTAGAGCAATAAATGTCTGTTAATGCTGCAATAACAGCCGGCATCACCCGCAATTATCTTGGCGGTCTTGTCGGCGCACTCGAAGAACTGCTGCGCGAAGACGAAGAACTGCTGCTGCTGCTGCTTGACGAAGGAGTGTAACTCCTTGTAGGCGTCGACTGGCTTGGCGGTGTATAACTGCTGTTCCTGCTGTTACTGTTACTATTGCCATTGGAATAACTGCCACGTGAACTGCTGTTACTATTGTTGTAACGCGTACTGCCTCCACCGTTGTTATAGCTTGGATTATAGTAAGACATATTGCTGTTTCCACCTCTTATGCTGCCCGATTTCGCAGGAGACACGTTCATCGGAGTGGTATTCAGATAGCTCCTTGGGTTGAATACGGTTGCACGGCTGGGAACCTGGGTGAAACGGACCGGATTCTTAATAAAGATCGGGCTTACATAATAAGGATTGTAATAGCTGTTCCAACCCCAGTAGCTGTTCCATGGGCTGTACCAGTTATTGTATGATCCGTAATAATTGTAGGCATAAGGATTATTGAAATAATAATCATCCAGCGCAGACCAGCGATATGGATTTGAGAGGCGCATTCTCATATAACGATCTGTGTAATAGTCCTGTGAACCGCTATAATAGCGATCTTCAGTCGGTTGCTTATCGACCACTACATACTCATCCTGCGGACGGGTAGGGGAATAATAAACATCGTCAACTGTTTGAGTGGTTTTAGAGGCAGTTGTGCAACTACCCAGTATAACTACTGCCAAGGCGAAGAATAAAATATAAGATCTCATGGCAAAAGGGTTTATTAGTTAAAATCGAAGTTACTACTTTTGTGCGACTTGAATTTTACGCAAACGTTTGTGTACCGAAGTTACATTCGTCGTGTAAAATTAGTATGTCGTCAGGTGTTAAGGTTAATCTAAAGATTTTTTTGGATTAAACCCTGATTAGAAAACGGACAATTATAATATCTGGATATATGAGTAAAGAAATCACTTCGAGGGAGCAGGATTATTCCCAATGGTATAACGACCTGGTTATTAAGGGCAGCCTTGCCGATTATTCCGCCGTACGCGGATGTATGGTGATCAAACCCTATGGTTATACCCTTTGGGAGAATATGCGGGACGTGCTGGACAAAATGTTCAAAGACACTGGCCATACCAATGCTTACTTTCCCTTATTTGTTCCTAAAAGCCTTTTTGAAGCAGAAGAAAAAAATGCGGAGGGCTTTGCAAAGGAATGCGCGATCGTCACTCACTACCGGCTGAAAGGGGATCCTGAGCGAAAAGGAAAGCTGATCGTTGACCCGGAAGCAAAGCTGGAAGAAGAGCTCGTGATCAGGCCAACCAGCGAAGCGATCATCTGGAACACATACAGGGACTGGATCCAGTCGTACCGCGATCTTCCACTCCTCATCAACCAATGGGCGAATGTGGTAAGATGGGAAATGCGTACGCGTCTTTTCCTTCGCACAGCAGAATTTCTCTGGCAGGAGGGTCACACCGCTCATGCTACAAAAGAAGAAGCCGTTGAAGAAACAGTGAAGATGCTGAATGTATACGCTGACTTCGTGGAAAATTACATGGCACTGCCCGTGATAAAAGGTGTGAAAACACCGAACGAACGCTTTGCGGGTGCGGAAGATACCTATTGCATTGAGGCATTGATGCAGGATGGAAAAGCTTTACAGGCGGGTACATCGCATTTCCTGGGACAGAATTTCGCGAAAGCTTTCAACGTGAAATTCTCCAATAAAGAAAACCAGCTCGACTATGTGTGGGCTACAAGCTGGGGTGTAAGCACGCGCCTGATCGGTGCCCTGGTGATGGCGCATAGCGATGACGAAGGATTGATCCTTCCTCCGAGACTTGCTCCGCTGCAGGTGGTGATCGTTCCGATCTATAAAGGTGATGAGCAGAAAAAGCTGATCGATGCGAAAGCCGAAGAGATCACTTCACAATTGAAAAATCTTGGCGTCCGTGTGAAATATGATGACAGCGATAATGCAAGGCCAGGCTGGAAGTTTGCCGAATACGAAATGAAAGGTGTTCCCGTCCGTCTTGCACTCGGCGCGCGCGATCTTGAAAAGAACGTGGTGGAGATCGCCCGCAGGGATACAAAAGAGAAAAAGACGATCCCCCTCGATGGTATCGCGCAATACGTGGACGGCCTGCTGCTGGATATCCAGCATGCCATGTTCCATAAAGCAAAGACCTACCGCGATGAACACATCACTCCGGCCAATTCATGGGACGAATTTGTAAAACTGCTCGACGAAAAAACCGGCTTTATCTCAGCTCATTGGGACGGCACTCCCGAAACCGAGGAAGAGATCAAGGAAAAAACAAAGGCAACGATCCGTTGTATCCCGCTGGACAATCCACAGGAAGCGGGCGTATGCATTCTTACAGGGAAGCCGTCTGCGCAGAGGGTGTTGTTTGCGAGAGCATACTAGGAGAAGGTTTGAAAGGTTTGGGAGGTTTGAAAAGTTCCAGAGGTTCCATGGGTTCCAGAGGTTCCAGAGGTTGACCTCGCAAATGGATAAACTCAGCCGATAAATAAGAGGGTTTAAAGGGTAACACTTTTTAACCCCTCTTATTTTATTTAATAACACTCTCAACCTCCCAAACCTCCCAAACCTCTGGGACCTCTGGAACTGCTGGAACTTCTGGAACCTTTGAAAAACCTCTCTACCCAAAACCTCCCCCAAAATAAAGCCCTTCCCTTTTCTTCACTTTTTCTCTTTAAACCCTTAGCTTAGTCAAAACTTATGCTATGGAGGATAACCAATCCTTTCTCGATCTGCAGGTAGATGACCAGACAGCAGTCCAGCTACATGAGGCTTCAAAGTGGGGAAAGTTTCTTGCGATTGCCGTGCTGTCAGCCGTTGGCTTATTTGTATTGTTTTTTGTCGGCGTCTGGAGTCAGATGGATTCGGTGTTCCAGACTTCCTACGGTGATTTTGATGAGCGAAATATGAGCTTTCTCAAAATAGCGATGGCGATCTTCCTGGCCATTGCTGTTATTGTGGTGGCGATATTGATGGTGTTCCTGTTGAAAGGGGCTAATGCCATCAAAACGGCAGTACGGGAGAAAGATGTGGCACTGTTCAATACTGGCCTGGGGCATGTACGGAATTACTTTGCCATGACGGGGATCCTCAGCATTCTTTTTCTCGTTTTACGTTTAATCACATTCTTTATTTCATAATATTTTTTGCCATGGAACAGGATAACAGATCATCCGGTCTTTTCAATGAAATGAGTATTGATGCCATGGGCAAACAATACATCCGCTCGCTGGCGAGCTGGGCAATGGTAATAGTGGTAGTGGCAGTGATAGGATATATCATCAACATTCTTGAACTCTTCAAAGCCAAACCCGTTTCGTACAGCCGTATGGAAGGTTTTGGCGGATTCGCACAAGGTCTCAATGGAAGTAATACGTTCTCCGTATTTTTTGGTATTGTGATCGGCGGATTGATCAATTTCTTTCTTTTCCGCTTTGCCTCACTGGCAAAAGCCGGTGTGGACGGACATGATCAGCAAAAGCTGACAAGCAGTTTCAATAACCTGAAAGCCTACTTTATGGCCTGCTCGATCATACTGATCATTGTTTTTGTTTTTTGCCTGCTGGTATTCTCGGTGTTTTTTGCTCAGGCGGGGAGTATGAGATAAAGAGGATTATTTGACAGATAGATAATTATAGTCTTTCAGCAATACCTCGAGGAATTGCTGTGGATCCATATCTGTTTCTATCTTCAGGTGATTCCTGATCTTGTCGGCAGCCGCGCTTGCCATTACATAATCATTTTTCCTGAGGGATGATTGAAGAATGCTTTTGATCGCATTGATATCGCGGTCACTCAACCGCATGATCTGCGGAAATGCGGGTGTATAGGAATCTTCCACTTCCTGGAAGACCGTTTCTTCGATGCTTGCTTTGGATTTTGTACGGATCAGGATGGTCTTGGCAAGCATATCGCCGATACGCTGTCCTTTTTGTGAGGACGCAACCAGTATGATATCCGTTACAAGAAATCCCAATGCCAGCAACACAAGGATCCCGCTTTCCCAGCCAGACATGCCGGCTCCGGCAGAAGCAACAATAAACAGCAATGAAATGATCCAGACATCTGAAATGCGGAGGAGCCATCTGATCACGAACTGACTGAAACTCGGACGTCCGCCGTTCTCGTTCACTACACGGATCCCCATGATCTTCTTGCCTATGCTCTGTCCGTTCATCGTGATCTCCAGCACAAGATGATAGATCGCTATTGGTAAAAACAATAATAACTGAATAGCCCAAAGGTTGAAGGCGTTGTCTTCATCATATCCGTACCCTCTGAATTCTGAATATATTTTAACTACAAAATATATATAAGCTATCTCCAGCACCATATCAATAAAAAGTGACAGCATCCGCTTATAAAACTCCGGGATCTCGAACTCAACGTCTATATTAAAACTGGTAGGTACTTTGATCAATGCCATTGGGGCGGCTGGTTTTGGGAATCAAGGTAGGGAATTTTTGAGAAAGGAGAAAGAGGACGACGGACCGCCGACGGCAGACAGCAGACCGCCGACCGCCGACCGCAGACGATTCATTACTATTGATCATGCTTAGTTTATCGAAGTGAAATATTCTTATCAAGTGATGAATGATCAATCACATGAATCGTCTGCGGTCGGCGGTCGGCCGTCGGCGGTCGGAGATCGTTCTTTTTTCTCCCTCCCTTTCCAAAAAAATGGTATTTTACAATCCCAAACACCGATTTTTGAGAGAAGCCTTATTCATAAAAAAGAACCGCGAACGCTGGTTGAAAAACCAGGAACAAATACCGGAAGATGCTGATGAGATGGCCAGCGAATTCACACGGCTGGTAGATGATCTTGCTTACGCAAAGACATTTTACCCAACCAGTAAAGTGACCCGGTATATCAATACGCAGGCATCACGGATCTACCTGAATATTTACCGCAACAGAAAAGAAGAAAGCAACCGCCTGGTCTCATTCTGGAAATACGATCTTCCGCTGACCATCCGGAAACATCATAGCACACTGCTTTTTTCCTTTATCGTTTTTCTTGTATTCTTCGTGATCGGTTTTTTTGCATCCAGTCAAAGCGATGACGTTGCAAGAGGTTTTTTTGGCGACAGCTATGTTGAAAAAACGATCAGGAATATCGAAAACGGCAATCCATTCGGCATCTATGAATCGGGTAACCCGATCCTGAGCTGGCTTGGTATCATGATCAATAATATCAAAGTCTCCCTGATGATGTTTGTCGGTGGGATCTTCGCCGGAGTGCCCGCGATCTATCTGCTTGCACAGAATGCAGGCATGGTCGGTGTGTTTGATCAGTTCTTTGCAGCACGTGGTCTGGGTATCGATTTTTTCCTGGTCGTATTTGTGCATGGAACACTTGAACTGACCGCGATCATTGTTGCCGGAGCGGCGGGTGTGGTATTGGGTAAAAGCTATTTATTTCCCGGTACGGTAAAGCGGATGACCGCATTCAAACAAGGCGCAAAAGATGGTGTGAAGATCATGGTGGGACTTGTACCGGTATTCGGACTGGCAGCCTTCTTTGAAGGATTGATCACCCGTTTGTATAATGATATTTCAATTTTTACCACAATCATTACATCCCTGTCTGTCGTGTTTGTGATCTGGTATTTTGTGATCTATCCGATCCAGCTTGGGCGCAAACGTAAAATGGCACTGATCGACGAAGAAATCTAAGACAACATCACAACCAAACATCGCATACCACCCTTGAAAAGAATATATCATTTTATCTTTCTGCTGCTTTTCATCCCTGTTCTTTCACGGGCTCAGCAACACCAGGAGCCGGTCGTGGATACCATTACTACTTCGTTGCCGGATTCTATTGCTTCACTGACAGATGAAAACTACGAACAAGACGAACCAGCAGCGCCAAAGAAAAATGAAACTGTATTCGATCCGAAATGGATGGCTGCTCCGGATTCAGTGAAGCTCCGCGAAGTGAATGCCGCTACTATCAAAGCGCAAAAAGCTGATGAAGAATTCTGGTATGCGAATTATTCTTTCAAAAAAGAAAAGCCCAAAAAAGACGAACAAAAAGAAGATAATAGCCGCCCCCTGATCGATAACCCTGCTTTGGAAACCATCCTTTGGGTGATCGTGGTAGCCGGCTTCGTTACCTTCCTCGCCGTATTTCTTATGAACGGCAATGTGGGCATCTTCCGGCGCAGTAAAGCTATCAGGGAGCAGGAGATGACAGAAGAAAATTTCGACGATATCTTCTCGATCAACTACGAACAACAGATAGAAAAAGCTGCTGCCGCAGGAAACTTCAACTTCGGTGTACGGTTGCTCTATCTCCGCCTGCTGCGCACGCTGGCCGAAAGAAATATCATTGAATACAAGCAGGAGCGTACCAACTTCGATTACCTGCTGCAGGTGCAGCCAACAAAATATTACAAAGACTTTTTCCGGTTGACCCGGCATTATGAATACGGCTGGTATGGCCAGTTCCCCATGCAAAGAGAACAATTTGATCAGATACGCCGTCAGTTTGCAGATTTTGACCGAACCTTAAATTGATCATTTGAAGAAGAATTTCATATATATCCTCCTCGCCGTTGTGGTCGCCGCCATGATCATACTCGTGTACGCGGGTAACAAGACGGTGGGAAAACAGCTCAACGAACGGCTGAGTTTTCTGAAAAAGGATAAGATCCCTTACGGCGCTTTTGTAGCGTATGAAAACCTGGATGAGATATTTCCATCGGCAAAAATTTCTTCAGACCGGCACAAACCAGGGGACTGGGAACTGCTCTCTCCGTTTGCAAAACGCCAGGCCCTGATCATCGTATCACCTGTGTTTAATGCGGATGAAGAAGATATGGATAACCTGCTTGCTTTTGTAAAGAATGGCAATGATGTTTTTGTAAGCACGATGAAGCCTTCTTATTATGCAGAGAAATTCCTGAAGTGTGATGTGTATTATCCCTACAACTTCGGAACATCCTGGAGGACCCGCGAAGATGATACGCTGACAGTATCTATTGATGTGCCCGAACAGAAAAAGCCGCAGACTTTTTCTTATCCAGGCAAACAATATGATTTCCGGTTTTATGAATACGATACCACTACGACCAGCATACTAGGATACAATGAAGATGGTCAGCCAAACTTCATCAAGTTGTCCGCAGGAAAAGGGAATTTTTATCTGCACCTGGCGCCGATGACATTTACCAATTACTTCCTGTTGCACAAGGATAATATGAAGTATTATGATAAGGCACTTTCTGTTATCGCTCCGGAGACAAGGCAGGTTGTATGGGATGAATATTTTCTGTCAAAAGGGGATAGCAGCGATGGAGACAGGAAAGGCCCTAACTGGCTGAGTATGTTCTTCCGTGATCCAGCACTTCGCGCAGCCATGATCACGGCGATGCTGGCACTGCTGGTTTATGTGCTGATGGAAATGCGCCGTAAACAAAGACCGATCCCTGTTATCAATCCGCCGAAAAATGATTCACTGGATTTTGTGAGAACGATTGGAAGGCTTTATCACGATAAAGGCGATCACAAGAACCTTTGCTCCAAAATGGCGGCATATTTCCTGGAGCATGTGCGGACGCGTTATAAATTATCAACAACGGAGCTGGATGAAGATTTTATCAAAAACCTGAGTTTTAAAACAGGCCAGAGTGAAGCTGAGATCAGGAGTATTGTAGAGTCGATCCTGCGCCAGCAGCAGGCGGTGGCTGTTTCAGCAGATGAACTCATTTCATTTCATAAACAATTAGAATCGTTTTATAAAACAGCATAAGCATGGAAGAAGAAATTTTTCAGCAGCGTACCGATCTGACGGCTTTGAATGAAGCAGTCATGTCCATCCGTGGCGAGTTAAAAAAGATCATCATCGGTCAGGATGAAATGGTTAAACTGATCATTGCCGCATTACTGGCAGAAGGTCATATCCTGATCGAAGGCGTGCCGGGTGTTGCAAAAACACTTACGGCAAAACTGGTAGCCCGAAGCCTGAACACCGGCTTTGCCCGCATCCAGTTCACGCCCGATCTGATGCCATCCGATGTATTGGGTACGCCTGTATTCAATCCGGGAGAAGGCGTATTTGATTTCAAAAAAGGACCGGTATTCAGCAATATCGTACTGGTGGATGAGATCAATCGTGCCCCGGCAAAAACCCAATCCGCTTTGCTGGAAGTAATGGAGGAAAGACAGGCTTCTGTTGATGGCCGTACTTACCCGATGGCTTCTCCGTTCATGGTGCTGGCCACACAGAATCCCGTGGAGCAGGAGGGGACTTACCGTCTGCCGGAAGCACAGCTCGATCGCTTTCTTTTCAAAATAAAAGTTCCCTATCCGAATGAAACGGAAGAGATCGAGATCCTCACGCGGTTTCATCACATGGGAAACACCAAAGTGGAAGAACTGGTGCAACCGGTGCTCACCGGGGAGCAGATCAATTCGATCCGCAGACAGATCAAGGATATCCTGATGGAGGAAAAGCTGCTGCAATTCATTGCAAAACTTGTTCACCAGACGCGCAATCATAAATCGATCTATCTCGGCGCTTCTCCGCGGGCATCATTATCGATCATGAATGCATCAAAGGCAATTGCCGCTATGCAGGGCCGGGACTTTGTGACGCCTGAAGACATCCTTGATGTGGCAATACCGGTTCTTCGCCATCGCATCATTCTTGCGCCTGATAAAGAAATGGAAGGTGTAACGGAAGATGAAGTGATCAGGCAGATCATTCACAGCATGGATGTGCCCAGGTAGTTGTTTAAAACCATAACGCTTTGTTGAAATCATTTTATTTCAGGAACCCGGTTTATTATATCGCAGGCGCCGCATCGGTTGTGTTTGTGATCAGTTATTTCTTTCCGGCATTGTACAGGATCGCAGGATTGATACTTCTGTTCATGGCGATCGCCATTGTGCTGGACGCACTGTTGTTGTATGCAAAGAAGAACGGAATACTGGCACAAAGACTATTGTCAGAGAGGTTCAGCATCGGTGATGAGAACAAGGTTGTGCTTAAGATCACCAACACCTATAACTTTTCTGCGCAGCTTGGTATCATTGATGAATTACCTGATCAGTTCCAGGAACGCAACTGGTCGCGCAGGATGAAGATCGGCAGCCAGGAAGAACAGGAACTGATGTATACGCTCAGGCCGACGTCAAGAGGTGAGTATGTATTTCATGATATCAACATCTTTGTGACTGGTCCGCTGCAATTGGTAAAGCGCAGGTATGTTTTTGCCGCAGGGCAGGTGGTGAAAGTTTATCCGTCTTATGTGCAGATGCGCAGGTACCAGTTGCTGGCTGTTGCCAACCGCCTGCAGGAACTTGGAGTGCGCCGCATGCGTCAGCTTGGCCACAGTATGGAGTTTGAACAGATCAAGGAATATGTCCGGGGAGATGATTACCGCACCATCAACTGGAAGGCAACGGCAAGAAAAGAAAACCTGATGGTGAACAATTACACAGATGAACGCAGTCAGCAGGTTTACTGCATCATCAACAAAGGCCGCGTGATGAAAATGCCTTTTGGCGGGTTAACCCTGCTGGATTATGCGATCAACTCCGCGCTGGTATTGTCCAACGTTGCACTGATACGACAGGACAAAGCCGGTCTGATCACCTTCGCTGAAAACCTGGATGCATTTGTTCCGGCGGATAAAAAGCCTACGCAAATGAACCTGGTACTGGAAACACTTTACAAACAACAGACGCAATACCTCGAACCTGATTTCGAAAAATTATTCTCTGTTGTCCGTACCAGCATCACCAACAGAAGCCTGCTCGTGTTATATACAAACTTCGAGTCAATGGAATCCCTCGAACGCGAAATGCCCGCACTCAAAAAGATCGCACGTTATCATCTGCTGCTTGTCGTGTTTTTTGAGAACACAGAGCTCCGCGCGATCACCGAACAAAAAGCCTCCAAACTCGAAGACATCTATATCAAGACCATTGCCGAGAAATTCGCCCACGAAAAACGGCTGATGGTAAAAGAACTGCAAAAGAACGGCATTCTCTCCGTGCTTACTTCACCGGAGAATCTTACGGTGAATGCGATCAATAAGTATTTGGAGTTGAAGACGCGTATGTCAATCTAGAGAAGATGGCCGATGACCGATGGCTGATGGCCGAGCTTCGCAGATCGGTTTAGTGTTATTTGATAGAAAATTTCCAATGTTGGAAGGTTTTATTTTTTAAGAAATCGTCGAATAATACGATCCCGGCCATCTGCCATCGGTCATCGGCCATCGTTGTTCCCTATCTTTGCCGCATGAACACTTTCTCCGACGGCCGCGTCCTTCTCATCAACAAGCCTCTCCGCTGGACTTCATTTGACGCAGTGAGGAAGATCCGTAACCTGATCAGGATCAAAAAAGTGGGGCATGCGGGTACGCTTGACCCGCTGGCTACCGGTTTGCTGATCGTTTGTACCGGGAAGTTCACGAAGAAGATCAATGAATATATGGCGAAGGAAAAGGAATATACCGGATCGTTTACCCTGGGGGCGGTTACGCCGACCTATGATCTGGAGAGTGATCCGGTCAACTTTCTGCCATTGGATGATATTACGGAGGAAAAGATCCGCGCTGCTACAGCAGGTTTTACCGGGGAGATCATGCAGGTGCCGCCCGCGCATTCCGCGATCAAGATCGATGGAAAACGTGTATATGAATTAGCACGCAAAGGTGTGGAGGTAAAGATCGATCCGAGGAAAGTTACCATTCACGAATTTGAGATCACTAAGATAGAAATGCCTGTGGTGGAGTTCCGCGTGGTCTGCTCCACCGGCACGTATATCCGCAGTCTTGCAAATGATTTCGGCGCAGCATTGGGTTGCGGCGGATACCTGAGCAGCCTTTGCCGCACACGTATCGGTGAGTTTAAGCTGGAAGATGCGATCACGCCGGCTGAATTGGAGGAAGAGATCAAACAAAATGCAGATCAGAATATGAACGGATAGTTGATGCCAAGCTGGAACTGATCCCCCTTCGAAAATTTGTAACCAAACCATTTATTCTGCACCGCCTGGTCAGCAGGAGCAGGGCTCGGATCTTTTACTTTGTATGCATAGTCAAGACGGATCACAAGGAAATTGAAATCTACCCGTATGCCTGCGCCGGATCCTACAGCCAGGTCATGCCAGAGACGGCTTAGTTTAAACACCTCCGCGGCAGGTCGGTCAGGGGCCTGCTTCATATACCATACGTTTCCGACATCCGTGAAGATCGCTCCGTTCAGTTTGATATTGAACGGCGTGCCCAATGGAAAGCGATATTCGATATTTCCTTCGAGTTGTATATCACCATAACGGTCCGGCGTACTTCCCACACCGCTATAATCCTTGATCGTTGATCCCGGTCCAAGTCTCCGGAGCGACCATGCACGCATACTGTTCGGGCCGCCCGCAAAATACTCCTTGAAGAAAGGAAGGTTGTATCGTTTATCCGGATTTCGTGTCGAATTGAATTCATAGCCCGCACCTCCGAACAGCCGGAAGGCGAGCGATGTTTTGGGGAAACGCATCAGGTAAGCAAACTCTGCATCCATTTTGATAAAACGGTAGAGCTGTTTATCCAGAAAAGAATTGCGGATCATACCGGTGAGCAAGCCGGCTTCTTCCACATTCAACCGGAATACATTCAGCCGGTTGGTGGTACCGCCGCTCAGTGTCAGACTTCCGATCACAGAGGAGATAAAACCATCCGTAAAGATATTTCTCAGCGAAGGGTTGTATTTGATCAGTGTATCGAGACTGTCCCTGCGGATAAGTGAAGAGTATTCGATATTTGGCAGTTTCACTGAGATCAGCATTTTTCTCCGCTGGAATTCATATCCCCATGAACCGTTCACGGTTGTAAGATTATACAACCATCTTCGTTCGGTATTTGCCGCATTGAAGTTGAGTATGGTATTGAAATTATCACGCAGGTTCTCCGGTATGAATCCAAAATTGGGAATGGCCCTTGGCATCCGGATGCTGTGACTGAAGGCAAGCTGTTGCGTCTGGATGAATTGTCCCAGGCTGCTCGCATTACCCAATTCAATACCATAGCGGACATTGGTATTGGCGACGTTGGCGGCTTTGGCAAAGTTCCTGTTCTGAAGACCTACGTTCACGCCAATACCAAAGATGTTTCCGGAGAAAGCATTCTGGTTGATACTTCCTTCAAGGTTTGTATTGAACGAATATTTTTTAGCGGCAGTAAGCCGGATCACAAAATCGATCGTATCAGTACCTTTTCTTGGCAGCTGATCAATGCTTACCATGCGCCAGGTGCCAAGCGAATTGAACCGGTTGATGGTGCGGAGATATCTTCGCAGTCGGTAAACACTGTCGCCAGGCAGATAAATATTGGGTGGAAAGATCTTAGGCTTAAAGCGTCCATGGTGTTGTATCACACGAATGGGCCGATTGCTCAGGCCTCCCATCACATCTTTTATGCTCGGTGTGAGACCGACGGTATCAGGTGTGAAATCGGGGTAGATCGTGACGTTGCCGATATAATACTTTACCAGTTTTGAACTATCAATACTTTTCAGCCTGATCTCAAGATTGGCGGTAGGATTGTTCCGCCGCTCCTGCAGTTTTTGTAATAACTCCAATTGTTCGAACGGATCAAGCGTTGGTGTAAGCAAAGCCACGTCGAGAGTATCCCATACACCAACCAGCTCATCACGGCTGAATCTGAAATAACCTGTATTCCTGTACAGCTCCGTAAGACGGTCGAATTCGGCGGAGATCGGTGCTTTTGCAAAGGCATCACCTTTTTTGATGTATGCCTGCGAGCGGGTGCTGTCTGTGAGGTATTGCAGATCCGTATGACGAAGATTATAGCTGATCGAATCAAGCTTTACCAGTTTTCCGGGTCGTACAAAGAAATCGATGGTCGTTCTGTACTGATCCGGGTTTTCATACTTTACTTTGCTGGTATAATAGATCGAATCGCGGAAATAGCCAAGTGAGTTCAGCAGTGCACGCATGAATACAATTGAATTATCTGCATTGATGCTGTCATATACGGGAGGGTTCCTTAAGGTGCTCCATAAAAGCTTATCCAGTCTTCTTGCCTGCATGCTGTCATCCAGCTGGTCTGCAAGACCGGCAGTCAGTGATTCTTTATCTGCTTTTGAAAAATTGCCTATTAAGTTGATATTTGTTTTATAAACAAAGGGCTTGTTGGGCTGGTATTTTTTTACGACTGTACAGGAGGCAACAAGACTTAAAAAGAATCCGGCAAGAATTACTTTCAGCAGGTTGATATGGGTGGTTGGCTTACCGGATAACATAATTAAAATCAAGCGAAAATGCTGGGTAAATCGAAGCTCAAATATATTCAAAGTTTAGGCCAGAAAAAACACAGGGATGATGAACGGCTTTTCGTGGCGGAAGGGCCGAAGATCGTCGCCGAACTGTTGCAGGATGCGCCGGGACTCGTAAGTGAGGTCTATGCATTATCATCATGGATTGAAGGACGACAGGATACGGCCGTTTCGTATGCAGTTACGGAGGTAAGTGAGGTTGAATTGGCAAGAATTTCACAGTTGCAGACACCTAACCAGGTGCTGGCGGTGCTTCGCCAGTTTCCCGTCAGCCCGGTCCCGTCGCTTAAAGGAACGGTTGCCCTGGCGCTGGATACGATCCAGGATCCGGGCAATCTCGGAACGATCATCCGGATAGCCGACTGGTTTGGTATTCCGCGGATCATTTGCAGCCATGATTGCGCGGACCAGTATAATCCCAAAGTGGTGCAGTCGACCATGGGCAGCATCGGCCGCGTGCAGGTGCATTACACCGATCTGCCGGCATGGCTTGCTTCGCAAAATGACGTGAGGGTATATGCTGCTGCGCTGGAAGGCCAGGATATTTCGCAAATGAACAGGCTGAGCGAAGGGGTAATTGTGATCGGAAATGAATCAAAAGGCATCAGCCCGGCAGTAATGGAAAAAGTGAACGTCCGGATCACGATCATGCGGAAGGGAAAGGCGGAATCGTTGAATGCCGCGGTGGCGACCGGGATCATTGCGTCGCACCTGGTGTGAGCAGCGTTTATCTCCCGCAGATGACGCAGATTTTACTGTTATCCTTTGAAAAGGCCTATCATCAGGTACAGCTTGCCATCCGATTCCGCAGATTGCGCAGATGACCACCACAAAAAGAAGCCAATCCGCGTAATCTGCGGAATCGCATCGTAGACTATGCTTATTTCACTAAGAATGTTCTGGAAACGGGTAGACAGATCTGCGTTATCTGCGGGAAATTTACGCCAGAACTAACTAAAGCGTATCGCTTTCACCGGTTGTATTTTTCTTACAAGAATAGTCGGGATCATCAATACCAGAAAACAGATCGCAAGTGTACCCACGCAAACAGCCGCAACCTGCCACCAGATAATGCTTACAGCAGCCTGGCTCAGATAATAAGCATCTTCCTGTAAACGGATGAATCCGGTTGATTTTTGCAGATACAGGAACCCCAGTGCAAAAGCCGTCCCCAGTATAATACCCATTATTGTTATGAAGAGTGAATGCCGGAGGAAGATCTTCTGAATGGTCCAGTTGGTAGCACCTAATGCCTTCAATATACCGATCATTCTTACCCTTTCCAGTACAAGTATGATCAGGCAGGTGATCAGGTTGATCAATGCCACGATGATCATCAAACCCAATAATACATTCCTGTTCTTGTTCTGTATATAAAGCCAGTCAAAGATATTGGGAGAAATATCCTGTGCGGTGCGTGTATCCCATGTCAGGGGGAAACTGGCCATATTATAGATCTCCTGCGCCGCGGTGTCCATCTTTTCAAAATTATGCAGAAAGATCTCGTAGCCCCCAACTTCGCTGCTGCTCCAGTCGTTCAGCCGCTGGATCAGTTTGAGATCGCCGATGGCGAAGGTTTTATCGTACTCTTCGATGCCGGTTTTATAGATGCCGGCAACGGTCAGCCTGTCCGGGCGGTAGGAGCCATCGGGGCGGATAAAATAGATCAGCACACGGTCATTCAGCGAAAGCTTTAATTGATTGGCCGTATATGCGGAGATCATGATCTCGCGGCTGTACGTACTGTCATTAAAACTGATCGCTTTTCCCTGTTTGATGAATTGCTGAAAATGGCTGAAATCATATGTATCATCAACGCCTTTTACCAATACGCCTTCGATGTCTTCCTTTGTTTTCAGCGTGGCATATTTGGTGGCAAAAGGATGAATGCTTTGAACGTCCGGGTCTTTCCTGATCTCTGTTACCAGCGAATCATTCCTGATGATCGGGGTTTCCTCGGCTATCAGTGCCTTAAATGGTTGTTTTTCCTGGATCCGGACATGCCCGAGAAAGCTGAATACCTTCTGGCTCACCTGCTCCTGGAACCCGTTTACAAACGCAAGCGTAATGATCATCACCGCAACGCTGATGATCGTGGCGGCGACAGACAGCCGGATAATGAACCGGGAAAATGACCGCTGCTGGTTGAACGCAATGCGGTTTGCTATAAAGCCTGCAACCTTCAAATTGTTTTGTTTGTCTTAGTGCCGGGAATATTCCTTCAAAGCCGGTCTGGCGATGAAAACAAAAATAAGCCGAAAAACTTTTACGGCCCTTTTTGAGGGAATTTTACAATATTTAAGGAAGTAAAAGGTCAAAAGTAAAAATTAAAAATATCCGGCCTTTGATGCCGGTGTAGTTTTTGATTGAATAGCCTGATCCCGCTAACCAGACTGTAAAACACTTGAATGAAAAGCATATTTGTTTCCCTGTTACTCCTGTCGTTGATTGGTGCAAATGCACAAATGCCCGATCATATTTACAAAGCTTCCATCAATGGCGTGAAATTGTATAAGTACAATGATCAGTTGGGCTACCCGGTGCTCACATTGAATGGGGGCGATCAATTGGAGCTTCAGTTTGACGATCTTGACGCAGATGTGAAAATGTTTTATTACACCTTTCAGCTTTGCAATGCCGACTGGACGCCTGCGCAGTTGCAGCCGTTCGATTATATTCGTGGCTTTCAGTCAACCCGTATCACCACCTATCGCAATTCATCAATTGCGCTGACACGTTATACGCATTACCAGGCGGCAGTTCCGGATAAAAGCTCCGTGCCGACAAGATCCGGTAATTATCTGTTGAAAGTGTTCCGCAATAATGATACGGCGGATTTGTTTTTTACCAAACGCTTCCTGGTGGTTGACAACAAAGTGTCTATTGCAGCGCAAATGAAACAGCCGTTCAACTCCGCTAATTTTCTTACCGATCAGCGGGTAATGGTTTCCGTGAATACGGCAAACGCAAGGCTCAATACCACTTCGCCCCAGGATCTGAAAATTGTGGTATTGCAGAATAATATCTGGCCGACAGCAGCATTGGTAAATAAGCCAACTGTTTATCGAGGTAATTATTACGAGTACAACGATGATTACATGAGTTTCCAGGCGGGCCGTGAATGGAGATGGATCGATCTTACCAGTTTACGGCTGATGACCGATCGTATGCAGCGCCTGAATGATGACAGTATCAGGAACAGAACGGATGTTTATATAAAACCCGATATCGAACGCCGTTCCCAGGTATATATTTATTATAAAGACATCAATGGGCAGTTCACTTTCGATAACCGTGATGGTTACAATCCTTTCTGGCAGGGCGATTATGCATACGTTCATTTCACTTTTGTGCCGCCGGGCAATAAGCCCTATCCCGGAAAAGATATCTATGTATTCGGTGAGCTCACCAACTGGCTTCCGGATGATAATTCCAAAATGGAGTTCAACGAAACCTATGGCATCTACGAAAAAACATTATTGCTGAAACAGGCTTACTACAATTACTCCTATATCATGCTCGATGCCGGCAAGCGCAACACCAGCCGTTTCCCGCTCGACAATACCGAAGGCAATTTCACCAATACGGAAAACAACTATACAGTGCTCGTATATTTCCGTCCTTTTGGCGGGCGGGCGGATGAGTTGGTGGGGATGGCGCAGTTGAATTCGTTTCTCGGAAGATAGTTTGTGGATCGATATTGGATGCTCGATGTTCGATGGTCGAACTCAGAAACGAAATATTGTCCTAGTAAAAGAGAGGTTTGTTTTCAGACGTTCTTCTTAAGATACATTGAGATAATCGAAGGCTGTCAGATATACGATCATCGACCATCGAGCATCCAACATCGATCCGACTCAACGAAATCTGCAACTAATTATTCCCTTCATCCATTTTTATTTCCTTCATTCACCGTATCTTCGCGCCCGGCAGGTCTTACACGACCAGCTCCTGCTGAACCTCCCCAGGGCCGGAAGGCAGCAAGGATAAGTGGTTGTAGCGGTGCGATGTGAGTAGCCTGCCTTTTTTTCTTTTTTATAGCCCTGAAATTGAATAGTGCAGACGGTGCGGAATGCTTTGAGTGGCCGGCCAATGCGCTTGTTTAGTTTAAATAAGCCGCTGATTTTCAGAAGCTGTTCCTACCCTCGAACAAGTTTAGTACCGGGATGTTAAATAACCGGAACAACAACAGCCAACGATAACAATTAAAATCAATACAAATGAAATTTTTTATAGATACGGGAAATCTCGCCCAGATCAAAGAAGCGAACGAATTGGGAATTCTTGATGGTGTGACGACCAATCCTTCACTGATGGCAAAAGAAGGCATCAAAGGCCAGGAAGCGATCTTTAATCATTATAAAACCATCTGTGAACTGGTTGACGGCGATATCAGCGCTGAAGTAATTTCCACAGATTTCGACGGGATCATCGAAGAAGGTAAAAAGCTGGCTGCTATTCACCCGAACATCGTGGTAAAAGTGCCAATGATCAAAGACGGTATCAAAGCGATCAAATGGTTTACTGATAATGGTATCCGTACAAACTGTACACTGGTATTCTCTGCAGGCCAGGCGATCCTCGCGGCAAAAGCCGGTGCTACCTATGTTTCTCCGTTCATCGGCCGTATCGATGACAGCAGTTGGGATGGTGTTGAGCTGATCGCACAGATTGCTAACATTTATTCTATACAGGGTTTCAAAACTGAGATCCTCGCAGCTTCTATCCGCAGCGCACTGCACATCGTTAAATGTGCTGAAGCCGGTGCTGACGTTTGTACCTGCCCGCTGGATTCTATCCTCGGTCTGCTGAAACACCCGCTCACAGACATCGGCCTGGCGAAATTCCTGGAAGATGCAAAGAAGACAGCATAAACGCTACAATAGAGCTTTCGTTTAAAAGTTTAAAGGTTTAAAAGTCGGCAGTCTGTGCCTGACTTTTAAACCTTTAATTTTTTAAATCCTAAACCCAACTTACCTGACTGCATAAGTTCCAAATAGCTTACCGGTTTCCCCGTCTCCGCTGATTATTATTTTTCAGAATATCTTCTTTCGTAGGCAATGCAGGGTCCGGGGCTTTCTTGATCCAGATCGTCGTTTCTTTCCACACCGCCGGATTTGACTTCAATACTGCTTTCACCGTCACTTTTTCTACCGCACATTCCATTGGCAGCACCAGTTCATTTCCATTGAATGAATAATCGGAGGCAGAAAAGCTGATCTCTTTCGCCGTCATGGGGAGCCAGCGCCCATCAGCTGTTTTGCCATCAACATTAATATAGTTATGTGTTCCTTTTTTCAGACTGTCTGTATACAGGTGAAAATAGATGCTATCGACCTGTTGCGCTTTTAAACCTGCGGCACCTGAAACTGACAAAAGTAATATGAGTACAAATCTTATCATGACCGTATTTTATGACTGAATGACGAAGATCCTGTACTAAAGGTACGACACGTGCGGGCGTTAACTAAAATTTGTGAGAGCGCCTTCATTTATTGCAAGAGGGCTGCTGACGGATGCCATAGTTTCCCGCAGATTCCGCAGATATACGAGGCTGACCGCAGGAAATGGCTTCAGAAACAGCGATAGTCTTTATGAGAATGCGCAGATTTCGCTGATCAGGACCCGATGTATCGGAGGTTAATCAGCGAAATCTGCGCATTCAGTTAAAGGCATAGTCTGCTATTGAATGAACTCCGCAATTTCAGACTCATAAATCTGCGAGTTCTGCGGGAACCCTTTGATTCTTATCTCAAGCTTTTCATTTAATAGCTAAAAAGCTTTTGGTTCGTTTGCCTTTTCGTTATTTTTTGGAGGGTTCTTCACGTATTTCTCCAGCCATGCAAACTGCTCGTTTAACATGTGTAAAATATTCTCTCTGCCGGCATAGCCATGACTTTCATAAGGCAGGCTTACGAATTTTACAGTCCCGCCATGTCCTTTGATCGCATTGAACATCCGCTCACTCTGGATCGGGAATGTACCGGTGTTATTGTCTGCATCACCGTGGATCAGTAGCAATGGCGTTTTGATCTTGTCAGCGTAGCTGAACGGGCTCATTTCATTGTACAGGTCAGGTGCCTGCCAGTAAGTGCGGTCTTCATTCTGGAAGCCAAACGGCGTAAGCGTTCTGTTGTATGCGCCGCTGCGCGCGATACCTGCTTTGAAAAGATTTGTATGCGCCAGCAGGTTTGCGGTCATGAATGCACCATAACTATGCCCGCCTACAGCCACACGGTTTCTGTCGCCCACGCCCATATCTGCCAGTTTATTGATAGCGGCTTCTGCATTCAATTTTAACTGATCGATGAAATTATCATTTGGTTTTTTGTCCTTATCCGTTGCAACGATCGGCATTTCAGCATTATTCAATACAGCATAGCCTTGTGTTACATAGAACACCGGTGAGCCATAGTTTACCAGCGTAAAGCGATGCTCGCTTCCGCGGATCTGCGCCGCATCGGCAGCTGAATTATATTCCGCGGGATAAGCCCAGATGAATACGGGAAGCGGTCCGTCTTTTTTCGGATCGTAGCCTTTGGGGAGATAAAGATCACCGGTCAGGTCAACTCCGTCCGCCCTTTTGTAGCGGATCTTTTCTTTGCTCACGCCTTCCATTTGCGGGTAAGGATTGGTGAACGATGTCAACTGACGGTCAGCGATCCTCAGCTTGAGGTTTTTCAACCAGTAATTAGGCATTTCTTTTTCACTTTCCCTGCGCGTGATCAGGCTGAGTTTATTTGCATCAAGCACACGAACGATGCTTTCATAATAACCTTCCTGGCAACGCCACAAAGTGTCAGCTTTTTTTGTATGAACATCATATGATAAAAGAAAGGGAAGATCGCCTTTCGGAGAACTGCCGGTAGTATTGTTCAGCAGGATCTTGTTGCCATTATCGATCGTAACAAGAACGTCTTTACCAAAGCTGTTTGGCGCCAGCACGGGAAAGCCGGGATTGCTGTAGGCATCAGTTGTATTGCGCGTGATCAGTTTTTCCAGGTCACCGGTCACCGAATTATAACGATCCATTTGTGTGATCTGTTTCCCGGTAAGACCTTCCGTTACCAGTGCGAGGTTTTTATCGCCCCAGGTTATACCACGGAAGCGCATTTTTGTTTTAAACAATTCTTTGGGCTCACCTGTGAATGGTGCGGCCTGGGAATAAACCGCATCACGGTACTCCACCTGTTTTTTTACAAAACCACTATCCAGCGGCATACACCAAACAATGGTGGATGGTTCATCATCTTTCCAGTCAAAACCGCGGGCTACATTTTGTACATTATCATTTCCGCTTGGAGCAGTTTCAGATGAAGGCAGATCAGCGAGTTTCTTCACCAGTTTGCCCTGCAGATCCGTAACAGAAACCGTGGAAGGAAATCCATTGGCCGGTACGAGGTAAGAGAACGGTTTATTCAATGTACGCGTCAGCAGGTATTTTTTATCGGGAGAAACCTGTATGCTGGCGTAGATCGCCGGTGTGCCGATCTTGGTTTCAACACCATTGACATTCTTTACCAGTTGTGCTGTGGCAAAGAACTCATAAAGCTGCTCATCATACGGGCTCTTGATCATATCCTGGTAAGTAGGACGTGGCGAAGCTTTGCCATAGTTCTCCTGCGTTGTCGGGCCTTTAGGCATGAGTGGTTTTGCAGGAGCAGCTGTTGGAGGTTTGAGCGTGGTCCGGTAGATCAGGGTATTGTCATCATACCACTGATAAGTGCCACCTACTACGTTCAGGGCAGTCTTGTTGATATGTGTTGCTTTTTGTGTGGCAACATCGATCACATAAAGATCGACACGATTGGAAGTAGTGTGTATGAATGCGATCTTTTTATTGTTCGGGCTCCAGCTCACACTGCCTCCATAAAGGGGAGTGGGAAGGCCTGTGATCTTCAGTTCTTTTCCTGAAGCGATGTTCTTCAGGTAAAGATTGTTGATATAGTTCTGACGGCTTGGCGCGTAGTTGGCGGGATTGATACGCAATCCTGCGATCTTCAGTTCCGGACGGGCCAGCTCTTCCACTGAAGGATAGCTGCTGCTTTCAGTAAGAAGCATCCATTCGCCTTTGTCATCGATGTTGACATTGGGGGTTGGCTTGGCCAGTACCATGTCGGCAATGTCTTTTGGAGGCAGTTTGTACGCTACATCGTCCTGTGCAAATACCTGACCGGTCATTAGCAGAACGGTGAATAGCAAGGGGATCTTTCTTGTGTGCATGTCGGTGTTTGGTTTTGGGTTGTTCAAAAAGAGAGGCAGGCAGTCTTTTCTTTGACGACATAAACATAATGAATTTGCGGGCGGGAGGGGTGTTTTTTGGCGTGAGGCCCACATATTGCAATCTTTCCCAACTCTTTCGAATTTTTTTTTGCTAAAATCAAATTGCTTCCACATATTTGCAATGAAATGATCAAACAACAAGCAAATATTCAATGGTGGTGGCAAACAAACGCTGAACGGGGTTTGTAATGTCAACACTATGCATATTTTAAGCATATTTTGAGCCCCGACACTGTTCGGGGCTTTTTATTTTTATGAAGAAGATTACGATCAATACTACTTGTAAGAAGATGCTGGCTGACGTGTTCACCCCGGTGGGCATTTACCTGCGGCTGAGGGACCGCTTCCGGGATACCATCCTGCTGGAAAGCACCGATTTTCATGCCGCGGAGAACAGCTACTCATTTATCTGTATCAATGCCATCGCCGGAATCGAGATCAGCAATAAGCAGAATATAGAGTTCAAACTGCCGGGACTTCCGCCGGAAAAAGCTGCTATCAGCAAGACTTCTGCCGTTCCCGGTATTCTTTGGGACTTTATGCAGCGGTTTTCCATTGAACCGGCAGAAGATAAAGAAGCCGCATTTGCCCAGGGGCTTTATGGTTATACAACCTATGATGCCGTACAGTTTTTTGATACGATCTCCTTCTCATCAGGTAAACCTGTATCGCCTATTCCATTGATGCGCTATCGCCTTTATCAATACGTGATCGCGGTGAATCATTTCAAGGATGAATTATTCATCTGTGAAAATAAAGTAGCGGGAGTGGAGAGCGAGGCAGGATTGCTTGAATCGCTGATCCGCAGCAAAGACGTTCCGGTATACCCCTTCAGCGTTAACGGCGAAGAAACTTCCAATATGGAAGATGAAACATACCGGGAAATGGTGAAGAAAGGGATCGCCAGCTGCATGCGTGGCGATGTATTCCAGATCGTATTGAGCCGCCGTTTCAAGCAATCATTCAGGGGTGATGAGTTCAATGTATACCGCGCATTGCGCAGCATCAATCCATCGCCGTATCTTTTCTTTTTTGATTATGGTGATTATAAACTGATGGGTTCCTCACCGGAATCGCAGCTGGTGATCAGGAATGGCAAAGCGATCGTTCACCCGATCGCAGGTACATTCAAACGCACCGGTGATGATGTACTGGATGAACAGGCGGCAGCCCGTTTATTGCAGGACTCAAAAGAAAATGCGGAACATGTAATGCTCGTGGATCTTGCCCGCAACGATCTCAGCCGTGTTTGTGATAATGTATCTGTTGCCCAATACCGGCAGGTGCAGTTCTTTTCTCATGTGATCCACCTGGTGAGTGAAGTAACAGGCTCGGTACGGGAGAACAGCAACCCGTTTGATCTTGTAGCCAAAACATTTCCGGCCGGTACGCTCAGTGGAGCGCCCAAGTTTAAGGCGATGGAACTGATCGACCAATATGAACCAACATCCCGCGGCTATTACGGTGGTGCGATCGGCTTCATGGGTTTCAACGGCAGTTGCAATCATGCCATCATGATCCGCACCTTCCTCAGCAGCGACAATACACTCTACTATCAGGCTGGTGCCGGCGTCGTCGCCGCTTCGCAGCCCGAAAGTGAATTGCAGGAAGTGAACAATAAACTCGGTGCACTGAAGAAAGCGATCGGGTTTGCGGAAACGATCGGCTAGTTCTGAGTTGCCTGTTGTCCGGAGAAAGTGTTAAGTAAAAAAAGTATTTATAATAGTTGGAAAGCATTCGCGGTCATTCGCGGCCATTCGTGTTCAATTCGTGTATATGAGGATATTGGTATTTGACAATTACGATTCATTCACCTACAATCTCGTTCATCTTGTAGAAAAGATCCTGCATCAGCGCATCGATGTTTTCAGAAATGATCAGTTGCCACTGGAGAGAGTAAAGGAATATGATAAGATCATTCTTTCGCCTGGTCCGGGTGTTCCTTCAGAGGCGGGATTATTATTGCCATTGATAAAAGAGTATGCCGCAACCAAATCGATCCTGGGTGTTTGTCTCGGCCATCAGGCGATCGGCGAGTCTTTTGGTGGAAAGCTGGAGAACCTGAGCACGGTCTATCATGGAGTGGCTACACCTGTAAAGCTGACGGATAAAAAAAGCGTTTTGTTTGAAGGTATGTCTCCGCAATTTGAAGTGGGCCGCTATCACAGCTGGATCGTTGCGGAAAAAGGACTGCCGGAAGAGCTGGAGATCACCGCACGCGATGACAACGGTTTTATCATGGCCATGCAACATAAGAAGTATGATGTGAAAGGAGTGCAGTTTCATCCGGAGAGTGTGTTGACGCCGGAAGGGGAGAGGATATTGAGGAATTGGTTGGGCGAATAGTAATTAGTGACGCTGCGTGAACGGGGATTTATTGGATTGTTGGGATTAGGAGGATTTGTGTACATGGGTTGAATAAGATTTTTACCTGGTCATGAAATTGTTTCCGCTATTGGGTCTCTCGTTTTTTGGGAGATGGGATTTAGGGATTTAGTGGGGGAAATTATTGTTAGAGTAGTGTGCAGTCTAAAGAAATATGAGTGAATCGAATAAATATATTAGACCGTACGGCTGTAGATAAGTTTTTGTTCTTAATTCGTTGGGCGTACTATTGAGATTGTCGTAATTGGTGAAAAATGTAATTATGACAAACTTTAAATACGGTGATATCACCGAAAAAATAATTGGAGCGGCATTTAGGGTACATGCTGAGTTGAAGAATGGATATCAGGAACTGATATACCAGCGGGCATTGGCGCTGGAGTTTATTGATGCAGGACTCCAGTTTAACAGAGAATTCAATATGCCAATATATTACAAGGGTAAACGTATTGGAACAAGGAGAGTAGATTTTTTCATTTGTAAACTGATAAGTGTGGAGATAAAAGCGGTGAGTAAATTGGTACCAGAGCATATCACGCAAGCCCTGAACTATCTCGAGGCATACAACATAGAGGTTGGACTATTGATCAATTTCGGTTCAAATAGTCTCGAAGTTCATCGCCTGACCAACAAAAAATATAAACCAATCGTGGAAACAATAAATCCCATTAATCCAATCTCCTGAAAAAGATCATCCGAAAACAAAAAGCAATTTCAAACCACGTAAAAATCTTGTTCAATATATGTACACAAATCCTCCTAATCCCAACAATCCAATAAATCCCCGTTCAGGCGCCCAATGAGAAAGATCCTAACCTACCTTTTCGAACACAAAACCCTTCCCCGCACCCTTGCAAAGGAAGCGCTCGTGAATATCGGAAAAGGAATTTATAACGAACATGAGGTGACCGCCTTCATGACCGTCTATCTCATGCGGAGCATCACCATAGAAGAACTGCAGGGATTCCGTGATGCGCTGCTGGAATTGTGTGTGCCGGTTGATCTCAATGGCTTTGAAACAGTGGATATCGTAGGCACGGGTGGAGATGGGAAAGATACCTTTAATATCTCCACACTCAGTTGTTTTATCGTGGCAGGTGCCGGACAGCCCGTGGCGAAACATGGCAACTACGGTGCATCTTCCGTAAGCGGTGCGTCGAATGTGATGGAGCAATTGGGGTATAAGTTCAAACAGGATAATGCGCAACTTCAAAAAGAAGTGGAAGAAGCGAATATCTGTTTCCTGCATGCGCCGCTTTTTCATCCGGCATTGAAAACAGTTGGCCCGATCAGGCGTAACCTGGGTATGCGCACGTTCTTTAACATGCTTGGGCCAATGGTGAACCCGGCCAATCCCGCTTACCAGTTGGTAGGAGTATTCAGTTTGGAAATGGCAAGGGTGTACAACTATTTTCTTCAGCAGATCGGTCGTCCGTTCACGATCATTCACAGCCTGGACGGTTATGATGAGATCTCGCTGACAAACGATACTAAAGTGATCACGCAGCATGGTGAAAAGATCATGACGCCGGAACAGCTTGGCAAACGAATGGTGTCTGCAGCCGATATTCATGGTGGCAGAACGCCAGAGGAAGCCGCAAAGATATTTGCAACCATCATCAAAGGCGAAGGCAGCTGGGCACAGAATGCTGTTGTGCTGGCAAACGCCGCCATGGCACTGCATTGTACAGGAAAGTTTCCGGACTATGATGAAGCCTATCATGCAGCGGTTGAAAGCCTGGAAAGCGGCAAAGCATATCAATGTTTATTAAAATTAATCTCCTTACAATGAGTACGATTCTCGATACGATCGTTGCTGAAAAAAGAAAGCATATCGAAAAATTTAAAGCGCTCAGCAGTGTTGAGCGGTTCCAGCGCGATGGATTCTTCTGGGAGATCAGCAATCGTTCCCTGGTGCAAAGCTTACTGGCGGAAGGAAGTACGGGCATCATTGCGGAATTCAAACGCAGAAGTCCAAGCAAGGGCTGGTTCAAGACAAAAGAGCTGGAAGTTGAACCTGTTGTAAGATCTTACAACGATCTTGGTGCAGCGGGCATTTCAGTGCTGACGGATGAAGCGTTTTTTGGTGGAGACCTCGATGACCTGATCCAAACAAAAGTGATCACCGATATTCCTGTGCTCCGCAAAGATTTTATGGTCGATCCCTGGCAGATCGCGGAGGCGAAAGCATTTGGTGCGGATGTGATCCTGCTGATCGCTGCCTGTCTCACACCAGCTGAAGTAAGATCCATGGCTGCTTATGCAAAAAGCCTTGGTCTTGAAGTGTTGCTGGAAATCCATAACGAAGAGGAACTCGATCATATCTGTGATGAAGTAGACATGGTTGGCGTCAATAACCGCAACCTGAAAACATTTGAAGTGAACATCGATATTTCATTACAGCTTATCAACAAGATCCCAACAAGCAAACCCGCTGTAGCAGAAAGCGGCATCAGTTCTGTCGATTCGATCGTAACTTTAAGACAGGCCGGCTTCAAAGGATTCCTGATCGGTGAAACGTTTATGAAAGAAGAGCAGCCGGGGAAGGCGTTTGGGGAATTTGTTGAAAAAGTAAAAAGTAAAAAGTAAAAAGTAAAAAGTAAAAAGTAAAAAGTAATTTATTTTAAAAATTTTCTAGTTCTCCCTTTATAAACGACCGGTTTTTTACTTTTGAATTTTGACTTTTGACTTCACCCCCGGCCGGATTTTTTACTTTTTACTTTTGAATTTTTACTTTCCCAACGATTGCTCTTGCTGTTTAACCCATAAAGCAAGATCTTATGAGAATCAAAGTATGCGGGATGACCTTGCCCGAACAGGTGAATGCGCTCGACGAAATGGGAGTGGATTTTGCAGGCTTCATCTTTTATCCTAAATCGCCAAGATATGTAGGACAAAAGATCTCGCCGGAGAAGATGAAACAGATCAAAGGACGCATCGCAAAAGTCGGCGTATTTGTGAATACGCCGTACGACGAACTGATGAAGACGGTAGAAGATTACCGGCTCGACATGGTGCAGCTTCACGGTGATGAAACCGCTTTCTTCTGTGAGAAAGTAGCGAACTACGTCACCGTTGTAAAAGCTTTCCGGCTTTCAGAAAATGATCCGCTGGACTGGATGACGCGGCCGTTTCACGAAAGCTCTGACATGTTCATGTATGATACGATGGGGGCAGGCTATGGCGGAACCGGAAAGAAATTCGACTGGAATGTATTGAAGCAGGCTAATCTTGATAAACTTTATTTTCTCAGTGGAGGTATCGAACCCGGCGATGAACAACAATTGAAAGATTTTGCAAAAGGAGACGCTGGTAAAAAACTTTTTGCGATCGATATAAACAGCCGGTTTGAAATCACCGCTGGCGTGAAAGACATGAATAAAGTAGCTGAATTTGTGAAGGATCTCCGGAATGACTAACAGCATCATCATACAAAAAGCAACTGCGGATGATCTGCCTGCTATGCTGGAGATCTACAATGAGATCATTCTGCATACAACGGCAGTATATGATTACGAACCGCATACCATGGAAATGCGTAAGCAATGGTGGCGGACAAAACAGGAGCAGGGCTTTCCTGTATTTGTGGCAAAAGAAGCAGATCGTTTGTTGGGCTTCAGTTCCATCGGGCCGTTCAGGGCCTGGGCTGCCTATAAGCATACCGTTGAAAATTCGGTATATGTGTCTGCAGATGCACGCGGAAAAGGCATCGGTAAACTGCTGATACCGCCACTGATCGCGGCGTCAAGATCGCTTGGTATGCACACGATCGTTGCCGGCATCGATGCCACGAATGAAGCAAGTTTGAAACTGCATCAATACTTTGGATTTGAAGAAGTGGGCACATTCAGGCAGGTAGGCTGGAAGTTTGACCGATGGCTTGACCTGAAATTCTTACAACTATTACTCGATTGAGAAAGGTTCAATGGTTTAATAACTTAAATGTGGGAAAGTGCACAAAACGCTGAATGCTGACTTTAAACCATTAAACTTACAGACCTTTAATATTAAACGTTACTACCGGAACAATGGCACAACAACAATATACTTCCCCCAATGCGCAAGGTTACTATGGTTCTTTTGGAGGAGCATACATCCCGGAGATGCTGCATCGGAATGTGGAAGAACTGAAATCGCGTTACCTGGATATTATGAATGAAGTTTCTTTCCAGGAAGAATTTACCCGCCTGTTGAAAGATTATGCGGGAAGGGCAACTCCGCTTTATCTCGCAAAAAGATTAAGCGAACAATATAATACGAACATCTACCTGAAGCGGGAAGATCTTTGTCATACCGGTGCGCATAAGATCAATAATACGATCGGGCAGATCTTACTTGCTGAAAAGCTCGGCAAGAAAAGGATCATTGCTGAAACCGGTGCCGGTCAGCACGGCGTGGCTACCGCTACAGTTTGTGCATTGAAGGGACTGAACTGTATCGTATACATGGGGGAGAAGGACATTGAAAGGCAGGCGCCAAATGTTGCACGGATGAAGATGCTTGGTGCAACCGTTATTCCTGCGGTGTCCGGCAGTAAAACATTGAAGGATGCAACAAATGAAGCGATCCGCGACTGGATCAATCATCCTGACGATACGCATTATATCATCGGCAGCGTGGTAGGTCCGCATCCTTACCCGGACATGGTGGCGCGTTTTCAAAGCGTGATCAGTAAAGAGATCAGAACCCAGTTGAAAGAAAAGACCGGAACGGAGCTGCCCGTTGCAGTGATCGCCTGTGTAGGCGGGGGCAGCAATGCTGCCGGAACCTTTTATCATTTCCTGGAAGAGAAAGATGTGCAGTTGATAGCTGTTGAGGCAGCCGGATTGGGTGTGAACAGCGGGCAGACCGCGGCGACATCACAACTTGGAAAACCCGGTATCCTTCATGGAAGCAAGAGTTTACTGATGCAGACGGAAGATGGCCAGGTGGTGGAGCCGCACAGTATTTCGGCGGGCTTGGATTATCCCGGTATCGGTCCGATGCATGCACATCTGTTTGAGACCGGCCGCGCAAAGTTCCTGAGTGCAACAGACCAGGAAGCAGTGGACGCAGCTTTTAATCTTGCAAAAATGGAAGGCATTATTCCCGCGCTTGAAAGCTCGCATGCACTGGCCGCATTGAATCAACTGAAATTCGCCTCGACAGATAATGTTGTTATATGCCTTAGCGGAAGAGGCGACAAAGATCTCGCGACTTACATGAAGTACATCACCTAAAACCAAACCATGAAAAAGATTACAGCCATCTGCCTGATCGTATTCGCCTTGTTGGCCTGCGAACGGCAACCATATGTTGAACTCAAAGCAGACCTGAAAAAGAAAGCTGATGATTGTACGGGTATGCAACCCTCATTCCGTCTTGAATCTAATTTCGGCGGAGAGAGATATGAGTTCCAGAAATGTTTACCGGCTGACTATAATAAGTCCCTGATCATTTCTGAGCGCCATGGCGATACAGTATTGGTTCGCTTTCCTGTATCAGCCGGTGCATCAACAACCGCGCTTTATCAGGTTACGCTTGACATTGACAGCTATCCCAAATATTCATTTGTTACGATTGATGATGCCACTTACCTCGTAGGGCCTTCTGATAAATAAGAAAACATGAGCAGGATTACAGATCTATTTGCAAGAAAGAATAAAAAAGTCTTGAATATCTATTGCACGGCGGGTTATCCAAATGCAGACAGCACTGTCCGTGTGATAAGATCACTTGAACAATATGGTGCCGATATCGTGGAGCTGGGTATGCCATACAGTGATCCCCTGGCCGATGGTCCCGTGATCCAGCATAGCAGTACGATCGCGCTGAACCAGGGAATGACCATTAAGAAGTTGTTTGATCAATTAAAAACATTGCGTCAGCAAAGTAAGATCCCGGTAATACTGATGGGATATATGAATCCTGTATTGCAATACGGATTTGAAAAATTCTGTGCCGATGCGGCTGCAGTAGGAGTGGACGGGTTGATCTTGCCTGATCTCCCCGAATATGAATTCGAAACAGAATACGGCGCGATCATCAAAAAACACGGGCTCGATTTTATATTTCTCGTAACACCCGAGACCAGTGCCGATCGCGTACGAAAACTCGATAGTCTCAGCAGCGGTTTCCTTTACGCCGTATCCTCTTCTTCAACAACCGGCAGCGACAAGAACATGACCGACATATCTGCCTATCTGCAGCGTCTCGAAGCCATGCAGCTAAAGAATCCGGTTCTCGTTGGTTTCGGCATCCGTGACCGCGCCAGCTTCGAAGCAGCAAGCAAGCATGCAAATGGCGCGATCATCGGCAGCGCGTTTGTAAAAGCACTGCAAGGGAGCAGGGATGAGGAGAAGACGGTGAGGGAGTTTTTGGAGGGGATCGTCTAGGTTTCAGAGGTTCCAGGAGTTCCAGAGGTTTAATAGGTTTGAGAGGTTGACCTCGCAAATGGATAAACTCCGCCTGAGATCAGCCCTTATTTTTTGTCGACTACCCAAACCTCCCAAACCTCCCAAACCTCCCAAACCTCTCAAACCTATTAAACCTCTGGAACCCCTGGAACCCCTGGAACCCCTGGAACCCCTGAAACCCTTGCCCCCCCTGGAACCCCCAACATTCCCTATCTTTACCGATCTTAATAAAAACATCCATGAAGTCAGGTTTATTGCTGTTGTGTTTTTTGCCGCTGGCTGTGCTGGGCCAGGAGAAGTTGACGGTCAGGGGGAAGCTGAAGGGATTGAAAGACAGTACACTTGTATATATCACCGACGTAAATAATCCAACGGATACGATCGCTTCAGGCAGGGCAAAAGCGGAGAAGTTTCAGTTGCAGGGCAAGTTGGATGAGCCGGCACTGGTGAATGTTTATCTGGGGACCGACACGCCGTTAATGACTTTTCTCAGTGGTTCCTCTGTGCGTGTAACAGGAAAAGCGGGATCATTGGATCAGGTCAGGCTCAGCGGGTCTGAATCTCACAAGGATTTTACAGAATTCCAGAAAATATTTGATCCGCTTTTTAAACGGCTGATGGCAGTCAACCAGCAGTTGCAGATGGGCATCCGTTCCGATAGCCTGATGGCCGCTGCAGCGAAGAAAAGGGATACGATACAGATAGAGATCGATCGTTTTGTACAAGGGCATCGTGCTTCACCGGTGAGCGCGTTTTTGCTGGCAGCAACTTATCAGTTGAATGAGGATGTGATGGTGGCGGAGCAACGCTTTGCTCAACTGAAGCCATCTGCTGTAAGCAATATGTATGGTAAGTTTCTGAAAGAAACAATTGATGAAACAAAGATCACTGCTATCGGTAGTGTTGCTGCTGATTTTACGCAGGCAGATACATCCGGCAATCCTGTATCACTTGCATCCTTCCGTGGCAAATATGTGTTGCTGGATTTCTGGGCAAGTTGGTGTGGGCCCTGCCGCCAGGAAAATCCGAATGTAGTGGCAACCTATAACAAGTTCTCCAAAAAAAATTTTACAGTATTGGGCATTTCGCTCGATCGCCCGGGGCAAAAAGATAAATGGTTACAGGCCATTCATGCAGATAACTTAACATGGACTCATGTAAGCGATCTTCAGTTCTGGAATAACGCAGTGGCGCAACAGTACAGGGTGCAAAGTATTCCGCAGAATTTTCTGATCGGACCTGATGGAAAGATCATCGCAAAGAATTTACGCGGACCTGCGCTGGAAGAGAAGCTGTGTGAGATCCTGGGATGTAACTAAATTAAAAAGTCAAAAGTAAAAATTAAAAAGCAGGTCGTTCACAGAATGAAAGATCATTTATAAACGACCTGTTTTTTACTTTTTACTTTTTACTTTTGACTTTTTAATTTTCACTTCAGATCAGTTTGTATTCATACGCATACTTCACCAACCCGATCACTGTACTGGTATGCGTCTTCCGCAGAATGTTTTTTCTATGTGTTTCAACGGTCCGTTCACTGATGAATAACACCTCAGCAATCTGTTTGTTATTGTATTCCTTTTCGATCAACCGGATGATCTCTATCTCACGATCTGTAAGATGGGCTTCTGCGCTATGTTTCTTCCGTTGATTGGCACGCTGTAATTCTTCGATCACATCCTTACTGAAATAGATTCCGCCTTCAGCAATTTTCTCCAGTGCTTTAGCCAATTCTGTTTTGCTGATGTTCTTCAGCATATAGCCGGAAATATTAGCCTCGTCGATCATCTGGCTTACAAGGCCGCCTTCGCCGCTCATGGATAATGCCAGGATCTTGATCTGCGGAAATTGATGTTTTACCTGTTTTGCCAGTTCATTACCAGGCAATTTTGGCATCATCACATCAGTGATCAGTATATCAACGGGAGTTTCTTCCAGCATCTCTACTACTTCCATCGGATCCGTAGTGGTGAGTATGAATTTAATATGCTCATTGTACTTGAGCATAGATAATAGTCCATCGATGACAACCTGGTGATCATCTACAATAGCCAGGCTTATTTGGTCTTTTTTGAGCATTACATCTATAAGAGTTAAAGTACTATGTTTAAATGAGAAACAAAAAAAACTTCCGTTTTTTTTAGTTGGTAACGGGTATTTGCAAACTGATGACCGTACCTCTACCAGGGGAGGAGTCGATGTCGATGGTCCCTTTCAGGTATTCGACCCTGGTGTGTATGTTTTTCAGCCCCATTCCCATTGCTTTCTCTTTTTCCCTGATATCAAAGCCCTTACCGTTGTCTTCAATGGTAGCGCTGATACCGTCGGTATCTCTTATGATGGATATGTCGAGTGTGGTAGCTTGTGCGTGTTTGATCACGTTGTTGACGCATTCCTGGATAATGCGATACAACATCATTTCTGTGTTTGCATCGATCGGGTGTTCCAGGCCCTCCGTATACAGATGTACGTTAAGTGCGTTATGATCGATTTTATTGATGAAATCTTTTAATGCTTCTGCAAGATTTTTTTTGAAAGAGGTGGTAAGCATCATGTTATGTGAAACCTGCCTGATCTCCCGGCAGCTTTCATCGACCAGTGATATGATCTTTTCGAGGGATGTCTGATGCTGAATGGCTGTTTCGGGCATGTTTGATTCGAATGCGGACAGATTCATTTTTGCAGCGCTCATCATCTGACCTACTCCGTCATGCAGGTCGCGCGCGATCCGCTGACGTTCTTCTTCAGCAGCAATGATGACCGCTTTGGCGGATAATTCCTGCTGCTTGCTGATCTCTTCCTGTAGTTTAATCTTGTGCCGATGCCTGTACCTGCGATAATACCAATAGATCAGCAGTTTGCTGAGCATTAATATACTGATCACTGCTGCAAGCCAGTAATTCTTTTGTTGCAATTCAAATTGCTGCTGCTCGATGGTGCGTTGATGCTCGATCGTTTTAAAACGCGTTTCCATCTCCGCGATCTTCTGACCAAGATGGTCCGAGAATAATGAGTCACGCTGGCCGGCATATTGTTTATACATGTTCAACGCGGCAATGCTGTTACCTGATTTTTCATACAGCTCAGAAAGCGATAACATTGCCTGGCTCACTTCCGGCTGACAGTTGACTGCAGCCTGTGCTTTGCGCAAGGCCTCTTCAAGGATGATCTTCGCACTATCGAATCGCTCCTGTCCTGTATAAATAGATCCGAGATTGATCAGGCAACTTACAATTCCCTTTGTATCTCCTGATTGTTTGCGCAGTACTAATGATTCGCGGACAAACGGGAGTGCCTGTTCATATTCATTCTGCTGACAGTATAATTCTCCCAGATTATTCAGTGCGTTGGATAAATATTCTTTATCACCTAGCTCACGTGTGATGTGTATAGCGTTCTTATAATAATTTTCTGCCCGGGTATAGTTCTTATTGATCCGGTAAATATTGGCAATGTTCACAAACGAACCGGCAAGACCATACGTATCTCCCAGTTTTTCTTTTAAAGCAATAGACTGTTCGTGATATTTGATCGCTTCCGCAAAGCGGCCAAGGTTCTGATTGATGATGCCGATATTATTCAGCGAATAAGAAATGCCCTTATCATCATGATGTTTTTCAAAGAGTGATAATGCAGAAAGCTGGTGATCGAGTGCGGGCTCAAACAATCCCTGTTTTTGATAAACGATCCCGATCTTGTTGTGCAGTTTGGCAATGCCGGACTCGTCAATCAATTGTTTCCGGATCGCGAGCGACTGATTGTACAGGCTGATGGCGGTATCGTAATTTTCCTTGTCAAAATAAATGATCCCGAGATCGTTATATGCCTGTGCTTCGTGGGAAAGTGAATGAACAAGTTTTGACTGTTCGATGGCTTTGTTGCCGTAAGAGATCGCTTTATCGCGGTCAACCGTGCGGTACTCCCAGGTCAGGTTTGAATAGGTCTCTGCCAATGCAGTGCCTTTCTGCGACTGCATTAGTTTTTCCAGGCTGTCAATAGCGCGGGTTTTTTGCTGCGCGATCAACAACAAGGGCCACACCATCGCCGATAAGGCAAGGCTTTTCTTCATACCAAAAGGGTTTACGGTTACAGTCCGAGGACTTCCTTCATGCTAAAGATACCCTTTTTGTCTTTGATAAACTCTGCCGCCAGTACGGCACCGGTTGCAAAGCCCTTGCGGTTATGGGCGGTATGGATGATCTCTATATCATCGATGGGCGACGAGTATTTAACGATATGAGTACCGGGGGCCGGGTCGATCCGTTTGCTGATGATGGCCAATTGATCGGCAGCAGCGCCCGCATCATTCACCCATTTATTTTTACGGGGAAGGAATTCAAGGACCTGTTCAGCGAGCGTGATGGCTGTCCCGCTTGGTGCATCCTTTTTCTGTGTGTGATGGATCTCCTCCATCGTTACTTCATATTCGCTGTGCGGCGCCATCAATGTGGCGAGACGTTTGTTGATCTCAAAGAAGATATTCACGCCAACGCTGAAATTGCTGGCATACAGGAAAGATCCATTGTTGTCTTTACAAAACGCCTGCAGCTCATCGAGCCGCTCCGTCCAGCCGGTAGAACCGCTGACGACAGGTACGCCAAAACCAATAGTCTGCCGGATATTTTCATAAGCGCTATGCGGGCTGGTAAATTCGATGGCAACATCTGCGCGCTGGAGATTTTCCTTTGTAAAATCAGCCAGGTTCTCTTCGTTCACTTTAAGCACGATCTCATGTCCGCGTTGGGTGGCAATTTCTTCAATCGCTTTTCCCATTTTACCGTATCCGATTAGAGCTATGCGCATGGTTTTGTTTTTTGGAGGTGCAAAGATAGGGGAGGACGGGCGATGGCCGATGATCGATGGCCGATGGCCGAAATCGTGCTATTCGGGATTTCTTCATGATCAAAAAACTCCCGATAAAGGTATTGTCCTGTGTATAATTCGTTAACAGCTGCGGAGCTCGGCCATCGGCCATCGATCATCGGCCATCGTGTTTCAAAATACCGCCCTCACCAACGCCGGCTTCTTCTTCCCGATATCAAACACAAAGCTCAGTGCCGGTCCGTTTGCAAATGCCATCTGGCTGAGTGTTGGTTTTACATGAAGGGTGAGATCGGGGCTTACATCGAAACCTTTGAGATGGGCATCCACTGCGGCATCCACTACATTGAGCCCCCAGAAGATAATAAAGAATACGGCAGAATAATCGATATCGCGGCGATACTGATCGCGGAGATAGGAGAGGTTCTGTGCGTCGTGGCGGTTCACGAGGAACTGAAGATCAGGATGCACGTTAGGATAATTTCCTCCTGTATCCACGACTGCCTTATATGCGTAGCGTGTACGGCGATACCATTGCAGGTTAAAAATAAAGATCCCGGCAGTGGTGCCAAGTGCGCCATATACGATCGGAACCTTCCAGTACTTGCGGTTGTAGATCTGTCCGAGGCCGGGAACAATGGCTGAACGGATCGCCGCTTTCCCCGGGTCATAAATGCGGCTTTTCTTTTTGGGAGGGAGTTTTGCCTGGGCCTGTTTCGCACTATCCTGAACCAATATAAGCGGATTGGTGGTGGGAATAGAATCAGTTACCTGCGCAACAGATAAAAATGGCGCAAGCAGCACACAACAAAACATGTAAAATATCTTATTCCTCATTTTATTCCTGAGTCAGTAAGTGGATGATCGATGTTCGATGGTGGATGTTCGATCTCAATTTGAAACCGGTCTATAATAACAAACTATTATATCGATGAATTGATGTTGATGCCGATCATCGATCATTCAACATCGATCATCGCTTTTCCTGATCAGCCGATCTTCACATCCATTTGTCTGAGCAGTTTATTCAGCTCTTCCTGGGAATAATAATCGAACGTGATCTGTCCGCTGCCATTCCTGCTGTGTTTCATTTTAACGCGGGTGCTGAAATGTGAGGCTAAGTTATCTTCTATTTTCTGGTAGGCTGCCGGTAATGAATTTTTTGCCGTTTTTTTAACAGCGCCGCCCTGTTTGTACATATTACGAACAAGCGCTTCTGTTTGTCTTACCGAAAGGCTTTTGGATTTGATCTCTTTGTAGATATAAAGTTGCTTGTCTACTGTATCCACGTTGATCAGTGCGCGGGCATGCCCCATGCTCAGTTCGCCGCTGCGGACAGCCAGTTGGATATCCGGTGGTAGTTTCAGCAGGCGGATAAAGTTGGCCACGGTACTGCGGTCTTTCCCCATTCTTTCCGCCACCTGTTCCTGGGTATGATTCAGTTCCTCCATCATCCGTTTATAGCTGAGTGCGATCTCCATGGCGTTAAGATCTTCCCGCTGCAGGTTTTCCAGCAGCGCAAGCTCAAGGAGCTCGGCGTCATTGGCCTGACGGATATAGGCGGGGATGTCGACGAGGCCGGCCATTTTCGAAGCCCTCCAGCGGCGTTCACCTGAGATAAGGCGGTATTTGCCGGAAGGAAGTTTCGATACAGTGATCGGCTGGATGATATCGTGCAGTTTGATCGAGTCAGACAGTTCTTTCAGTGCCTGCTCATCAAAATCGCGGCGCGGCTGTTTGGGGTTTGGCTCGACCTGATCTACCGGAATGCGGTTGGTCGCTGTGGCCGTTTCCACCACGGCCGGTTTCAGGTTGCCGGTGCCGGTTTTCAGGTCGCTGTCAATTCCCTGAAGAAGAGAGCGTATGCCCTTGCCGAGGGCGTCTTTATTCGATTTGGGGGTTGTCATTATAATTCAAAAGTAAAAAGTAACCCCGCTTCACAAAAGAAAACTTTCTCGGTTGAAAAGCGGGGTACTTTTGATTTTTTACTTTTCTACAGTTCTAATACTTTTTCGTCATTCTTGATCTTCGTCATATCATTCTTCTGCAGGATCTCTTTTGCCAGATTCAGGTAGTTCATTGAACCCTTGCTTGGCGCATCATACAATATCACGGGTTTGCCGACGCTTGGAGCTTCGGCCAGACGCGCATTACGATGGATGATGGTGCTGAATACCATTTCCTCGAAGTGACGTCTCACTTCGCTCACCACCTGGTTGCAAAGGCGGAGACGGCCGTCATACATCGTCATCAGGATGCCTTCGATCACCAGTGCAGTATTCAAACGGCTTTGCACGATCTTGATGGTGTTCAGCAATTTGCCAAGACCTTCCAATGCGAAGAATTCGCACTGGACCGGCACCACCACGGAATCAGCCGCAGTCAGCGCATTGACAGTGATCAGACCCAGCGAAGGTGAGCAGTCGATGATGATAAAATCATAATCATCTTTCACCGCATCCAGCTGGGTTTTGAGCACTGTCTCACGGTTTGGATAGTTGATCATTTCAATTTCCGCACCAACGAGATCGATATGTGAGGGGATCAGGTCAAGGTTAGGGATCTCCGATTTCAGGATCACATCTTTTGCCTGGGCCTGGTTCACCATGCAGTCATAGAGACTCTGGGTGATGTTATGCAGGTCGAATCCAACACCCGTAGTGCTGTTTGCCTGTGGGTCACCATCCACCAGTAGCGTCTTATATTCCAGCACAGCAAAGCTTGCCGCCAGATTGATCGCTGTCGTCGTTTTACCCACACCACCTTTTTGATTCGCCACGCCAATGATTCTTGCCATAAGGATATAACAGATTATAATTAAGTCACTGAATGTCTTGATCAGGTTCCAGAGGTTTCAGAAGTTCCAGAGGTTGGGGTCGCCTTGAACTGGAGTTACAACGGCTTCAGATCTAACCGACTTCAACCTATGGAACGTATGAAACCTCTGAAACTTCTGGAACCTCCTCTCCAGAGCACATCACGTAAAATTCTCTTCTGAAGCGTAGACTTCAAAATTTAGTTTTGCCCATTTCGTGAACTATCCGGCAAAAATAAGTGTTCAGCAAAAAACTATCCGTAAAGTCCTGATCTTTAATTTTGAAGCCTTCTTATGCGTAATACTCCGTTTTGGTGGATCCTGATCGGTTTTATGGTGCTGCTGGACATTTATGTCTTCCAGGCCGTGAAGGTAATCTCCAGCCCCGCCGGTTCTAAAACCCGGATAATCATCTATTATGGGTACTGGATCGTGTCTATAGTGGCCATTCTGACCCTGTTGATCCTGCCTTACCTGCATTTTGAGCACCAGGCCAGGATGACCCGGAGCACGATCTTCGCGCTGATCGCCGGTGTTTTCTTTGCCAAGCTCATTGCCGCCGTCTTTTTCCTGGTCGATGATATCCGCCGCGGTATTCAGTGGGTTGCCGGGAAATTATTTTTTTCCAATACGGAAGGCGAAACCCTGCAACAGGATGGCCGGATCTCCCGTTCCATTTTTCTTTCCTGGGCGGGGATGCTAATGGGCGGAGGCTTGTTCGGGACGCTCGTGTATGGATTCGGAAATAAATACAAATACCAGGTTAAACGGATCTCCCTTTCATATGACAATCTTCCTCCCGCGTTCAGGGGATTGAAGATTATACAGATCTCCGATATTCATTCGGGGAGTTTCGGTGATAAGAAGGCCGTTCAAAAAGGCATTGATAAGATCATGAAAGAAAATGCGGATCTGATCCTGTTCACCGGTGATCTTGTCAATAATACCGCCGATGAGATGGATGACTATAAGGACCTGTTCAGTGTGCTGAAAGCACCGATGGGAGTATATTCAACACTGGGAAATCATGATTACGGCGATTACTATGACTGGAAGAATGCAGAAGAAAAAGCGGCCAATCTTGAACGCCTGAAGCATGTGCATGCCCAACTTGGCTGGCGTTTGCTGATGAACGAGCATATCACGTTTAATAGGGGAAATGATACGATCGCGTTGATCGGTATCGAGAACTGGAGCGCAAAAGGATCGTTTCCGAAATATGGTGACCTGTCAAAAGCCTATGCGGGCAGTGAAAGTTACCCATTCAAGATATTAATGAGTCATGATCCTTCTCACTGGGACGCGCAGGTACGAACTTCTTACAGCGATATCGATCTGATGCTGGCCGGTCATACACACGGAATGCAGTTCGGAGTGGAATTACCCGGCTTCAAATGGAGCCCTGTTCAATACGTGTACAAACAATGGGCAGGACTGTATGAAGAAGGTAAACAGAAATTGTACGTGAACCGGGGCTTCGGATTCATCGGCTACCCGGGAAGGGTGGGGATATTACCGGAGATTACGGTGATTGAACTGGTGTAATAAAGTAAAAAGTCAAAAGTAAAAAGTAAAAACTGCCTGGTTTATGAATGACCTTTCATTCTGTAAACGACCAGTTTTTACTTTTGACTTTTGACTTTTTACTTTGTTAACGGACTTTAACCAATGCCAAATAGGGGTCTTACTTCTTCGCGTTGTTAATCCATCAGCGTCCGTTTTATAATAACCTTCACAATGATGAAACAATAAACAGATCATTGGATCTGTTTGAGTCATGGATTATAGCTTATTTAACAACGGACGTTCCTGGATGGTATCATCCTTGACTTTTTTAACACCAAAAAATAAAAAAGTATGAAAGTAAAATTCCTGTTACCGTTACTCGCAGCCATGTTCATTTCTTCTGTATCGATGGCACAGTTTCACATCGGCATTAAAGCAGGTACGAACATTACCAAAGTGGATGGCGTTTCTTTCAAAGACAAATTTTCGTATGGGTATTCACTTGGGGCATTCGCTGAAATAGGACTGGGAGAAAAATGGGGATTGCAACCGGAGGTATTGTTCAACCAGTACTCCTCAACAGTTGACAGTAATTACAAACACGTTTATCAGAATGTCTTCAATTCTGATCAGAGCAAGGTAAAGCTCAACTATCTTTCCATTCCGCTGCTGTTAAGCTATAATTTGATCGGCAAGGTTGTGGTACTTCAGGCGGGTCCACAGTTCAGCATTCTGATGGATCAAAGCAAAACATTATTACAGAATGGAGGCAAGGCCTTCAGCGATGGCGACTTTGCCATGCTCGGTGGCGTTCAATTCAGGCTTGGCTCCTTCCGCGCCAGCGGCCGCTACACCGTCGGCCTCAACAACATCAATGATATCGATAACAAAGACAAGTGGAAGAACCAGGGCTTCCAGGTAGCGGTAGGCCTGGCGTTCTGAGCGGGTCCCGGGGCGATAGGTTTCAGAGGTTTCATAGGTTTAAGAGGTTTCATAGGTTTAAGAGGTTTGGACAGTTTGTGAAACCACAATACAAAACAGGGTTTGATCATGTTAATGGAACCTCCATCGACATGATCAAACCCTTATCTTTTGCCAACCTCTCAAACCTCCCAAACCTCTTAAACCTATGAAACCTCTGGAACCTCTGGAACCTCTGGAACCTCTTGAACCTTCACTTCCCCCATCCCAAAAATATTTGCCCTTTTTCCCTTGCAAAACCGACAGGAATTCCTGTTTTTTATGCCCTGTTTATGACCCGATCCCCGTTTTGGCGGTGTTGAAAAAGTTAAAAAGGTGTTTTTTGCACCAATTGGCAGTCTTTTTCCGGCGGCATGATACTTGAAAACATAGTTTCCCGGTTTAATTTTGACATCCAGCCCGGGAGGATGACACATTGTCTAAAGAAGATCTGATTATGAGCTTTGAAAAATTTTTGTTACGGCCGGAAGACGAAATGGATTTTTTGCCGATTATCCCTTTAAATGAGAGTGAACAGGAAGATTCAAGTGCGATAGAAATACCTGAAGAAATTGCGATCTTACCGCTAAGGAATACTGTTTTATTTCCCGGAGTTGTATTGCCCATCACTGTAGGACGTGATAAAAGCATCAACGCAGTAAATGATGCGTACAAAGCCGATAAACTTATTGGTGTGGTGGCGCAAAAAGACAGCACAGTTGAGGATCCAACCGTGGCTGACCTCGAAAGCGTTGGTACTGTTGCCAAGATCGTTAAGCAGATCAAGATGCCGGACGGCGGAACGACGATCATTATACAGGGCAAAAGCCGTTTTACCATCGCCTCCATCGTATCGGAAACACCTTACTTCCGCGCGAAGATCAGCAAACTGGAAGAGGAAGAATCACCAAAAGATGGAGATTTTGACGCGTATGTTGCCAATATCAAAGACCTGGCAACAGAGATCATCCAGCTTTCCCCTAATATTCCTACAGAAGCATCGATCATTCTCAAGAATATCGAAAACCCTTCTTTCCTGATCCACTTCGTGTCCAGCAACCTGAACACAGATATCAGGGAAAAACAAAAATTACTCGAGATAAATAATCTCCGCGAACGTGCAGACATCCTGATGCAATTACTGCAGAAAGAATTGCAATTCGCCGAACTGAAAAATAAAGTGACCACCAAAACACGCACAGAGCTGGATAAACAGCAGCGTGAATACTTTCTGCAGCAACAACTCAAAAGCATCAAGGAAGAACTGGGAGGTGACACCAATACGCAGGAAATAAAAGAAATGCAGAAAAAGGCCGAAGCAAAAAAATGGCCGGCCGCTGCAAAAGAAGCATTCAAGAAAAGCATTGAGAAACTGGAAAGAATGCATCCTTCCACACCTGATTATTCAGTTGTATATAACCATGTAGACCTGATGCTGGATCTTCCCTGGGATGAAACCACCGAAGATTCCTATGATCTGAAGAAAGCAAAGAAAACGCTTGACATCGATCACTTCGGCATGAATAAGATCAAGGAAAGGATACTCGAATATCTCGCGGTGCTGAAATTGAAAGGAGATATGAAGAGCCCGATCCTTTGTTTTGTTGGCCCTCCCGGTATTGGTAAAACCTCTCTCGGCAGAAGCATTGCCAATGCGATAGGCCGCAAATATGTCCGTCTTAGTCTTGGTGGTATGCATGATGAAAGCGAGATCCGCGGTCACCGCAAAACTTATATTGGCGCAATGCCCGGCCGGATCCTGCAATCACTCCGGAAAGTGAAATCATCCAACCCCGTAATGATCCTCGATGAGATCGATAAAGTGGGAAATGATTTCCGTGGAGATCCCAGCAGTGCCTTGCTGGAGGTACTTGATCCGGAGCAGAACAATACTTTTTACGATAACTATCTCGAGCTGGAATACGATCTCAGCAAAGTATTGTTTATTGCTACGGCCAATAATCTGCAGAATATTCAGCCTGCATTGCGCGACAGGCTTGAGATCATTGATCTCAGTGGTTATGCAGTTGAAGAGAAAGTAGAGATCGCAAAACGTCACCTCGTTCCGCGTCAGAAAGAATTGCATGGGCTGAAAAATTCCAATTTCAAGATCAGCGATAAAACGCTGGAAAGACTGATCCAGGATTATACGCGTGAAAGCGGTGTGCGTGAGCTCGACCGGCAACTGGCTTCAGTGATGCGTTACCAGGCGAAGGAACTGGCGATGGAGGGAAAGCTGAAGACAAATCTGGGTACAGACGATATTGAACAGATCCTCGGCAAACCTCGTTACAGCAATGAACTGTACAAAACAGCAAACATTCCTGGTGTGGCAGTCGGCCTCGCATGGACCTATGTTGGCGGTGATATTCTTTTCATCGAAGCAAGTCTTAGCGATGGAAAAGGCGAACTGAAGCTCACCGGTAATCTCGGCAATGTAATGAAGGAAAGTGCCAGTACCGCATTGACCTATCTGCAATCAAACACCAATAAATATCCGATCGATAAAAAACTCTTTGAGAAAAAGAGTATTCATATTCACGTGCCCGAAGGCGCGGTGCCAAAAGACGGCCCAAGTGCGGGCATCACCATGATGACGGCGATCGCATCTGCGCTGACCAATAAAAAAGTGAAACCTTTCCTTGCAATGACAGGCGAGATCACGCTCCGTGGCCAGGTTCTCCCGGTCGGCGGCATCAAGGAAAAAGTACTCGCCGCCAAACGTGCCGGACTGAAAGAGATCATTCTTTGCTGGCAAAATGAAAAGGATGTGCAGGAGATAGAGTCTGACTTTATTAAGGGCATTAAGTTTCATTATGTGAAGAATATGTCGCAGGTGTTGGAGATTGCGTTGACATGAGGGAGAAAAAGTTCCGGAGTTCCAGTGGTTCCAGAGGTTGCAAAGGTTGGAGCCTGATGTTTGAATAAGTTATTAGTAATATGAAGGGTTCAAAAGTTAAAAGCTTTTTGAGCCCTTTCTCTTTTAATAAAGTTCCGGACCTTAAAAAAACCTCTGGAACTCCTGAAACCTCTGAAACCCCTGGAACCTCCCCCGGCCTCTGGAACCTCCGAAACCTTATCTTCGTACCCTTGCAACCCCGCCTGATCATAACCCTTCTTCTCCTCTGTGGTAAACTCCATGCCCAGGTGCTGGGTGGCAATTCTGTATTTAATTTTTTGAAGCTGCCGAATACCCCGCAGTTGTCGGCATTGGGTGGCGTGAATGTTTCTTCTCCGTCAAATGATATTGGTCTCGCCGTGAATAATCCGGCATTGCTGAGGCCCGCTATGCATTCGCAGATGAACGCGGCATTCAATAATTTTTATGATGGTATCAAAGCGTATGGCCTTTCGCTGGGCTACAATCATCAGCCATTGAATACAACCTTCCTTTGGGCCTTGAATTATCTTGACTACGGAACTATTCCCCAAACGGACGCTGCAGGTAATATGCTGGGTACTTTCAGACCGGTGGACTGGAGTATGCAGGTATCCGCTTCACGAAAATACCTGGAGAAATGGCGGTATGGGATGACACTTAAGTTTATTCATTCAGGTTATGGTCAATATAAATCCAGCGGTATTGCAGCAGATGTTGGCGTGTTATATTCAGATAGTCTCCATTCTTTTTCAGCTTCCGTGGTTGCAAAGAATATGGGCACGCAGCTGAAGCGATACGAAGGCACTGGTCCGGATGATCTCCCCTTTGATCTGCAGGCTGGTCTCAGCAAACGGTTTGAAAATTCCCCGTTTGGCTTTTCTGTAACGCTTCATCATCTTCACCAGTTTGACCTTGCGTATAACGATACCTTGTTTAATAATGCGAATGGATTTTCCAACGGTAGCAGGGGCTTTAGTGCAGATAAGATATTCAGGCATATCGTGCTTGCGGGAAATATTTATCTCGGCGATAAAGTGCAGGTGGATCTTGGCTATAATTACCTGCGCAGGAAGGAGCTTGCTATCGGTTCTTCGGGTAATGGTCTTACAGGATTTTCAATGGGCGTTTCGCTGTTGTTAAATAAGTTACAGGTCAGGTATGCGCGTTCGCAGTACCAGAACAGTACAGCGTACAACCAGTTTGGACTGAATATCCCGCTGAATCAGTATTTTGGTTTAGGTAAATGGGGTGAAAAGATCGGGTGGTAATCATGGTAATTTATAAAACACCGGCATGAGCCAGTTAACAATGTTCTTCCGTAAAATTCTTTCGCTGAAATATGCCGGCTTGCTGATCCTGATCGCCTGTGTGATGGCAAAGTCCGTTCTTATTCGTTATTATTCCTATATCGGCCGGGACAAGATGTATCATCTTTCTGCAAGCTATAATCTATTGCATGGAAAGGGATGGACAAACAGTGTTTATTATACGAACGATCTTCAGCGGGAAGTGAATGAACAATTTTGTCTCTGGCCTCCCGGTTATGGATTGATGGTGGCTCCGGTTGAGTATTTGCTGAATGATGATCTCCATCTCAGTTCAGATATCATCGAAATACTTTGTTTTATTGCATTCCTGCTTCTTTGCCGCGGCATATTGGCAACGCAGGGAATGAGCAGGAGCTGGATCAATGCTTCAACGATCCTGCTGACATTCTTTTCCCATGAGTTCATTGAAGTGTCACTGGGAACAGATCTTCCGGGTCTTGTCTTTATGCTCGGATATTTTTATGCGGTGATCCTTTTATGGCGAACGGAAAAGACGGGTGCCGGCTTACGGCTTGGATCGATCGCGGCTCTATGTCTTTTCATGGCAGGCTTTACAAGATATATGTATGTGCCCGTTGCAATTTTTGTTTCCGTCATTATGATCGTACTGGCCTGGTGGAAAGGAAATAAAAGATCATTGCCCGGTTATGGGTTGTGCCTGGTATTGTCTGCTGCATTGCTTGCCGGTGCTGCTTTGTACCAGGGTGCTGTTTGTGCAGATCCGTTCTATATCGGCACTGATAAGAAAAGCCTTTTCCCCGAAAACCTTGCTTACTGGCATCCCGCCGCGCTGGCGGCATTTCTTAACCTGGAGGTTTATGCTTCCTTTTTAAGCAGGTTCACCGGCATCTCTTTTTTATCATGGAAAATGATATTTAACTGGAGTAATCTCATTGTGTATGTATTTATCTTCATTGCAGGTCTTCGTTTTTTACCGGTGATCAAAAAAGCAACAGCTAAAGGATTTCCTGTATTTAACGTGCTTGGATTTCTCTTGTCCGCCTTGATCATCGGAGAGCTTGCCGTGCTAAGTCTTACCAACTCGCCAAAGTATACATTGAATGGTACGCCCTGGACCTTCATCATAGAAGGAAGATACCAGGCATTCGCGATCGTGTTCCTGCAATTGTTTTTTCTGCTGCAATGTTCAAAGATCAACTGGAAAAATATTGGAAGATCCCGGGAGGTTGTGCTAACCGGTTTATTCATTTTGTTTTGTCTTAACAGTATTCATCAGTTTTACTTTAGTTCAAAAGTTGTGATCGGTTTTCAACAGATGAAAAGCCAGCTCACGCGGGAGCAGGACTATGATTTTGTTGAATCATACCTGCGTGCGTTGCGCGCGGAAAACCCAGTTAAAAATATCTTTATCACCTCATCGGACGCCTGTTATCCTTTTATGGGATCGGTTCTTGGCGCAAAAGGGATCAAAGATTACCGGAATGCTGTATTGGTCCATGATAAAGCAGCGCAGCCTTCTACGTTGCTGGTCGTTGTGATGCAGCCTGAACTGGAACTTTACCGTTCTTTTATCAATAGTCCCGGCGTGCAATTGGTAAAGGAAATAAATGGAACGTATATTTACCGGCAGGAGATCTCCCGTTGAGGGAAGGCGATGTTAGATGGTCGATGATCGATGTTCGATGGTCGAGGCGCAGACATTTTCATCGACTGGTTTCGGTCACCGACTATTTATCACCGACTATTGGTCATCGATCATCGACCATCGAACATCCAACATCGACTATCAGATCGCAGGACAAACTGTAACAATAAACCCATCTATGCCGGAAACCAATCAGCACATTTTCGTGATCATTCCTGTTTATAACGAAAAGCAGGTGATCCGTCGTGTGTTGAAGCAGGTAGTTGATGCGGGGTATGATGTGGTGTTGATCGATGATGGATCGACCGAGAATATACGGGAAGAGCTGAAGGAGCTTAATAAAGTACACTATCTCCGCCATAAAATTAATCTCGGCCAGGGGGCCGCGCTGCAGACAGGGATAGATTTTGCGCTGAAAAAGAATGCTGCATTCTTTGTGACTTTTGATGCAGATGGTCAGCACCAGGTGGATGATATTTCGAAACTGCTTGTTCCGTTACAGGAAGGCAAAGCAGATATTGTGCTGGCTTCACGTTTTTTGGAAAACAGTCATCACAATGCAAATAGATCAAGGGTCTGGTTGCTGAAGCTTGCAAGAATGGTCAACTATTTTTTTACAGGCATTTACCTTTCTGATGCACATAATGGCCTGCGTGCCATGAACAGGACGGCGGCGTCTTCCATTCGCATCACGGAGAACCGGATGGCACATGCGACGCAGATCATTGCACAGATCAAAAAACATCAGTTACGTTTTGTAGAGATGCCTGCAACCGTTGTATACACGGATTACTCCAGGGGCAAGGGACAATCCGGTTTATACAGCCTTCGTATTTTTTTTGATTTAGTTTTACAAAAATTATTCAAATGAATGGCATCCAGCTATTGCTGATCACTTCCATCGTATTGATCGCCGTTTACTTCTTTACGAGGATGCATAATTCATTGCTGGACCTGATCCTGTTACTGACACTCGTTGGAGCGGCGCTTGTTTTTGTTCTCTTTCCTGATCTTACCAGTACACTGGCGCACAGGCTCGGCGTAGGGCGTGGTGCAGACCTGGTGTTTTACCTGAGCATTGTGATCTTCTGGTTCGTGATATTGAAATTATATGCGCGTATCCGCAGGCTGGAAAGTACGGTAACAGAATTGATAAGAAAGGATGCGCTGAAAGAGGAGGGATAAAAAAGCGGCCCCTGGTCCGGAGCCGCCTGATAAGTGTCAGAGATAACTGAGATTTGTTTTTGGTGTCAACTCAAGCAAGGTCTCATACATCAGCTGTATCGTATTCTCGATATCATCTCTATGCAGCATTTCCACTGTAGTATGCATATAACGCAAGGGGATCGAGATCAGCACAGAAGGGCATCCGTCATTTGCATACGCGAACGAATCCGTATCAGTGCCGGTGCTGCGGCTCAGCGCTCTCCATTGAACAGGAATGGCTTTATCTGCCGCGATCTTTTCTACAAGACCGAGCAGCTTGTTATGTACCGCAGGTGCATAAGCCAGTGATGGTCCCTTACCGGTTGATACTTCACCTTCTATATTTTTATTGATCATTGGTGTAGTGGTATCGTGTGTTACATCGGTCACGATCGCCACATTCGGTTTGATCCTTCTTGCGATCATCTCTGCTCCGCGAAGACCGATCTCTTCCTGTACAGCATTTACTACGTATAAACCAAAGGGAAGTTTCTTTTTGTTTTCTTTGATCAGGCGTGCTACTTCCGCGATCATGAAGCCTCCAACACGGTTATCAAAAGCACGGCCGATCAGGTTGCCATTGGCGAGTTCATCAAAGCCATCCTGGTAAGTTACCACAGCACCAACATGGATACCCAGTTCTTCCACTTCTTTACGGTTGCGTGCGCCGCAATCAAGCCAGAGGTTATCTGTTTTGGGTTGTGTTTCTTTATCATTGCCAATGCGTGTATGAATGGCAGGCCATCCGAATACCGCTTTTACCGGTCCTTTTTTGCCATGAATAAATACCCGTGATGCAGGCGCTGTCTGATGATCAACACCTCCATTTCTTTTCAGATAGATCAACCCTTCCGGTGTTACATAATTCACAAACCAGCTGATCTCGTCCGCATGTGCTTCTATCACCACCTTGAACGGATGCTCAGGGTTTACCACGCCTACCGCTGTGCCGTAAGGGTCCACATAACTGGTGTCCACAAAGGGTTTCAGGTATTCCAGCCACAGCTTCTGTCCCCAGGTCTCAAACCCCACCGGCGAAGCATTATTGATATAACTTTTTAAAAAACTGTACGACTTATCTGTGATGATCGATTTTTTTGTCTTCGTGGATTTTGCCATATCGGGTTGTTTTGTTAGGTAAAAAACAAAGGTAAGGAATAGGGGAGGAATGGATGTTCGATGTTGGATGTTCGATTGGCGCTTAATATCATCCAGATTATGGTCGATCATCGGGCATCCAACATCGAACATCGTTTCTCTTTTGGGGGTTATCTGATCAACGTCACCATCCCCTTACTAAAATACGCCTTCCCTTTATAATCCACCGCCTTCACCATCCACACATAAGTATTGGTGTTCTGCAGCTGCCCATTGATGCGGCCATCCCAGCCGCGGCGGCCGGTGGAGGAGGAGAACACGAGCTGGCCCCAGCGGTTGTAGATGTTAAAGTATTCCATCCTGCGCATACCGGCGATCACGGGGATCAGGAGATCGTTCTTGCCATCGTTGTTGGGGGTGAAAGCCGTTGGTACAAAGACCGTGGGAAGCGTGGCAAAGACTTTTACCGAGATGAATGCGGAGTCAACGCAACCGGCACTGTTAAACACATTTACTTTATAGCGGACAAAATCAGCCGCTTCATTGATCACGGCAACCGGATTGGCAATATTTACGGCGGACAGGGAGTATCCCGGACTCCAGACATAACTTTCTCCACCGGTGGCCTGCAGTTGCAGCGGCTGCCCTGTGGTGATGATCGTGTCATTACCGGCAAAAGGAATGATCTTCGGAAGTACCGTTACGATCACCGTATCCCTGGAAGGCTTGGGACAACCCTTTGTGTTTTCTGTTGATGACAATACAAAGGCGGTCGTGCGTGGAGGGTTCGCTGCAGTTTCAAGCATCGTCGCATTGGAAAGATAGTTTGACGGCGACCAGCTCCAGGCATTGCCATCTGTTGATCCATGCAGGGTGGCAAGCGAATTATAACAGATCACTGTATCAGCCCCGGCATGGACAACCGGGTAGGGTACTGTCCGGATAAAGATACCGGTGTTTGCGGAACATCCACCGATGGTTGCCGTGACCTGGTAATTGGTATTGAACGGCGTAATGGCCTGCGGATTCTGCACAGCGGGATCGATCAGTTGAGCAGCCGGAGTCCATGCGTAACGTAATCCGTTTGATACAACGCGTAACCGGATGGTATCTCCGCTACAGATCGTTGTATCATTCATCGGCTGCAGCGAAACATGATCGACTACGCGGACCAGTACAGAGTCACGGTTAAAACAGCCGTCTGTATTCAGATCGACATAATACATCGTGGTGACCGGCGGAGAAACGATGGGATTGGAGATATTGGTTGCTGAAATAAAGCTGCCCGGGCTCCAGGTAAAAATGCCTGTGCCCCCAGCCTGGAGCGGCAGTACATCGTTCACGCAGATCAGCGTGTCCTTAAATGCAAGTACGATCGGTGGCTTCTCAATGATCGAAATGACTTTTTCTATTGTATCCCTGCATCCATCTGTGGTGGTTACGATCAGCCGGACTGGTTTATCGCCGGCACCCGGATAGTTGAATGATGCATGCTGCTGATCCGACACATCCGCAAACGTACTGGGTTCTCCAAAATCCCATGTCCATGAATTGACGGAGCCGGAGACCACGGTTGTATGGTCTGTAAACACGGTTGCCTTTGTAATGCAAACACCGGATACAGTAAAGTCTGGAACAAGACCAGGATACACATATATTTTGGTAAGATCAGTATCGGAGCAGGCTTGTCCTTTATTAACGATCAGTTGCGCCGTATAGGTTCCGTTCGCAGGAAATGTGTAATCCAGCGTTTGTGCATTGGTGGTAAAAATACTTGTACCTGCTGGGTTGTAAATAGTCCAATCGTATGATACGATCAATGGACTGGAGGAACGGTTATTGATCGTGACCGAACGTGTATTACCGCAAAGCATATAATCATCATTCAGATTTGCGGCGGCAATGCTGCAGTCTGTGATATTGATCTGAAGATCTTTCCGCTGGACTGCGATGACAACTCCATTGCGGATCTCTGTTGCGCATACCGTTACGATATAGATCCCTGCCATAGGTGCATTGCCGGTAATAAGACCGGTTGCCGGATCAATACTGACTTTTGGTCCGAGCGGCGAGCTTTCAGAAAAATCAGGATAGGCATAAGGCACAGGATTATAAGGAGGAGTTCCTGCGGGAACACCGTTCACACCACCGGTGGTGCTCATATACGCACCACAAAAAGAATAGACGATCCGGTCATTGTCCTGGTCCTCTGCAGCAAAACTGTAAGAAAAATAATTATCCGCGCAAACAACCACGAGGTCTGAACCCACAAAATGTGCGGCGTTATTGACAGCATTGGCAATGCCTGGGATATCGCAGGTATAGGTGGCGCCAACCTGGCTGCCGGCTGTGATATTGCTGATGCCACGTATACGGTAATTCACTTCACTGGCGATCACATATCCTTCAGCGGATGAAGGAAGGGATACAGAGAAATGATAGTAGGCTACTTCATAGCAAACGTCGGGAGGATTGGTGATGCAGGCGTCCTGTGTAGCAAGACTGATCGTTTGCCGGTTGGAGATCTGCACCTGTATATCCTGCACGCGGGTTCCGGTTGCCTTGTCAAACACAGACATCACTGCCGGATCGGGAAACTGTCGCCCGGAATTGCAGCGCATAAAAAGTTTGAGCGTAACATTATAAAGGTGGACTCCATTCTGGCTGCCGCTATAGGTGTAGTACATTTCTCCGCCGGTAATGTGGTCGGCCCATGCCCAAAGGGAAGATGCTGTAAGAAGCAATATTATTATCCCTCTTTTCACTACGGCAGCGTGGTTTTAGGTCTGATTATGAATATAACATTATTCTGAGAGAAAAGGGGCGTTTCAATATTAAATTCAATGTCGTTTAGTTAAGACATCCGCGACTTGTCATCCCGGCCGGGCAAATTTCAAACACTATCGAACTGAATGCCTGCCAGAGCCGGGATCTCCACAAACGAGGGGCTCCCGGCTCCGCAGCTTTAAATCTGCATCAAACGTTAGGTCACTCTATTTACACCAGTCTTATCGCAAACCATTTTCCCCGGGTTGCTTCCGGCGATCGGCCGGGGTAAGTATCCCGCAGATTACAGATTTTCCCCGGGTTAAGACTTTAACAGCGGTTATTTGGGCATGACTCGTCGAAATTGTATTTTAGTCCTCTGACGATCCGATCGACAGATACGTTATCATTAAACAAATAATATCCTTCATGAAACTGATCCTCTCTATGTTACTGATGCTGCCGGTGCTGACCCGGGCTCAGGCGCCTGCGCAGGAATGTAAGCTGCTCAATGAAAAAGATCCTTACACAAAAGAAACAAAACTGTCATCCGGTGCGCTGACATTACAGGGTGCAATACTCACGATCGACGCGGATAAAAAAGAGATCGATTTCTTTTTTGAGCTAAAGGGTAAATGTTTCAATGACATGTCCACCGCCGTGATCCACTATGAGACCACCAAGGTGAAAACCACCTGGCGCAATGCAGGAAGCATGAACTGCGACGGCTACTTCCATTTCAAATTCCGCAATGGCACAACCACGCCTGCCGTTCTTTCCAAACTCGAAACACAAAAGGTGTCCCAATTCGTCTTCAAAGGCAGTGACGACAAAGAAGTGATCGTAACCCTTACTCCGGCGCAGCAGCAGGCATTGCAGGATGTGGTGGGGTGTGTAAATAGAGAGGCGAAGGGGTTGAATCCCCAGTGAGAAGAGATGTTCGATGTTTGATGGTCGATGTTCGATGGCCGATGGTCGATGATCGATGATCGATGTTCGATGATGGATGATCGATGATCGATGATGGATGATCGATGTTCGATTCTGAGCCAGAATACTATTAATGAAGAAGCCGTTCAAATTGAACGGCTTCTTCCTATTTAAAGCTTTTATTGAAGACGATCATTGATCATCGACCATCGATCATCGACCATCGATCATCGACCATCCATCATCGACCATCGGCCATCGAACATCGAACATCGATCATCAAACATCGATCATCGATCCTCACTCAAACGCCGCATTCAACACCGCCGCCAATCTCAGTCCACCTTTCAGCAATTGCTGTTCCAGCACAGGCTCAAACTGGAAGTTGTAGCGGTAGCTGAGTTTGGATTCGTTGGGAGTAGCATCGTAAATGGAGTCGGAGACAACGTGGGATTCGTAGAACCAGTCTTCGAGTGTGCCGGACTGGTATTTTTTTACGTATTCTTTGCTGGCTATATCCAGGAGTTTTGAGAATTCGGTATAGCTGTATTGCTGAAAATCGATGAGCATACTGTCCCAGACCGCGTGCAGGTTGGTTTTTTTGTCGAACCAGTAAACAACGATCTTGTTACCGCCCTGGTCTTCATCGCGGCCGACATGAAGCGGTTGGTGGAGATCGCCTACGAGATGAACGAGGAAACGCAAGGCTTCCTGTCTTTGCTGAAGCGGAAGTGATCTGTCTTTCAGTTGCGCGCTCAGTTCCTGGATCTGCGTGTAAAGGTTTTTGCCAGGTAATTTCTTTAGGCCCGCGATAAACTCTTCTTTGGAAATATGCCCCGGCAGATCGATATAATGCCATTTTGAAGCGTGGTTCCAGGTGGAATCAGACTTGATGAAATCCGGCCAGTTTGACCACCAGGCCAGTGACTCGCTGCCAAACAGCTTACTGATCTCCTTCCTGGCTTTTTTGCTCAGGTGCTGCTGCGCGATCTCTGCCACCACCCGGTGCCCCATAAGACCCCAGCAAAACGCGAATTGGCTGATCAATAACACGATAGCGAGCATCAGGCCCCGCAAAACAAAACGGAAAGAGGATTTCATGAGAAGTTGTTTGAGCGGCAAAGTTGGGGAAATCGGGTTAGGGGAAAAAATTTAAAAGAAGACAGAGGGATTGATGTTGGATGTTCGATGGTCGATGATCGGTATTCAGGTCGATCCATAAAATAATTAAACAAGCGTTTCGATGTCAGGTTATTTCGTTTTGCTTGCATTATTTCAAGCGAAAGTCGACCATCGACCATCGAGCATCGAACATCGAGCATCGACGATCGCCACAACCGTCAACTCACTTCCCGTACACCAAACTCCTCAACTTCCAACTCTTCCCCTTCCTGATCACCAGGAACAGATGGTTATATTCCGTCTCCGGCAGGTCTGAAAGGAGTTTTTGCCCTGTGAGTTTGTTTACAATATCGTCTACGGTATTGCTATGGCCAACGATGAGGGTATTTCCCTTTAATGCTTTAAGCTTGCTGATAAAAGCGTCATCCGGCATAGGGGAGTAGATCTCTGTGGTCAGACCGAAGAATGCGCGGGTTGGTTCCGCTGTTTCTTTTGTGCGGATCGTGTTGGTGGAAAATACGTGACTGATCTTTTCTGACCGGAGTTCTGTTTTGAGATCATCCGCACGCTGTCTGCCCGAATCCGTTAAAGGCGGATCGGTCTTTAGCATACCCAGGGTGTTATCGATCACCGTTGTTTTTTCAGCATGACGCACTACATAGAAGCGTTGTTGTGTACCACAGGAAACGATCAGGCAGGCAATTGCCAGCAGAGACAAAAGTATTCGCATGAATCAGGGTTTTGAATGAATGTCCCGTGAGGGGCAACTCATGCAAAAGATAAACCTTTATTTCTTTTCAGCCAGATAACCATAAAAGGAAATCGGCTGACGGATATTGCTGTTCACCTGCAAAGTGGCGCGGCCATTGGGATAAATGATAAGATTCATTTCGTTTACGTTAGCTACTTCTTTCGGACGTATCGTTATCTCCCATCTCTTTTTCCGGTAAACAGATTTGTATTCCGATGCCACTGCGGTAAAGTTGATGCCATTATCCGATGGATTGACCGGAGCGGAATATGCCCGGCCGTAGTAAGGTAATGCAGCGATCACAGAATCTCCCGAGATGCGGAGATCGTACAGTGATGTCAACTGGATCACCCGTCCCCGCATGGGGTTGGCTGATTGGGCAACAAACGTATAATTTTTTCCCTCCACTTTCTGCCTCACCACTGCACTATCCAGCCCCTGTGCATTGATCAGGGACATGCTGCCCAGCAGTACGGCAGCCATCAAACCAATCCTGCGTTTTATTATTTGCATCATATCACTACAATTTTAATAGATTATAACGCCGCAAAAATAATTCCACTCCGGCTTAAGGACAGGTTAAATGCCACAATTGCCGCACGTGTCATTTTTTTTTCTTTTAAATGACCAACGCGGGTAATCACCCTGCGCAAATTGAGGAGATCCCGGCTCTGGCAGGCATTAAGTTCGATAGTGTTTGATATTTGCCCGACCGGGATGACAACCTCTGAGGAGTTTCACACCATTAACTCAATAGCATTGCCCGACCAGGACAATCTTTATGAAAAGAAGACAACGAGCATCAAACAACCAACATCGACCATCGAACATCGAACATCGAGCATCGACCATCGATCGCCACCAACAAAAAAAGCCGCTCACCGCGTCGTGTCATCCGGAAGTTCATTACCATTAAACCTAAAAACTCCCGGCGTAACACGAAGCAGCAAGCGGCATGGACCCGTCTTTGATGACGGACAACAAGTGAAACAACTAACCCATCCAGGTAAGCACCTTCGGTGCAGTTTATTCATTGCCGGCAATATTGCCGGTCGTACTGTCTGATATAAATTCTTCGGCTCTTGTGCGTTGCAGTTCTTCAAAACGTCTGTTCTGGTTAGCAACATACGTGTTCATCTCTTTACGGAAATTATCTGCTTCCGCGCGTGTGATCGTGCACACGCTGCCCTCGCCCTCAAAGAAATAATGGGTACTGATAAATTTCTTTACATGCGCTCTTGTTTCCTTTGGCAGATACTGTTGCAATTTCCAGAAATCACGGCTGCCTGATTTTTTGATCGCTGATAATACTTTACCGGGACCGCTGTTGTATGAAGCGATCACTAATAACCAGTCGCCAAAGATCTTGTGCAGGTACTCGAGATACTTTGCGGCGGCAACAGTGCTTTTATACACGTTGGTACGCTCATCATTGCCTGAGGAGATTTTCAGCTTGAAATGTTTTGCGGTTACCGGCATCAATTGCCATGCGCCAACTGCTCCTGCTCTTGAAACGATCTTTGTTTTCAACTGGGATTCGATCACGGCGAGATACTTCAGTTCAGCCGGCAGGTTTCTTTCTGCAAACACCTTATCCATTACCGTAAAGCATTGCTCGCTGCGGTCTTTGATCTTTTGGAGTTCGCGTTCGTTATTCTTTAAATAAGCAGAGACAAATTCTTCTGCCTGATCATTCAATCCAATGGTCGGCGCATCCATGAGTTGTTCTTCCGGTGCACCGCTCAGTTCGAGCATGACAGAATCAAATTTCAACAGCTGTACAGTTGTATCTGTTTGCGCAGATAATACCACAGTGCCTGAATAAGTACGGGTTGCTGACATGGTGATTATAGCAATCATCACCAGCAATCCATAAATGGTAAAACCTTTTTTAATAGAGTTCCTGTTCAACATCGTTTTCATTTTGAGTAAAACAATGCCGACCCTAGGGTTTGGATTATGATAATTGATTAACCATAGGAAGTGGAACGCTCTTCAAAAGATATTGGGAGGTTGCAGTGTGCAGACCGGGGGTACGGACGATCAGGTTTTTCTTCTTCCGGTCATCTGCTTTGGAGCTGCTAAAGTAATAGCCACCTCCGGCATCTCATAACTTTTTGACCTTAGGAAAACTACGATCGGGGCCTATCAGGATGATAACCACAGTTGTATCCATGAAAATATTTTACTGAAAATTAGGCAGTGAGAACTGACAGAAAATGATGATAATCTGGCATGCTTTCCAAACAGTTCAGGCAGCGGCCCTTATGCCCAAACTATTCTTTTTGACAAATGCAATAGGTAGAAACACTATTTTATTTTATTCATAAAAAAATAGTTGTGCAAACATTGATCAGGGTTATTATTTTTCGTGCGGACGTAATAATAATTGTATAAAAACGATTAATATTGAATTGTTGAAAAACGGTTGCGGATATTCAATTATCCCATTAATCCAAATCTTATGATCCAACCTTTACCCACGACAGTGCCGGGTGGCACATCTTTACAGGCTTATATCAATCAACTGTTGTATGCTCCGCTGGCTGAGAACATGCGGAGGAGTGAGAGCCATGTTGTAAATGAAATTCCTGCAGAGCTTGCAGTAATTGCCGGACAGGCAAGAGTTTTCCCCGTAATAAGAGAATTATTGAATGCGGTACTGGCGAACGCCCGTAAAGGTAATATCACCGTTCGCGCCGAACGCTTCCGGGATATCATGATCCTTGAAATAGAAGATCGTAATAATTATAATGGATATGCGCTTGATTATAGCCTGCGTTCACTTGAAGAACTGGCGCGCCGGGCAGGTGGTCAATTATCCGCGAAAGGGCAACAGCAACTGACGGTGACGATCTCCTTCAGTTTTCCGAATGCATAAAAATTAAGAGCTTAAAGGTTTATAGGTTTATACGTTTAAGGTTTATTGGTAAAAGGGTTTAAAAGAGATATGTTATATCAGCTTTTAAACCCTTTGAATTTTACGCGGTTCTTCTATCTGTTATTTCGAAAAGATCTCCAGGGAATTGATGTTGGAGCCCTGGCTGTTGTAGATATCCAGCCATGTTGTTCTTCCCTCGAATACATAAGCTGCTTTAAATTCGTTTCCACGTTCATAAGAGTATACGTAGGCGAGCTTATCATTTTTTATATCGAGTGATTCGCAAAAGCCTTTTGCATCCGCGGGTACAGCTGCTTTGATGACATCGTGTGAATTGGCTGAAGTTATCTTCCAGATAGTCGGCTGACGTGTTTGAATGTCCAGGTTGTTCAGGAAGAGATTACCCTTGCTGTCAACTGCAACGCTATGCAGCCGATGAACAGCCGGGCTGAGCGCTCCGGATACGGGTAACCGTCCCTTTGCCTGTGCTGACCAGATCGCAGGAGCGGGTTGGGCATGTGTTCCGGCTTCGCCGATCAGGAAGATGCCATTGTCAGAAACAGCAATGCTAAAGCACAACGCATATTCAAGATTTTCTTCCACCACATGAAATTTCATCTGATCTTGTTTGTCAACCGTCCAATAGCCGGCATTGAATGTTGTCCGGCCATTTACCTGTTTACGCTGGTTGCCGCCGATATACAGTACGTCATCGTACAGTTGCATATTGCTTGTTTTGCGGACGCCGTCCACTTCTCTGTCAAATCCAAATTGTGTGATAGAAGCGTGACCGTTCTCTTCCCTCCACAATATTGGTTTCAGATCTGCATCGCCCAGTATAAAGAGTGTTCCGTTGAACCATTTGATATCTGATGCCGCGCAACGCGCATTGCGGTCAAGACCGATCATTGCAAGATCGATCTTTGTTCCATTTTTCCAGTAACATGGTTTTAGTACATCTTCATCGACTCCTGAGTTTCCCCTGGCGAAGGCACCTGCGAAATACAGGTCATTTCCTCTTTTATCTATCCCGTAGGCAAAACTTTGTTGTGCGCCGCCCGCATCGAGGATCGTTCGTTGACCATTGATGAAGCAGACGGCTTCGTAATAGCGGTTTGCCGGATTTAATAAGGATGAGCTCACAATAACATCATACGATGACGGCGGAGGCGGCGGAGATTGATGGTCTTCTTTTTTGCATGCGCCAATCAACAGGAGACCCGCTAATGCTGCAATGAATTTGTTTGACATGGTTAAGGTTATTTATAAATGAACTGAGCATTCTTTGTTCTGTTCAAAGATGGAGAACCGGGGATCTGCAATTCGTATTTCAATTTGCTGATACGGCCATTAGTGATTTCAAAGGTGTTTGTTGTAACGGCATCGAGGAATTCGGGGTTATTCCCGATCTTAACTGACCGGGATACTTTTGCGGGCAATGCTTTCATGGAGCTAAGTACAGGATAGTTATAGATCATGTAGTTTTCAAGAAGCGAGATGTCAATAAATGACCAGGGCTCAAAACGCACCTCGGCTGAATAGCTTTCGATGGTTTGCGTGATCCTGTATTCATCCATGATCGTTACTGTTGAACTGAGCTCGCCGGCTGCATTGTAGTTGTAGGTGGTCACAGCGTTGGAACCTGATGCGTTCAGCATGATCAGTTCCATTTTGTCTGGTTTGCCATCAGCGCGATAAGTGTACGCCATTTTGTAATTACCCACACCCGGATCAGCAGCGGGGGCATAGGTCATGGTTGAGATCCTGTTGCCGCTATATTGATAGTATTGTTTGAACAGCGATCCTGTCTCATGCACCTCAGACAGTTTCTTGTCGTTCCACTTGAATTCGTAACTATCAGCAACCTGGCCTGATGTAAAAACGATCTTCTTTAATGAACGGTCACTATTGTATTCATAAGTTTCTTTCTGATTGCCCGGGCTCCATTCAATTGCTGATAAAGTGGTGGATGGGAGAGGCAGATTTTCCGCAGGATCCTTTTTGCAGCTTTGCAAGAGAGCGATCACCGCAAATGCGAAGAGTGGGATAAGGTCAGGTTTGTACATAGCCGTATTTTTTTAAAGGTCAGATAAGTTGATCCGCTTTGAAGATGCTTCATGTATGAATTGAAGAATCTTGTGCTGGATTGTCAACTGGTATCTGACACTCAGCTATGTATCACCGTTGTACGCCAGGGATGATTTGAATGATTTTGCGCCTCAAGTGTAGGAAAGCTGTCACCAATCGGAAAGGTGCGTAGAAAGGTTTGAAAAGTTTGAGAGGTTTGAGAAGTTTGAGAAGTTTGAAAGTTTTTAACCTCCCAAACCTCTCAAACCTCTGGAACTTATGAAACCTCTGAAACCTCTGGAACCTCTCAAACTACCCCTCTCACTTCCCCCTGCTTACCGTTCCCCCTTTTTTACTGTCAACAGTAACAGTATACTTTGAGTTGCCCTGCACGATCCATCTTACGGTGACTGTGCTAAGGCCGGGAATGTTGTTCACTTCCACGGTTGCGGCATTGTTCTTTTGTTCGGTGCTCAGGTCAAGATCTGCATTATTTACGATCATGCCGGCGATCACTTTAGCACCCGAAAGCGTGATGTAATCAGGTCTTTCGATCTTGAATTTCAGGTCCTGGCTGCTATGTGTTGGCATGATACGGCTGTTGGAGATAACAGCTGTGATCTGTTTCAAACCATCCCCCAGGTCTTTTTCCATTAAGGAATCAATGCTGAGCTTTGGTGTATGAAAGCAGTGATAAACGGAGAATGACATATTCCGGTGTGCATCGCTTTCGAGTAAGAATCCCGGATGAGCGCGGCCAAAGTTTTTCTTGAATCCTCCGATCTCTATCTTGCCATATTGCGGATGATCGAATTCATGCCAATCGACAAATGCATCTTTAAATAAAAGATAACGGTCAAACTGGTAGGAGCTATTGTCCTGTGGTTCCTTGTTGAACATCAGGTAGCCTGTCCATAATTCATTTGAATAAGTGTAAACGCCACGGCCGCCATAGAACCAGTCCAGCTCACCGCCGTACGCGGAATAAAGGTCTTTGTATACCACGAGGTAACGATAACCAGGCATCAGTTCTTCACCTTTTCTTGCGATCACATCATATACTCTTACGTCCTGTGGATTGTAAGTGACCAGGTCTGTAGGATCACCGGGTCCGCGAAGGATCATACCGCCTGAGTTATGATAAGATTGTGCTGCGGCAATGTTAGGATGCTTCATTACAAATTCCATTACGGCTCTGTTCTCCGGCAGGGAGAAAGGATATTTGTAAGCACCATTCTGAATATTATTTGGCTGCCATCCCCAGCCCCAATCGCGGTTCGGATCATATTCAAATGTGTAGCCGTCTTCATTTACGAGACCGTCGCCGTCATTATCCTTTCCTTCCAATCCAAGCATTTCATAGTCACCTTTTTCATCCGGTCCGACTTGTATCAGTCTTCTTGGATCGCTTGGGTCAATGCGGTAGCGCCCGTTTGGATTTTTGCGGCGCATCATCAGGATCTCGTTGTCGCCGTCGAGATCGTCGTAGCCATCTTCATCTACTTCTCCGTCGCGGTCATTGTCCACGGGGATCACGCCGGAACGTGGTGTGCTGGCGGTATTGGGTTGATGAAAATAGCTGTCGCGGCCATCGGGGTTGATCGTTGGAACAATATAGAAGGTCTTATCCTCCAACAATTCCTGTATGAATTTGGTATCGCCGAATGATTCAGTAAGATACCAGGCGGTGTATAAAGCAAATTCACTTCCCTGCACTTCATTCGAGTGGATATTACCATCGATATACATCGCTGGTTTTTTAGAGGCATCGCCTTTTTTGAAATCAGTGATCGTAAGGCACCAGAGATCACGGCCCTTGTATGATTTACCGATCGATTCCAGTTTGGCAAGATTTGGATAAGCCGCGGCGATCTTTTTGCAGATCTCAGAGATCGCAGCATGATCATTGTAACGGTTCCAGCTTACGGCTACTTTTGGATGTGCTGGTGTTCCGGCCGCCTTGAACAGTTGCTCCGGAGTTTGTGCATTGGAGATCGTAGCCGTACTGATCGCAAGGGCCAATGCTATATGTTGTATGATTGAACGTTTCATGTTGTCTTTTTTGCGGGAATTAAAGAGTGATGTCAACAGTTTTACTTCCGGTGGTCGGGCTGCCTGCTTCGATGGTCAGTTTACCACTGCCTTTGATCAGCCAGGTCAGTTTTTCAGTGCCATAACCATCCAGCGCGTTCAGCGTTTGCAGTTTCCTTCCGCTGATCACGGATTGGTTGTTGCCCGTATTTACTTTTACGCGGATGCGTTTCACCCAGTAATTTCTTTCACCCAGTTTCGAATGGGAGGGGAGTGCTCCTTTATTCACCAGGTCAAATGTTACTCTTGTTACATTACCCCCGAGTTTCTCCGTTTTTACATTGATCACATCAAGGTCGGGCTGAGCAGCGGCCAGTTTTACAATGAAACGGTTATTCTTTTTTACAAGATCGCCAACAAGATTATAAGGAGGAGTCGTCAGCACAAACGGATCAATACCTCCCACTTCAACTTTTCTGCCGGGGAAATCAGGATGCTGGATCGGTTTCCATTCGGTAAATGTATTCGTGATGTTCTGATGTGCTGCCCAACGGAGATATGCGGCAACAGCCTCATCATTGGTAAATGCTTTTTCGCTTTTGGTAGAATCGGGTTTTGTTTTAGGAACCCACCAGCCCGGGGTGCTGAAGCTGTATCTGCCAAAATGAAAATAAGCCCAGGAATAAAAATCGCCACCTGCGGCACTCGCTTTCGGCGCGTCTTTTAAACCTGTTTCTTTGTTATAGAGATCTGACACAAATGCATTGATCTTTGTATCTGCTTCCAGCCAACCTGAGGTAATCGTTTGTGAAGCTGCTGCGGGGTTGAATGTTACGGGTGTGCTGAGGTTATTGTTTGAACCGAAACTTACTACTGCGTAAATATTAAATCGTTCAAACAAATAATCCAGCAATGAGCGTGTTTCATTTTCTGAAACGGGAAATTCTCCCGAACCCTGCGTGAACGAAGGATGTTTGAATGTAAAGTTCTTATTGAACCATACACCGCCATCCCCATCTTCATTGAATGCACCGTCATTATCATTATCGCGGCCTTCGGTGATGAGATCATACTGTCCTTTTTCTCCCTTGGTAAGGTCAGCTTTGACCAGTGTCCTTGGATCATCAGGGTTGATCTTATAAGTTCCAACAGGAGATTCAACGCGCATCCAGGTGATCTTTCCGTTGCCGTCGAGATCCTCAAAGCCATCTTCATTTTGTTTGCCATCGCGATCATCATCTGTGCTGGTGGCGTTTCCCTGGCGTTCGTAACGAATGGCGGCAAAGTATTGCTCCATTGCGTCGGGGCTCATGTTAGGGAATACGTAGAAAGTGGTTTTGCCGAGTAAGGCTTTGATACTGTCAGTGCCGCTGTTCTTCAGCAGGTCTTCCGCAAAGGCGATCGCGAGTTCAGTGCCAAGCAGATGCTGGCCTTCGGTGCCGCCTACGATCAGCATGGCAGGTTTGGAGTCCATATTGCCGGTACCGATGGTCAGTTGCCAGATATCCTTTCCTCCGGCGGTCTTGGTAAGTGAGCGCAGTTGTGTGAGCTGCGGGTAAGCTTTTGCCAGCGCATTAAGACGGTTGGTCTGCTGGCTGAAGTTGCTATAACCGGCACTGGTCTGCGCAGAAACGCTGCAGCCGGCTGCCAGGATAAGCATCAGGGAAAAAATCTTTCTCATGCATATTTTTTTGGTGGCCTAATATAGTGAGAAAGAGCATCGGTTTGCGAAATTGAGAGGTGTTTGTTATAAGTGGTGGGTGCGGGAGCCTCTAAGTCTCTCCGCCGCGGCGGACTACCGTGTACCCACAACTTCGGCTGGCGTAAGGTTCCCGCTGATTCCGCAGATTTTACGCTTACTGCTGTTGAAGTGTCCTGAAGGAATTGAATATTTCTCTATTTGCTTGCGCAGATACGCAGATGACTTTCTTGTTTAACAGACCATCTGCGCATCTGCGTGTTTTAGATCTGCGTAAATCTGCGGGAACCTTACGCCATTCATAGATTTGGGTAACGATTAGCCTGAGGAGGGGAAGATTTAGAGAGGGGCCGTCCTACGCCGTTCTAAATCACCTGCGTGCTTTTTTCTTTTTCGCTTTTGCCTTTGCTTTCAGCGCTTCCTTCTTTGCCTTCAATGCTTCTTTTTTTGCTTTCTCACGCTCTTTTTCTTTCGCCAGTTTCTGATTGGCTTTTTCTATGCGGATATTCTCCCTGATGGTTTGCCAGTATTCTTTTCCATAACCAACAAAGATCTCAGCGCCTGCCGGGATATCTTTTTTTGATTTGATATAGACCTTATCGTTCTCCTCTACATATTCTGCATTGTTGCTGAAGCCTTTTACTTTTGAAAGACCTGTTGCATCATTCGCATAACGCGCAAGCGCCGATTTGGTCGGCCGTGCATCGATCACGTATTTGTTATTTACAAAGTAGATATAACCATTCTCTTCACCTTCCACCTCTTTCCAGGTGGTTTTTCTGCCTTTATATTCAACGATGAGTGTGCCTTTGGGAATTGCTTTGGAAGTGAACAGGCCCATACCGGAGTCTGGAAGGGCGGATGTTTTTACAATGAGTTGCTTTTCTAGTAATGCCATGGCGCGAAGATAGGGGTTCCAGAGGTTTCAGAGGTTTGAGAGGTTTCATAGGTTCCAGAAGTTTCATAGGTTCCAGAGGTTCCAGAGGTTCCAGAGGTTGCTGATTGAAGAGTCTGTATAAATCGAGTTTAGTTATAGATAAAACTCAATACACGTTTATAAATAGTCTGTATAGAGCTATTCATGCGGTTACGACAACCTCTGGAACCTATGAAACTTCTGGAACCTATGAAACCTCTCAAACCTCTCAAACGAAAGAAGCCACCCGCTTTCACGAATGGCTTCTTGTATTGTACAAGTTACTTTTAGTAACGGTAGTGTTCAGGTTTGTAAGGACCTTCTTTTGTGATACCGAGGTAAGAAGACTGTGCTGGTGTCAGTTCATCCAATACCACACCGATCTTAGCGAGGTGGAGGCGGGCCACTTTCTCATCGAGGTGTTTAGGCAGAACGTATACTTTGTTTTCGTAGTTCTTGTGATTCTTCCACAATTCGATCTGAGCAAGTGTCTGGTTAGAGAATGAGTTACTCATTACGAATGATGGGTGACCTGTAGCGCAACCCAGGTTAACCAGGCGGCCTTCAGCGAGGATGATCACATCACGACCGTCGATATTGTAAAGATCAACCTGTGGTTTGATGGTGTCTTTTGTGTTGCCATAGTTTTTGTTCAGCCATGCCATATCGATCTCGATATCGAAGTGGCCGATATTACAAACGATCGCTTTATCTTTCATCACCTTGAAATGCTCGGCAGTGATAAGGTCGCGGCAACCTGATGCAGTTACAACGATATCCGCTTCTTTTACTGCGTCGATCATTCTTTTTACTTCGAAACCGTCCATTGCAGCCTGGAGAGCGCAGATAGGATCGATCTCAGTAACGATCACGCGGCAACCGGCACCAGCCAGGGAAGCGGCAGAACCTTTACCCACGTCACCATAACCACCAACAACGGCTACTTTACCAGCCAGCATTACATCGGTAGCGCGGCGGATAGAGTCAACCAGTGATTCTTTACAACCGTATTTGTTATCGAATTTAGATTTTGTTACAGAGTCGTTCACGTTGATCGCCGGCATAGGAAGGGTTCCTTTTGCAACGCGCTCATACAAGCGGTGAACACCTGTTGTAGTTTCTTCAGAAATACCTTTTACATGCTGAACCAGCTCAGGGTAAGTGTCAAGCACCATATTGGTCAGGTCACCACCATCATCGAGGATCATGTTCAGGGGTTTGTCCTGGCCACCGAAGAACAGTGTTTGCTCGATACACCAGTCAGCTTCTTCCTGAGTCTGACCTTTCCATGCAAAAACACCGATACCGGCTGCCGCGATTGCCGCTGCCGCGTGATCCTGTGTAGAGAATATATTGCAGGAGCTCCATTTAACTTCAGCACCCAGTGCCACCAGTGTTTCGATCAGCACGGCAGTCTGGATGGTCATGTGCAGACAACCTGCCACTCTCGCACCTTTCAACGGTTGTGAAGGACCATACTCTGCGCGGATAGACATCAGACCGGGCATTTCGGCTTCAGCCAGGCGGATTTCTTTACGGCCCCATTCAGCCAAAGAAATGTCTGCCACTTTATAGGGTAAGGAGAAATCAATGGATTTTGATACTGTAGACATGTGTTGTATTTGATTTTGCGGGCAAAGGTACAGCTTAGCTGCCTAAAAGCCTAATGCGGAAGGGGGGTGTTGATAAAAGGTTGGAGGGGGAGGTTTAGGGGAAGGTTTCGGAGGTTTGGGAGGTTTGGGAAGTTTGGAAAGTTTGAGAGGTTTGAGAGGTTTATCACCAGCTACTTAGCTGTTGTGTGTTTCAAACAGATAACCATTAAAAACCAACTTTTCATACCGATGTATTTTGGCTTTCAGCACAGTCGAGGCAACCTCTGGAACCCCTGGAACCGATCAAACCTCTCAAACCTCTCAAACCTCTCAAACCTCCGAAACCTCTCAAACCTCCCAAACTTCCCAAACCTTTCTACTATCTTTGAAACCACTAAACACCCCTGAGTTATGTACGTATACGACACCGTTTCTGCCGCCGTGAATGGCTTAAAAGCAAGAGGTTATGTGACTGATTTTAATCTGGCTGAGAATGGCCTGGTCTGCAGTGATGACAGGTATGACCTGGATGATTTTGAGATCGTGGAAGTGTACCGTTTTGAGGGGAATACCGATCCGGCGGATGAGGCCGTAGTTTATGCGGTTGACAGCCGCAAAGGAAAGAAGGGCGTGCTGGTGACAGGATACGGAGCTTCTGCTGATGACATGAGCGCCGAGATGGCCAAGAAGCTGGCTATTGAAAAACATTGATCGCTCATTTTTATCCAATCCATTATGAAACAATTGACATCATGTATTCTTGTTGCCGGCCTGTTGTCATTGCCGGTATTATCCTCCGCACAAAAAGGAAGACGGCAGGCGAAAGACTCGCTTTCACTGACCTGTATTCTTTACAAGGCAAAAGACATTACGCCGAAAGAAGACCGGGCTGATGGTATGAAAGAACTTAAGCTCGTACTGGCAAGTGATACTGATACTACCGTCAAAGCCGGTATGGATGCAGTGATCAGCAAAGTGCAGCGTGACCAGGAAGGTAAATGGGAAGTTGTTTACTATCACCAGGATTACTGGTTCTGGATGAGTGGCATTACGAAAGTAGCAGTCAAACCAAATCAGAAAGTGAAAGCGGGTGATGCAATTGGTTATAATGAAACAGGGCAGCCGGTCGAGTTGCTGATATATGATTTTGAAACGCCGGTCGATCCGAAGAAATATCTGAAGTGTACTGAATAGGCCTTCTTTGAATCTCTCCGTTGCGCGGCTACCGTGTACCCATGTCTTTTAAGTAATTCGAACGGCGTAAGGCGCCCGCGGATTTCGCAGATTTGTCTTTCCCGCTATCGAAATAGCATTTTATAAAGGGAAAGTTTCCGTGTCAGCATTCGCGGATTACGCAGATGACAGTCTGTTATCAGAAACTAATCTGCGAAATCTGCGGGACGTGTCCGCCGGAGGAGGAACCTTACGCCAGCCAAAGTTGTGGGTACACGGTAGGCTGCGCGGAGAGATTCAAAGAAGACTTTTCTCCATTACATAATCATCCATTACATATCCATTCCCGATATCGAGCACCTCATCATAGATCTTTACAAACCCGATCTTTTCATAAAAGCCAACTGCAGGGTTGTTTTTATTTACGTTCAGCCGGATCGCTGTTCCTCCCTTATTTTTTGCTGCCTTAACAATTGCATCAACAAGAAAGCGGCCCGTACCCCGTCCGTGCTGTGAAGGAAGCACATAAAGTTTATGCAGTTTGTAAATGCTGCCTTCCAGCAAACCAACCGAAGCAAATCCCACTGCTTCCACGCCATCATACGCCAGCAGGAATTCATTTCCATTACGCATTTGACTGGCAAGCGATGTTTCGCTGTACATCGTGTTCAGCATATAATCGATCTGTTCTTTGGAAATGATCCCTCCATAAGCAGTTGGCCAGATCCGGTATGCCATATCCCTGATCAGCGGAATATCATGTTCGAATGCTTTTCTAAGACTCATGGTCTCCATCGGATTATATGTTTGTTGTGAAAGTTTACGATGTCTTTTGATATGAATAAAACTCAAACGGATCGCAATGACAAATGATGCAACGGCACCGGCGAGCAATAATCCGTCAGCCACGAAATACGTTACATCCGGTGAATCCCGCAGGAAAAGGAAAAAATCATACAGGCCATGAAACAGGATCGCCCAGAACAAACCCGTAAGCAGCAGCGCCGTTTTATTATGCTGTGCAAATTTCGCTTTGCCCGCATGATAACCCATCAATACGCCAAAAGTTGCATGCGCGGGAACAGCAAGGAACATACGGAGCAATGCAACCTGGTATCCCTGACCTGTTGCTTCCGACTGGAAAACATACATGATGTTCTCCAGCGTGGCAAACCCCATGCTCACCATCACCGCATACACAATCCCGTCCAGCGGTTCATCAAAACTTTTTCTTGGATAGGCATAGAGGCGTAATGCGAGAAACTTTACCAGCTCTTCCACCAATGCCACCGAAAGAAATGCCTTGACAAAGATGCCCCCTATACTTGCGTTGGAAGAAAGCAGCAATCCCTCAATGATCGCAGCAGGTACAACCGCGATCATACCCAGCAAAAAGCTGATGATCAGGTTAAGCTTTGGCTCTCTGTTATATGCATCCCTGTGAAAGATGAACAGACAAATGGCAATGCCGGGGGCAATGGCCAGCATGAGTAGTTGCATGTGCCGGATGTTTGGTTTAAAGATAAAAGATAAAAAGGGGAAGGTCTCAAAGGTTCCAGGGGTTTCAGAGGTTTCATAGGTTTCATAGGTTCCAGAGGTTCCAGAGGTTTGAGAGGTTTGGGAAGTTTGGGAGGTTCATCGCAGGTTACGAACCATTTATTTATGATATTTTCTAAAAAATAAGGGTTCAAAAGACTGAACTTTTGAACCCTTATTTTAGAAGCAATACGGGTGAGCCAACTTCCCAAACCTCCCAAACCTCTCAAACCTCTCAAACCTCTGGAACCTCTGGAACCTCTGGAACCTCTGGAACTTCTGGAACCCCTGGAACCTTTGGAACTTCTGAAACCTACCTACAGCCCTATAGCCCCATTTTCTTTTTGAGGTTTGCATCGATCGCATCCAGGAACTCCTGTGTATAAAGGAAGTCTTTGCCGTGCTCAACTTTTGGTTTGATGGTGAGGGCAAGATCTTTTGTCATTTTGCCTTCTTCCACTGTTTCGATACAAACTGCTTCGAGTGCGTTGGCGAAATCGATCAGCGGTTGGTTGCCGTCCAGTTTGCCACGGAATGCCAGGCCTCTTGTCCATGCAAAGATGGAAGCGATCGGGTTGGTAGAAGTGGGATTTCCTTTCTGATGCTCACGGTAGTGGCGCGTAACGGTTCCATGTGCAGCTTCTGCTTCCATGGTTTTGCCGTCAGGCGTAACAAGTACCGATGTCATCAGGCCGAGTGAACCGAAGCCCTGAGCAACGGAATCACTTTGTACGTCACCGTCATAGTTTTTACAAGCCCAGACAAAGCCGCCATTCCATTTCATTGCGCTGGCAACCATGTCATCGATCAGGCGGTGTTCATAAACGATGCCTGCTTTTTCAAATTGAGCTTTGAACTCGTTTTCATAGATATCCTGGAAGATGTCTTTGAAACGGCCATCATATTTTTTCAGGATGGTATTTTTTGTAGAAAGGTAGAGCGGCCATCCTTTTGAAAGCGCCATGTTCATACAGCTGCGGGCGAAGCCTGCGATGCTCTCGTCGGTATTGTACATAGACAGGGAAACGCCACCGCCTTTGAACTGAAATACTTCATGTTCGATCACCTGACCGTCGTCTCCAACAAACTTGATGGTCAGTTTACCTTTTCCGGGTACCACGAAGTCAGTCGCGCGGTATTGGTCGCCAAATGCGTGACGGCCAACGATGATCGGGCGGTCCCAGGTAGTAACCAGGCGCGGGATGTTCTTGATCACGATCGGCTCACGGAATACGGTGCCGTCCAGGATATTGCGGATCGTGCCGTTGGGGCTTTTCCACATTTGTTTCAGGTTGAACTCTTTTACGCGGTCTTCATCAGGAGTGATGGTTGCGCATTTGATACCCACACCATATTGTTTGATGGCATTGGCTGCGTCAATGGTCACCTGGTCATTGGTCTGGTCGCGGTATTCCACACCAAGGTCAAAATACTTTATATCAAGATCTACATAAGGGAGGATCAACTTGTCTTTGATGAACTTCCAGATGATACGTGTCATTTCGTCTCCGTCCAGTTCCACCACTGGATTCGCAACTTTGATCTTTTGGGACATAGTAAAGCAAGGTTTTTTAGGTTAATATTTCTTTCCGGTCAGGACAACATAAATTGAACGTTGCCTGCTTTCGCCGGGGCTTCAGCGGACCCTCCTTCGTCTGGTTTAAAAGGGCTCCGCCCGCCGGAGCTTTGGCGAAGGAGGGCAAATCTACAATATATCATGCCCCAATCCAACCAGCATTTCCGCAACCGTTCCCGGAGCCTAAAAAAATCCGGTGGTTGCTATTGAGAATGCTGTTTTTTTGGTGTAACTTCTCTGGACTAATGGGCGATGCATATGGAAAATGTCAAGATCTTTCTGAATTTCCTTCGCAGGTTTGTTGCCATTACAGACGAGGAGTTTGAAAAAAGCATCCAGCCTGTACTTAAGGTGCGAAAGTTCAGGAAAAAAGAATTCCTGGTGAAGCAGGGTGAGATAGAAAACTATTTCAATTTTATTTCCAAAGGGATCATCCGCAAGTATTACAAGACCACCAAAGACGAAAGCAACATTCAGATCTCCACCGAAGGCCAGATCATCCTCGGTCAGCAATCCTTTCTCAGCCGCAAGCCATCCGAATACTTTGTTGAAGCCATCGAACCATCCATCGTTATTTCCATCCGTCATGATAAACTCGAAGAGCTCTATTCCCAGTCACGCAAAATGGAACGCCTGGGCCGTCTCGTGATCACGCATATGATGATCATCAGCGATAGCTGGCAAATGCAAATGATCAAGATGACGCCGCGTGAACGCTTTCTTGCATTCGTCAATAAGAATCCTGAACTGATGAGAAGAGTACCGCAGAAGTATCTTGCTTCATATCTTAACATCAAACCGGAAACGTTCAGCAGGTTTAAACATCTGCTGAGGAATAATCCGAATAATATGGCTGCGTAGGGAAGATCGATGTTGGAGGATCGATCTTCGATGTTCGATCATCCAACCCGGTTCGAAACTGAAGACTGTGTCAGCCCGGCTCTGGCATTCTTGTCTTGTAGACTAACTTAGGTCGCCCGGCCGGGATGACAGTCTTTGTGATTTATCGTGATGAAATGTTTGGATCATCGATCATCGACCATCGACCATCGAACATCGACCATCCAACATCGATCATCCATCACAGGTTGACCACCAGCACCGGTATCTTCAACTCATGCCTTACCGTATTGATCGTTTCTCCATAAAGCAGGTCCTTTATTCCGCTATGTCCATGCGCGCCGATCACCAGCATGCCCGCCTGCGAGTCATTCACAATTCTTACGATCTCTTTGGCCCTCGCACCAAAACCGAGTTTTGCTTCGGCAGCGAAGCCCCGGTCGCGCAACTGCTGCGCATAGAATTCAAGATGCTCCTTGTCTTTTTCGGTTTCGAGATCATCACTGTCGTGTTCATAGATCCGGGCTGAAACACTTTCCACAACATGGACAAGTACATACTTTGTATTCGGGCGTCCCTGACCTAATGCATGGGATAATAGCTTCTGATCGTTCTCACTGAAGTCCAGTGCGACAGCCACCGTTAAATAGGTCGGCGCTTCCAGTGAATGCAATGCCGTTGCCTGCGGATGCAATTGTACCTGCACATTTGTCCATCGTTTTTTTAGCAAAGGATAAACGATGGAGATGATCAGCAGGGTGATAAAGATCAGCGCAGCGATCACCACGGAAATCTTACCGATGACGTGCCCGGGCTGCGCGAAAAGATCAGCGGCCTGGCTTGATACCATGCTGAGATTAAGATATACCAGTATCGCAGTGATCAGCCATGCGGCGATCTGTACAATAGGCTTTATCGCAAATACCCCCATTGTCCTCTTATCGCTCACAAAATGTATCAGCGGGATGATCGCAAAACCAAGCTGAAGACTCAAGACTACCTGGCTCAAGATGAGGAGTTGATCGATGTCTTCTTCGCCGTTCACAAGGATCACCACCACTGCGGGAATGATAGCGATCATCCTCGTCAGCAATCTCCTCATCCATGGATTGATGCGAAGACGCAGATAACCTTCCATTACGATCTGTCCGGCCAGTGTGCCCGTGACGGTTGAACTTTGCCCCGCAGCGATCAACGCAATGGCAAAAAGAGCAGGAGCGAGTTTTGACCCCAGCAACTGATCAAGCAGGAGGTGTGCGTCTTTTATTTCAGCCACATCCGTACGCCCTGATTTAAAGAATACAGCGGCTGCTAGAACAAGAATACCGGCATTGACAAGAAAGGCCAGATTCAAAGCAATTGCACTATCGATAAAATTTAATTTCAGTGCCCGCTTTATGCCGTCATGATTCCGTTTGATCTTTCTTGTTTGCACCAGCGCAGAATGCAGGTAAAGATTATGCGGCATCACCGTTGCTCCTATAATACCGATTGCGATATAAAGCGCGGTATCATTTGGTATATGCGGAACAAAACCGGCCGCGACTTCACTGAGGTTTGGCTTTGCCAAGATGATCTCGATCAGAAAGGAACCTCCGATGATGAATACAAGACCAACAATAAACGCCTCCATCTTTCTCATGCCGAGCCGTTGCAACAACAACAGCAGGAATGTATCCAGCACGGTGATCAGCACGCCCCATAAAAGCGGAATGCCTGTAAGCAATTGCAAACCGATAGCCATACCCAGCACTTCCGCAAGGTCCGTGGCTGCAATGGCGATCTCGGCCAGTACGTATAAGGCAAAGTTGACTGATTTAGGATAGACCTCTCGATTGGCTTGCGCGAGATCGCGCCTGCGTACAATGCCAAGCCTCGCGGAAAGACTTTGTAATAGCAATGCCATCAGGTTACTCATCAGCAGTACCCAGATCAGCGTATAACCAAACTGGCTGCCGCCGGCAAGATCAGTGGCCCAGTTACCCGGGTCCATATAGCCGACGCTTACAAGATAAGCGGGTCCAAAGAAGGCGAAGATCCGCCGCCACACAGGACGATTGGCGGCCGTTGTGTCTACTGACTCATGTACTTCGCTCAGCGAAATGTCCGGATGTTGTTTACTCATCGTATTTCACAAAAATGTTTTTCGCCAGATCCCCGCTGATCGTTGTAGCGGGTTGCTGGCGGAGTTTTATCTCCAGTGACTGGTCAAAGCTGAAACGCTTTTTTATTTCGAGCTTTGTTCCGATCCCGATCTTTTTATGGCTGAGCAGTTCAAGCATCTCAGATGACTGATCGCTTACATAACAAACTACTCCTGGCTTATTCAACGGCAGTTCGGTAAGCGCAACCTGTTTACCGGCCTCGATCTTTCCATTCGCGTCCGGAATAGGATCTCCATGCGGATCATAACGGGGAAAGCCGAGGAATTCATCCAGTTTATCGATCAGTTTTTTGCTGCTGACGTGTTCGAGATCCTCTGCTACGGCATGCACTTCATCCCAGCTGAACTTCAGTTTTTCTGCCAGGAAATATTCCCACAGGCGATGTCTTCGGATGATCAGCAATGCAAGTTTTTTCCCATCAGCCGACAACCGGAACCCCTTGTACGCCTCATAATGCACCAGCTTCTTTGTGCGAAGCTTCTTCATCATGTCTGTGACAGACGCAGGCCTTGTTTCCAGCTCAGCGGCCAGCTCATTGGTGGTCACCGGGCCATCCTTCTGCAAATGGTAAATTGCCTTGATATAATTCTCTTCACTGGTCGAATAGTTTAGCACGGCTAAAATATTTTTTAGGCAAATCTAAAAAAATAGTTAGAGAAAAAGAAGGGGAGGGGAGGTTTCAGGGGTTTAATAGGTTTCATAGGTTTAATAGGTTTAATAGGTTTGAGAGGTTGGTGATCTTACAAGTATAGAATGCAATGTCGTTTAGTTAAGAAGCAAAGAGTATGTCATCCCGGCCGGGCAACCTAAGATTACTTTCTACTGTCGGGCTGCCAGAGGCGGGATCTCCGCAATTGAGGGGCTCCCGGCTCTGGCAGCTTCAAATTTGCATCAAACATTAGGTCGACCGGCCGGGATGACAAAGCGTTGAAGCTTTAACTAAACGACATTGGTATAGAATGGATCAGTTAGTGATAACCTGTTAACGTGATCAGATGTTTATCTTTTGTCATTTACGTGAAGCCTTCCAAACCTATTAAACTTATTAAACCTATTAAACCTATGAAACCCCTGAACCCCACCGAACTCCAAAACTTCCCCGAAAAGCCTTAATTTGCCGGACCAACTGATAGCCCATGAAGTCCTTTTTCCTTTGTTTTCTTTTTTTGTTGAGCCTGGCATGGCTGTCAGGATGCAAGTCGTCCAAAAAACCTTCCCTTTCCGGCGATGAGCCGATCGAGATCGCGGATTTTATTGATTTTTTCCCGGAGATCAAACTGCCTTACCAGGTGGCCGATACAAGCCTGCTGGCAAAAGATAATGACTCATTAAAGATCAGTCATAAGATCTTCAGCCAGTTTGTTCCCGATTCTGTCATCGGTGCATCTATGGGGAAACTTTCGCAGGCGAAAATTTATCCGGTTGGGAGAATTGTAAGCACAGAAACATATCTGCTGGCGAAAATTGTGAATGGTAATAACCGGGGCATTTTTATGATCGGGTTCGACAAAAAAAAGGAGCTGATCGCTGGAATGCCTTTGCTGAAGACAGATGCAAACCCTGCTACGCAGCAATTTTCATCTATCGATAACAGGATGACCATTACCAAAACGGTGTGGCTGAAAAAGAATAGTGGCACAGCTGAAGGGAAAGATGTGTATGTGCTGAATAACGATGCAAAACAGTTCATGCTTATTATGACAGATCCGCTGGACGATGCGGTGACTGAACTGATCAATCCAATTGATACACTCTCGCGCAAGCTCAAATATTCTGCGGATTACGGCACACAAAAGATGACGCTGGTATCAGTGCGTGACGGCAGGAAAAAAGACCGGTTCAGCTTCTTTGTTCATTTTGAAAAAGGCGATTGCTCCGGCGAATTAAAAGGCGAGGCGATCTGGCAAAGTGCAACAAAAGCCATTTACAGCGAAGCCGGTGATCCCTGTTCCCTGCAATTTACTTTCACTAACAATTCGGTGAGCCTGAAAGAACTTGAGGGCTGTGGTTCCAGAAGAGGATTGCGCTGCTCATTCGATGGAGTTTACTCCAAAAGGAAAGAACCGGCCAGGGGGAAGAAGTCTGCAAAGAGATAGGATCGGGTAAAGGTTCCAGAGGTTTAATAGGTTTGATAGGTTTCATAGGTTTGAGAGGTTTGAGAGGTTTCAAGAAGGTGATAAAAGATAAACATCTCATGATGTCAAAAAGCTTTTCCCTAATATCATCCAATCCTCTACGCTTGTAAGGTTCACAACCTCCCAAACCTCCCAAACCTCTCAAACCTCTCAAACCTCTCAAACCTATGAAACCTATTAAACTTATTAAACCTCTGAAACCTTTATTATCCCTTCCCCGACTGGCCCAATATTGGCAGTATCCGCTGCGATCTTGGCAGCATGACAAATTTGTAGGTCACAGATTTTAACTTTTGAACATTTTACATTTATTTGTGCATTCCCAATTCACGATTCGTGCACATCCGCGCTCATTCGTGCACTATTAGCGAATATGTGGTATATTGCGCCCATCGTGTAAAAAAGACACAATATGAGTTTTAACAATTATTCGGTTCCTTACCCTGTAGAGCAGCCTTACACAAAACGAGTTGCATATTTTTCGATGGAGTTTGCCATCCATCAGCCTTTAAAGATCTATAGTGGAGGTCTTGGATTCCTGGCAGGTTCTCATATGCGTAGTGCATATGAGCTGAAGCAAAACCTGGTGGGTATTGGTATCCTGTGGAAGTATGGATATTATGACCAGGAACGTAATCAGGATCAAACCCTCGATGTAGCCTGGAATGAAAAGCAATATGATTTCCTGGAAGATACCGGCATCCGGTTTCAGATCAATGTACATGATCACCCGGTTTGGATAAAAGTATATTATCTCAATCCGGAAACCTTCAAATCAGCTCCGCTCTTCCTGCTTAGCACGGACGTGCCGGAGAATGATTATGTTTCTCAAACCATCACTCACCGCTTGTATGATGCGAACGTTGCAACAAAAGTGGCACAGTTCATTTTGTTGGGTGTTGGCGGTGCGAAACTGATGGATATTATCGGCTTCAATCCTGAGCTGTATCATTTGAATGAAGCGCATGGTATTTCTTCCGCGTTCTATCTCTATAACAAATTCAAGAACCTGGATGAAGTAAAGAAGAGACTTGTATTTACCACGCATACTCCTGAAGAAGCGGGTAATGAAAAACATGATATCTATCTCTGTCATAAGATGAGCTATTTCTGTGGTCTTTCTGTAGATGAAGTAAGAAAGCTCACCGGTATTTATGATGATGCGTTCAATCACTCACTCGTGGCACTGCGTTTTGCGCATATTGCCAATGGCGTATCACAATTGCATGGTGTAGTGGCAAGAGAGATGTGGTCGAAATATCCGGGTATCTGTCCGATCATTTCCATTACGAATTCGCAGAACTACCGTTACTGGGCCGATAAACAACTCTACCGTTTCCGTGAAGCAAGCGATGATTACGGTATGGACGATCGTAAAAAATATTTAAAGAAAAGAGCGTTTGAGATCGTAGCAGACCAGACGGGTAAATTATTTAACCCCGATGTGTTCACGATCGTATGGGCGCGCAGGTTTGCCGGATACAAACGTGCGGGACTGATCGCTTCGGATGAAAAACGTTTTGAAAAACTGCTTTCCAGTTCGCGTTATCCCGTGCAGATCATCTGGGCAGGTAAACCTTACCCGGTTGATCACCCTGCGATCAGCGAATTCAATCAGCTTGTTCACCTCAGCAAACGCTACAGGAATGTAGCCGTGCTGATCGGTTACGAACTGGCTCTTTCCAAACGTCTCAAACAGGCGGCTGACTGCTGGCTGAACAATCCACGCGTGCCGCGCGAAGCATCCGGTACAAGCGGCATGACCGCTGCCATGAACGGCGCGGTGAATTTCTCTACCGACGACGGCTGGATCCCGGAATTCATCAATCACGGTCACAACGGCTTTGTTGTTCCAAAAGGAGACTATGCACACATGACCGTTCACGAACAGGATCAGTACGATCTTAACAAGCTTTACGACATTCTCGAAAAAGAAATACTGCCGCTTTACTACGACAATTATCCAACCTGGCGCCAGGTAATGAAGAACAGTATGCAGGATGTGCGCTTCCAGTTTGAGAGCAACAGGATGGCGCATGAGTATTATGAGTTGATGTACAAGTGAGAAGCCGATGGCGGATGATCGATGGCCGATGGCCGAATCGTGTTTTCAGGAAATACTTTAGAAAAAAGAGACCTTCCATTGCCGGAAGGTCTCTTTTTTCTAAAGTATGTTTCGATCTGCGGAGTTCGGCCATCGGCCATCGATCATCGGCCATCGAGTTCTTCCAGTATCTCCCCCACACTCTTCGCTCCCGGATAAAAACTGATCAGCTTATTAATAATTCCTTCCACTACGGCATCCGGGCAGGAAGCACCGCTGGTGATCAGGATGCGGGCTGGTGAGGTTGAAGGAAGATAGTTGTTGGTGAGCAGTTCCTGTTTTGTATGGAAATTGTAATGCAGGATCTCCTTTGCAGAAAGCAATTTTTCTTCGGTGTTGATGAAGTAGGTAGGCAGTTTTTCTTCGCATAGCTCAACGAGGTGTGAAGTGTTGGAAGAATTATAACCACCTGCAACGATGGCGATATCCGCATCGGTATCGAGCATACCTGAAACTGCGGTCTGATTATCATTCGTTGCATAGCAAAGTGTATCTCTTGTATCGGCGAAGCGTTCGGCTACACTTTTGTCATCCAGGTTGTGATGGGTGATCATGACCTGCTTCAGGTAATCGGCAATGGCCTGGGTATCGCTGGCGAGCATGGTCGTTTGATTGACCACACCAATGCGCTGAAGATCTTTCTCTGCATTAAAGCCGGCGGAATACTGACCATTGAATTCATCATAAAATAAAGAAGCTGGTTTTTGACCGGTGATATAACCGGCAAGCTCAACCGTTTGCTGCATGTCTTTCACCACCACAGAAGGCGCGTTGCTGGCCGCATGGGAGAATGTTGCACGTGTTTCTTCATGGCCAGGTTTGCCATGGATGATGATCGTGTAGTCTTTTTTTGCGATTGCTTCGCTGCGGTTCCAGACCTTTTCTACGAACGGACAGGTGGTATTGTATTTTTCGGTTTGTATACCGATGTCATTGAGTCGTTTTTCAATTTCCAGCGTAGTACCGAAGGCCGGAATGATCACGATATCATCGGCTGTCAGTTCTTCAAACGGGATCAGTTGTTTGCCGTAGGTATCCTGCAGGAAGGTGATCCCATGAGAGAGAAGATCCGCATTCACCTGTGGGTTATGGATCATTTCGCTCAGCAGAAAGATCCGTCGGCCGGGGTTCTGATCAACCGTTCTAAAGGCAATTTCGATCGCATTTTCCACGCCATAGCAAAAGCCGAAATGACGGGCCAGGTAGATCTGAACCGGTCCGAAATCCAGCAGGGTAGGCGTAAAATCCTTTTTAAGCTTATCCAGTTCTTTTCTCTTCTTTTTGATGGCGGAGATCAGCGGGCTACGGTAAATGATCGGAACGTCGAAACTTTTCATGGTGCAAAGATAAGCGGCGGGAAGATTGCTCGCCGGAGCGGCGTTTTCCGTAAAAAATCGCAGGTTGAGGCCGGAAGCTATCGTCGCTGCTATGTGGTTGGGCATATACGGCTTTTTTGCCGCCTTATAGTTTGCAAAAGGTGCAGGTTCAGTATTAAAATAGCCATCCATAAGCCTTTTGTCCATGCCCCAAAGCCATGCATTTTATATAGTAATAATTCACTAAATCTATATATAATCCATACTAATAAATATGGATTATATATGGACTAGATATGGATCATATATGGATGATATATGGATAATCTGTATCCGGGGGTGGCCGTTGAAATGCTTTTATCGTACCACAAAATGACTATTCGGGTTGGTAAAGGCAGGCCGGAGAGCTTACTGACTTCAATCCCTCAATCGGTATTGTCGGTCACTTCCGGTTTGCAGATCAAGGCTCCCGTCTGCTGGCTCCCGCCTAAATTATTTCCTTAATTAGCAATTACTTACTAGCTTCACCCTGTCACAAAAACCGGAATAATGGATATTGCTAACCGCAAGCCCGTTGAGTGGGCGCACACCACGAATATTTATGAGGTGAATGTCCGGCAGTACACCGCGGAGGGAACGTTTAATGCGTTTGCAAAAGACCTGCCGCGGCTGAAAGACATGGGCGTGCACACGCTTTGGTTCATGCCGGTGACTCCAATCGCGCAAAAAAACAAGAAAGGCAGTATGGGTAGCCCCTATGCCTGTTCTGATTATACATCGATCAACCCTGAATTTGGTACGCTGAGTGATTTCCGCAGACTTGTGCAGGAAGCTCAATCGATGGGTTTTAAAGTGATCATCGACTGGGTGGCCAATCATACCGGCTGGGATCACTGGTGGACGGAAAAGCATCCCGAGTATTACAAGAAGGACCCGGTGACTGATACGTTCAAGGCGGCCAGCGGTATGGATGATATCATCGAGCTTGATTACAGCAACCCCGCTATGCGCAACGCGATGATCGAAGCTATGCAGTTCTGGATCAAAGAATGTAATATCGATGGTTTCCGTTGTGATCTCGCCAGCTGGGTGCCGGTGGATTTCTGGGATGAAGCAAGGCCACTTGTTGATGCCATCAAGCCAATGTTCTGGCTCGGTGAATTTGATGAGCTGCAAAGCCCCGCTTACGGGAAAGTATTTGATGCAAGCTATGCCTGGAAATGGATGCATGAAACGCAGCATTTTTACCAGGAACATAAACCGTTCGATTCTTTATACAAGCTGCTGAAGCAATACAACGGGATCGGCGATTCATCCATGCGCGCCTGGTTCACCAGCAATCATGATGAGAACAGCTGGAACGGCACCGAATACGAAAAGTATGGCAATATGGCTCACGCATTGGCGGTCTTTAGCTGCACCTGGAATGGTGTGCCCCTATTGTACAATGGCCAGGAAATTCCAATGCTGGCAAAGCGGCTGGAATTTTTCGAGAAAGATGTTATTCCATGGAACGGACAATTTCAACTGAGCGATTTCTATAAAACATTATACAAACTGAAAGCAGAGAATCCCGCGATGCGCGGAGGTGATCCTGCTGTTCAAACGCATCGTGTACAAACATCCAATGATACAAAAGCGTTCGTATTCCTCAGGAAGTTTGAGCAACATGAAGTACTGGTGGTGATCAATTTTTCTTACGAAGCAAAACTGCATTTCTGGATCTCTGATGATAATATCACGGGTGAATTCACGAATGTGTTTACGCGTGAATCCAGGGATCTTTCTACAGATAAATCATTCAGTCTTGAGGCATGGGAGTATCTTGTTTTTGAAAAGTAAGTGTTCATGCCGTCTGGCGTAAGCTCCCGCAGATAACGCAGATTTAATAATATCTACGGGGGAGTGGTTATGATCTTCGGTAAAGAGTTTTATTGGGAAGCGCAGATTATGGGGATTATTTCGTTCTTTCGGAAAATGATCAGCGTAATCTGCGCTATCTAACATATGTGATGGTCTTTTCTAAAATGACACTACATCAGTAATGACAGTGAAATCTGCGGAATTCCATCTAACTAATCATGATAGCTTGCAAATCAGGGATTGATAGATGATGTTTTTGAAGTTTCTTTTTGATATTGG
>QFQQ01000268.1 GCA_003243445.1 Citrobacter freundii
GTATATGGTCTAAGCAAACCGGGATGTTATAGGAGTTTTTGTCGGTGCGAATGACAAGATGGTTTTTTGCCGCATGGAAACGGACGTTAATCTCATCTTCACCACGCATGTTGCGGATTAAAGAAAAGAGTTGTGTAGATGGTACTGATACGTCCATATCACCATTGACCGCCGATACCGTACCTTTAGTGGTGATTTGTGCAGAGTTTAAGTCAATGCCAAGAGCAGAAAGACAATCCCCACGTAACCGCAGCGTGATCATCTCCAGTACCTTCATTGCGGGAGAACGGCGAATAACCATACACGGCATTTCGATTATTTTGAGAAGTGCGTCAGCGGAAATATCAAACCCTGGAAGCTCTTTAAATGATAAGCGTCTGGTCTTTGGTTCAACTGCGTCAACTGTAGATGCGTCGGTCATTTTAATGTCTCCCATAATTATCCGTGATAAATAAATCGTACCCCCGGTCAATCAAGTGACGAATAGCAAATTCTGTAAAAATGCAGTTTATTTGTGGTGGTGGCGATAACCTAATTCAAACGCGAACTGCCATTGATATTCATTTAGCGCATATCCAAGGGATGTGATGGCCTCAACGATTTCATTTATAATGTGGTTGCCTGAATTCAATCTGCGCTCGTAATACCAACCTATATCAAATGCGATTAGCTGGAGGCGGAAAAGATGGATCTGGGGAACGTAACCGGTAACACAGCTGAGCGCCTTTATATAAATAAGTTCCCCTTCCATCTCGGACAGAAAAACCATATCAAGAATATTGGGCGCAAAATTCGTCATGGTGTACATAAATTGAGCTTCTTTACGGAGTCTCGCGCAACACATCGGATACCTTAAAGTAGCCGAGTCGATGCATCATTTTATTGATCTGACCTACTTTGCCATCTGCCCCTTCATATCTGCTTAACCGGTGAAGCAATATACGCATAGACATCAATACACTGTCTGATGCGTTATCACCACGGGTAAGTAGTTTATCAGTACTGTCTGAATATGACCCCGTCAGTGCAGCACTCACCAGATCCCCGGCAATTGCATCCGGGTGGCACAATGCCATTAAGCCGATAATCAATGCCTGCCGATTAAGTTCTGTTTCGGTCAGGCCTGTTTTTGAAGTGAGTTCTGCTAGTAAATTATCAGTGCTCATTATCATGATCCTTTTGCTTGTGTTCTCCCGGTTGAACGGCGGAAGATTCTTTACTACTGCGTGAAAAAACATCCGCGACCAGAAATTTAGCCTTCTCTGAAGGGCTCATAAATTTCCAGAGTTCATCAGGATATTCATCGGCCTGCTTTTCAGATTTTTTCAATCGGGAGATTCCTTTTAATTTTGCAGCCATGCGACTCCGTCCATA
>QFQQ01000032.1 GCA_003243445.1 Citrobacter freundii
ACAGTGATCTCTCTGTATTAGTGACCGCCGACCGCCGACGGCCGACCGCAGACGATGCGTTAGGTAAGCGTTTTCTTTATATCCCGATATATAGTGATCTCTCGATATTAACGACTGGTACCGCGGTCGGCGGTCGGCCGTCGGCCGTCGGCGGTCATCCCTCAGCATTCACCCTTCCCTCAACCGCTTTACCACCGCAATCAAATCTTCCTCCCCATATTCATTTGCCGCCGAGCTGAAGGTCTCAAAAGCTGCTTTTCCCAGTGGTGTATCCAGTCCTTCACTTTTTGCGAGTCCGAGATCTTTTACGATCTGTTTGAGCGAGAAGGCAGCGTGGAAGTTTTGATGGAGAATTGCATCGCCTTTGATCTTCATAAAGGCATTACCCAAAGCACCATTATTGATCATGGTGATCAGATCGGCGGTGTTGATCCCGTTCTTTTCAGCAAACACCACGGCTTCTGCAAGACCAAGCGCATGAAAACTCAGCAGGCTGTTGATCGCTAATTTTGCCGCATTGCCTGCACCGGCATCACCAACACGCAAAGCCATTTTTCCCATTGCTTCCAGCACAGGTTTTACCTGTTGAAATACCGACTCTTCTCCGCCAACCATGATCACCAGTACTCCATCTTCAGCTTGTTTAACGCTGCCGGAAACAGGCGCATCGAGATAATGATTGCCATGTTGTTTGCAGATCGCCGAAAACTCCTTGCTGATCGATGAGGATACCGTGCTCATGTTGATGATCACTTTACCAGTGGTATTTGCGGAAAGTAATCCATCTGGTTTGTTGAAAATATCCCGGATCGCATTATCATCAGAGACCATTAATATAATGATGTCAGACTGTTTGATCAACGCCGCAGGACTGGATGCTATGGCAGCTCCCATCTCAACCAGCGCAGCCTCTTTTTCTTTGCTCCGGTTATAAACTGTAACGGCATACCCTGCTTTGATCAATTGTTTTGACATGGGAACGCCCATTTTACCAAGGCCGATCCATCCGATAGAAGTTGTAGTCATGGGAAGAGTTTGAGAATGCAAAGATAATCCCTGTTGCCCATCAGCGCTGCCTGCCGGTAATTCGGCCAGCGTCAACCTGTATCGCTTTGCACTTTTCGGTTTTTAATAGAATGTATTATTTTTGCATCATTCCTTCACGAACAAAGCATTAATGTAGAATATTCTTTCTTACCGGTTAACACGAATGCAGAGCGTCCGCTTTGCAATTGTTTACTTATAAAAGAAAGAATTATGCTTATTCTTCAAGATGTTACGTATAAACATCCGGATCAGGATGTATTATTTTCCGGGCTTGATCTCTCTGTAAATCCACATGATAAGATAGCGCTTGTCGGCAATAACGGCACCGGCAAATCAACTTTATTAAGGCTCATTGCCGGCGAACTTCCTGTTTTTGCAGGATCGATCCGCCGTAATGTTATATCTTATTATATCCCTCAGTTATTCGGGCAATATGATCATTTCACCATCGCTGAAGCATTACGGATCGATAAAAAGCTACTTGCGCTGAAACAAATATTGAACGGTGATGTAAGCGAACAAAACATGAACATGTTGAATGATGACTGGACGATTGAAGAACGCTGTCACGAAGCGCTTGATCACTGGCGACTGGAAGTGCAGGATCTCTTTACTCCAATGGCTGCTCTCAGTGGTGGGCAAAAAACAAAAGCGTTTCTTGCAGGCATCGACATACACCAGCCTGAATTTGTTTTACTGGATGAACCAGGCAATCATCTTGATGCGGACAGCCGCGCTATTTTGTATGATTATATTCAACACACAGATGATACATTGCTGGTGGTGAGTCATGACCGTACTTTATTGAATCTGCTGACCACCGTCTTCGAACTGGATCAGGGGAAGATCCATGTTTATGGTGGTAATTATGAATTCTATCGTGAGCAAAAATTGGTCACGACCCAGGCTCTTCAACAGGATGTACAGAGCAAGGAAAAAGCTTTGCGAAAGGCAAGGCAAACCGAACGTGAAGCGGCAGAACGCCAGCAAAAATTGGATGCCCGCGGCAAAAAGAAACAGGAGAAAGCTGGTCTTCCTACTATTTCCATGAACACTTTCAGGAATAACGCAGAAAAAAGTACCGCGCGCGTGAAAGGTGTGCATGAAGAAAAAGTGGATGGTATTTATCGCGAACTGGAATCACTGCGCAAAGATCTTCCCGGTGCAGATAAAATGAAAATGATTTTTGATGATTCAACTTTGCATAAAGGGAAACGACTGATCATTGCAAACGATGTTGATCATAAATACAACGATCAATGGCTGTGGAAAGAACCGCTCAGTTTTCAGATCAGCAGCGGTGAACGCATCGCTATTAAAGGTGCGAATGGCTCAGGGAAAACGACCCTGATCCGTTTGATGCTTGGCGATCTTCGGCCCACAAAAGGTACAATGGTGAATGCTGCCAGTCAGACGATCTATATTGACCAGGAATATTCGATCATTTCAACCGGCCTTTCGCTGTATGAACAGGCACAACGATTCAATACCGCCAATCTCCCGGAGCATGCGGTGAAGAACAGGTTGACGAAGTTCTTATTTACCAAAGGTGATTGGGATAAATCATCTTCCATATTAAGCGGCGGGGAACGGATGCGGCTGCTGCTTTGTTGTCTTACACTCACCCCAGTGCCACCTGATATTATCGTGCTGGATGAACCGACCAATAACCTCGATATTCAAAACGTGGAGATCTTAACAAACGCGATCAATGAATACAAAGGAACACTTATTGTTGTTTCACATGATGCGAATTTTCTTGCGCAAACAGGTATAACAAGATTCATGGAATTGTAAAGAAAGATCTACGAAACCAGTTGTGAATGTTTGATATTTTTCAACTGGTCACACAAGTCAATCATATCCCTGCATGTCAGATCAGGTGTTGGAGCCAATGGATACAGCAACTGGTTTGACTGCCGGATATAAGCCGTTTGAAAACCTGCATTTTTTGCACCGGCAATATCCCAGCCATGACCGGAAACCATCATGATGTCAGTACATTCAACATTGAGTTTATGCGCCGCCCATCGGTAAACTTCTATTGACGGTTTGTATTTATGCACTCCCTCGGCGGTCAATACCTCTTCAAAATAGGAGATGAGCCCGCTCTGTTCCATCCGGTGCATGACCAGTGAAGCAGGAGAATTGGTCAGAGCAGCGATCCTGAAATCCTGATCGGCGATGCCGGACAACCCTTCCTGCACATTTTCCTTAACAGGTAAATGTTTCATCAGCTCGAGCACACCTTTGATCTCGTCGTCTGTAATGGAAGATTTCAGCAGTTGTGCCGTCATTTTCAATGTTGCGGCGGCGATCGATTGAAAATCGTGAAACTGAACAGTGCAATTATCAACAAATGTGTACTGCATGCAAAGTTCAAACCAGATGGTATATCCACGTTTGCTGTCAAGCAATGCATTCACGCGCCGGGCGATATCGCTCATGTCAAGAATGGTGTCGTACACGTCAAATACAATGAGCTTTGGGGCAACAACAGCTGGTCTCGGATCTTCCATTTGTCTGAACTTTATTTGTCCGGGAAAGAATAGCAATCAAAGTGCCGGTTTCCCAATCCTTTATCTTTATGGCCGGATCAGGAATTTTTCATGTATCGAAACCGTACAGATGTGTCCGGAAATAAAACGATTTTATGCTGCGTGCTTAATTTAAATTGTTTTTAATCAATCTGTTAATAAGCCGGCCTGGATTTGGTGCAGTCATTTCAAAATTACCCATGTTCAAGAGCTATATAAAGATCGCGTTCAGGAATCTCCGGAAGAACCGCCTGATCTCGTTTATTAATCTTTTCGGATTGGCGCTTTCTATGTCGGTTGGCATGATGGTGCTGGTCATTTTGCAACATGAGTTGAGTTATGACCGTTTTCATCCGTTTCCGGACAGAACATATCGTGTCACCAGCCATTTCAAACAAAAAGATGGCGGTGTCTTCACATTGGCGAGCACACCGCTGCCATTGTATACAACCGTAAAAAGAGATAAAACGCAGGTTGAAGATGTGGTGAATATTTATCCGTCACTGAATGGTGTGGCGAAAAGTGACTCCAAAGAGTTGAACATTAATGGTGCATTTACGGATGCATCATTCTTCAATGTGCTGGGTTTTTCTTTGCAAAAAGGGAATATTCATACGGCCCTGAGTGAGCCGAATAGCATCGTGATCACGCAAAATACGGCCCAGCGTTTTTTTGGTCATGAAGATCCGATGGGTAAAACAATAGAGGTCGGAGGAAAAGGTTTATACAATGTAACCGGCGTATTGAATGAACCGCCAGGTCTTTCTCATATCGACTTTGATGCTTACGCATCTTTCTCTACCGTTCCTGTGCTGGAGCATACGGATAAAATTGCAAACAGGCTGGAAAATAAAGATGATATTGGTGTGAGTTATACTTACGTACTGTTAAGAAAGAATATTACATCATCATCTTTCCAGCAAATGCTGAATGGCATTGTAGCGGATTGGACAAAAGGTAGTAAAGAAGGTTTGTTATCCTTCAATCTTCAGGCAATAACAGATATCCGTCCGGGCAATGCTGATATTTATAATGATATCGGTGGCGGTACTTCGTGGGATAAATTGTGGACTGAAATTATTGTATGTCTTGTTATCCTGATCGCGGCTTGTTTTAACTATACGAATCTTACGATCGCGAGGGCGCTTACACGTGCAAAAGAATCGGGTATCCGTAAGATCGTTGGAGCAAAACGTCACCAGTTATTTACGCAGTATCTTACAGAATCGCTTTTACAATCCTTACTGGCGTTGGGTATTTCGTGGGTGTTGCTTTCATTTATCATAAAATATGCTCCGTTCAATGACGGTTATGAATTCATTCCTTCTTCCTGGAAAGTGAATCCGTCTTATATCATTTATTCAATTTGTTTTGCATTGTTCACGGGTTTGCTTGCAGGTATTGCGCCCGCATGGACACTGTCTGCTTTTCAGCCATTGCGTGTATTAAAGAACCTTTCCACGGCGCGCATTTTTGGAAAAATTAGTTTACAAAAAACGCTGGTGGTCTTTCAGTATAGTCTGTCGCTGGTGATCATTATTTTCCTGGTCACTTTCTACCGGCAGTTTGCATTTATGGGTTCCGCTGATCCGGGGTTCAAGCGTGACAATGTGCTGGTCATTCCATTAAAAGGGACAAAGGCTGCGATCGCTTCGCAAAAAATTGCGGCAGTAAGTGGTGTGCAGAATGTAACGGCCATGTCTTCCATGTTCACCGGGCATTTTTCGGGGCTTTCAACGAATGCCTGGATGAGCGATCCCCAGCAGACGATCAAATTGAATACGCTTTTCACTGCTGCGTCTTTTATTCCTGCAATGAACCTTGAATTACTTGCCGGAAGAAATTTTCAATCAAGATCTGATTCAGCAAAAGAGAACGAGATCATCATCAATACACGCGCCATGCAGATGCTTGGTGTAACCGCCGCCGGTCAGGCGATCGGTAAAAGTATTTTTGTAAATGATAGTACAAAACTTGAAGTGATCGGGGTGATAAAAGATTTCGCGTATGAAAATGTGGGAAAACCGATTGACCCGCTTTGTCTCCGCAATAACGAAGCTGCCTGCAATTTCCTGCTTGTCGATGCAGGTAACAGCGACCATAAAGCTATAACCAGCCGGATAAAAGCGGCCTGGAGTGAAGCTGCGCCGAAGACAGATACGGAGTTCAGCTGGTTGAATGAAGACCTCGAACGGAATAATTCACAAACAGCCACAGTATCGCTGCTGGGTTATCTTGCCTTTATCGCATTAAGTATTGCTACGCTTGGCTTGCTTGGCCTTGTGATCTTTTCTGTGGAAACAAGAAGAAAGGAGATCGGCATCCGGAAAGTGGCTGGTGCAAGCAAAACGCAGGTCGTGCGGTTGCTGAGCAGGGGATATATAAAACTGTTACTGATCGCTGGTGCGATCGCCGTTCCGATCGGACATGTCATGGGCTTTTTATTCCTGCAGAATTTCGCGAGCAGGGTTGACTATGCATTGTTCTATGGAATGATGTGCTTTCTGTTCCTCCTGTTCATCGGATTGGTGACGATCATTTCGCAGACATATAAAGCATCACTGGAGAACCCGGTGAACAGCTTACGGACCGAATAACGGGATCTGGGAGCAGTTTTCAGCTTTTCGGACATATATTCAGCTTCAGATTTTCTTCTAAATCAGGTTTCAGTTTTGTGCGAAAGATCACAATAATGAAACCTGTTTTATTTGTTTTGCTGCTGACCGGTTTTATCACCACCGCATTTTCGCAGGTGAGTAAGGTCACCATTTCCGGCCGGCTGAAAGATGCCGGGACCAAAGAGGAGCTGTCTTATGCGAACGTCACCCTGAATAAAAATGACACTGTTTTTGTTGCGGGTACAATCTCCGGGGAAGACGGGCAATTTGTTGTGGCAGATGTCGCTCCCGGAACTTATACACTGGTCATCTCTTCGGCAGCATATCAATCAAAAAGACAACGGGTGGTTGTCGGCCAGTTATCCGGCTTTCTCGATCTGGGATTGATCCAGCTTGATCGGGAAGAACGCGTGCTGGAAGGTGTGACGGTCAGCGGAACACAGGAAACGGTATCTTCAAAAATGGATAAGAAAACCTTCAGTGTTGCGGATAATATCAGCCAGTCCGGAGGTTCCGTGCTTGAAGTAATGAAAAACCTTCCGGGTGTTACAGTTGGTGACGGAGGGAAATTATTACTTCGCGGTAATGATAAAGTAATGGTGCTGATCGACGGTAAGCAAACAGCACTTACTGGTTTTGGCGGGCAGTCAGGGCTGGATAATATTCCGGCTTCGGCAATCGAAAGGGTAGAGATCATCAACAATCCGTCTTCCCGTTATGATGCTTCGGGTAATGCCGGCATCATTAATATCATTTATAAAAAAGAAAAAAAAGAAGGATTTAATGGAAAGATCGGGCTGAGTACGGGCGCGGGCGCGTTATGGGTAAAGAAAGAAAATCTTCCGACGATCCGGCCACAATATACTTTCACGCCAAAGATCAATCCATCACTTTCGCTGAACTACCGGGAAAAGAAGGTGAATATATTTTTCCAGGGTGACAATCTTTACACAAAGACGCTTAATAAAAATGAATTTGTTGACCGGTATTATGATAATGGAGATACAGTTCGTCAGCAAACAAAACGAAACCGTACCACCAATGTGATCACGGCAAGGACAGGTATTGACTGGATTGCGAATTCCAGCAACACCTTCACTTTATCAGGCCTTTTCTCCAGCGAGAAAATATTGGACAGAGGTGATGAACCCTTCTTCAATTATGATCTTTCACAGAGGCGCCGTCTCTGGCAATTCCTGGAAGATGAATTGAAGACAACCGCAACCGCGTCTGCCACCTGGCAACATCGTTTCCGGCAACCGGGCCGGTTGCTGAGCGCGGGCTTCAACTATACATTTCACCGGGAAGATGAAAAATATTTTTTCACCAATATTCTTCCTTCTTATACAGGTCTTGATTCATTCAAATTATTATCGGATGAACATGTGGCGGATCTTACGCTGGACTATGTGCAGCCGTTGAAACAAGGACGTTTTGAGACTGGTGTAAAATTCAGGCGGAGATATATTCCCGTGAATATGCAATTCAAACCGGGCATCCATTCTCCGCTTGATTCTGCTGCGGGTGGTTATGCCAGTTATGGGGAAACCATTCCTGCGATCTATGGAAATTATATTTATGAAAATGAAAAGATCGAACTGGAAGGTGGTGTGCGGCTTGAATATGTAACCCTTGATTATTTCGTAAATCCGAATCACCCGGTTTATAAAAGCGACGGCTATCATTATTTTCAGCCATTTCCTACTGTTCGCCTGGCATACCGGATCAGCGATCAGCAGAAGGTCTCACTATTCTATAACAGGCGGGTGGACCGGCCAAATGAAGTGGATATCCGGATATTTCCAAAGTATGATGATGCGGAGATCATAAAGGTTGGTAATCCGGCACTGCGTCCACAGTTTACCAATAGTTTTGAGCTGGGCTATCGCGCGGGCTGGACGAAGGGATTTATTTTCTCTTCTTTGTATCACAAAAGAATGAATGCAACGATCACGCGGATCGGAACAGTTGTGCCGGGCAGTGATCTTGTATATAATATTTTTCAGAATGCGGGAAAAAGTTACAGCACCGGTATCGAAGTGATCCTGTCGCAAAAAGTGAAACAGTGGATGACATTGAATCTTACCATGAACGGATACAGGAATATCATCGATTCATTTTCTGTTGTAAATAAATACCCGCAGGAAAATGTTTATTCGGCTCCGCGCGAAAGTATTTTCTCGGGCAACATAAAACTGAATGCTTTGATGCAATTGCCCGGCAAAACGGAAGCACAGGTGTCCGCGATCTACCTCGCGCCGGACCTGATACCGCAGGGAAAGATCTATTCACGGTTCTCCATAGATCTCGGCGTCAGGAAGGCTATTCAGAAGGGCAGTGGTGAGGTGTTCGTAAATGCAACGGATGTAGCCAACACGCTGCGTTTGAAGAGACAGATCAACGGGAACGGTTTTCATTACATTGCCACAGATTATTATGAAACGCAGGTGGTGCGGATTGGATACAGCTATAAGTTTTAGTATTCGATGTTCGATGATCGGAATTCGATGTTCGATGATCGATGATCGATGCGCGATGGTCGATGACCGGCTTGGGATTCGAATAATTCTTTCTATAGGGTACAATTCTAATTCAATGTCGTTTAGTGACGGAGCGAAGAGTTTGTCATCCCGGCACCGCCTACGCCAAGCTTCAGCGGGCAGGCCGGGCAATCTAACGTTTAATTCAATTTCAAGACTGCCAGAGCTGGAAGCTCCTCAATTGTGCTACCGTGTACTCACGACTTTGACTGGCGTAAGGTTCCTCCTCCGGCGGACACGTCCCGCGGATTACGCAGATGACAGTCTGCTATCAGCAACTAATCTGCGAAATCTGCGTATCCAATAGAGATCCGGACCCGCAGTAAAATATTTTTCATTAATAGTGAGGATAAATCTGCGAAATCTGCGGGCTCTGTCCGCCGTAGCGAAGCGGAGGAGGGAACCTTACGCCAATCAAAGTCGTGAGTACACGGTAACTGGTTATCGACCATCGCGCATCGAACATCGATCATCGAACATCTAGCATCCTACCCAGCCAATCCAGTCTTTTTCGTCCGCCTGTTTCTTCTTCTGTGAATGAACTTGTTGGTAAGTGCGTACATAACAGGCAGTATCAGTAATGTCAATATTGTTGAGGTCACCAGGCCGCCGATCACTACACGGGCCAATGGCTTTTGTGTTTCACTTCCTATGCCTGTAGCGATTGCGGCTGGCAGAAGCCCGATTGCTGCCATCAATGCGGTCATCACTACGGGACGCACGCGGCTGATGACGCCATTTCGGATAGCTGTATCCAGTGGAAGCCCTTCTTCCAGGTTTTTTCTGAACACACTGATCAGGATCACACCGTTCTGTATACAAACGCCAAACAGTGCAATAAAGCCGATACCTGCGCTGATGCTGAAGTTCATACCGGTTATATGCAATGCAAGTATTCCTCCGATCAGTGCGAATGGCACATTCATGATCGTTAACACTGAATCTTTCACATTACCAAAGGTGATGAAAAGGATCAGGAAGATCAGGAGTAAACAAATGGGCACGACCTGACCCAGTGTTTTTGTGGCCCGTTGCTGGTTTTCAAATTCGCCGTTCCAGCTTGTGGTGTATCCGGATGGAAGTTTTACCGCAGCATTCACTTTCTGCTGCGCTTCAGCAATGGTACTTCCAAGATCACGGCCACGCACAGAGAATTTTACGGTGATATAACGTGCGTTATTATCTCTGTAAATAAATGCAGGACCGGTAAGCGTTACAATATCCGCCACTTCTTTCAGCGGGATCTTTGATCCGTCCAGTGTGGGAACCATCAGCGATTCAATGGCTTCCTGTGTATTGCGGTATTGCTCCTGGTAGCGAATGCGGATATCGAACTTGCGCTCGCCTTCGAATAGTTGTGTGGCGGCTTTACCTCCGATTGCCATTTCGATCACAGCGTTGGCATCTGCGGTACTTACACCGTACAAAGCCATTTTCTGTTGATTCAATTCGATACGGAATTCAGGCTGACCAAGATTCCGGATGATGCCAAGATCTTCTACTCCTTTTATATCTTTTAAAACACTATATACTTTATTGGCATTACTGTCGAGCACATTAAAATCATGTCCAAAGATCTTAACCGCCAGTGCCGCGGGCACACCTGCAACGGCCTCAGCCACGTTATCCCTGATAGGTTGCGAATAGTTAAAAACGATCCCGGGATATTTTTTCAATTTACCGTCCATCTGGTCAACCAGCTGATCGTAGGTCAATTTACTTTTCCATTCTTTTTGCGGCGCAAGATCCACGGCGATCTGAACGTTGAAGAAACCTTTAGGATCGGTGCCATCATTTGTCCGGCCGACCTGCACCATTGTGTGGCGGACTTCAGGGAATGTTCTGATCTCGTCGTCCACATTAGCGGAGATCTTCTGCGCTTCTTCCAGGGATACGCTTCTTGGCAATTCTGCACTTACCCATAATGCTCCTTCATTGAGTTGCGGCAAAAATTCAGATCCGAGAAATTTGGCAGAGAAGAATGTCAATACCATAATAGAGAACGCGATCAGCAGGCTTTTCTTCTGGTTTTTATAAACGATATTGAATAGTTTGCCGATTCCTTTTTCAAAGAAGATCACAACCGGATTGTGTTTTTCTCTCACATTTTTACGAAGCAGGATGCTGGATAAAGCCGGTACAAGTGTAAGCGTTAATATCAGCGCACCAAGCAATGCAAATCCCAATGTATACGCTAAAGGGGAGAACATTTTTCCTTCCACCTTGCGGAAAGCAAAGATCGGGATCAGGCAGGTAAGGATGATGATCTTTGAAAAGAAGATCGCCTTGCCCATTTCAGCGCCCTTGCTTTTGAATAAGCCGAGCTTGGCAAGTTTGTTGAACTTCTCCATGCCGACTTCCTTCGCACGATGATCCAACGCGACAAATAATCCTTCCACCATTACGACGGCGCCGTCAATAATGATCCCAAAATCCACCGCACCCATACTGAGCAGGTTGGCATTCATTCCTTTTATACGCATGCAGATGAATGCAAACAATAGTGATAAAGGAATGATGATGCTTACGGTAACGGTTGTCCTCCAGTCAGCCATAAAGATCAGTACTACTAATGTTACCAGCACAATACCTTCGATGAGGTTATGGATCACGGTTTCTGTGGCATAGCTCATCAGTGTGGTACGGTCATAGAAGGGAACGATCTTTACATCCTGCGGAAGGATGCCGTTGTTAAGATCAGTAACTTTTTTATGCAACAGGTCGAGCACTTCAGATGGATTCTCTCCTTTGCGCATTACCACAATTCCTTCCACCTGGTTTGGTACGCCATCTTTGGATACGGCGCCCAGCCTGGGCTTGCTGGCTTCCACCACGTTCGCTACATTTTTAACGAGCAATGGTACACCACCGGTTTTGCTGATGATCACGTTGTTGATCTCATCTACATTGTTGAATACCCCGATACCTCTCACTACGTAGGCCTGACCGTTTCTTTCGATCACATCGCCACCAACGTTGATATTGCTTCTTGAAATGGCATTGTACACATCAAGCGAAGAGAGATTATATTTGATCAGCATTTGAGGATCGACACTCACTTCAAATGTTTTTTCTTCACCGCCAAACGTGTTCACGTCGGCTACACCTGGCACACTTTTAAATTGCCGGTCGAGCACCCAATCCTGAATGGCGGTCAGTTCGCGAACACTTGTGGTTTTACTTTGAAGTGTGTAACGGTATATTTCACCTGTCGGGCCATAAGGCGGTTCTACTTCAGGCTTTACGCCGTCAGGCAGATCTGCATTGATGATACGGCTCATTACCTGCTGGCGCGCAAAGGCATCGTCAACATTGTCGTCAAAGATGAGCGTGATATAACTGAGTCCGAAGGAAGAGTTCGAGCGAAGATTTGTTCTTTTCTGAACGCTGTTCAATTCTGTTTCCAGCGGAATGGTGATAAACTTTTCGATTTCTTCTGCGCTTCTGCCCGGCCATTGGGTGATGATGATGATCTGCGTATTGGTTACATCCGGAAAGGTTTCGATCGGTGTATTCTTATAACTCCAGATCCCGAGCGCAGCGAGCACGCCGGTCAGGAAAAAAACAAAGTACCGGTGGCGTAGGGAAAAGTGAATAATGTTCTTGATGAATTTGTTCATGGCTATAGAAATGAGATATACGGGTAACGCTTATTTCTTTGCGACTTTCTGATTGTTCAGATCGAGCAGCTTTTTATAGATTAGTAATTGATTCCGGGTGATCACTTTTTCTCCGGCATTCAAACCTGTGCTGATGTACGCAATGTTGTTAACGGTTTTCAGAATATTTATTTCACGAATGGTTACATCGTTATTGTTTTTATAAACCACCACGTAGTTTTTCTGATTATCATTGATGATCGCTGCTGCAGGGATGGCTACCATTTTTCTGCTTTCTATATTGCTGATAAATACATTCGCAAACATTTGCGGACTCAGTAAGCCTTTATCGTTTGGCAGAACGATCTTTACCTTCATCACTTTTGTTTCAGGATCCAGCATCTTGTTCACTTCATCCACTTTACCGGTGAACACACTGTCCGGATAGGCGAGTGTGGTCACTCTTGCTTCGTAGCCGGGTTTTACCTTTGCCAGATCGGTTTCATATACGTTGGCCCAGATCCATACATCGCTTACATCTCCGATCGTGAACATGTTAGTGCTGTTATCATTCCTGATAAAGTTTCCCGGGTTGATGAGTTTCTCTACCACGTATCCTGCACGTGGTGCGGTAACGGTATAAGTTCCGTTGGCATTTGTTTTGCCGCCGCCATTGATCTGTATCTGTGTGCGGATCTTTGTTGCCGCAGTGACGGATTTATTGTAGTTCTCTTTTGCTTCTGCAAATTCTTTCTCGCTGGCGATACCGTTTTTGTAAAGGTTTTCCATATTATCCATGTTGCGTTTGGCAATGGATATATCGTTGCCTGCACTCGAGAGATCCGCATAGTTACCGGCCACGTCAGCGCTTTTGATGGTTGCAAGTGTCTGACCGGCTTTTACATAGTCGCCGATACTTACATTCACGCTAAGCACCTGGCCGCTGCTGAACGGGAAGACTTTCACCACTTTGTTATCATCAAAGCTTACTTCGCCGCTTAGCTTTAATTCGTCATCCACATTCCTGATGGATGCTGTATCAATACTGATCAGGCTCATTGTGCTATCGCTGATCAGCGGTTCCTGTTCCGGAGTTTGGTTTGCGTCACTATCTGAGCAGGCTGATAATGCCAGGACAGCAAAAGCAGCGATAACTGAAAGTGATAGTACTTGTTTCATGACGATAGATTTATAAACGGATATTAACCTGGTTGGTAGTAAAATTCAATTCAGCAGCAGCGTTACGCTGGTTAGCAACGAGCTGCTCTTCTTTTATACGTGTGTCTTTATAAGAGTCGAAAAAATCAATGAATTCGATCAGGCTGATCTGTCTTTGCTGATATGTTTTCAGCATGTTTTGCATCAGTTGATCGTAGTCGCTTTTCAGGGAGCTTTCGGTTCCTGAAAGCAACTGAGTGGCATTATGTAATTTTTGCCATGCGGTTATCACATCTTTGTTCACCTGTGTTTGGGCTTGCTGGATCATTACGCCGCTTTGTTTATACGCCAGTTTTGCTGCAGCGATGTTTCCTTTATTGCGATTGAAGAATGGAAGAGGAGCAGATAAGGTCAGCCCATAATAGTTCGGCACATAACTATTATTCCTGTCGTATTCTGCACCAACGGTGAGGTCTGGTTTTGCCAGTGCGTTCTGATAGCTGATATTATGCAGATCGTATGCATTCTGGGATTTTAATTGCCTGAGATCAGGACGTGACTGCTGTGCGGAATCCTGTAATAAGGAAAGGTTCAGCCCGTTGATGATGTTATTGTCAATTGTTTCACTTGCATTGGCAGTCACCCAAACATTATCGTTCAATTGCAGCATCATCCCGATCTCTTTCTGTATGTCCATTTGCTGATTGAGATTATCTGCGTAGTCTGCTTTCAGTGAAAACAGCAGTGCCTTGATGCGCATGTTTTCTTTCTGTGAAATATCTCCGAGCTTGAACATGGCGTCCATACCGCCGGAGAGAGTTTGCATTGTTTGTATCTCGTTTGTGTAAACTTTTGCGATATTTTGCAATTGAGACAGGTTGTTCAGATCCGTTGTAAGAACGAAACGGAGATTGCGCATCACTTCGTTGAATTGCTCCTCGGCAGTCTTCACATTATCCTGTGCGAGTTGTGTTTGCTTTTTGATCTTACCCGCGGTGCGGATGAGTTGCTGTACCTGTACATATACCTGACCATAGTACTGTCCGTTTTCTGTGGTATGACGAAAGAATTTTCCATCATAAATATTCTGATCGGTATTCAATACCGGGTTGTCCCATACTTTTGCCTGTTGGACCAATGCTTTATTGATGTCGATATTGAATTGAGCGCTGAGAAGCGAAAGATTTTTTTGAAGGAAGATCTCTTCTGCTTTTGGAATACTCAGGTTCAGCGTATCACTGCCGGTTTGCTGAGCATTTGACGTAGTTGGTAAGAACCAGGCACACAGCAGCGCTGCGCTTTGTATCGCCCTGGCTATATTAATTGGCATGTCGGGTTATTTAAATACGATACAATATTGATATAAATCGCCGGCGGACAAAAGCGCTGATCGGTGGATCGGCAAAAACTGTCGATTTTGCCTGGAAATTGAACTTGTTTGGGTAGGAGAATGACGGAAGTTGCGGTGGTATCAGAAGGTTCAGAGGTTCCAGGAGTTCCAGGGGTTCCAGAAGTTTCCGGACCGTTTTTGCGGTCGTTCGTCTTGAGCTGAATTTAATGCGGCTTTTTTGCTCCGACATATGTGGAGAGGGAGCATATTAATGGAACCAATTTAGCCCGGTCAAGGCGATCCTCCGTATGCGGAAATAAATTAATAAAATAAGTCTACAAATTTGGTAGACTAGAACTTCCCCAGTATGTTTGCACGAATTAGCATAAAATAAAGGACATGAATTTTCTATTTCAGAACGTTCAGCGATGTTGTGTCGCACATTCATGGTACTGCGTGTACTGACCAGTCGATATTTTTTTGTTCATTTAGTCTACTGAATATGTAGACTACTATTTGCCAAAACCATCATGAAACGTTCTATATTATTTATTGTATCTTTTTTGCCCTTGCTGGGTTTTGCACAGCTCTCGGGGCGTGTCATTAACGAAAAGGGGCAGGGTATTCCCTTTGCTTCTGTAATAGTGAAAAGCAGTTCTGCCGGCACCAGCACGGATTCTGTTGGAAGTTTTTCACTGGCCTCTCCTGATAAATATCCCTTCACTTTGATCGTTACCTCTGTGGGCTACAGGCCTTATGAAACGGCAATAAAGAGCAATCCTGCCGGTAGCCTCCAGATCGTGCTGCAGGCATTGTATCAGCAGGATACGGTGATCATTACATCACGCAGGCGCCGCGAGGTATTGCAGGATGTGCCGATCCCGATCTCTGTGATCGGTGGCGGACAGGTGGATGAATCCGGCGCATTTAACGTAACGCGCGTAAAAGAAGTGATCCCTTCTGTGCAGATGTATACATCTAATCCCCGCAATACGGGTGTGAATATCCGTGGCATCGGTTCGCCGTTTGGTTTGACCAACGACGGTCTTGACCCCGGTGTGGGCTTTTATATTGACGGTGTGTATATCGCGAGACCAGCGGTAGCCACACTCGATTTCATCGACGTTGAGCAGATCGAAGTATTGCGCGGACCGCAGGGAACTTTGTTTGGAAAAAACACCACTGCCGGTGCTTTTAATATCACCACCCGCAAGCCAACGTTCAAGCCAGGCGGAACTTTTGAAGTGAGCTATGGCAACTACGGTTTTGTACAGGCAAAAGCTTCGATCACCGGTCCGTTGAGTAAAAAGATCGCGGGACGTTTTTCATTTTCCGGAACCCAACGCGATGGTACTGTTTATAATGAACGCACACAGCAGCATATTAATGATATTAACAACCTTGGATTGAAAGGACAATTGTTGTATAAGCCTTCTGATGATGTATCCGTTACTGTGTCCGGCGACTATTCACGCCAGCGTCCCAACGGTTACGCACAGGTACTGGCAGGGGTGGCGCCAACGAAACGCGCTGCGTATCGTCAGTTCAGTGCGATCATTGCGGATCTTCAATATACTCCGCCAAGTTACAATGCGTTTGACAGGGTGGTGGACCATGATACACCCTGGAGATCGGGTAATGACCTGGGTGGCGTTTCTGTAAACGCAGATATCAAGATCGGACCCGGTACATTGACTTCCACAACGGCTTACCGTTTCTGGAACTGGGATCCTTCCAATGACCGTGATTTTACCGGCTTACAGGCCCTGGCAAAATCACAGAATCCGGCAAAGCATAAGAACTGGTCACAGGAATTCCGTTATGCCGGCGAGATCAATTCCAGATTGAGTGGCGTAGTTGGTGTATTTCTGCTCGGACAAAAAGTAGACATTACCGGTACGGAAGAATCGGGCAATGCGCAATGGCGTTTTTCTCAGAGCTCTACGAGCGAATTATGGAAAACACCAGGATTGTTTGAAGGATACGGCATTTATACAGATGCGTCGATCAAATCGCTTAGCGCAGCAGTGTTTGCAAATGTTGACTGGGAACTGGTGAAAGGTTTGCATGTGTTGCCTGGTATCCGTTACAATTATGATGAAAAAGATGTGGACTATGACCGGGTGGCAAGAGGTGGCCTTCAAACAAACGATCCTCAGCTGATCGCGTTAAAGAATAGTGTGTACAGCAGCCAGGCCTATACTTCGTCCGCTTCTGAAAATAATGTAACCTGGCAGTTGACCGTTGCTTATCGTCCGAATAAAAGGATCAATGCGTTTGCTACTTATTCCACCAGCTTCAAACCTGTTGGCGTGAATGTGGCCGGCTTGCCAACAGTGAGTGGTCAACCTGCACTGGATCTTGCGGTGATCAAACCTGAGTATGACAAACACTATGAGATCGGAGTGAAAACAACACCGTTTGATAATTTCACTTTCAATGTTACTTTCCATAATTCAGATATCAAAGATTACCAGACAAACGTACAGGCTGCTGAACTGGGTGTGAACCGCGGTTATATCGCCAATGCCGATAAGGTAAATGTGAAAGGTGTTGAAGTGGATGCAAACCTTCGCGCCAATTCAAACTTCAGTTTCTATGGAGCGCTTGCATATACGGATGGTAAGTATGTAAGATTCACCAATGCACCGTTGCCATTGGAAGAAACTGGTGCGTCTGTATCATTCAAGGATATTTCCGGAAGTGAACTTCCTGGTATTTCCAAATGGGCAGGCTCATTGGGTGGTGAGTTCAGTACACCATCTGCTTTCCTGGGGAATGCTTCGAGATTCTTTATCGCGCTGGATGGTTTTTCCAGATCATCATTTTCTTCCAGTGCGTCACCATCAGCGTATCTGAACGTGGCAGGTTACGCGTTATTCAATGGACGGATCGGTTTTAAAGCAACGCAAGGTCTGTCTGCATACCTCTGGGCGCGTAATATTTTTGATAAAAATTATCACGAACAGTTGCTGGTAGCCGGTGGTAATGCAGGGCACTATGCTTCCGTACTGGGTGATCCGAGAACGTTTGGCGGAACACTGCGGTATTCGTTCTAGGAGAAGAGGGTTGATCGTCACTAGCTGAAACTTGACAGTTGTTGTTTTCCATTTAATAAGCAGATCCGGAAAAGTCCGGTCTTTAACGAGTGGGCAGTTGTTACTGCCCACTCGTTTTTTGCGTTGGCTACTGCTGATATTCCGCTCTCTTCACCGGGTCATTCTATAGGTAAGCCTGGGCAATGGACGATATCTTTTACTGTCGTATATATTTCAATGAATGGGCAAAACGATTTACCGGAAGAATTTGGAAAGAGTGGTACAATCGAGTGAGCTATTTGTTGAGGTTAAATGTACGGTAGTACTTAAGTTTAACAAAGGCCTGATAAAGGGCTGCAGGCCTTTGTTCTCACACAATTATGTTACGAACGTTTTTACACGATAATGAGCCATGTTACCTTCTATTCTCACTAACCAATGATGTTTGAAAAAAAATGTGTCAGTGAAAATTTAATATGCACATCTTCGAAATTTGGCAACATATTGGTTAAGGAATGTCTGCTAATCTATTTGAACATTTAAAAAGTACAACCCATGAAACTTTTATTAGGTACAGTGGCATTGGGCATTGCAATGCTCTCATTTGCCGGGACAGGAACAGACAATCAGAAAGTATCAAGCGAAAAAGTAGTATCTGCATACCAGGATACACTTCCTAAGAAAGATACTTCTAAAAAAGACAAGAAAGAAAAACGAGACACGCTGAATTATCGTTATTAAAAATAAGATAGCTGACCCGTGAGTTTGGCTGGAACGGAAAATTACCATTTCCCTTCTTGTCACATAATGTGGTCAGCTATTTTTTACGATCAATGAATTTGTGTTCACAGAAAAGGACGTATGGATAAGCTTATCCGTATGTCCTTTTTTGTTTTGAGGAAAACCGGAATTCAAGTTTCATTGCATTTTAAAATCTTCTGACTGGCAGAAGGGAAAGAACGGTAAGGATATATCAACGTTATAAATGAAATATATGATTGGGCTTAAAGCAGATTTTTCCGGTGGATGTCTACTGTGTGCAGGCTGATGCAAAGTTTATCCGCGATTTGCGGGTTTGTACAGCCGTCTGCAATAAGTATAAGGATCTCTTTTTCTCTTGATGTAAGTACGGGCACGTTCTTCATTTATTTTTATCGGCTTCCGCCAAACGAAGGTGCTGGCTCATATATAAATTGCCTTCATATACCCGTAGTAATGCTTCTTCAATTTCTTCACGTGAGGCGCTTTTTAACAGATGGCCCGCAGCGCCATGCTGTATCATTTGCGCAATGTAACTCCGTTCTTTGAACATGCTCATGGCGATCACTTTGATTGCCGGGAATTCCGTCTTTATTTTTTCTGTCAGCTCAATACCGCTTACTTCCGGCATATTGATATCTGTCAGCACAATATCCGGTATTTCTTTTTTGATCAGGTCCATTGCTTCCCAGGCATTGCTGGCCAGGCCTGATAATGCTCCGAGTTGCAGTTTAACGCCACTTAACAAACCACCAAGCCCATCGTGCAGATCTTTTGCAAGACGGCTGCGTTCATCTTCCTGCATAAAGTTGGGGTAGTACACAGGGTAAGCCTGGTCAGTGGTTACGGTTCAGTGAGCACGACCGGTCTTGGTAAACGACGGTCAGCTACTGGTAATTACAGGCAGGAATAAGTCTGTTTATGCCCTGGTGAAAAGCAAATAAAGCGAACCGTTATATAAACGGTGAAAGATTTTTCTGGTCTGCTCTTTTATTTTTTTAACAGATCTTTCAAATCGATCGCGTTTTCGTAGGCGCTACCGATCGTATTATTAAAGTAGATGTATACCTCCTTTCCCTGCTTCGACCAGTTTTTTATTTCGGTTGCCCTGTCTTTTAAAAACTGATCACTGTAAGAATCACGGTAGTCTCCTTTTGGCCCATGAAAACGCTGATAGATGAAATTTGCTTTCCCATACACTTCACTGTTTTTTGATTTGGGAATATCATGCAACACCATCGTTGCACCAAATTCATTCAGCAGGTCACGTGTTTCTCCTGTATACCAGGTATTGCTTCTGAATTCAACAGCTTTGTTCCATTCATTGTCCGGATCATGTGATTGTATTTGTTGCAGAATTGTTTCCACTTTTTCATAGTAGTCAAGCGTGATCTTTCCCGGAAACTGTATTAGCAGGCAGCCCTTCTTTTTTCCAATGGCTTTTGCAGACTGCATGAATTTTTCGATAACAGAAAGATCTCCTTTCAGGTCCTTTATATGTGTTACTTCTTTACTGAGTTTTAATGAAAACCTGAAATCATCGGGTACTTCAGCGGTCCATCGCTCATAAGTTCGCGCAAGCGGGATCTTGTAAAAGGAACTGTTGATCTCTACACTGTCAAAAATGCTCGCATAATAATGAAGCCTGCTTTTTGAACGGAAGTCTGGCGGGAAACTGGTTTTGTTGCCAGGCACAACCACATTGCTGGTGCCAATAAATATGCGCCCTTTTTTTGCCATAGTGATCTTTATAACTTCCTGATGATAAAGAAGAGGTTTTCTATATCGCTGAAATTCAAAGTATATGCCAATGCAGCATTCACTCTGGCAGCTTTTTTGTCACAGGTAGGAAAATGCTTGTTATGAATAACGATAAATCAAACAAAGAATACAGCAATAAAGTAACCCAGCAAAAAGAGCCCAACGCGGGTAGCGGTGGTTTTAACCAGGGCAGTGAGCAGGACCCGGATTTCGATAAGGGTACTAAGGTTTCTGATGAAGAAAAGCTGACCGGGCATCAGCCTTCACCCGGAAAAGGGGAACCGGTCAAAAAAGAGCGAGCCAATAAGGCAATGAATCAATAGATTTGATTTCCTTTAACAATTCAGTGGCCAAAATTCATGCATAAAGGGCGGATAATAAGTCACAATGTCGGGTTTGTATGCATGGAACTGTTTTTGCCTGATTGACGCACATCCAATCGGGAAGTACAACCAGTACTGAACAAAATATTGGAGGTTTGCGTTTAAACAATCATATTATGAGCGACTACAAAAAGGCATACATCGCGGGCGGTTGCTTCTGGGGAATGGAGGAACTGTTCCGTACTCAACCCGGTGTGGTAGACACTGAGGTTGGATATATCGGAGGTCAGAACGACCATCCGACATATCGTAATCATCCGGGCCACGCAGAAGGAATTGAGATCACCTATGATCCATCAAAAACTTCGTTCAAGCAGTTACTGGATTATTTTTTCAGGATCCATGATCCAAGCACGGTTGACAGACAGGGAAATGATATCGGATCGAGTTATCGCTCTGCAATTTTCTTCCAGAATGAAGAAGAAAAGAAAGACGCTGAAGAGATGATCAGGATCGTCGATGCATCCGGTCGCTGGGATGGAAAAGTGGTGACAACACTGGAACCATATAAACCGTTCTGGGCGGCAGAAGAAGAGCATCAGGATTACCTGGTGAAACGGCCAAATGGTTATACCTGCCATTTTGAAAGGTTTGGGACCTTTCTTTAAAAAATTCAGGGGCAACAATCGTTGCCCTTTTTTTATGTCCTGGTTTGGAAGATCAGTTGAAAACCGTCGGTCGATGCTGTCATCCTGGCGGTACCAATGCTTAAAGACCGATCCGCGAGCCTATCTTACCAGCAACAGATTTCCTTTCTTTGTGATCACCCTTCCTGTATAATCGATTCCCTGCACCATATATACAAAGTTGGATGAGCCCTGCATGGTTCCTCCGATCCGTCCATCCCAGCCTCTGCCGATCACCGAGGTGCTGAAAACAAGCTGGCCCCAGCGGTTATAAATCCGGAAGTAATTCAATTGCTGCACACCCACACAGATAGGGATGATCTGATCATTATGTCCATCGCCGTTTGGCGTAAATGCCGAAGGCATAAAGATATCAGCCCCGGTTTTGAATACCGTTACTTTTATCTCGTCTGTTCCCTGGCACCCGGCCGGCGTTGTGGCGGCAACTTTATACGTGATCGATGTGGGATCAGTGTTGGTGTATTGCGCGATCGGGTTGGGGATCGTTGTATTATTCAGACCGGTGGAAGGCATCCAAAGGAAGGTATTTGCTTGCGGAACACTTACAGTGGCATTCAACTGAAGCGGCTGGCCAACTACAACAGCTGTATCATTACCCGCAAATACCGTAACCGGTGGAGCAACATTAATATGGAAAGTATCTCTCAGCGGATTCGGGCAACCTGCATTATTTACGATCAGCACCAGGTCGGTTGTGGAAGTTGGTGCAGCATTGGCGGTCAGGCTGTATGGCAATGACGTAACTGTGCCATTGCCGCCGCCGGTTATGATCGAGGGGCTGCTCCAGCTGTAATTGGTTCCCGTTGTGATCGTGGCATTCAATACGGCAAATTTTCCATAGCAGATCGAAGAGCTGTCCGGAGAAATAGATGCTGAAGGATATGCCGTATTATAAAAACGGATCACAGCTGATGTAGTTGTATCAGCAGGACAAACACCATTCTTTACTATCGTCCGGTAATAAACGGTTGAGTTTATAGATGCCGGCTGGTAGCTTGTTTGCTGATTCACGGGGATAAAACCCGCCCAGTTTGCATTATCCGCAGACCGTTGCCAGTTCACCACGTCTCCTGTATTTCCTGTCAGTTGAAGCATTGGCAGGACAGGCTGATTCAAACAAACATTGACATCAGAAGGCTGAATACTGCCCGCAACACTTTTCGCATTTACGGTAATGATCGCTGCGGTAGCTGTGTCGATCCGGCAGGTTGGCCCATTCTGTACAAGTGCTGCGTAATAAGTAGTTGCTGTCAGGTTTTGAGCGGTATATGGATTGGTAGCAACGCCGAGCGAAGTCCAGCTTGTTCCGTTTTGCGAGGAAACCCAATCGACCACACTGCCTGTCGAACCAGCCGTTGTAAGCAAAGTCGAATTAGTACCCGCGCAGACTGTTGCATCGGAGTTTACCTGTCCCGCAACCGTTGGGGGTGTGGTAGTAACCTGTATCGTATCCCTGAGGTTAGCGCAACTATTCGATTGCTGCGCGATGATCTCTCCGCCATTTGTTCCGGCTTCGACCACCAGTATGTTTGAATTTGCTCCGGAGATGATGGTCCATCCTGCCGGGACGGTCCATGCATACGTTCCGTTTGCCAGCGCGGGAATTGAATAAGTAAGACTGCTGTTGGTGCAGGCGATTGCCGGTCCGCTGATCTCAAGACCGGCGCAGGTATTCCGCAAGGCAACATATGCATACGCAAAGTGAGCACCGGGGCGGCAGTTATTTGTTTCAAAGGTCAGCGTTACCTGTTGGCCACGGTAGGGTGAAAGATCAAAGGTTACTTCGGTCCAGCCTTTGGTCCATACATCCTGCAGCAAGGTACCGTTGTTGCCGGCCTGACCTGCATAGGAAAGGAACAGTTCCGGGCTATTGGTAAATCCGCTTGCAAGCGCGCCCGCCGAGTCAAGCGTAGCGCCGGTTGAGCTGCCTGCTCCACCGCCTCCGCCTCCGCTTTGGGCGTCATTGTGTGTGGGAAGATAATATTGTGGCGATGCGCAACTGATCACGCTGTCTTTTGTTTGCAGTGTTGCTTTGAACAGCGGTTGCTCATTGGAATTATGTGTACCGTTCTCCAGCACCAGCGCATAGGCATAGGTCATGGTATACGGAACAGCGGTAGAACCTGGCGGCACATCGATCACATAAGAAACCGAACGTGTGAAGCCCCCGGGATTGGGGCTGCCTGAATTCAGATCATGTGAAGTGGATGTTGAACCAAGTTGTATAGAATAATTATAGGCATAACCATTGACGACAGGAACAGTCTGAAATTTTCCGTAATGATCAGTTGAAGGAGTGGTGATAACGCGGATGCCGGTTGTTTGAATATTGTATTCATTGAGCGTGTTTATGCCGGCATTGGGTGCGGGGTAGCTGATAGGTGTGCCGCCTACAAGTCCGATACTTGCAGACCAGTTGGACAGATCCCCGGTCGAGAAATTAATATTAACAGGGCAGGTCTGCAATTGGGCCAGGCAAGGATTTGTCATCCCAAAGCCGATACCGCACATTATCGCCAAGATCAATTTTCTCATCGGGTGTAAATTTACCGGAATTTTTAAGGTTTTCCCTTTCGTGCCGCTCGATCAGGCGGAAGTATCGGTAAAACCGACACAGAAATCCGCCGTTAATCTATCCTGATCGTCTGCGACCTATATAACGTTGCTTCCGGGCGGATATTTTGGGGACGGGATGCCGGTGTTGAACGGTCGGATTTTAAATCCGGCATGCGGGCAGTTTTTGAATGGGTTGATGGCGGGGCGGGGATGGGAAGCGTTTGCGGGGGATTGTTTGGACGTTTAGATCATCAACTGATCTTCGCTTGTAAGTCGACTGGTAAGAAAATCTTGAATATCCCGGAAGCTTAAAACAACCAATCGGCATAGTAGTCGACCAGCAATGACTTTTAAGCAGGTTTTCCTAATACCGAAAACATCATCAAGTGAAAATCGTTTACTAAAGAAATCTTCAATGTCATCCCGGGCCAGGTTTAAACGACCGATCAACTTTCATACTGCAAGACCCGGGACGGACTTACTTCCACCCACAGCCCTCCATGCCGGACCAACTTTCATACCCTCTCAAATTTAGTGACTGCCGATCCGGCATCTACTCAAAAATTCTCTTCAAATAGACTGGGATACAGGTCTTCCATTCCAGGGTTCCTTTTCTTAATCAATTCAAACTTCCATTCCCTTCTCCATCGTTTCAATTGTTTTTCCCGTCGTATTGCGACGTTAATATCATTGTATTCCTCATAGTAAACAAGGTCATGACAATTATATTGCCGTGTGAACTCGCATTCTCCATTTCTATGTTGTTTTATCCGTGAAATCAGGCTGTTACTCACACCGGTGTAAAGTACGTTTCGTTTGACATTAGACATGATGTATACAAAAAAGCGGTATTCATTTCTCATCCCACCAAGCTAGCGCTGATGATTGGTTATAAGATCAGAAAAAAAACGAATAAAAAGGGAAAAAAGACATTTCTATAGCTGGTGAAAATCGTATAAGATGTAGATGCCGGATGGGCAATCATTAAACTTGAAAGGGTGTGAAAGTTGGTCCGGCATGGGGGCGTGGGGGGAGGCGTTTCGTCCTGGGTCTTGCAGTATGAAAGTTGATCGGTCATTTAAACCTGGCCCGGGATGACATTGGAGATTCCTTGATATCCATTTTAAACAGATAAAGCTTTAGATGTTAGGGAAGCCAGTTCAAAACTCATTGCTGGTCGATTATTATGTTGATTGGTCATTTAAAATTAGCCCGATCTTTTTGTCGTTATTGGTTAGAGTCATGAAAGACTTTGAGCAAATAACAATGAGATTTTTTTTGAGTTGATTTATATAGAAAATAGCCCTTTCTAATTACCCGATAACTCATCAATTCTCACCGGCTCATTTGACCACCTGATCAATTTCCAGTGACCACTCAAACCTTTTGAGTTTTTTCGTCGAAAGCCGTTATCGTTGATAAATATTTTCTGAGGTTATATTCTTTACTTTCTTTGTAATAGCAGTGACAGCAATTTCATTGCAGGCGATTTGATAAAGGATGAAAGGCTAAAATGGAAGTATGTTACCGTCCTTTTTCCTGTATCCGGGTCAACAAATTTGTAGTATATTTCAACTACAATCAACTCTTATGGCACATGCAATAAACTGGTTTGAGATCCATGCGGTGGATTTTGAACGCGCAAAGAAATTCTACGAGACTGTTCTTGATATAACAATGACTCTTCCTTTTCCTGAAATGAAGTATGCCATGTTTCCGGCAGACGTAATGAATGGTGAAGTAGGTGGCGGGTTGATGGAAGAGGATGGGTATGAGCCTTCTGAAAAGGGATCGATCATTTATCTGAATGGCGGCGAAGATCTGTCAGTTCCCCTGGGCAGGGTAGAAGCTGCCGGTGGAAAGATCATTATGCCAAAAACATCGTTGGGGCCAAATGGGTTTATGGCGCATTTCCTGGACACGGAAGGGAACAGGGTAGCATTTCATTCGATGAAGTGAGCGGGACGTATAAGCTTGAGTTCTATTCAATGCCCGCTGAAACTTGGTGCAGGCGGTGCCTTGACAAACTCTTTGCTCCTTAACTACTGTATGCCAGATCGCTTACTCAGACCTTCTTATCGTCTTACCGGTTTATTTTTTACCGGTAAGACGGTAAGGACGGTAAGAAAACTTTTCGTTATCACCCCTTGTTCTGCATTGACGAAAAGCTTGCAATCTGCGCGATCTTATATGTGGATAGAAGAAGTTTTGTGAACGCTTATCGAAACACAACCTCAAAAACATGCTTTCCATTCTCCCAATGATACTGCTCATTCCATCCATGTCTCGCACAGATCTGCTTCACCAATGCCAATCCTAATCCAGTACCTGGACTGACCGTGCTCGCCGATGCAAATCTTTTGAACAGTTGATCTGTCTGAAGCGCTGTTCCGCCAGGGTTTTCAACGGTCATGCGGAATTCAGACAGGTACACTGATATTGTTTCATTATTGGAAGAATAGCGGATCGCATTCGTAAGAAGATTACTGATCATTATTTCGGTGAGCGTTGGGTTGCCTTTTACTATCACACCATCATCTATCCGGAGATCGATCAACAGTGTTTTATCTTCAAAAAATGGCTGAAATTGTTCAATCAATTCCCGGATCATTTCAGAGAGATTCATTTCCTGCTGATCCGAGTACTGGCTGTTCTCTATTTTTGTAAGCAACAATAAATTCCTGTTAATGCGTGAAGCACGGGAGATCGCGCTCATCGCTTCTTCTATTAACTGGTATTGTTCATCATCCAGTTTTTTGCTTTGTGAAAGCAATTCGAGTTTCGACTGAACGATCGCCAGTGGTGTCTGCAGCTCATGCGAGGCATTATCTGCAAACTCTTTTTGTTGATTGAAAACCGTGATGTTTGCGGAAAGCAATTTCTCCAGGCTTGTATTCAGTTCATCAAACTCAGAAATACCTGAACGGTCAAGCTGCACGTTATCTGTTTTGCTAAGGTCAAAACTGCGGATCTTTTCCAGGCTTTTGTAAAATGGCTTCCACATTCTGCGGGATAACCTGCGGTTCAACAATATCAACCCGCCCATCAGTAACACAAAGAACAGTGCACTTAATAAGGTCACCGCGCCAATGATCAGGAAACTGTCTTCCCGGCCGGCCTCCGGCGTAACCATCACTTGATGCTCATCCAGCTCATATTGCCAAAGCCTGCTGATGGCGAAATAATATACGGGAATGCTGCAGGCCAGTACAATTCCTGCATAAACGATGATCTTTTTTAACGAGTAATTTAAAAGCTTACTCATATTTCCCATTTATAACCGGTGCCATAGATCGTCTTTAAGTAATTATCACAGCCGGCATCGCTTAGTTTGCGTTTGAGATTCTTTATATGTGCATACACAAAATCATAACTGCCAAGCATATCCGCCATTTCGCCCGATAAATGCTCGGCCAGCGCAGCTTTTGAAATGACCCGGTTCTTATTACTGATAAAATACATCAGCAGATCATATTCCTTTTTGGTTAATGCAAGGGCCTGATCATTCACCTTAACTTCTTTCCCTAAAAGATCTACTTTTAATTCATTCAGCTCGATCACATTTACATTTCCAAATTGTTTTCTCCTGATTATGGAATGTATCCTGGCGGCGAGCTCCGGCAAATGAAACGGTTTGGATAAATAATCGTCCGCCCCGATCTGCAAACCCCGGATCCTGTCGTCAACGGAATTACGCGCAGAGATGATGATCACTCCATCATCTTTTTTTTGCCGTCTCAATTCTTCCAGCAGTTGCAATCCATCTCCGCCAGGCAACATCAGGTCCAGCAAAATGCAGTCATAATCAAAAGTGGTGATCTTTTCCATCGCCTGTGAAAAGTTCATGGCATATTCACACAGGTAACTCTCGTCTGAGAGATAAGCACCCATGCTGCGCGAAAGTTCCGGCTCGTCCTCTATGATCAGGATTTTCATACTGCAATTTAAGATTCGAATTCTGAAATTCTTCTGAAGACGGAATGGATAGCCGATGGCCGATGAACGATGGCAGATGGCCGATGGCGGTACTTCGCAGATCAGAAAGTATGTATTCAATGTTCTGGCAAATATGAGCGTCACCTGGCCTGTCGGTGGTAACCTAACGCGGAGCCCGGCCATCTGCCATCGGTCATCTGGCATCGCTCCGCCTGTCTTCAGAATTTCTACCAAATCGCCATCCAGCTTTGTCCCACAAGTACTCCTTAATATGAAAAAAAGCATCTGGGTGCTGGCTATTTTGCTGTTTAGCCATTTTGTAAATGCACAGCCGTATGATAGCCTTCCGCCCGCTTTGAGAACCAGGTTCACCATCCGCCAATTACGTGTCCCCATGACGCTTAGCCTGATGGGCATACTCGCAAACGGCAATGGACATGAATCTTTTAAGAATGAGATCGTGGAAGAACGCAATGAATACCTGCACGGTTTTCATACGCATATCGATAACTACCTGCAATACGCCCCGCTTGCTATTGCATACGGCCTGGATGCAGCCGGCGTCCGATCAAAAACGGACCTCGTCAACAGGACAGCGATCATGATCAAGGGTGAATTGCTGATGGTCAGTACAGTGAATTTGTTAAAAAACGCCACGCACCAACTCCGCCCGGATGGATCCGGGTATAATTCTTTTCCGTCCGGCCATACTGCTCAGGCATTTGCCGCCGCTACTTTTTTAAGTGAGGAATATAAAGACCGCTTGCCCTGGATGCCCTATGCTGCCTATGGCCTGGCTTCTTCGGTGGGCATGATGCGCATGGCTAATAACCGCCATTATGTCTCTGACGTTTTGCTTGGTGCGGGGATTGGTATCTTATCCATGAAAGTTGCATACTGGACGCACCAGTATAAATGGAACCGAAAACACCAATCATCTATTCAATATTAACGAACAGCGATCGCTGATGAGTTCACTTACTGTTAAAAAATGGCGGACTTTTTGTCCGGTTTATTTACTCGGAATTATTGCAATTGTTATTTCCTCGTTAACGAGAATCCTGTTGCTTTGTTTAACCGGAGGCGCTGCCGGCTCACCAGGCGCAATAGCCGGAGGATTACTGATCGGATTGGTCTATGATCTGATCGTTGCCGGATTTGTCATGATGCCGCTGTTGCTCTATACTTCTTTTCTCAATGAATGGATCTACAGGAAAGCGAATATCAAATGGGTATTGCTTTCCGGTGCGTCGCTTACCGCAATTCTTCTTTTCAGCGGGCTTATTCCCAAAGACTATAATAAAGATCTTTATAAAGCCTTTCTGATCTTCATTGCGGTTCGATGGCTGATCTATGGATTGCTTGCGTATATGGGCGCTTCATTCAGGAGGCGCTGGCGCAACGTAATGACCGCCGTGATCTTCGCGATCTCCGTTTTCCTGTTGTTATTTAATGCAGTAAGTGAGATCTTCTTCTGGCTGGAGTTTTCCTCACGTTATAATTTTATCGCGGTTGATTATCTCGTGTATACAAATGAGGTACTCGGTAATATCGAAGAATCCTATCCGCTCACGTTGATCGTGACGGTGATCCTGGCCGTAACGATAATCATACTGATCATATTTCGCCGGAAAATCAGGTTCAACGCAGCTGAACGTCTTTCTTTTATCAAACGTGTATTGTTAACGGCAGGAATGATCGTGACCACATTTTTGCTGGCCAGGGTTACTCCTCCGGAATGGCAATATTTCAGCGGGAACAATTACGAAAACGAATTGGCCGGAAACGGTCTTTATGATTTTGTGCAGGCTTTCAAAAAGAACGAACTCGATTTTTACCAGTATTACAAAACCTTACCCGATAGCGAAGCATTTCAGTTGGTAAGGAATGAACTGAACACTCAACATGTCAGCTCCTATACCAGTGATTCCACTGATATTTTGCGCCATATCAGCTATGATCAGCCTGAGAAAAAGATGAACGTTGTGCTGATCAGCGTGGAAAGTTTCAGTGCAGATTTTATGGCTGCCTTCGGCAACAAGAGTGGCCTCACGCCTTGTCTTGATTCCCTTGCTCAACACGGCTTATTATTTACCAATCTTTATGCAGCAGGGACGCGCACGGTCCGTGGGCTTGAAGCGATCAGTCTTGCTATTCCGCCCTTGCCCGGTCAAAGTCTCGTCAAACGTCCGGACAATGCAGATTTTTTCAGCCTTGGCAGTGTATTTAACCGTAAGGGATATGTTTCTCAATATATATACGGCGGTTACAGCTATTTTGATAACATGCAATCGTTCTTCAGTGCCAACCATTATCAGGTAATAGACAGAAGTGCTCTGCGCCGCAACGAAGTTCACTACGCTAATATCTGGGGAGTGGCAGATGAAGATCTTTTCTCACTGACACTCCGCGAGCTTGATTCAAATTACCAGGCGCATCGTCCGTTTTTTTCGCATATCATGACTGTTTCCAATCACCGCCCTTTCACTTATCCTGAGGGCAGGATCGATATTCCGCCGTCTTCGCAATCCCGGGACGGTGCAGTGAAATATACTGATTACAGCATTGGTCAGTTTCTGAAACAAGCGGCAACCAGGCCCTGGTTCAACAATACGCTGTTTGTGATCGTTGCCGATCATTGTGCGTCAAGCGCAGGTAAAACCGCCCTGCCGGTAACGGGCTATCATATCCCGATGATCATGTATTCACCCGCTAATATTACTCCGGGAACGGTCAGCACGCTTACCAGCCAGCTTGATATTGCTCCTTCGATTCTCGGGTTTCTCAATGCCTCTTATGATTCCCGCTTTTTCGGTCGTGACGTCTTTCACGATTCATCTTCCGCAAGGGCAGTGATCAGCACTTACCAGGGATTGGGTATGATCTCCGGAGACACGCTCATCGTTCAATCTCCAAAGAAGAATGTAACGGCGTATCAGGTAAATTTTGCAACAGGAGAAGCAACGCAAATCAAAGGCGATGAACGGGCGATGAAAAAAGCGATTGCGTTTTATCAGGTGGCGGCGTGGATGGTGAAGAATAAAAAGTTTAGGTCGCTGAGGTACGGGGATTAATTGGATTGTTGGGATTAGGAGGATAACAGACTTTAGGGAAGAAGAATGGAAGGGATCGATTATTGATCAGCTTGCCATTAATTCTCTTTCTGATTATCTGAAAAGGGGATTATTGGGATTAGGAGCGTAACATACTTTAGGTAAGAAGGATTGTAGGGATCGATTATTGATCAGCTTCTCTTTGATCCTCTTTCTGATTATTTGAAAAGAGGATTATTGGGAGTAGGAGGGTAACAGACTTTAGGAAAGGCCTCCCATTAATCCCTATTCCTATCATTTTAAAAACTGAATACGTAATTATGCCCCTCTAAAATAACCGTTCCTTCTTCCTTCCTCAACATCTCATCCTATTAATCCCAATAATCCAATAAATCCCCGTCCGTTAGAGTATCAACACCGCCGTCCCCGCAATAATCAACGCCGCGCCAATCGCCGTTTTCAACGTCAGCGCTTCCCCCAGGAAAATAACAGAAAGCACGATCGTCAGGGCTACGCTCAGCTTATCAACCGGTGCTACCTGTGATACTTTCCCGATCGATAAGGCTTTGAAGTAAAAGATCCACGACAACCCTGTTGCAATGCCCGATACTACCAGGAAGATAATATTCTGTTTGGATAATGTCTGCAATCCCTTTGCTTCTCCACGGAATAAGATAATTCCCCAGATCATGATCAATACGATGATCGTGCGTATCCCCGTTGCAAGATTAGAATTGATATTGGTTACACCAAGTTTTGCAAAGATGGCCGTTAACGATGCAAATAAAGCTGAAAGTAACGCGTATATCCACCACATAATGCTGTCATGTTTTATTAAGAAATGAAACTGTTATTATAGCACAATTTACTTTCTTTATATATTCCCCGGAGATCAGCTGCTGATAATTGCGTCTGATCTGCGTGATCTGCGCATTCCACCTGGAAGTTTCTCTTTTTCTCAGGTTATTTCGATTACAGGAATGACAAATCTGCGAGATCTGCGGGAGCCTTACGCCATTCGAATCGCTTAAAGATATCCGGGTACGCGGCCGGACAGTCAGGAGGAATAACCCTGGTTCAGAATTTCTACAGAATTCATTATGAAATTAGACTGGATAAAAGCTGGCTTTACGTTTGGTGTACTACATAATATGAAGTTTGAGACCCCCCGGTTATTGACGGACATAGAAGCGTATGTTAAAAAAAATTTCGCTAACGCAGATACAAGCAAATTGCTGTATCACAACTATACGCATACCCAAAATGTGGTGGAGCATACGAAAGAAATTGCTGATCATTACTCACTCGGTCAGGAAACAGAATTTGTATTGCTGGCTGCTGCATGGTTTCATGATACGGGACATTTGTTTAACGAATGGGAGGGGCACGAAGAAAAAAGCGTGGAGGTAGCGGAATTTTTTTTGTCTGATAAAGGACTGACTGACCAAATGCTGAAAGAGATCCGCCGTTGTATCATGGCCACCAAAATGCCCGCACATCCAACCGATCTTATGGAAGCGATCATCTGTGATGCTGATACCTATCACCTGGGGACTGACTTATTCTTTCAACACAATGAATTAGTCTGGGATGAGATAGAAGCCAGGCTTGGGAAAAAGATCGTGAACCGGGTGGCAAAAACGGTCCTCTTCATGGAAGCGCATAAATTCTTCACATCCTATTGCAGAGAACTTTTGCAGGCGAAGAAAGAGAAGAATCTTGAAAAATTGAGATCGGTGTTATAAAGAGTGCTTTTTAAAAGTGGACTTAAAGCTGTATCGCCCGCGACCACCGATTGTATCAAAAATGAACACCTCATTGTCGTTTTCATCAGATCTGCTATTGGAATTGAGCACTTTATCCGGCGGCACTTTTTTGGATCAAGATTTTGATCAATTCTCCACTTATGCTTAAGAATTACCTGAAAATCGGCTTCCGGAACCTGGTCAAAAACAAAGTTTTTTCCCTCATCAATATCTCAGGACTGGCGCTCGGAATGGCTGTTTGCCTGCTGATCGCCTCTTATGTAAAGGATGAACTGAGTTATGACAGCAGTTTTTCCGATCCTGATCAGCTTTACCGCGTGGAAGTCAGCGTGCTGGGTAACGGCGGGACAGATGTTTACCCGCATGTCGATGTGGCTGTCGGGGAAGGCATAAAGAATAAATTTCCTGATGTGACTGCATTTACCCGTTTGCAAAAACTTAGGGAAACATTTGTCAAAAATGGAGATAGGCAATTCAAAGAGAACGGGCTTGCATTTGCTGAAGAAAACTTCTTTGGTTTCTTTTCCATTCCGCTTGTGAATGGAAATATCATGACTGCATTGAAAGACCCCAATTCAATGGTCGTCACCCGGGATCTTGCAAAGAAATACTTCGGAGAAGCAGATCCGGTAGGTCAATCCCTCATCATAGGATCCCGTCTTTATAAAGTGACGGGTTTGGTGGATGACCTGCCATCCAATACACATTTTCATTTTAGTGCGCTGCTCAGTGCGTCAAGCCAGGGTACCAGGGAGCAAACCTGGAGCAATGTAGGTTATTATACGTATCTGCGATTGAAGAAAGGTGCCGATCCGAAGGCGATGGAGGCAAAGTTTCCAGAACTGGTGGAAAAATATGTTGTCCCGGAAACCGTGCGTGATATGGGGGTAAGTCTTGCCGAAGCCCGCAAAACGATCAGCACATTTAAATTCTTTCTTCAACCAGTAAAGGACATTCATCTTTACTCCAATACCAAATATGAGTGGGAGGCAAATGGAGACAGTAAATACGTTTACATTTTTGCAGCCCTTGCTATTTTTATATTGTTGCTTGCCTGTGCCAATTTTACAAATCTGTCTACAGCAGGATCCATCAAACGTTCGAGGGAAGTGGGGGTACGTAAGGTGCTCGGCTCAGGAAAGAATCAATTGGTGATGCAATTTTTGGTAGAATCGGTATCGATATCGTTGCTTTCGTTGATTGTAGCGTTGTTGCTGGTGTACCTGTGCTTACCTCTGCTGAATAAGCTGGCGGATAAGAACATTTCCTTTTCGCTGTTTCTTTCACCAGCCGCGATCGGCCTGGAGTTATTGATCGCGTTACTTGCCGGCCTGCTCGCGGGAGTTTATCCGGCTTTTTTTATTACATCTTTCAAAGTGGGAAAAATTCTTGCAGGCAGTTCTTCCAATACGACCGGCAGCAGAAGCCCGCTGCGCAGTGTATTGGTCGTATTTCAATTTGCAGTATCCACCGGACTTATCATTGCTACGTTCATTGTTTACCAGCAATTGAATTATATGCAGGATAAAAAGCTGGGTTATGATAAAGATCAGCTCATTTATCTTCAGGATGCGCAATTGCTCGGAGAATATTCGGCACAGGAGGCCTTTAAGCAATCGTTACTACAGGATCAGCGTGTGCTCTCCGTGAGTATCGGGACTGATCTGCCGGGTAAGGTGGATGCAGACGGCACACAGGCTTATGCGAAGGATAAGCTTACGGGGGAAGACCATTCAGAGATCCATGTCAATATTTACCACGTGGATTACGATTATGTTCCGACGCTTGGCTTACCGATCATAAAAGGCCGTAATTTTTCACGTGAATATTCTACCGATTCGTTTGGCGTGGTGATCAACGAGGCAGCCGTTCGGGATCTTGGCTGGTCACATACGGATCCAATAGGGAAGACGATCGTTTATTCCGGGCAACGTGAATTTAAAGTCATCGGCATCGCAAAAGATTTTCATTATTCATCATTGAAACAAAAAATTGCGCCGTTGGTTCTGCAATTGGGTACCGGTTACCGCAGCGGATTCATTGTGAAAGTAAGACAGGCGGATGTGCGCAGCACCATTGATATGTTCCGGAACAAATGGCAGCAATTTGCGAAAGGCGTTCCATTCGCCTATAATTTTTTAGATGAACAGTTTGCTGCATTGTATCAGCAGGAAGAAAAAACGGTACAGTTATTTACCATGTTTGCAGGCATTTCTATTCTGATCGCGTGCATGGGTTTGTTTGGATTGGCAGCCTATATCACCCGTCAGCGTAGCAAAGAGCTGAGCGTCCGGAAAGTTTTTGGCGCTTCCGTGCCGGGTCTTACATTCCTGATCGCAAAGGATTTTCTGCGTTTAGTGGCAATCGCCTGTCTGCTCGCCATCCCTCTCACCTGGTGGGGAATGCATCAATGGCTGCAGGATTTTGCTTACCGTATCGATATTCAATGGTGGGTATTTGCCCTGGCTGCCGCAGCGGCGGTTTTTCTTGCGCTGGCTACCGTAAGCATTCAGTCCGTTAAAGCCGCAATGGTCAACCCGGTGAAGAATCTCCGGAATGAATGATAGAACTTAAAAAAGAAGAGACCGCTCACCGAACGCTGAGCGGTCTCTTCTTTTTCAGACATTAAACCTCGTTATCTTTTGCCTCAGAACGAATATCTCAGGCCCGCCTGCATCTGGTATCTTGAACTGAACAGATCCAATGAATATGGCTTGCCCGGGTTTGACCAGGTATACACCGGATATGCGCCCGGTGTTGCCGGAGCTGTAACTTTCAAACCTGTTGATGCCATTGAATTGAACGTGTTTGGCGAGAAATAAACCCAACCCCATTTCTTATCCAGCAGATTTGTCAGGTTCATGATATCATACGTGAAGGTGATAGTGTGTGTATTCTTGCCAAATTTCAGATTGAAATCCTGTGCCAGGCGGAAATCAAGTTGAGTGTTCCATGGTGTGCGGCCACCATTCCGCTCAGTGAAATCACCGCGGCGTGTTCTGAGATACTTGTCGTTATTCACATAAGCATCAAACGCAGAAGCCTGTGCCGGATTTGCAAAGAATTTGGAAAGATCCTCGGTTTTAGGAATATACACAAGGCTCTGGGATTGACCTGTTCCATTATAAGTTGCATTGATCAAGCCATAAGAGAAGGGCAGGCCGGAAGCTGAACTGAAGAACAGCGAGAACGTTGTGATGAACCTGTTGGTATGATCCCAGTCAAGTCTGTAGTTCGCTGTAGATACGATCCTGTGACGGATATCAAAGTTTGAGAATGCCAGCCCTGGATTATTGGGGCTCAGTGCCTGGTTCAATTGCCAGTTTGATTCCATTGAGTTACGGATGCCGTTCGTGATATCTTTGGACCTGCCGTAAGTATATGCAGCGCTCAGGTTAAGACCAAAATCAAAAGTCTTGCTCACCTGTCCGGTTACACTGTACCTGTAACTTTCTTTGGTATTGCTCAGCAGGTATGCGTTTGTATAAAGCGAATTGATCTTTGTACCGCTGTAGATCGGCTGCTGGTGTTTGGTGTCGTAAGGATAATAAGTTGGATTATCAACATAGTTGATCTGCTGGAATTTCAGATCGTGGATCACTTTTGTATAAAGTCCTTCAATGGTGAATTTCCATTTGTTGGCTGTTGTGTAATCAACGGCTACATTACTTCTCCACGCCTGCGGCATTTTGAAGTTGTTATCGATCAGGTCAACCTGAGTGGCGCCATTTGCATCGTTGATGTTCTTGCCCTGGTTCTTTACAAAGTTGGCCTCGCCGATATTACCACTGATCGCATCTTTTACAGGATCAGTTCCTGGTACGTATGGCGTTGATGAACGCTGATCAAATGCCCCGTAAGTGACGCCATTATTATAGTAAGCATAACCAAGCCATGCAAACGGGATCCTTCCGGTAAAGATACCCGTTCCGCCTCTTACGATCAGTTTTGAATTGCCCAATACATCATAGTTAAATCCGAGGCGTGGAGAGATCTGTAACTGGCCAAGGAAATCATTCCTGATATTTTTTGGAAGAGTATAGGTGTAGGTATTGCCATAGTTCGGATCAACGGGCGCTTGTGTTGTTTTCGTGCTGAGCGGTTGTTTGTTTGGCATATCCGCAATATCCACGCGCATGCCCGGTGTCAGTTTTACTCTACCCAACCGGATCTCGTCCTGCGCATAAACGCTGTAAAGATTGATCTTGAATGCGGCAGGAGGATTATCCATGATATAATCACGCGTATTATTCGCGTAGTTGAAGTTTGTACGTACGCGGTTTGGATTGTTATTCAGGAAGTCATTCACACTGCTGTATGCAACGCGGCCGTTCCATGAATTCACAAAGCCATAAGTGATATCATAAAATTCATTGTGTGTCCCAAAAGTGAAAGTATGAGCGCCTTTTACCCAGGTAACATTATCCGTGAATTCGTATGTTTTTTGTTTCATGTTAAAGATAGCCGCCTCACGGTCTGTACCAAGAAAGATCGTTCCGTTGTTGGAAGAGATCTCGATCTGTGGCAATGCAGGATTTGAAGTGGGATCCCTGTAATCATGAATATTTGAATAGCCGAGCACAAGGCTGTTTGACAGATTGCTTTTGAAGTTTGATTTCAACTCCAGTACGGTTGATGACTGATTGTTTACCTGTTTGAAATCGATATCTCCGAAACGGAAATTCAGCTGATCGCGTTCAAGGTTGGTGGCTTTTGATGTAATGGTATTGTTTCTGAGCGTTAAGCGGTGTTTATTGCTGATCACCCAGTCGAGGCGGTTGAAGAACTTATTGGAATTGGAGTAAATAGAAGTATTGCCATACGCACCCGCGCCATTTGCAATTCCATATTTATTACGCATCACATCATCTATTGCCTGTGCCTCGGCAAGAGAAATAACTTTATTATCCCCGGAACCTGCTGCGAGTATCACCGGATCAACCCTTCTGGTGATCTCTTCGTTTGTAAAGAAGAACAATTTGTTTTTGATCAACGGTAAGCCAACGCGGAAGCCAGTCTGGTAATCATGAAAATCAGCAGGCAGTTTCGATTTATCACCCGCATTATTTGGCCCGATCAGGAAGGCGGCCCGCCCGTATCCATATACGGAACCATGTACCTGGTTACCTCCACTGCGTGTTACTGCGTTGATACTGCCACCAAGGAAGTTGCCGATCTTCACATCATAAGGTGTTAGGTAAACCTGGATATCCTGTATCGCATCAAGTGAAACAGGATTGGTGCGGGTACTGCTTCCGGGCTGACCTGATGCGTTCGTCTGCCCGCCAAGTGATGGACTGAAACCGATCGCATCGTTATTGATCGCGCCGTCTATGGTCACGTTGTTATAACGGAAGTTCGTTCCTGCGAATGAGTTATTGTTGCTTTGAGGAGTTACTTTGGTAATGTCCTGCAGGCTTCTGTTCAATGTCGGGATCGTCTTGATCTGATTTTGTCCAAGCTGAACGTTTGCGCCTGTACGCTGCCCGGCGGCCTTACCTGAAACAACTACTGTTGCCAGTGTTTGTGTGGATTCCTGCATGGTCTGATTGATGGAATTGCTGCCCAATGAGAGTTGGATACCGCTTTTTTCTTCGGCGCTTAATCCAACAAAACTGAAATTGATCGTGTAAGGTCCACCGGCCTGAAGGTTATTGAAAAAGTAATAACCCTTATTGTTTGTGGTGGTCCTGGAAGTGAAGCCTGTCGGTTCATGTCTCAGGGTGATCGTCACGGATTCCAGCGGAGATCCTTTGGGATCTTTGATAACACCGGTGAGAGATGATGTTGTTTCCTGGCCGTAAATTACCGGCATACTGGCGAGGAAACAGATCAGCAGTAATAATCTTGAAAAAGCATGTAGTTTCTGCATATAATAAAAGTTGATTTGCTATGGCTAAAGCAGGTCGTGTATTGCGCAGTTTGATACGCATTTGTATTTGTACACCGGAGTTTCGATGTTGGATGGTCGATGGTCGATGTTTGATGATCGATGGTTAATTATCCAATAGAGGGTTATGGCATGTATTAATGCCGCATTCATTAAGCCTGCCTCTTATTATTTGATAACCCGTTCGAACCTGACAGTGAATGGCCATATCAATCATCGAACATCGAGCATCGGCCATCCAACATCGATCATCGAACAACGATCAGGAGACCGCCCGGTCCGGAGGTGTGTAGTTGAGCTGTGAAAAATCCTGTGTGTGGAAGACAGTGTTCCTTAATGAGGGATAAGCCCGGCTGTCGATCGCCGGTTCAGGATTGACGTTGGTAACTTCAGCGTTATTGGTATAATAAAAAGTGAGTGGTAAAAAGTTGCGAACGTGTTTTTGAGAATGGTGATGATCATCACTTTTGCCCTCGGGCATGTAATCATTGTTATTCAACGCCTTCTCAACAAAAAATTCGGAGATCGTATCGATATCATCATAATTCTCACTGTCGTGCCAGCTCATCTGTGCGGTCAGATAGTCAATATCCACACTGGCGTCCAGCGTTTGCAGCGCAACAAATAAGACGATCAGTCTTGAAAAATAATATTTCAGCTTGTCCTTCAAATCGCCGGCAAAGCTATTTAAGGTTGTGAAGTGATCAGGGAAAAGTGATGTTATGAAATTGTTACGAAGCACGCGTCAGGAAGCAGAAGTACTGTACCTGATTGGCTTAATGGCGGAATAGCAGTAAAACTTTATTGATTACTCCAGCCTTCAACAGCGCGGGAGATCGCGCATTCCTTACCCCGCAATTTTAATTCAATGCTGGATAGTTAAGCGCGATTTTAATTTACCGTTTGTTCAGACTAAAGACAAATTGTTTTTCTGGACTCTCTTACCGTTCTGCCCGTCTCCCCGGTAAAAATTAAACCGGGAAGGTGGGGAAGGACGGTAAGAAAATACAAGGACCGGCTAAACTTTACCTGACAATCTTCCCCAGGCAAAAAATACCGTTTTCACAGGATGCCCCACTGACCCGTTTAAAATCATCTTTATCCTGTAAATTAAGCAAATGAAAAAAATCGCTTCTTTTTCCGGATACGGGAAAGTACTATCCGCAGTCACTATCACCTTCTTTTCCTTCACCGCTTCGGCGCAGCTCAATAAGGAGCAACGCATACAGGACAGCGTTATTGGCTGGGACGTGAAGAACTATTACGACCGCAATTATAAACCACAAACCACTCCCGTTGGTAAACAACGCGAGGCCATTGCCAATAAAATGGCCGAATGGCTGAAAGCAAGTTATACACCTGTCGGTTCCCTTGGTGAATACCAGCGTTTTGTTGGCACCGTTGGGTTCGGTCTGCATTTTCAGCCATGGAATGTGGGTTATGATTACCTGGATGCACAAAAGAAATTCCGTCCGATCCCGGAAGAAAATACACCCGCGCATTTTACGGCCAATCAGTTCTATGGTGCCTGGGAGATCGATTTCATGAATAAGAAAGGAGAATGCTTTATGACCTTTCAACCGGATGGATATAGTAGTAACTCCACAATAGAAGGACGCCGGAAAGGAATGGATCCACGCGTTCACCCTAATGTATATAAGATGAAGACATGGGTAAATGAATGGGTGACGATCTATATTACCCCCAATAATCAGTTGCCGATACTGCCTGTGTCAAAAGGCGAACTGCTTGATAAGGCAGCTGCTTCCCTTGATGTAGTACTGGAAGACATAAAAAAAGAAGAAACACAACGCTGGCAGGGAAATCCAAAAGGCCTTGAATCTGCTATGGCCGTAAAGAATGAAGAATTGGAAAAAACCAGGAAAGAGATCCAGGCATTAAAAGAGAAATACAAGAACAGTTTGAATGAGCAAGCGATGGTGGTGGATTATCAGACAAACTGGCGCAGTTTTCATTCCGGCAGCTGGGATATCTTCAAAAGCGGTCCCAACACCATCTATTACCCGGTATACAAACTGGATGCAGCCACACTGACGAAAATGAAAGGACCAACACCTTTGTTTTTATCTATGGCGGTTCCTTTTGCAACAAAAGGGGAGGGGACGCGTGATTATGAACTTTATACGGCCATCACGCAGAATATCAATTACGACTATATCTATAACTATTTCTTTGATCCCGAAAAAGTGAAAGGAGTGCCTTATACGCCGGCCAATGCTGCGGATATGAAGGCGCGTTTGGATGGCTACCGGAATAAAAACAATTATAACCTGAACACAAAAGTCTCCGGTACCAACTGGCCGGCAAATGTTCATTACATGGAGGACTTCAGCAAAAATGCTGAAGGCAATGATCCGGCGGATTGGTTTTATAATCGTGCGGGAACAACGCCTTTCTCGGTCGTCACTATACCAGGCGAATCCGGTAAATGGCTGAAGCTTGGTGTTGGACGCCCGATACGTCCCAGCCTGTTAAAGTCGCCCTGGCCAAAGAATTTTAACGTGGAGTTTGATGTGGTAACGGATAACGGCTATACCGGCAGGACGGGCGGTGCTGTTGAGCTGATGCTCTCCACCCGCGAACTATCCGGAAACAATACCGAGGTAAGAAGCACGGCTGCAAAAGATGCCGTGATCACGGTTCGCGTGGAATCAGGCAGCGATGCGGATTATAAAGCAGGTTATAATTACCGTGGCCTTCTTCGCGTGAGCGTGAATAATACCCCGGATCCAAATGAAGAGAATTTTTCAAAAGGCATCAGGGCAGAATACAAACTCGGTGAATTCACTGATAAAAAAACGAAAGTGCATATAGGCGTGCAGCTGAAGGATGGCTTTCTCACGATCCTGGTAAACGGTAAGCCGGTGATCAGCCAGGCTGATTTCAAGATGACATACGGTGGCGCGTGCAAGCTTTGCGGTGTGCCGGCTGAGCTGCTGTTCAGAAGCATGACGTTCAATAATGTTACCAATGATAACAAGACTGTAGAGGTATATATTGGAAATGTGAAGATCACCAAAGGATAAATGTCCTGATAAATCCCATTTTCGGGGGAGGTGATATTTTCCCGCCTGATATTATTTTCATTCAAAGAATTGATCATGAAGAATTTCTTATTTATTGCAGCAATTATGACTTCTTCGATAACCTTCGCACAGCAGCAGGAGACTTTTGGCTTGCTTAGTTACACGATCCCTTCGGATTGGAAAAAGGAACTGAAACAGAACAGTGTTGTTTATTCCAAAGTCAATAACAGCACGCGTGCTTGGGTGCAAATGGGTGTATATAAAGAAACGGCATCCAAAGGTTCTGTTGATGCGGATTTTGATAGCGAGTGGAGCCAGATCGTTCAACCATTGGGCGTGGTGGATCCCGCACAAAATACCACCGTGCAGGAATTTGACGGATGGAAAATGAAAACCGGCACAGGGAATTTTGCTTTTAATGGTAGTAGTGCTTCCACTTCCCTCACTGTATTCAGTGGATATAATGTTTGTTTGAGCATTATCACCAACTCAAATACGACGGATTTCACATCATTGGTGGACGGGATCTTTGCGACGTTGCAATTAACACAACCGGTAAATGCTCAGCCCGCAAGTACACAACCTGTAAGCAATCAGCCTGAGCAGCCTGCAGCAGCAGGCGGTCAATTGCAGAATTCTCCGACGCCGGCTTATAAAGATAATTTTGCGTTCAATACTACTACTTTTGATGATGGCTGGGTAAGCGCGGTACAGCCCGATTGGGTAGAGGTGACAAAGGCAAACATAAAAGTATTACTGCACTATCCCAAAGAGGGGACTATTTTCCCTGCCGATCCGGCACCGCTTACCGATGCAGCATGGAATATCCTTGTTGCGCCGCGCTACAGCAATCTTCAAAATTACAAGACGACTTATATCAACACTTACAACAGGCCTTATATAGGTATGGGGTATGCAACGGATAACGCTACGCAGCGAAAGGTATTTGTTGTACTGTTCAGGCAAAGTGCAGGCTGGGTTGAAGTGGAAGCACCGGATAAGAATACGTTCATACAGTATTTCCATTTTGATCCGGAAACGATCCGTTGGGACAGCGATACAGATCCGTTAAAAACGCTGGACGGCATGATCGGGCGCAACAGGTTTGCTGTAGCTGTTTCAGATCTTAATAATACCGGTGAGTGGGACAGCAATTTTTCCAGCAATACTTTCTGGACAAACGTTTACACCGGTAATTCCGCAGGCATGAGCACTTACTCATCTTCATCCTGGTTTGTTTTTGGCGACAACCAAACTTATACCTGGAAGCTTGTTGTAGCCAACAGCACACGTGGTTTCACCAACGCCGCGCAGGCCAAAGGCGCAGGCTCTTTCAGGTCCGTCAACAACTGGCAACTTCAGTTCGATGATATCGAAGGCAAGAAAAAAACTTACGACGTATACTTCACTGCTATAAAGGGAGCAAGAGTTCTTTTTATGAATGACGCACAGTATCCTGGTTCGGGGGTGTTTACTGGGTATAAGAGAAAGTAAAAAGTAAAAAGTAATTTATTTTAAAAATTTTCTTGTTCTCCCTTTATAAACGACCCCTTTTTTACTTTTTACTTTTGAATTTTGACTTCGCCCCGGTCGGTTTTTACTTTTTACTTCGAGTGTGATCCAGATCACACCATTAAAGTGATCCGGCTCCTTTCCGGCCGCCTATTGTGATAGTAGCTTTGATCTGTCAAACACATACTAACAGTAAAGCTAAACATCATGAAAAAGAAAATCCTCATTATTGTTTCCAATGCAAACGTAATAGGCCCAAACAACCGCAGAACCGGAAATTTCCTTCCCGAAGTGGCTCATCCTTATGAAGTATTTGCCAGGGCTGGTTATCAGATCGATTTTGCCAGCCTCACCGGCGATACACCTTATCTTGATGCGCTGAATCTCGCCGCTGATCCTGATAATCTCGCCTTCCTGACTGGTGATGGATGGGCGGACATGCAAAAAGCCCGTAAACTGGCTGATGTGGATGTAAAAGAATATGACGCGATCTTTATGCCTGGCGGTCTCGCTCCAATGGTTGATATGCCAGAAAATCCATTATTGAAAAAAGTGATCAAAGAAACATACGAACGTGGTGCGGTTGTAAGCGCCGTGTGTCATGGCCCTGTATCACTGCTCAACGTAAAACTCAGCGATGGTTCATATCTCGTTAATGGTAAGAACATCGCTTCTTTTACCAATGAAGAAGAAAATAATTATGCAAAAGACGATGTGCCATTCTTACTGCAGACCGCATTGACCGCTCAGGGCGCGATCTATCACGCAGCCGCTCCGTGGACTGCCAATAGCGTTGCCGATGGTCTTCTTGTAACCGGTCAGAATCCCGCATCAGCCAAAGGCGTTGGTGAAAAAGTAGTAGCGATCCTTGAGAAAGGAAAAGCATAACACTTCCGCGATATTGATCTCTTCGTGTAAGAAGAGATCAATATCTTTATGACCAGATTTTCAAAAAACAACACAGTCAATTTTCTTCAATTTAAAAACCAGGAACATGAGCAGTCAGCCTATATACGTCTTTGCAAAATGGCAGGTAAAAAAAGATCAGGTAAATACTGTATTGACGATATTGAAAGACGTAACAAAAAAGACCCGCGAAGAAAAAGGAAATATATTTTATAAGGTACACCAAAGCACCGCGGATGAAAACACGATCGTCCTTTATGAAAGTTATACAGATGCGCAGGCAATGGAAGAACACCGCAGCTCTGATCATTTCCAGACAATGGTGATCGGGAAGATCGTTCCATTACTGGATAACCGGGAAGTGACTGTAATGTCGGCACTTGATCTGGGAGAGTAAGGGGGATGTTCGATGATCGATGTTCGATGGTAGATGTTGGATGGTCAATGGTTGATAGCCGAAGGCTCCAAAGGGCTCTGCAAATCTAAAAGCGAGCTGGTTATCAACCATTTTAAAAATGATCAGGTGAGCTTGCAAATTCTCTCAAACTTCCCAAACTCCTGGAACCCATGGAACTTCTGGAACCTGTCTATCTCCAGGAACTTACTTATTCACGGAATACAACCTGCTCAACGTTTCCCTGCTCACCCCAAGATATTCCGCTATGAATTTTTTGGGAATGCGTTGTATCAGATCCGGATGGGATCTGGAGAACGCCTCATACCGTTGCTGCGGTGTGCTGGAAAGTAATAATGCAATCCTGTCCTGCAGCGCCACATAACCATTCGTCAGTTTCACCCTGAAAAAATGCTCCATCTTGTGCAGGTCTGCCGAAAGTTTTTCCCTTCCCTGCAATGAAAGACACAATACTTCACCTTCTTCGAGACATTCGATGAACATGGTAGCAGGCTTTCCTTTGAAATATGCGGCGTAGTCAGACATCCACCAGTTCTCCCTCGCAAACTGCACAATATGTTCCTTCCCATCTGCGTCTACCTGGAAAACTTTATAAATACCTTTCATCACCAGGTATTCAAATTTCACTTCATCACCTTCGTGTACGAGATATTGATTTTTACGGACCCGCTTCGGGGTAAAAAACGTTTGAATCTGCTCGTATTCCGCGTCAGTCAGCGGCATGATATGTTCGATATGTGTTCGGAGATTGCTCATTGCAGTTGGGATCGGGGACAAGATACAACATTTCGAAAAGTGATGGGGGTGTTAAAGGTTCCAGAGGTTTAATAGGTTCCAGAGGTTCCAGAAGTTCCAGAGGTTCCAAGGGTTCCAGAAGTTCTTCAACTTGCTGAAGGTTTATGGTAATGGGATATTTCAGATTGCGGCAGCAACCTCTGGAACCTCTGAAACGGCTGGAACCCCTGAAACCTCTGAAACCTCTGGAACCTCACTTCCAATAGGTACAAATCCCTATCATTCTTAGTACCCGTTCCTATTGATAACTGTACCGATCTTTTGCAGGTTTGTGGTATGAAAAAGATAACCACCATCGTTTTGGCTTTTGTGATCGCGATAGCGTCACAGGCCCAGGATCTCAAGGCATTTAAAAGTGCAAAGGAAAAGTATGGCGTAAAAGATGCCTCCGGTAAAATTGTTGTGAACGCCCAATTCGATTTCATCGATGAATTCAGTGAAGGATTTGCCGCTGCAAGAATGGGTAATAAATACGGATTCATTGATGCGTCGGGGAAAACTGTTATTCCTTTCAAATATGATTATGTCGTAAAATTTGTCAATGGCTTTGCCGCCGTGAATAAGGGCGGCAAATGGGATGATTATGGTGAGTTTGAAGGTGGAAAATGGGGGCTTGTCAATACGCAGGGCAAAGAAGCGGTCCCATTGATGTATGATATGGTCGGAGATCTTATAGATGGTTCCGTTACGGTAAATAAAGGCGGATACTATGACGGAGCGATCGGCGGTTTCGCTGATGGTAAATGGGGATTGGTAGATGCAAATAACAAACAGCTTGTCCCCATTCTATATGATCAGATCACACAGATAGATAAAGGCTGTTATGTTGTAAAAAATGATGGGAAGTATGGGCTGCTCGGCAAAGACGGAAAACCGTTAACGAAAACCATTTACACCGATATGCTGATAGAGGAGAACGGGTTGGTGAGAGTTAATATTGGCGGCACCTATGACGATCTGTTCGATGTGTTTTATGGTGGGAAATGGGGTTTTCTTGATCTGACCGGTAAAGCTGTTGTTCCTGTTAAGTTCGATGATGCCGGATTTTTTCATGAAGGTATGGCAAAGATCAACCTTGGGGCGGTGAAGGCGGAAAGCGAGTTTGGCGGCTACATGAAAGGCGGAAAGTGGGGATATATTGATGAAAAAGGAACACTGCTTATTCCTGTTGCCTATGATGAAGCAGAGGATTTTGCAGACGGAAAAGCAAAGGTGACGCTTGGCAATAAAAAGCTGGTGATCAATAAAGCGGGAAAGCAGATCAATCCCTGACCGGTCTTCGTTTCCATTAGGCATCATGATCCATAAAGAATATATTTGTCTGATAAGCCATTTATCACCACTACCACTTATGCGATTAATAACGCTGTTTCTTTTTGCTGCGCTGAGTTTCAGCGCTCATGCCCAATCGATCGATGAGCTGAATACTGAATTAAGAAATGTCAAAGATTCCGCGGAAGCGGGAAAGATCATCTCACGGATGGGGAATGCCTGGTTTCAGCAAGCCAATTTTGTCAAAGCAAGCGAATGCTTTTTTCAATCATTACGGATCGCGGAAAAGTATAATGATCAGTTGACTGTTGCGGCCAACAACAATAACCTGGCCGCCACCTTCATGGAAACGGAGAATTACCCGGAAGCTGAAAAGTATGCCCGGAAGGCGATCAGTCTTTATGAAAAGCTGAATGATCCAAAGGGATTGTCCAATGCATATAATTCGCTGGCGAATGTGTATTATATGCTGGAAAAAGATTCGCTAAGTCTCAGCTACTTTGAGAAGTCATTGGAGCAAAGAGCCATTGCAAAAGATTCCGTGGGACTTTTCAAGGGGTATAAAAATCTTGGATCGGTTCACTTTGAAATGGGGGATACGGCCGGAGGATTCAAATACTTTCAGCAAAGCCTCCGGTTTATTCCGGGTCCGGCTGATACGGCATTATGGTTCGGAGGCTATCTGAATCTCGCACAGGCATATGGCCGTGTGCATGATTTGAAAAATGCACGTTATTATTTTGATAAGGCCGGCGTTTATGTGAAGACCTCGCATGATTTTACAAAGCTTGAAGATTATTATTTTTCACTTTCGGAATACTACCAGGATCTTGGGGATTTCAAATCGGCATTGGAAAGTCATGCGCAGTATGCCAATTACCGCGATAGTGTGGTCAACCAGCAAAAGAACGGTCAGCTGGCGGAATTGAACATCCGGTATGAAACGGATAAGAAGCAACAGATGATCAAAGAGCAGCAGTTTGAGATTGCGCGTAAGAACTACTGGTTGACCGGTGGAGCGATATTTTTGTTGCTTGCTGCCGGTGTTGCTTATCTTCTGTACCGGAACATTCAACAACGCAAGGTCAGAAAGCTACAGGAAGAGATATATGCGCAGAAAGAGCTGGCTGCTGAAGCATTGTTCGAAGGTGAACAAAATGAACGCATCCGCATTGCGCGGGATCTGCATGATAGTATCGGCCAGCAGTTGTCTGCCGTAAAAATGAAACTCAATGCAATGCCAGCCGGCAAAGAAGTGGATGATGCAACTGTATTCCTGGATAGCGCCATCAAAGAAGTCAGGCATATCTCACATAATCTTTTGCCGGAATCATTGCAGTTCGGCTGGGTATCTGCCCTGGAAGAAATGTGTGAAAAGATGACGGTGAATGGTGGCCCGCAGATCCATCTCTCGGTGGATGAATATTCGCGGTCATATACATTTTCCAAACAGCAGGAACTTTCCATCTACCGGATCATACAGGAGATCATCAGCAACACGGTCAAACATGCCGAAGCATCCAATATTCATATTTCGATCAGTGGTAGTGATAACAGTTTCCTGATCAACACCACTGATGATGGAAAGGGAATGGATACATCGCTGGTGGCAAGATCATCCGGCATTGGCTGGAAGAATATTGCCGCGAGGGTAAATATGCTGCGGGGAAAAATGGATATTTCTTCGCAACAAATGAACGGAACAAAAATCAGTATTGCTATACCATTACAATGAGCATAATAAATATTTTGATCGCGGACGATCATCAGATGATGATCGATGGTATCAGGGATATGCTGGATAAAGAACCGGCATACGCCATTAAAGCAGAAGCAAACAATGGTCAGGCTGCCTATGAGCGGATTGCCGAGAATCCTGAACAGTACCAGCTTTTGCTGACGGATATCAGCATGCCGCTATTAAGCGGCACGGAGCTGTGCAAAATGGTAAAGGCGCAGTTTCCGCATATACAGGTCTTGATCTTATCGATGTATGATAATCCTGCCGCTGTAAAAGAAGCGGTTTTTGCAGAGGCAGATGGATATATCCTGAAAAATGCAGGCCGCGGCGAGTTATTGAAAGCCTTGCATAAGATCGTAGATGGCGGAACTTATTTTGCGCAGGATATTGTACCGATCATTTATCGTCAGTATAACAAACAAAAATTGCAGGATGAACAGTTGAGTCAGTTAAGCGCAAGGGAAAAGGAGATATTAAGTTTGATCGTGAAAGAATTTACGAGTGAAGAGATCGCGTCGAAACTGTGTATCAGTAAAAAGACGGTAGATAATCATCGCGCCAATATCCTCGAGAAGACGAATAGCAAAAGCACGGTTGGATTGGTCAAATTTGCGATCAAAGCAGGATTGGAATAGGCGCTGTATCATTTATCATCTCCACGTTGCTTCCATAAAATGCCTGTGCTCCACAGTGCCCAGACCACCAGAACAGGCTGAAAGAATAAGCGGATCAATCTCGCCTGATCTGTATTCAGTGAAAATGCATCAATGTGATACTTGTATTGATGAAGATTGCCCGGAAAAACGGCGATAAAGAATAGTGCTACGATCCATCCCATCATTCTTTCTTTCCTTTTCCAGAAAGCCAGCAATAAGCCCAGTGTGATCTCAGCAATCCCTGAAAGCAAGACTGTTGTGTCCTTATTCAGCGGCACCCAATCGGGAACCTGCGCCAGGAATTCTGTACGGGCTATCGTTAGATGGCTGATGCCGGCAAAGGCAAGCATCAGGCCGAGCAAAATGCGGAAGAGGGCGCGTATAAAAAATGGTTTTTTAGACATGTCAGATAATAATGGAAGTGATGACCATTTCCATGCCAGTGTGTGAAACAGGTTCAACATTCAGAGCAACTTCTTTACATGACGCAAAACTTGCAAAGTTCTCGGAAAAGTATTTTTTTTGCCTGTCCCGGTTTTGTACAGCGGAATGCACACAATGGCGGGTATAACGTATAATGTCAATCACAAGACAACCGCAAACGATGAAACCGCTGCTGAAACTTTTTTTTGTGTTGATGCCTTTCATAGCTGATAGCCAGGGTAATAAATCTCATGCTTCACCCATCGTTGTTGATTCCATTGCAATACCTCCGGTGAACAGAGAATGGACCGTACCGGAATTTGTTTGGGTATTTGAACGGATCGTATCTCTGCAGAATACGGATTCGCTGGATGTCATATCAATCGATAATAATAAAGAGTTTTTTGCGAAATTGACAGAAATCAGAAATTACCCGTTCTTTATGAGCAAGGAATTTGCACTTAAGGACCGGCTTGCTTCCGCAATAGCTCTCCTTGAACCGGTCAAAATGATCTTTCGAAATTATTTTCAGAAGAGTAAAATAGTGGCGGGAAAGTTGAGCTTCGACAGGGAGATTGCCGCATTCTGGGAACTAATTTTCGGAATGACACAAATGTTAACGGAGTTGGCGGATGAGTTTGTGAAAACAAATCCCAATTTGAGTCAAATCCAATTGGGAGGACTGGAAAAAATGATTAAGGGATTTACTACTATGGAGGCTGGTGGACTGATAACGCTGGAAAGTGAGTACGCGCTTTATTCGGAGCCGGCTCTTTGCCAGATCGCCAGTTCTTTCAGCAGTTTTTATTCTTTTATGTATCTGCGGATCGATGAAGATTCCAGAAGCGACTTCGATGCAAGGATGGCAAAGATGATGGAATCTCATCCTGTAGAATGCGTTCGAAATGCACTGAAGGCGAAATATAAAAATAAATAGCCTGTCTGGAAGTGGTTGACGATAATGCTGACGGTGCACAATCTGTATTGAATCTGCCGTGATGAACGGCAATAGCCGGACCGGGGATTTTTCATCATATTTACCGTTCTCTCTCCATTTCCCACCATCCACGTCAGTTTTCCCGCTATTCACTTTTTTCAATCTTGCATTTTACTCAACGGATTGTATTTTGCGCGTCTATGAGTGAATCTATCCAACGGTTAAAAATCGGTGAAGGGAAAATCAGTGGGTATTCATCTATCTTTCTTGGTCTGTTATCCTTTATTGGTGTATTGTGTTTTAAGTATCCTGAATGGTTTACCACGCCTGAGTTCAGGAATGTGTATACAGGCGAGTCGATGAAGATCGTTCTTACGGCTGCTATCATCGCATCGTTTCTTTTTGCAGTGATCAGTTTCATGCTGAGCAAGCAGAAAAAGTGGGCAATGATCGGGCTGTTGCTTTGCACTTTTGCGATAGTCCTTGGCGGCTTTCAGGTAGAGGGGCGTTCGGTTGAAAAAACAAACTGGCATCTTGGGGTTGACTGGCTCCTGCTTGATCTGTTGCTGATGGCGGTGATCTTTGTGCCGATCGAAATGGTGTTCCCTAAAAACACCAGGCAAAGTAAATTTCATGAAGAGTGGCGGACGGATCTTTTGTATTTCGTGGTAAGTCATCTGTTCGTGCAGTTCTTTGGTGTGATCACGCAAAAGCCTGCCAGATTGTTTTTCGGATGGATCGGCCTGGATGAGCTTCAGCATTGGGTGCAGGGTTTGCCTTTTGTGATAGAGTTGGTTTTTGCGTTCCTGGTAACCGATCTGTTTCAGTATGCGGCGCACCGCTTCTTCCATTCGCATACCTATCTCTGGCGGTTTCATTCTGTGCATCATTCCACAAAGAACATGGATTGGCTTGCCGGATCGCGAACGCATTTCGTTGATATCTTTGTAACGCGTTCAATGACCTTTATTCCGCTCTATATTTTCGGATTTTCAGAGATCACCTTCAATACCTATATCATCTTCATGGCTATCCACGCCGTATTGATCCATGCGAATACAAGGATCAATTTCGGATTTCTCAAATACATCATCGCCACACCACAATATCATCACTGGCATCATTGCGAGGATCCCCGATATTATGGTAAAAACTTTGCGACCATCTTTCCTTTTATTGATATGATCTTCGGCACATACTATCTTCCGGGAAATACATGGCCTGAAGGAACTGGTTTAAGGGAAACGAATTTTCCAAAAGGCTATATGAAGCAGCTGGTGTATCCGTTTACAAAAAGCCCGTTTGATGATAATTTGAATGTGGATGAAAAGACGAACAGGTGAAGAATTTCATGTATTATAGCATAAAGCCCCGGATAATGCCGGGGCTTTTTCTTTGATCACCCATATGTGGTATCTATTGACGATTAAGTGGATGATGATGGTTTTCTGAATAGAAAGTAAATCGTGTGACAGTTAAAAAACCGCTTCTTTTTATTATATATTTAATCGTGCCGGAGGAAAGTCAGGCATGGAAAAGATAGATCCACAGGTCATACATCCGGTATGCTCAAAAATGTTTGTCGCCTGGTATTGCAAAATGGTTGCAGCACTCTGCGCAGCCTTGGGAAAGCGAATTTATATAATGCAGATAATGATGCTGATACAGCCTGAACCGTCTGGATATCAGCTCTTGTTCGGTATAAGGTTTCTGCGAGTGAAGCATTGTCTATGTCAATCGGAGTGTCAGGTCTGGAATGGTCTGATATGGGCCTGCCGGCTGGACCGGTGCGCTTTGGGGCTGTAGATAGTGGTTGAAAGACCTTTTTCCTCAAAATATTTTTAAAAAATTTCAACAGTATATTCTAACTCAGATGAGTGAATGCAAATCAAATTTCATCAACCCTAAATCAACTTTCGTATGAAAAAGTTATCGCACCTATTTATCTGTTCTTTTGTGATGTTGCTGGTATTAGCTGGTTGTCAAAAAGGTGATCCGGGCACTACCGGACCAGCAGGTCCGGCTGGGCCTGATGGTCCGGCGGGTCCGCAAGGACCGGTGGGTACTGCCAACGTAATATATTCCTCCTGGGTCTACGCTACGAATTTTAAGGATTCAACGGTAGATAATTCTCTAGTGAAAGTTGGTTATGTAGCCGCCAAAAGCCTGTCCTCCACGATACTCAGCTCAGGCACTGTGATCGTGTACTTTACATTTGGCGCGGGAAACTTTGTACTGCCTTATACCAGCAACGCTGGTAATAAACCCAATACCATTGCTTTTATACCGGCGTTAAATAAGATTATCATCACGCGTTTTACGCATGATAACAGCAACAGCGTTAGCCTCAGTACAGTGCTGCAGTATCGTTATATCCTTATTCCTGGTGGCATATCGGGTGGGAGAGGGCCTTTGCCTGATTATAATGATTATGCTGCGGTGTGCAAGTATTATAATATTCCGGAGTAGTCCGATAAATGATGTTGTAATATTAAAGCTTCCGGTTTGAGTAATCCGGGTTATAGACAAGGGGCATCATCGATGCCCCTTGTCTATAAAATAGAATTCTTTAAAGCGCAGACAACTAAAGAGCAGCCTCTATCCTCCATTATTAACATCATCATTTGAAATACCCCGCTTATTCTTTTTGATACTGCCTGACAGCTTACCGAGTTTATAACTTATGGACAAAACCGAGTTCCGGTAAAAGCCATTCCGTGTATTTGACTGGTAGAAATCAGGTGTGGAAGAATATTGCGTAAATGCATAGTTCCGTTTTCCGAAATTATTGAGAATGATCGTTGCTGATAGCCGTTTGTCAAGAAAGCTCCTGCTGCCGCTGACTGAGTAATAATAATAATCGTCGGAACTTCCCTGTAGCGTGATATAACGCCGGTTGTATCCCGCATTCAATCCAACCGTCCAGTCGTTTCCGGGCCGGTAAGTGACGTTGGCAAAGCTATTCGTTCTTACACCTTTGTTGCTATAGAATCGTCCGTTATATGGTCCGCTTACCCAAACATAAAAAGCGCCTGTGTTGAAGTTCAGCGAAAATTTACCCAGGGGATAATTGCCATTGATCCCCAGCCGTAAGACGGCATTCTTACCGATATTATCATAAGTTGTTTCGCTTGTTGAGTCAGACAAAATGCGAACAACACTTGTGATATTTCCTGAAGAATAGAGATAACTCGTGCGGATATTCAGTGTTCCCTTGCCCGTTCTCAGATAACTGATCTCGCCCTGGTAGCTTTGGACGGCCTTCAGATCAGGATTACCGGTAGATTGGATCTGCGGATTGGACTTATCCGTAAACGGATTTAATAACCAGATGCCGGGCCGTTCGATCCGGCTGCTGAATCCAAATGTAAGCGACTGCTTGTTTTTCAAATTGCGCATCACAGAGACAGATGGTGTGAAATTGCTGTATTGACTGCGTAAAGCTGTATTCGTCGTTTTAAAACTTGCATCGATCATTGTGTGCTCCATCCGTACGCCGGCCTTGATCGTGTAAGCCCCCTGCACCCAGTTGTAAGTGTTGTAGAAACTCAGTACATCCTGGAGGTAGTGAAAGTTGTTTGCACGTGAAGGATCTTCTGTATATACGGAATCCGTTCCGCTGATCAGCAGATATTGAACTGCGGACAGGCTACTGTTGTTACGGATGATTGCTTTTACACCGGCCTCCATCGTCACTCTTTTAAAGGGATGCACATAATCCAGCTGCAGTGTATGTTCTTTCGCGCGGGTCGCATTCTGTTGTTTATTATCCGGTAGTTCATAATGCTGTTTTTCTTTGGCAACCGTGTTTACAAATTGATTGTTGATGGAGGAATTATAGCGGTAAGAAAATGTAAGCAGCCGCTGTGCATTTTTTTTAAAGCCGCGCTGATAATTAAGCCCAATATCCTCGGAGTGCCACGGGTAAGTCATATCACTTTGTAACTGGTATACCTGGGGTTGCCCACTGGCAGACTCCGTAGTGAATGCTGTGTTTCTCAGGTCAGTCTGAAAGGAACGGGAACTGCTGGTGTATCCGTTTATGGTAAACAAATTCAAACTATCTGCTTCGAAACTTAATTCAGCGTTGCCAAACCATGAACTACCGTCGGAAGTGTTTTGTATGGATTGTTCAAAAAGCGATGCCGGGTCATATGTTTTCCGGAGGTTGGACGAAGTGATGGTCATTTTATTGCTTAATCCGCGGGCAGCTGATAAGGTGAATCCCCATTTATCCTGTTTCGCTGCGCCGGTAACATTAAAGACCGATCCAAATGGCAGGCTATGTCTCGCGCTTACGGTGGCGTTATAGCCATTGTCTGTTCTTTTGTTAAGAATGATGTTGATGATCCCTGCGAGACCTTCACTATCATATTTTGCGGGCGGTGTGGTGATCACTTCTATCTTTTGCACATTCACTGCGGGCATAGCGCGTAAGGCATCCTTGACGTTGGAAGCCATCATCGGAGACGGCTTCCCATTGATAAAGATGCGATAACTGGTGCTGCCCTGTAACTGGATATTATCATCGCCATCTACCGAGATCAGTGGTACTTTTCTCAGGAGTTCCATTACTGTTTGCGCTTTGCTTTCAGGATCGGCCTGCACGTCATAACTCAGACGGTCAATCTCCTGTTTGACCAGCGGCTTGTTGCCCGTGACCACTACACCTTTCAGATCCAGTGTTTGCGGGCCCAATAAAATTCTACCAAGATCAATGATCTGTGTTCCGGACCATTCCCGGATATTCATCTGCCGGGTAGTATAGCCGGTGGAGGAGAAAATGACTATCGAAGGCTGCTGGCGGAGATCACGTATTTCGAAATACCCATCTTTATCTGCTGTGGCAGATCTGGCAGTTGAAGAAGTATCTGGCTGGGTCCTGACCGTGCCATAAGAAACAGGCAGACCTGACAGGGAATCGATCAGGATGCCTTTTACTGACCAACCCGGTTTGGCTTGTGCATACAGGTCATTCAATAACAATAAACACGCGAACGAAAAAAATATTTTTATCATGAGATCAGACAGGGTGTGGTTAAATCCTTGTCATAAAGTGTAAGCTTCCTGCTGAATGTTGCATCATGCATCCCGACAGTAGTTTAAACAGTGGGCTACAAAAACAGCCATACCTTAAAAACCAACAGGAATATTTTTACCGGGAAGCAACAGATCTGTACTCATATGCAGGCTTTGAGACTTACCGATATTTCAATTTGTTGATGTACATCAACGTCCATTATAAGTGTGGCGGGTAAATTTGTCCGGCAATATTATCCGAACCTGTAACTCAGGTACACACATATTTCAAAACAAAACCGAACTTTAATGGAAAAAACCTTCTTTAGTCAACTGCAGGAAATACATGTTGCCGCATGGAATGAAAAAGACGTAATAAAGCGGGACGAACTGCTTAAGAAGATCTATGCCGATGACATTAAGATGTATGACAAGGAGTTTGTCTTTGATGGTTTAAAAGCAGTTTCTGATTTTATTGGAAAGCTGATAGCCGAAGATCCCGCATTCAGGTTCTCTGCCGCGAAACCCATTGACCCGCTTCAAAACAGTGCAAGGTTTTTTGGGCATATTCAAACCGGCGGAGGTTTGCTGAACAGCATGGACTTCTTCCTGATCGAGAACGATAAAGTGAAACAATTGTATGCTTTTATCGAGCCGGCTGGTTAAGCAGCAAAACAGTTTTATTGAGATAGGAGGCTAAAATAAAATTGTAGTCTTGCAATATTAAATGAGCCTTTGCCCTCCATCCACATGAAGTGTTTCCCCCGTTATTATTTCATTTGTCATAAGAAATATAATAGCAGAAGCAACCTGATCGGTCGTCGCTACACGTTTAAGCGGCAATTTATCTTTTACTGAACTTAAGAATGCGTCTCTGCCGGCACCTAAAGATTTAGCCAATAATGGAGAATCTGTAGTTCCCGGTGAGACAGTATTCACTCTCCGTGGGGCAAGCTCCAGAGCGAGGCCCCGAACCAGGGACTCTACGGCAGATGATGCGGCTGCGAGTATTGCCATCCCGGGCGCCGGCCGGTCTGCCAGTACACCGGAAGTAAAAGTGATCGATGCATCACCGGAAAGCTTTGTACCTAACGCGCGAATGATGTGCAAAGAACCCCAGATGCGTTCATCAAACGCTTTATGCAGGTAATTTATATCGGCATCCAAAATTCCCCCGGCAACAAAAGTGCCTGCGAGCAACACTAAATGATCAACCTGCTGAACATCAGCTAATGCCTCGTAGATAGCTTCCTGCTTTGTAACATCGGCGACCCTCCATTCAAATCCATTCTCATCGGCCACATGTTTGGTTTGCCCGGGATTGTATCCCACAATGGTAACTATTGCCCCTTCCGCCTTTGCCTGTCTCGCGGTGGCAAGTCCGATACCGGAGCTTCCTCCAACAACCATTATCCTTTTACCATTTAAAATTCCGTTTATCCTATTCATAATATTGGGCTTCGTTTTTTTTGTAAACAAGCTTAGTTCTAAGCTTAGACGACAATAAAAATATTGGAGACTCATTTAACCGGTGATGCGATATGATAAAAAATAATGTTGATGTATATCAACATCGTCGTTCCCGGCCGATATATAGATATACAGAAGTTACCTGCACAATAATGGCATGGGTTCGATATTGGGTTTCATGCTCCTGTTTGCAAAACCAGACTCTGTTGCTATACATCGATAAAGGATCATGTGCCAGTGCTGCTGACAAAAATGAGGACTTGAACAGGCGTTTTTTTACATTTGTGCAATGTTTACATCCTTTTTTCATTACCTCAACCAACAAACGGCTGTGCCACTCTCGGCGGAGGATGTACAGTTGATCCATAATGCGTTTATTCCTAAAAAGTTCAAGAAAAGGCAGTTCCTGCTTCAGGAAGGAGAAGTGTGTAAGTATATTTCCTTTATCGTCAAGGGGGCGGTTCGTCAATACACGGTAGATGATAAGGGGAACGAACATGTGCTTAATTTGGCGATAGAAAACTGGTGGACTTCAGACCGGGAGAGTTATCATAAACAAACTCCCTCTATATATAATATTGATGCCTGGGAAGAAACCGAAGTGTTAATGCTGCCGAAAGCGGATGGCTGGTACGACAAAGTAAATGCCATTGCCGCATTTTGCGAATTGAGGAGGAAGCTTGACGATGCCCATCACATGGCCATGCAAAAAAGATTACATTCCTCGATCAATTACACTGCAGAATATCGATATGAAGAGTTAATACGAAAATATCCTGATTTTTTGCAACGGTTTCCGCAACACATCATTGCTTCCTACCTCGGCATTACAAAGGAAACACTTAGCAGGATCCGCAATCACGCGGTTAAGAAATGAAAACCTCATTGTCTGTAATAGGGCCGTTGATATACATCAACGGTTTTTTTTGCGGCATATCATCGTTTCCGGTTATGGAACAGCAGGACTTTTGTAAGCATTATGTCAAAAATAATTATCTATGAAAAAAAAGTCACCTGTTTTAATCGCGTTCCAGGGCAAAAGAGCTGATATCGGTAATTATAAAATCGACAGGATCCTGCCTAACCGCTTTGTGGATGCTGTAGGTCCTTTTGTATTTCTGGATCATCTCTTACCATTATTTGTTGACAAAAAAGGAACAGGTGAAAAAGAAGGCACGGGGCCTCATCCGCATCGGGGTATAGCGACGCTTACGTACGTGCTGAATGGTGAAGCGGAACATTCAGATAGCAAAGGACATTATGCTAAAGTACATTCCGGTGGTGTGCAATGGATGAAAGCCGGTAGCGGGATAGTGCACGATGAAAGCATTCATCCGGATCCTTCTGCCGATGATTTCTTAATACACAGTTTCCAGTTCTGGATCAATCTTCCTGCAAAAAATAAGGCCGAAGGCGCATTATATATACCGCTTGAAAAGAATGATGTTCCGGTTAAATGGTTGAACAATAATGACGGTTGGATAAAAGTTATAGCGGGTGACTTTAAAGACATTCGATCAAAAATCCCGGCCTATTCAAAACAATTCGTCTATCATTTACACCTGGAAGGAAGAAAACTGTTCTCCTTACAAACCGAACCGGCACTTGAATATGCTGCTTTTCTTCCTTTACAAAGTTTAGTTGTAAATGATACGGAATATCAGACGGGCGATTGTTTGATATTTGAAAAGGGAAACGGTGAAATTGAAATAAAGAACATCAGCACAAAACCTGTTGATCTTATATTTTTTGGCGGAGAGACATATACCGAACCTATAGTAACAACAGGCCCCTTTGTGATGAACACACACCATGAAATTTCACTGGCTTATAACGACTATTACAAGGGAAAGTATGGCGAGATTAAATACGGAGAATAAATTGCGTTGCAATAATACATGAGTCAACGGAATTCAGCATACGTGCTTTTAATGTGTTAAGTAATTAGAATTGAACGGATCATTAAACGAGAGGAGCTGCCAGACTTAAAGTCTGTCGCTACAGAATGCTTTTTTGGGAATGGCTCTTTTTATTTCAAAAAGCAGAAGATCTTATTGATTTTTAAATTGCAATAAGGCACTTTCCATCACCACATCGCGCCTTTTTAAAATATCTTCCACATTGGGTGCAGCTAAAATATCCGGGTATGTGCCATGCCCAGAATTTTTATTCTGATCAACCGCGTTAATGTATTTCAAGAGCGGAATGGATAGTTTTAAACCAAGGTCCAGTTGAGCTTCCGGTATCAGGCCGCTGGTGTTGCCCTGATAGCCGCCTCCTGTTTCTTCACCGACCAATACAGCTCGCCTGTTGTATTGTAAAACAGCCGCCACATCGGCGCAAGAGGATAAGCAAGCGCCATTGATCAGCAACACCAGTTTACCATTGTATACATTCGGTTCAGGCTGCTGCAGTTCATAGAAATCAAACTCGTGGGTAAATTTTGATTTGCGCCACAGGTATACCGAGTCCGACTTCAACGGTTTGCCGTAGATCAGTTTAGCCGAGCCTTTCAAACTTAATGCAAACGGCTCTGTAACTTCTATCCGGTCCCAATACCGGAATGGATGATCTATCAGATACCGGCAAAGCAGGGCAGCATTAGGATCACTACCGCCGGTGTTATCACGCAAATCAATAACGAGCTTCTGAATATGCTGGGCTTTGATATCCTTAAAAACAGCGGAAATAAATTTGCGGAACTTCTGTCCGCCTGCTTTAATATCCGTTTCACCAAAAGAGTGAATTGTAAGGAAAGCGACGGAGTCTTTAATGGTTAAACTTAACCTGGGTTGCCGGCCCATGTCCATTGCAACAGGTACCGTTATATCGCTGTTGCTAACGGCAGGCAGCACAAACTCCTGTTCTCCGGTGGTTGCTGCAATGCGTATTCTAAATGAATCGCTGACCTCATAATTAGTGCGGTATACCTGCGCGAAGCGATTATTGATCGCCTGGTATTTCCAGGTTTGATTGAACCCATCGGAAGAGATCATCGAGAATATCCGGTCTTTTATAGCTGCTACGGTATGTCCATTTATACTCAGCAATTCTGAACCGATCGTAACAGCATTGTTAGTTGAATAGTTCTTGATGATATAAGCTTTATCGCCGGTAAAGTACACATCAAGGGGTAGCATATTCTTTCCGCTATTCAGGTAACCGATATAATCATCGGACAGGGACAGCCCGGTATGTACGCAATGAACTTTGGCGATAAGCGGTTTGAGTGTGCGAAAATAGGTCAGCGGATCCATCGGCTCTTTAATTTCAGCCAGGCAGGAATCGATAAAATGTGAAAATTCGGTCTGAGAAGTGAATCGATAAAACCCGGGATGCTTTTTGGACATTTCTGTCATAAGTTCGGTAATGCTGCGGCGGGCTGAATCTGCACTGATCGTTTTCTCCGGGCTGAATTTTTTGTTGGTTTGGGCTAAAAGAGGCAGGATTTGTAAAAGCAGTAGTACTAAGCAGACATGTTTTTTCATGTTTCGAAAGTATGCTCTTCAGGAATACGCTTCTGTTAACAAAAGTTAAATCGATCTTCTGTAGCAACACCTGTTATCTTAGCCGATCCAGATTTCAGGTTAAATAAAGGATATCGTTGCTTAAATACGTGAATACAAATTTTAAATGACTTTGAACAAGTACTTGTCCTGATATGCTGGTGAGCCTTCCATTTGAGGCGTTTGAAGAGAATGAAGGAAATCACCTGATCTCGGCTTGTGTAACGCTGTTCCGGTCATTTTCAATCAGGAATTGTCTTGTAATGGTTGATTTTTCCAATTCAGATTCCGTATTTTCTAAACGCCTGTCTTCTTTTTTTGGGTTGTTATTCATGAGAAATATAATTCCAGTTAATAGAATGAGCGTAGCGAATATTAGGATGATGGTCATCAGATTATTTCATTAGCGATTGAATGTGTGCTTAAATAACTATATTATATCACTGTATTGTGATAAGTTGTGACTTTCGAAAATTCAGTTGGTCCAAAAAAATGTAGAACGGTCTAAACATTTTGAAAAAGCGCTTAGATTTATATGCGCCAATTTTTCTCTATTGACAAGTATAATGAAGTGAAAACTACTTACTAAAAGAAGAGGATTATCCGTTAGAATCAGAAACAAACTTCCGTTGATTTATAACTTTGGATATGGAACTTAATTTTTACAGGCCCCGCCACCAGGGACTATCGGATGTTATAGAGGGTTATTATTTCCTTAGGGGGATCGAGGAGCGCGGCAGACTTAGCTATCGTACCTTTCCAAACAACTTCGCGATCCTTTCTGTCCTGCGTGATGCGGTCCTTGATATAGGCGACCATCGTGTCGATTGCCTGCCTTCGGACACCCCCGGCATGCTTTCCAACCTCACGGTTAACTATCAGGCGCCGATCACCATTAATTACAGTGGACCGGTGAATGAACTGACTGTTTATTTCAAGCCATTGGGACTTTATGCTTTCTGCCCGCTGGCTTTGGAGCCCCAGGATGGTGCTTTTCAGCAGTTCAGTCCATTTGGCGATTTCCAGGAGTCGATGCGCCACATATTGGAACAGCAGGACAGAGATGTGCAGTGCCGGCTTCTTGAAGACTATTGGTTGTCCAGGAAGTTGCTTGCTGTGGAGCCCTTTATGCAGCGCCTGTTAGAGGAGATCGAGGGAAGTCAGACCATTATTGCCATTGCCTCAAAGTTGGGAGTCTCCCGCCAGTATCTTAACCGTAGATTCCATCAATACCTTGGTAAGACTCCTCTGGAGTTCCGACGGATCCAGCGCTTCAGGAATGCCCTGAAGGCAAAGGCTACCGCCAGAAACCTTACAGATCTGGCGGCCGGTAGTCTGTTTTATGATCAATCGCATTTTATCAGGGAATTTCGTACGCTTACCCATCTTTCGCCAAAATCCTTCTTTGACAAAACGGACACGGCGGGGGAAAATGTTTGGCTGTATATATAGCTAGTTTACACCTGTACAATTATTCAACTTCACAAGCTTGTAGTTTTGCAGTGTATTACTTTATAGCATGGACAACTATATCAAAAATATTGTTTTTGTACTGCTGATGACCTTTGCACTGAGCGCTAAGGGGCAGACGAATCCGGAACTGGCAAACACCATTGACAGCCTTTACCAGGTAGATCAGGATGTACAGTGGAAATATAAGGAACTTCATGAACGGAATGCGCCATTGGATTCCATCAAAGCGCAAGAGCAATTGAAACTGGCCGCTTATGCCCGGCATATCCTCATCATCAAAGAGATCTACGAGCACTGGGGCTATCCTACTGCTGCAATGGTAGGAGAAGAGGCTTCCCATCATTTTTTTGTGCTGATCCAGCATGCAGATAGCGATCCGGGTTTTCAGAAACAGATGCTGCCGATATTGGATAAGCTCTCGATAAAGAAAAAGATCTCCAGAAAAGATTATGCTTATCTCTATGACCGTGTGCAACGGAATACTGGCGGCAAGCAGCGATATGGCACACAGCCCACATACGGCAAGGGAGGGACCCTGTTTGACGAGCAAAATAAGATCATCCTTCCTCCTGATCTGGAAGATCCCCGGAACGTTGATAAACGAAGAATGAAAGTTGGGTTGGAACCGTTGGAGAAATATTACGAAAGCATTCTTGAATTATTGGGCAGGCCAAGGAAAAAACTGTAAAGACCCCGTTTCATATTCGTCCGTATTGAAATTGATCCGTGGAATACACGGATCAATTTCGGGTTTCTCAAATATATTATCACTACGCCTCAATACCTCCTTGGCATCATTGTGAAGATCCAGGTTATTATGATAGGAGCTTTGCGACCATCTTTGCCGCGCTATCTTAATACATGATTTTTTTCCTCTTTTAGTTGCACTGCATATTTCCAGAGTTCGTCGTATACCTTGAAGTAATATTTGAACATATCTTTTTCGCTAAGCGATGTATTGGTAAATAAAATGACGGCAACTTCTTTGTTAAGATCCGAAAGCATTTCTGTTTTGACCCCAAGATCAGTTCCTCCATAACCAATTTTTGTTCTTTTGTCTTTAGTGGCCCAAAATAACCCGGAGTTGAGTTTAGCAGGATCCACATTCTCCGGTTTATTCGTTGCCGTAAATTGGAATCGCTGCATGGTATCAATAGAAGATTCTTTCAGGATCCGTTTTCCGCCGTATTCACCGTTATTTAGCAGGGCAATGAAATAGCTGGAAAGCTCCTCAACCGTGGTCCGGATTCCGCCATCAGGATAAGTCGGAACACTGTTAATAGGGATCTGTTTCAAGGTGTCTCCCTGTTTATCATATAACCGCGAATGCTTTTTGATATTGATCTGAGAGATCAGCCAACCGGTATTTTTCATTTTGAGCGGGTTGAAGATGAATTTTTTGCTATACTCGTTAAGCGACATACCGGTCACCCTTTCCACAATGTAACCGGCGAGGCCCACAGCGATGTTGGAGTATTCACGGTAAGTACCAGGCCGGTGAGGTAAGAAATTGTCTTTGGAATACCGTGAACCACCCGGTTCAAAATAACTTTCGAGAAAGTCGCCAAGGGCTATCGGGCTGTCTCCGCCATAAAAGTAGGATCCCATATACGTAGGTTCATGATCATTGAGGCCGGAAGTATGGGTGCCGATATTTCTTAAGGTAATCTTATCATCCGGAAAATAAGGGTTAATGACCTTGAAAGGCAGATACGTATTGATGTCTTCATCCAGGGATAGTTTTCCTTCTTCAACGGCTTTCATGACGCAAACCCCGGTAAAGGTTTTCGAAATGGAAGCGACATTCATGATTGTTTTAGTCGTAAACAGGATTTTTTTATCCCTGTCTGCATATCCATATCCTTTTTTCCAAACAACTTTGTTGTCGATAATAATAGATGCGCCGATGCCAACCATGCCTGATGCATTCATGTTCCCGGCGATCATGCTATCAATTGTTGCTGCGGTATACTTTTTTTCCTGCGCTACTGACCTTGTCGCAAATAGGGTAATTATTGCTAAAAAGCCGATGAGTAGTCCTGGTTTTAAAATGCCCGACTTGTTTTGATGATGTGTTTTCATGGTTATTTTCATTGCTGGTTGTTCATCCTACTGAGCTGTTTCTTTTTCACAAATATGTGGTATCTGCCTGTAGGAAAAACTGGCTGTCGATGTATAGCTGTCTGACGTCGATGGATAAGCTCTTTTTCGCTTTTCATCAACCAAATCACGCTGTAGGCAGGTGATAGATGCCTGTCTGTCGACAAACCTGGAACCAGCTAATCTTAATTGTATATTTGTGTGTTATGCCGTTAATCGAGAGGATCGTCAACTTCAGTGCCCGTCACAGGCTGCTTAGCCATATTTTATTCTGGTTGGTTGTCTCCGTCATTTTTCTCAACCGGTATACCGTTGATGAATTCCGGGAACCGGGCAAAATCATTTACAGGCATTGCTACTACATGTCATTTATGATTGTAGCCTCTTATTTTGTGGCTTATCTGATCATCCCTAAACTGATCAATTCCAAAAGTTATTATTCTATACTGTTTTATTTTTTCTTTGGAAGTTATTTGATTTGCGTTTGTTCCCGCCTGGCGGTTATTTATTTACTGGAACCTTTAATACGTGAGGCGCCCTTCGGACAGGAATCCCTGTGGGCGATCATGACCGATCTTCCCAAGCTCTTTTTACATTACTTTGTACAGACTTTCTCAGCTGCCTGGGTGTTTGCTTTTATAAAGCTCATCAAGGATCAGTACGTCATCCAGCAACGTAGTCTGCGTCTTGAAAAGTCCCAGGTGCAAACTGAGCTCAAAGCGCTGAAAGCCCAGCTTAACCCACATTTTTTATTCAACACCCTGAACAATATCTATTCGCTTTCCTTGATGAATTCGCCAGTCACCTCAAAGTCAATCGCCGGCTTATCCGAGATGCTGGACTACATCCTGTATCGGTGCAATGGCACATCCGTGCCTGTATCTGCTGAAATAAAGCTGATCGAAAACTTTCTGCAGCTGGAGAAATTAAGGTATAGTGAAAGGCTCAAGGTCTCCTTTAGCCATGAGATAGACGAAGATCTTGATATCGCGCCCTTGTTGCTTTTATCGCTTGTAGAAAATGCGTTTAAACATGGTGCCGGAGAGAATATAGGAACACCATTTGTTGATGTTAAGCTTGTGCTGAAAGAAGGCGATTTTCGTTTCAGTGTGACCAATAGTTTTGTTCCAGGAGGCAATGAGGAAAAAGATGACCGGATCGGACTGAACAACATCCGCAAACAATTGCAGTTGATCTATGGTAGTAGTCACGACTTTGTTGTTTCAGAAAAAGACGGTGTTTTCATTGTTGTATTGAATATTGATCTGAAGAAAAATGTTAAACGAGAGTACAGTCATGCGCGTAAAATGTTTATTGGTGGATGATGAACCGTTGGCCATCCAGTTAATTCAGAATCATCTATCGCAACTCGATTCCTTCGAAGTTGTTGCCACATGCTCAAATGCGGTGGAGGCGTTGAATGTTTTACGTTCAACCCCAATTGACCTGTTGTTCCTTGACATTAAGATGCCCAAAGTTAACGGGCTGGATTTTCTGAAAACGCTGCGGGACCCGCCTGCGGTCATCATCACTACGGCCTACCGGGAATATGCAACAGACGGATATGATCTGGACCTGATAGATTACCTGCTAAAACCAATTACGTTTGAGCGATTTCTTAAGGCGACCGAAAGGTATTTGAGGCGAAATACTCTATCAAAGAATACCGGTTCTATCACACATGACTTTATTAATATACGCGCGGACCGTAAATTCCATCGTCTTAGCGTGGACGAAATTATTTATGTCGAGAGCGTGAAAGACTATATTATTATCCATCTCCAGGACAAGCAAATAACGGCGAAGCACAAACTCAGCGAATTCGAATCTTTCTTACCCCGGGATGCTTTTCTGCGCATCCATCGGTCTTTTATTGTCCGGGTAAACAAAATACAGGCTTTCACTTTTAGCGATGTAGAGATCATGGGGAAGCAGGTACCAATCGGAACAAATTATAAGGATCAGGTGATTAGTCGTTTGCAATTTACTATCCGCAAGCCGAACCAACATGGTTAGTAAGGAACCGGGGCGGCGAATTCTATAGGCAATGCTTAAGCACCAACTACCAGCAATACTTATTGCTGCGCACACCATTTGATCAATTGGGGATACAGGCTGTCGATTTTCTTCTTTTTATTTTTTGCACGAAGGCGTTTCAATTCGTCTACAAATTCATTCATTTTTATAAATCCACGGGCCACCATGGTGGAGGTGACTTCCTGCTCGATCTCCGCAACCAGTGCCGCATCATTTTTCCAGTTTTCGCGCGCATAAAGAATAAACACAGCGAAGGTCATGTATTCATTGAACACCTTTTCTCCGTCGGAATAGTATTCAGTGCCGTAAATCTTTTTATCCACCCATTTATCGCGGTCTTTCAACGCAAGCTCGATCTCGTTCTTAAACTGCTTACTGGGCAGACCTACATAGTTATGGTCGATCTCCGTGAACATTACCCTGGTGTTGAACGCTTCAGAACTTTTTTCACTTCTGCCTTCGATATCGGAAACTGCCGGCAATATCATTTCAATCAGTTTGAAACCTTTTTCATCATACCCGGTAGTATAATTTAAGCCGTTGATGAGTTGGGAAGTGTAAATGACATAGCTGTCATTCTTCGCATGAAAGTTTTTCTCCAGCCATTTCCATTGCTTCTCCAGGTTTACTTTCTTATTATATGCCTCGTATAGCTGGTTATAAAAAGGCTGATGTTCCTTATAAAAGTTCCTGAAGTTTGATTTCCGGGCAAACTCTTCAATTTCCTTTTTATAGGTGGTAACCGGATTTTTATCGATCGTGACGTTTGCAACTTTATCTGCTGTGAAATTATACACATCATCCGGGATCAAAGAGTCGCCTTTGAAATTGTAAGTCTGGGAATTCCCCGTAAAGAAGATATAATTCAATGGAGACAAATTCAGCAATGAATCCATCGTTTTGATAATGGGTTCGGTTTTGAACGGTTTGAACTGGCTTAAAACCTCCTGGTAATATTTTCCTTCCTGCGAAAACATATCATCATTCCCCAGGCCATAATCTGTGATCGCCAGCATGATGATCAGCAGTTCTTTTACCTCATTGACTTCAATATGATATTTTCCTTTGTTTTCTTTTTTGAATTCTTCGGTAAATGCTACCTTTTTGTGTTGTCCGAATGATTGCAGGGTAAGAGCGGATAAAAACAGAACGATAAAAAGCCTTTTCATGAATGGTACTTGATTTTTTGCGGGTGCAAAGATAGGTTATCCCGAAGTAAAAGCAATCGTATACAGGTGGAAGTGTTGCCGAAGGGGAGTGGTCGCATAAGCATAATGGGAATAGCTAAATAAAGAAAGTAAGAAAACGGCATGGGTATTAAGCTAGGCAAAGAATGGCTGTACGAGAAATGGCCTGAAATGCATGCCGGTTTCATCTAAAACTAAGCGTCTTCTAACTTTATTAATAAATTGGCAGACATACCAGGCGAAAAAATATGCTTGAGATTATTTTTCAAAAGGGCAGCTCATGACCAGCATGTTCAGCCGATCAACGGTAATCTTTCTTTTCCTTTAGCTTATCGATCAGCGCTTGTAAGGGAATATCCAGTTAACAGCGGTACTGTATCACCACATCATAACCACCCGATTCCTTTTTCTGCGCTTCGGTCAGCAGGTACGTTGGCAGATGGATCAAATATCCAGTCGTTGAAGTTTGTAAAATAGGTCGGCTATTCAAACAAAATTATCATGTCGTATAAAAACATCGCCCCTTCTCTCAGCATATACCCTTTCCTGGTAAACGCTCCCGTCACCTTCTGCGGCAGGCTTACCCTCATCTTCCTGAGATAGTATGCAGATTTCTTCGAACACGACAGAAAGCTCAATATTCCTGCAACGTCTGCGGTCTGTGGTCCGTCGTCCGCAGTCCGTTTTCCTTCCGTACTTTTGCCCATGCCCATCCAACAACTGGCCCGATCGATCCTCGCATTAATGCGCGACAGCCGCACCATAGGTGTTCTCCTGTTGCTCTGCACAGCCATTTCCCTTGTGCTGGCTAATCTTTCCGGTGGCATAGCGTATACCGGTTTTTGGAAGATGGATATGGAATGGGCACACAGCCTTCATTTACCTCACAGCATCGAACACTGGATCAATGATGGACTAATGGCGATTTTTTTCTTTCTGGCGGGTATGGAGATCCGGCAGGAATTGATGAGCGGGGAATTATCTTCTGTCAGTAAAGCTGCACTACCTGTATCAGCCGCCATCGGAGGGATGCTGATACCCGCGGTCATTTATGCATTGTTCAATAAAGGAACAGTGTATGCCGGAGGCTGGGCCATTCCCGCATCAACTGATATTGCGTTTTCGCTCGGCATAGCTTCGTTGTTGGGAAAACGTGTACCTGTATCCTTAAAAATATTCCTGACGGCACTTGCCATCATCGATGATCTTGGCGCGATTATCATCATCGCGCTTTTTTATGGCGAACCGGTGAAGATGTTTTATTTAGTTGGTGCCCTAGCTATTATAGCAACACTGATCATGCTCAACAGGCAGAAGATCCGTTTTGGTATCTGGCATTTGTTGCTTGGTTTATTGTTGTGGTATGCCGTGTTCAATTCCGGTATACATGCAACAGTGGCTGGTGTGGTCTTTGCGTGGATGATACCTGCATCAAAGCTGGAACTGTTCAAACATAAATTACATTATCCTGTAAACTTCCTGATCGTTCCGGTTTTTGCATTGGCCAATACCGCGATCATACTCCCTGAAAACATCGGCACTTCATTATCGGGCAGTTTATCCTGGGGCATTATCTTGGGGCTCGTGATCGGCAAACCGGTGGGCATTGTCACTGCCTGTTATATCATGGTAAGGAATAAAAAAGCGCAGATGCCTGAAGGAGTTTCCTGGATGCAGTTGACGGGTGCGGGCTTGCTTGCAGGAATAGGATTCACGATGTCCATTTTTATTGCGATGTTAGCCTTTCCCGAGCCTCAATGGCAGGATGCGGCAAAGGTGGCGGTGCTCATTGCTTCTTTTATTGCGATTATTTTTGCGATCGCCTGGCTGCGTTTTATGGGCACACACAATGCGCCTCATTCGCTGAAACCAAGGCCCTGATTGCGTTTGCCTCCACAATCGAAACATATTAAGGCAATTAGCGCGTCAACGTAGCCAACTTTTTCAAAAAAAATCTTCAATTATTTTGCTTTTTTTTTGGCGCGAAACCTTCTTACCTGTATTTTTGCACCCCGTTACAGATAAAGCATCTGAAACGATACAGGTTGATCTCGTAGCTCAGTTGGTAGAGCACATCACTTTTAATGATGGGGCCCTGGGTTCGAGTCCCAGCGGGATCACCATATGGGACAAGTCAAAATTCAAACGACTTGTCCCATTTTTTTTGGGCTTCAATTCCTTGTCTATTAAGGATATTCATTCAATCTTTTGGTTCGATGTTGGCAACCGTCGAATACGAGATTTTCAGGGAACATCGAACCAACTATCTTTCGCTTTACTTCTACTGTACCTTCTCTATACAATGTTTCAAGCTGTGCGATGTTGCTAAACGCCTTGTTCCATAAAGGCTCTACCGTTGTTTGGAAATTTACAGCGGCCTTTAATTTTGCTTCCAGCCGATTGATCTTTTCCTCACATTCAGATTTGATAGCCCGATAATCATCGCCTTCAATATCGCCGCACAAAAGCAGTTCTCTTGCTTTTACAACCCGGTTGTTTACCTCCTGCAATTGTACCTTTAAATCTTTTTGTTCATCTCTTTCTCCCCGTTCTTTTGATTTATATGTTGACGTAATTACGTCTTTGCATATTTCAAGTCTTGAAAGCGGCCAAACATATTTTTTGATCTCGTCATACATTTTATCGTTCGTGTCTTTTGCTTTGTAACGAACACCACAAGCAGAACTGCAATGATAGTAATGGTAATATTGTGTTCTCCCTTTTGATGCACTGGCTGTCAACATCCTTCCGCATTTTGGACAGATCAGGAAGCCTCTCAATGGAATGCTGTCATCGGCTGTAACTTTTGTTCCCAAAATCCGTTTGCGTCCATCCAATACATCCTGAACATCATAGAATAGGGCTTCAGAGATCAAAGGTTCATGTTGCCCCTTTGCCAAGAGACTTTCTTCTTCTTTGTATTTGGGAACAAATATCAATCCGCAGTATATCGGGTTTCGTATGGCAACCCAAAAGTTATTCTTGCTGCACTTTAATCCTTTTTCTTTTGCTTTTTTCCATACCTGTTCAGTATTGAGCTTACCGCGAGATAGTTCTTCAAACGCCCACTTCATTATATCACCCTGAATTTCTTTCGGGGCAATATATTTCTTACCGTTCTCATTAACCTTGTTGGCATAACCAATGGGGGCAGTTCCCATCCAGCGTCCTTCTTTCTTAGCCCTGCGCATCCCATGAAACACATTTAACGCTCTCCGATCATTCTCTACCTCCGGTGCAGCGAGGTAAAACGCCAGCATCATTTTGTTTTCCGGAATGGAGAGGTCAAGCGGTTGTTCTACCGCCTGTGGCTCGATACCTAACCGCCGAAGGGTACTGATCATTTGGTACGCATCTCCTGCATTACGGCTAAACCTGTCCCATTTCGTAAACAGGATAAGGTCGGTATGTCCTTTGTGTTTCCTCAAATCACCCAGTAGCCCTGTCCAAGCCGGTCGTTTGAAAGTCTTAGCCGAATGGTCTTCCAAGATCACTTTCCTAACCCGGATATTGTTGATTTCACAGTATTTCCGCAAACGTTCCTCCTGGTCACGTTGCGAATAGCCTTTATCGGCCTGTTCATCCGTACTTACCCGTACATAAAGGTCTGCTATTTTCATAACTAAAAAATTGAGTGTGGTACTATGTAAAGATAAGAAGAAAAAATGAAAATGAGCAATATTTAATAGTATTATCACGTCAAAATTTACTAAATTTGCTACATCTTTGTTTAATATTAGAAAACCGACAAGGTTTAATAGGAATTGAACGCCCCTGTTTAATAACATAA
>QFQQ01000269.1 GCA_003243445.1 Citrobacter freundii
TGGAGAAAGGGTCATTCTGAGAATGAAGATTCCGACGTTACTAACTGAGTGTTGTATCTAATCGTGGGGGCAGGTCACTCTTAATATAATGTTTCCAGCCGATTTTTCCAGGTAAACATATAAGCCATGCCACGAGATATTTTCCGCATAATGGATACTGGTATCATCATTACGGCACCATTGCACAACCAGAAGTTGATAGCTTTCACGTATGGGAGCCCAACAAGCCAAAACAACATAAATCATATAGAGAAAAGCGCAGAATGTAGCAACACTGAGAATTCTTCCCAGAAACAAAGAGCATCGATGCTCAGTCATGCCATTTCACCTCTGATTCAATGGTACCAAAAATATTGTACTCTCTGGCAAGGCATTCCTGATGAAATCTGCCCATGAAATCATCACTAACCGGAATAACACTACCTAAACGAACCTCAGAATTTGCGACAGTAACATTCCAGTTATACCTGTCAAAAAACTTAAACTGAAATGTCAAATCATAACTACATAATCTACTACCATTGCTCATCGTATTTTTATACTTATCTTCAGTAATTAATACCTGTCCTTTGCCCCAATATTGATATCCACCAATAGCATAAAAAAGATCTGGATCGCTGGAAATAAAATCATCTGTACTAACAGACTCAGAAGTAAAAAAATGCTGCCCTGGTGATAAATTTCGACAAAATACTTTCGCCTCATTCAACTCACTTACATAATTATCTCTTAACTGATTTGATTTGCTCATCAGGTCGAATAAATTAATATGTACATCTTCACCAGTGTTTTGCAGATAATGTAATAAATGGTCCCGAGCAACGGGATAACGATATTTTAAATAAAAGCTACCCTCGACCAATTGCTCTAAGTAACATTTATAGTGATATAATTGTTCAGAAAAGTGACCAGCACCACACCATTCACCACTCCCAGCATCTATAATAGATTCAGGATCTTCTTTTCCCAATATATAATTTGACATAATCATTCCCTGTAAATAATTAACATACTCTGATGTTAACATTTACAATGTACCCTCTTCTGTTGAAGGGCATTAGCAATTCCATAATTCAGAATAAATTTAGAAGAATTGAACAGGCAAAACCAAAACCTGTTGCTGACCACCTCCATAGGAGATGGTTTTTATGCAGATCCAGAAATGCCGAATGGCTTCGTGAACGCCATCCGGCAGAGAAATAAAAAGATTACTGCCAGCCGTAGCGGCGGCTATAAAAACCTTTCACAAGCTGGGTTAATGTCATGTAACCCGCCAGAATCGCAATCAGCCACGGGAAGTAGCTCAGCGGCAGCGCCTGCAATTGCAGATAGCTGGCCAGCGGCGAGAACGGTAATGCAA
>QFQQ01000117.1 GCA_003243445.1 Citrobacter freundii
TTTTCGAAGCATCCAGCTGAAAATCAACTTGTTTGTAAAAGAACTGCCCCAGTTTTTTGAGGCGGACTGCAAAGGTAGAGGTTTAATTTTTACCACCAAATTTTTCTTCAAAATCATTTCTAAAAACCTTCTTTGGAGTCTTTTACTTTTTCGAAGAACTATCCGCCTTTTTGAAGCGGGTTGCAAAAGTAGGAGGTTTTATATTACCAACCAACTGTTATTGAATTATTATCGGCTTTTTTTGAAAAATAAATTGAAACAGCGTGAGATATGCCTTTACCCCACTCTCCCCCTCCTCTTTGCTTCCCCGCAGCCCGGGGACGAACAGAGGAGGTTTCGAGGAGGCAAAGAGGAGAATCCGAGGAGGCAAAGAGGAGAATCCGGGGAGAAATTACCGAACTCCAGGGCTTTTTGAGGAGCTCACAAGGCACCTTAACGCTTCCCACTAAATTTTTGGCAGATTGAAAAGCCACACCCTTATACTTTCTTCCCGCTTACGGTGTAATTTTTACCGGGAAGGGGGGAAGGACGGGAAGAATGCAGATAAAAAGATTTTTTTTATCGGCAGGTCGATGTATGGAATTTCAAAGCAGACATTAATCAATTGTCAACATCCGGCACAATGATCACATTCCTGAACCGGTTATCCTGGTGTAAGATCGCGATCTGCTCCATTATATCCCGCTTGCAATTCAGGATCGTCTGGTTATCCTTTGGCAGTTTGATCAGCAATTCCATCAAAAACTGGTTCCTCACCCGCCCTACTACGGGTTCAGCAGGGCCGACAAGAAAATCATTGTAACGGGTTTTCAATGCATTGGTGAACTGATGAGCCGCCAGATCCAGCACTCCCTTCATCTTATGCCGGAACGTTAACTGGATGATCCGCGAGAAAGGCGGATAGAAGAAATGCTTACGCTTCGCCAGCTCATCCTCAAACATCTTTTTATAATTGTGCTGTTTCACATATAGCAATACGGGATGCTGGGGCTGCGAAGTTTGTATCAGGACTGAACTGGTGGATTGTTTTCTGCCAGCCCGGCCACTCACCTGCTCCATCAACTGAAAAGCACGTTCATTCACCCGGAAATCCGCAAAATGCAACAAACCATCCGCATCAAGCACACCAACGAGATCTACATTTTCAAAATCCAATCCTTTTACCACCATCTGCGTACCCACCAGGATATCGATCCTGCGCTGTTCAAATTGCTGGATCAATACATCATGCGCATTCTTTCCGCGCACCGTATCTATATCCATTCTTGCCACCCTGTATTTTGGAAAAGTTTCCTGCAGGATCTCTTCGATCTTCTCTGTTCCGAAATTCCGCTGCACAAATTCATGACTGCCACAAGCAGCGCAGGTATGCAACGGCGGATAGTTAGTGCCGCAATAATGACACACCAGTTTATTCGAAAGCTTATGAAATGTAAGCGATACATCGCAGTACTTACATTGCGGGATCCATCCGCAGACCTTACACAGCTGGTACGGAGTATAACCGCGACGGTTTTGAAAAAGTATGACCTGCTGCTGCCGTTCCAATACCACATTCATCGCATTCACCAGTTGCGGAGAAAGCATGATCTTACCATTCTCTTTCCGCTGAATAGTTTTTGTGTCCACGATCTGTATCGGCGGTAATTCGACATTACCATATCGCTCCATCAGTTCAACCAAACCGTACTTACCACGAACCGCATTATGATATGTTTCAAGCGACGGTGTGGCGCTTCCCAATAACACCCGTGCACCTGATTTATCCGGACCATTATGAAACAAGGAAGCAAGATAGATTGCCGAATCACGGCCATTGTACCGCGGCGCCGGATCCTGTTGTTTATAAGAGGTATCATGTTCCTCGTCACAGATCACGAGGCCAAGATCAGCGTAGGGAAGAAAGATAGCGGAACGTGCACCCAGTACCACTTTCATCTCTCCGCTCTTGATCTTGTTCCAGATCTCCACGCGTTCATTCTGCGAGAATTTGGAATGATAAATACCAATATAACCTCCGAAATGTTTTTGCAAACGGCGGATGATCTGCGATGTCAGCGCAATCTCCGGCAACATATATAATACCTGTTTACCCTTCCGGACGAATTCTTCGATCAGTTTAATATAGATCTGCGTTTTGCCGCTGGATGTGATGCCATGCAACAGGCAGACAGGTTTGCTGACAAATGATTCTTTGATAGATTCGAGGGATTGCTGTTGCGCAGGAGTCAATTCAAAATCGATCCGGATATCTTTTGCCAAAACCGGCAGACGATCAACCACACGTTTCTCCAGCCACAGGATCTTTTTATCGACCAGACCTTTTAATTGAGCATCGGTTGCATTGGATTTTTTGAGCAACTCAGCTTTTGTCACTTCACCTGCCGTCCGAACAATGTACAGGTATGAAAGCAACAATTCCATCTGCTTTTCTGCCCGTTGCAAACGTTTATCCTCATTCAGCAATTTTTCCAGTTCTTCCTCATTATCATATTGCGGATTGAGCACGACATATGTTTCCTTTTTTGCTGTGTATGCTTCCTTCAATGACTCCCATACAAAGCAAACTTTCTTCTGGATCAGCCGGTTGATGACCGGATAGACATGCGATGATTCCAGCACCTGCTGCACCTCCGTCAGCTTTAATTCTTTTTTGATCAGCAAGGCTTCTGCTACGATGAACTCGTCTGAATCAAGTGCGGAAAAATCTTCACCGTATTCTTCATTATATACAAGAACGGTTTCGCTGGACAATTTAAAATGCGCGGGCAGGGCAGCAGCCATCACCTCTCCCTCGCTGCACATATAATAAGAAGAGATCCATTCCCAGAGATGCAGTTGCTGCTCGTATACGACCGGCTCTGCATCAAGCATGTTCAGAATTTCTTTCGGATCGCCCCAGTCAGGTTTTTCCTGGTGAATGCGCTTGACAACACCAGCATATTTTTTATTTTTTCCCAGATTGACTTCAACACGCATTCCCGGCTTCACGTTCTCTTCAAGCTGGGGCGGCACTGACCAGGTAAATGTTTTTGGCAGGGCAAGCGGGATCACGATATCGGCGTACCAGGATATTTCGGATGGGGTGATATGTTCTAGCGTGAGTTGTCCTTCCATTAGTGGTTTGCTGAAGCAAACAGCAAATTTAAGGCTTGAAAAGTTAAAATGGAGGAATCGGAGTTCGGAGTTCGATGGTCGATGGTCGATGGTCGATGGTCGATGGTCGAACAGGAACCGGAATATTGAAAAATTAATTATCCCCCCTTTTACCTGCCTGATTTTTAATGACGGACGATCGATCATCCAACATCGACCATCGATCATCCAACATCGACCATCGATCATCCAACATCGACCATCGATCATCGCCCATCGAACCTCGATCATCGACCATCACCGCGTTCCGCAATCCAGGCCGCTCTGTATTCCAGTAGCTTTTGTTCCATCACATCATATACCTGTTGTTTTAAGATTGCTGTATCGGAAACAGTTAGCCCGGTCACGGATATTTCGTTGAGATAAACGATCCGGCTGATGCCCGGTGTGAGGGTGAGCAGCCCTGTTGGCGGCATTCTTTTATAAGTATCGAGAAAAAGAACGGGTTTGATGGGTGTTTGTGTTTCTATTGCGAGGCGAAAAGCACCATCATAAAAATCTTTCAGCGGCTTGTTTGTCAGATTAAAAGTGCCTTCAGGGAAAACCAGTACGGATATGCCTTTGGAAAGGACCGATCGCAGGATACGAAGGCTGGCAGCGCGATTGGCCGGATTGCTGCGGTCAACGGTTACGATCGCATTCCGGTAAATAAAACCAAACACCGGGATCTTTGACATTTCTACTTTACCCAGGGGACGCAATGGCTGACGGTACGCCTTGACCAGCACTGCAGAATCGAGATAGGAAATATGGTTGCTGACGAAGATGTACGGTTTTTTCCTGTCGTGCGGCGCTTCATAGATCCGTTTGTGAACGATGCCGATCAGCAAAAACCAGCAGTCAGCCCAGAAACGACAGAGCGCAAGGATCATATTTCCGCCTTTAATTCGTCCAAAAAAGCTGGCAATAATAACAAACGGAAAAATCAACAGCATGATGACGATGAAAACCACCATCGCATAGATGGAATAAAGCCAAACCAATGGTTTCATCAACGCTTGTTTTTGTATTTATCCTCATCTCCGGGACAATGACATTCCCAATCCGTCCCAAGATCGATGGTCGTCACGACTTTCGACGTATTATCACATTGTGCAAACACGATCCTCACCCGTTGATTATCGCTGGTGACACCTTCCAGTGCATATGTTGGACAGGGTCGCGCGTTCACATCTGATTTCCTGTAGTTGATCGTACCATCCCGCATGATCTGTTCCACCTCGGCCTGGGTGATATGCCGGCATTCCATCCGGCACTTCGCATGTTTGGTATACTCCAGATAGGAAACCCGGCGGTCAAAACCACGGTTGCGGTCGGGCTCCGAAGCGGGATCCGTTGTTTTCCGCTTTGTTGTTTCCGTTTTTTTAACCGGCGCCGGCCCTACTCTACTCTGCGATCGTTTGACAAAAAACAGCGCGATCCCGAGTAAGACGACAATTGCAAATGGTAGCCACTTTTTGTTCAAGCTCAAATATTTGGATAAAAATAGGGAAGTAAGGGGAAAGGAGGAGGAAAGGTTTGAGGGGTTTGGGAGGTTTGGGAGGTTTGTTCCGGCCGGGCAATGTCATTAAATTAATAAGTTAAGGGTATGGAACTCCCTGGAGGTTGTCATCCCGGTCGGGCAATTTTCAACCACTATCGAACTTAATGCTACCAGAGCTGGGATCTCCACAATTGAGGGGCTCCAGGCTCTGGCTTAGCCTGCCCGGACTTTGATTAGGGGGCCGGGCCAAACTTTTTGCGCTTTAGCTAAACCTGCCTGAATTTTAATTATCGGTAAGGAATGCACGATCGTTTTTTGCCACAGGATTGTCCGCCACAGATCAGTCAGCACGCCACAAAACCTCTCAAACTTCTCAAACCTGTCAAACCCCTGAAACTTCCCAAACCTCCCAAACCTTTTTCCTACCTTCGCGCCTCTATGACCGCAACAAAATCAGTAGCCTTTCACACCCTGGGGTGTAAACTGAACTTCTCGGAGACGTCTGCTCTTTCGCGACTGCTTGAGCAGGAGGGCTTTGAGAAGAAGGAATTTGAAGAGAAGGCTGATGTGTATGTGATCAATACCTGTTCTGTTACCGAAAATGCTGACAAAGAATGCCGTCAGCTGGTTCGTCGGATCCAGCGGAAGGCCCCGGAAAGCTTCGTGGTGATCACTGGTTGTTATGCACAGCTCAAGCCAAAAGAGATCTCTGAGATCCCGGGCGTTGACCTGGTACTTGGCGCGGCAGAAAAATTCAATATTGCGCAGCATATCCGCGAACTCGCGAAAGGCGATTCCGCAAAGATCTGCTCCTGCGACATTGAAGAAGTAACAGGCTTTCATTCATCTTATTCATTGAACGACCGGACCAGGACTTTTCTGAAAGTACAGGACGGTTGCGATTATAATTGCTCATTCTGCACGATCCCGATGGCGCGCGGTAAAAGTCGCAGTGATACCGTTTCCAATGTGGTGAAAAGCGCACGCGAACTGGCTGCGAATGGTGCGAAAGAAATCGTGCTGACAGGTATCAACCTTGGCGATTTCGGAAAGGGCCCGGATGGGGCGGGTGTAACGATCGGCATCAGTCAGCGTGAAGAGAATTTTTTCGAACTTATACAGGAACTTGACAAGATCGAAGGAATTGAGCGATACAGGATCTCCTCTATCGAACCAAACTTGTTGACTAACGAGATCATTGATTTCGTGGCAAATAGCGACAAATTCATGCCTCATTTCCATATCCCGCTGCAAAGCGGCAGCAACAAGATCCTTGGTATGATGCGTCGCCGATACAAGAGGGAACTCTATGCCGAACGCGTCAGGCTGATCAAAACCCTGATGCCTCATTGCGCGATCGGTGTGGATGTGATCGTAGGGTTTCCGGGCGAAACAGATGAAGAATTCAAGGAAACCTTCGACTTTCTTCATTCGCTGGATATTTCTTACCTGCACGTATTCACTTATTCTGAACGCGACAATACGCACGCACTTACCCTTGGCCCGGTCGTGCCTATGCATACCCGGCATGAAAGAAATAAAACGCTGCGGAATCTGTCCTACATGAAAATGCAGTATTTCACCGAACAGCACGCCGGGCAAAACAGGAAAGTACTGTTTGAAAAAATGGACAAAGGCGGAATGATCGAAGGTTACACAGATAATTATATCCGGGTTACAACTCCATACAGGGAAGAATGGGTGAACCGGGTGGTGGAATGGAAACTTTAGGTGAAGCGATAAATGCCGGGCACTTCGGGATCATATCTGAGAAACCGGATATAATGTCTAAATCTCAACTAAAAAAGGAGCTTTTCTGATTGAAAAGCTCCTTTTTTAGTTGAGATTCCGGTCTGGATCCGAAACCGATCGATCATCGTCTATGCGACGGTCCGCCTATGCTGAAGTTTCGGCGAACAAAGTGGGACGTACTGGACTCGAACCAGTGACCCCTACTCTGTCAAAGTAGTGCTCTAAACCAACTGAGCTAACGTCCCGTTAATTTTGAAAGAAATTGCCCCATTGAAGGGGCGGTAAAATTAAGGGGTTTATCTTTATAGTGCGGGAGTATTTTATTTTTTTCCGTGCAACTTTCAACGCCTCCATTTGTCTTTTAATAGTGTTATGAAGAAGTACCAGGTAACGATACAGTTTGAGATGAAGGATGATTTCACAGACCTCATTCCACCACACCGCACGTACATCAATTTCCTGATCAATAAAGATATTATCGACCAGTATATTGTGAGCATGGAAACACAGCGCGTATGGATCACGCTGAATGCAGCGAACAAGGAAGAAGTGGAAAAGCTGCTGATGAAATCTCCTATCTTCAAATTCTGGAGTTATGAAATTGATGAATTGTTTGTATGGGATGGACAGCATTACCGCCTGCCAGCAGTTCAGCCGAACTGAGCGGGTGAACGGCAATGCTGCACTCAACGAACGTCATCCGATCATTACAGGGCGGATTTTTGTGCCGGTCATTCAACAGGCTTGCGTCCCGTAATGATCATTTTGTTTTTCAGCCACACTATTACCGGTCTATTTTTTAATCAACAGCTATGCGTCTAACGGTCTTACTCCTCTCCTTTTTTGTTGCGAGCACTGCAATTGCACAAACGCCTTCAGCGGATCTTGTATTAAAAGAAGCTACCGCCACTGCAGCGAAAGAAAAGAAGAACGTGTTCATCATTTTTCACGCATCATGGTGTGTGTGGTGCCATCGCATGGATACTTCCATGAATGATAAAAGCGTGAAAGCATTTTTTGACGATAACTACGTGATCCGTCACCTGACAGTATTAGAATCTCCCAACAAAAAGAATCTTGAAAATCCGGGCGCTGAAGAAATGATGGAAAAATACAATGGCAAAAACCAGGGTATCCCGTACTGGCTGATCTTTGATAATAAAGGGAAATTTCTATTCGACTCCAAAAGAAGACCGAAGGGCGGCGGACCAGAGAGTGGTGACAACACGGGTTGCCCTGCATCGAAACCGGAGGTTGATTATTTCGTGAGCGTATTGAAACAGACTTCGAAACTAACGGATAAACAACTGGCAGTGATCTATGCGTTATTCCGGAAGAACGAACATTGACCGGCTTAAAATTGCGAAAATTTACCTGCCTGATGATTCATCAATCTATCTAAATATCATCGTAACGATCAAGAGCCCGATCAAAGAAGGGATCATGTTCGCCCAGTTGCGCGAAACTTTAAACGCCCTGATGTCGAGAACTAGCGTGATCAGCATACAGATCGTTAACATTACCAGTAATACGTTACTGAAGGTAGAATGAGATGCGTTATCTACCTCACCAATCTTCAACCGGAGCGCAGCTACCCCAAAGACCAGCATAACACCGGTAAGAATAATTCTGAAATTGTTCATAAACAGCCGTTATGGCGATCATAAGATACAAACTTTTTATCATCGCAATAGCAAGATATACTATCCTGAAAATAAACTCTTACCAGATTGATCAATACCATTTTTACCGGTTAGGAACCCGGTAGAATTGATAATGTGATCAACAATTTTTATTCTCTCTTCCCGTCTTCCCGCCTTACCGGTTAATTTACCGGTAAGGCGGGAAGACGGGAAGAGAGAACAGCTGAATGAACTTGTTGTGTGCATCGGGCAAGGAACTATTAAATCCTTCAATCTTGCGATTTTTCCTATTTGCGTGGAGTGATCACCGTAGCTTCCACTTCCGGCACTATAACTTCATAGAACAAGCCTACAACTATCAGCGTAATAACGACCGTTCCGGATCATAAAAAAATTTGCGCAGCTACTTAACTGCACATATATTTGCAGTCAAATAGCTGCATAAATGGAACTACGAAGAGATGTATTTCAGGCGATTGCTGATCCAACAAGAAGGGCGATCCTTACACTGGTTGCCGTTCAGGCGATGACCCCTACGGCGATCGCGGAGAATTTTGACTCAACACGCCAGACGATCTCAAAGCATATACAGATCCTTACCGAATGCGAACTACTGAAGCAGGAGCAGAACGGACGCGAGATCTATTATCATTTCAACCCCAAAAAAATGAAAGAGATAGCGGATTTTATTGAACCGTTCCGCACCATGTGGGATAACAGGTTCAATAAACTGGAGGAGGTCATGAAAAAATATAAATCGAAAAAATAAGATCATGGAAAGAAAAACGAAAGTGCTTGCCGAAGAAGGTAAAAATGACCTGAAGATCATCCGGGAATTTGATCTTCCGCTTGAATTACTTTTTAAAGCTTATGAAGATCCCGGGATCGTCGCTCAATGGATGGGAACAAAAGTGCTGAAGCTCGAAAATAAAAAGCATGGCGGCTGGGCATTTGAAACGTCCGATCCGAAAGGAAATGTTGTATTCAGGGCTAATGGAGTGATCCATGAATTTATCCCTGATAAAAAGATCACAAGAACGTTTGAAATGGAAGGCGCTCCTTTTGATGTGCAGCTTGAGTTCCTCGAATTTGAGAAACTAACGGACGATACCAGCAGGTTAACGATACACTCGATATACAGAACAGCAGCATTAAGGGATGAGATGCTGAAACTGCCATTCAGTTATGGCATCAACATGGCACACGACCGTTTGCAGGATATTGTAAGTAAACTAAAATAAAACCATGTCAAAAAAAAATAAGATCATCTACTGGGTCGCAACGATCTGGCTCGCGCTGGGGATGATTTCCACGGGCATCGTACAGCTGTTTCAAATGAAAGACGAAATAGAATTCATATTGAAACTGGGTTATCCTTCGTATTTTATATCCATACTGGGTGCAGCGAAATTACTTGGGGTGGTTGTTATCCTGATCCCGGGCTTTACGCTGTTAAAAGAATGGACTTATTCAGGTTATTTCTTTATGATGGCCGGCGCGGTTGTGTCACATATTGTCACGCACAGTCCGGCAAGTGAATTGCTTCCTGCATTATTATTACTGGTCTTGACGCTGGTCTCCTGGTATTTTCGTCCGGCAAACAGAAAGATCGTATTGGTCAATCAAAAACAATTGTCATGAATCCTGATGTAGATTTCTATTTCGATAAAGCAACGACCTGGCAGAAAGAGATCGGTCTTTTAAGAAAGTTCATTCTTGATTGTGATCTTGAAGAAGAATTGAAATGGGGTTGTCCCTGTTATACACAACAGGGCAACAATGTGGTATTGATCCATACGTTCAAAGAGTATTGTGCCGTGTTGTTCTTTAAAGGAGCGTTGCTGAATGATCCCGAAGGATTGCTGATACAGCAGACAAAGAATGTACAGGCTGCGAGACAGATGCGTTTTACCAATGCCAAAGAAGTGGCGAAATCTGAAAAGGCATTGAAAGCATATGTATATGAAGCGATCGAAGTGGAAAAGGCCGGATTGAAAGTAAAACTGAAAAAGACAAAGGAGTTTGAAATGCCGGATGAGTTCAGGGCTGCATTGGATAAAAAAGCTTCGTTAAGAAAGGCGTTTGAAGCATTGACGCCGGGAAGACAACGCGCATATCTGTTATTCTTCGGCTCGGCGAAACAGGCGAAGACACGTGAGGAAAGGATAAAAAAGTATACGGCGGAGATAATGAAGGGAAAGGGGTTGAATGATGTTTGAAGTGGTTCGGCAACATAAATGATATAAAACTTGAACTGACGGTTCCGGCCAGTCGATGTGTAGTCAGAGGCTAATGGAGCCCGGTAAAGTCAATGATATTCATAAGAGCAGCCTGTTGGGGAGATGCGCTTAACTGCATATAGATCGCGCACTCTTCACCCACAATTAAAATTCAATGTCGTTTATTAGCAAAACCTGCCTGAATTGCCTGGCGTAGGGCCCCCTCTAAATCTCCTCCTTCAGGGGAGACTTTAGGTCGCTTTTTAAAGATGTGTCATTTTATATCGAATATAGATGTACGATTCAAAAAAGGAGTGCCTTATGTCGGAAAGCAAAGTCTCCCCTGAAGGGCTAATCGTTACCCAAATCTATGAATGGCGTAAGGTTCCCGCGGATTTCGCAGATTTGTCTTTCCTGCTATCGAAATA
>QFQQ01000270.1 GCA_003243445.1 Citrobacter freundii
ACCGATGCCGGTTGTAATACAGCCCCGTTTCCCTGTCATGGTGCTGCCCCGGCAGCCGGATCGCCTGGTGGATGCCTTGCGGGTTGTATTCCTGCAGCACATTGCCCCAGGGATCCAGCTTGGCGGCCCAGGCCACCTGGCCGGTCTGGTCCGTCAGCGCCATGGGTGTGCCCAGATGGTCGCAGTGGTAGTGGTGGATGGCGATGCGGGCGTGCTGTTCTTTTTCCTGTTTCTGCAGTTGGGTCTGCATGCCGCTGAGCAGGCGGGTGGTGCTTTCGGCCTGTTCGCCCAGCATGGCCTGGGCGCTGGGCGGCAGGCCGTGCTCCAGTGTGTGGCGCAGGTGGCGGGCGGCGTCTTGCTGCATGTCGCGCGGCATGGCGCTGAGCATGGTTTGCATCAGGGCCAGGGCCGGCGTGTGGTTGGGGTCGTCCTGGTCGGGCAGGCCTGCGGTGATGGCCTGCACCAGCAGGTGAGGCTGGTCTTGGGGGTCGCCGCTGGCCGTGGTGCTCAGGCGCACCAGGGGCGTGAAGCTGCCCGGTTCGTAGATGGTGTGTTCTATGTGGCGCGTGTCGCTGCCGTGCTGCAGGCGCTCGGTGTGGATGAGGCGGTCGCCGTCCCAGCCGTAGTAGTGGGTGCGGGTGGATTCTGTGGATTCCGCGCTTTCGACCTGCTGCTTGAGCCTGCGGCCCAGGGCGTCGTAGGTGTAGCGGCTGTGGTGGCGCAGTTGCTCTGCGTTGCCCTGGATCTGGCTGCTGCGCACCGCTATGAGCTGGTGGGCTCCGTCGTAGTGCAGTTGCTGCTGGCTGTGGTCCGCCTGCATTTGCGCGATGCGGTTGCCGCTGGGGTCGTAGCGCCAGACGCGGTCTTCGGTGAAGCCGATGCGGTTGTCTTCCCAGCGCTGCACGGGGCCTTGCCGCTGGCCTGCAAGGTGGCCCAGGCCCATGAGGTTGAAGTCGGTGTGCCGCCAGTGGGCGTGGACCTGGGCGGCCCAGTTGTCTTGGGTGTTCGTCTGGCCCGATGCGCCGGGTGCACCGGGTGCTGGCAGGCGGTTGCCAGCGGGGTCGATCTGCCAGCGGGTGGTGGTCTGGGGGTCCTGGCTGTCGGTGGCCGCTCTGAGGCGCCCGGCGCCGTCGTAACCGTAGCGCAGCAGTTGTGCGGCCTGGCCCGGGGCGCCGGCCTGTTCGATGGCAACGAGCTGGCCCAGGCCGTCGTAGTGGTAGCGGCGGCCAAGGATCTGGCCGATGAGGGGCTGGACGAGGTGATCCCTGCCTTCCGTGCTTTGCAGGCCTGTGGTGCCCAGGGCCGTGAGGCGGCCCATGCTGTCCCATTGGCGTTGCACCTGCAGG
>QFQQ01000033.1 GCA_003243445.1 Citrobacter freundii
TACTTCACGCTCGCATCCCTGCTATGAATATTCGGAATGCCGTTGCTGACTTTGATCTCCGGTGAGAAGATGAAGCTTTTCAGGAAGAAGTTAAAGCCGATGCCGAGTTCGGGTCCGAAGTCGGAGCCTTTGATCTGGATGGTGCCGTCGGATTTTTTGTTGCCGGAAAGGGCGAGATCTGCTTTGAAACCGGCCATCATGTATACACGGAAATTGTTGATGCGGTCTGACTGCAGTTTTATTTGCACAGGAAAAGAAACGATGATAGGATTGAAACTTTGTGTGACCTCTGTTTTACCGTCTTCAGGATATTTGAGCGTGTAGGCGATCTTCTTTTCGGTAAAGATCAGTTGTGGGTTGAAGCGCAATTGAAAACGATCTGAGATGCGTGCAGTGGCGAGCAAGCCAAGGTTCAGACCGATTGAATTGAGCGGTTCAGCCGTCAATACGGAATCATCCTGAAAGAATTTATTGGCCATGGACGGATGAAAACGCGTGGAGTTGAGCCCTAGCGTGAGACCAAAATAATAGGGCTTTGTGTCGTGATCATAGAGATTGAGCTCACGTTCTTGTGCCACCAGGCTTTGAGCCATGCTAACCAGGCCAATCAGGAAACACAATCCAATCTTTAGCGTACGGGCTTTCTGCCGGTGTATATACAACATATTCCTAAGCTTAGCGATTTATAGCGGGAATCGGTAAAACCAACTTTGGTCATGATATCCCTGAGATGCTCGCGGGCAGGAAATACATTGGAAGATTCGTTCAGGTATTTATAAGCTTCCCTGTTCTGTTTGAATAAGCGGGCCAGTTGAGGCGCCACAAAACCCATGTACCAATTGTATAAACTGCGGATCGGCTGACGGGGCTTTGTAAATTCCAGTATTACAAGCTGCCCGCCGGGTTTTAACACCCTTAAGATTTCGGAGAGCCCTTTTTCCAGATTCTCAAAGTTCCTGACGCCAAATGCTACCATCCCGGCATCAAACGTATTTTCCGCAAAGTTTATTGTTTCGGAATCCCCCAACTGTAACTGGATTTTATCCACAAGTCCTTCTTTTTCAACTTTCTTTTTCCCCACTTCCAGCATTTGCCGCGAGATATCAATTCCCGTGATATGGTCTGGGTTAAGCATTTTACATGCCATAATCGCCATATCACCGGTTCCGGTAGCAATATCAAGGATTGTTTTCGGCTGATCTTTTTTCAGCAGGGAGATCGCTTTTTTACGCCAGCCGATATCGGTACGGGCGGAAAGAAAGCGGTTCATAAAATCGTAACGGCCGGCAATGTGGTCAAACATTTCGGCTACCTGCTCTTTCTTGCCTTTCTCAGAATCCTTGAAAGGAATTACGTGGTCGTGGGGTAAGGGGTTTGCCATGGAGCGCAAAGGTACGGAGAGAGAAGGGATGTTGGATGCGGGATGTTGAGGAGTAAGGTACGATGTTCGATGATCGATGGTCGATGGTCGATGGTCGGAATACGATGGCGGAGTGGCCGATGGCCGTGTTCCCAGAATTTTCACTCCTGCGTTTGGGTTGATGAAATCGGCCAACAGCCATCGGCAATTCGGCCATCGATCAAAAAAAGGAATGATCCAGACCAAAGCCGAACATCGACCATCGAACATCGATCTCCAACGATCGATCCGGAAAAAGAACGATCCATTCCGAAAGTCGATAGCGGAGTGGTCAACATCGACCGTCCCTTCCTACCTTCCGGCTTCAAAGCCCCCTGATGACACTCATTCTGTTTGCCGTTCTTTTTGCTGGTGTGCTGCAGGGAAGTATTCTTGTGGCTCTGCTGGTGCGCAAGCAGGAAAACAGGTTATCAAACAGGATCCTTGCCTGCCTGGTGGCGGTGCTGGTGGTGCATCTCTTACTTGTTGCTATTGATATCCGTGATCTGTTTCCCCGGTTCCCGCATCTCAGCAGGCTTTCCTGGCTGATACCGGTGTTATATGGGCCACTATTGTTGTTGCTGACACAAAGTATCATGAACCGCGGATTCCGGCTGAAGCTTATTCATGGATGCTATTTCCTTCCTTTTGCCGTCTATCTTTTTCTTTTGATGCCTTATTACCTGCAACCGGGCGCGGTAAAACGCGCGATACTTTCAGATCCGGTATTGGTCTCGGCTGCGGATTTCGGAATGTATAATAACATCACCAATTACCTGCATCTTTCTTTCGCCACGGTTTGCCTCTACATCTATTACCGGGAAAAACGAACCCTGCCTGACTATTTCGCTGACGCGGAGCGTGCGAACTTTGCCTGGCTAAAAACTTTTTTATGGGGAATCTGGCTGATCATGGTGTATTCCTGGATCTGTTTTATGGGCCGGAGATATGACTGGCCCGGACTTTCCGTGCTTTATCCCAGTAATTTCCTGCTTGCAGTCGCGCTGATCTATTGGATCTCCTACAAACTTTTGTTGAATCCTTATCGCTGGGACCAACCGGCCGAGCAGCCGGAAGTGGAAATAGCGGTAACAAATTCAGGCGAATCCCGGGTAAAACCGGAGCCAGCGCAGATCAAGTACCAGAAAACAGCGCTGCCTGACGATGAGATCAACGCTATACGCGAGAAGCTACTCAACTTTATGGCAAACGAAAAGCCTTTTCTTGATCCTGCGCTGGCGCTTGACGGGCTTGCGACACAACTCGAACTGAAAAGGCATCATCTTTCCCAGGTGATCAACCAGGAGTTTGGGCAGAATTTCTTTGAGTTCATAAATAAATACCGCGTAGCAGAGTTTAAAGAACTGGTGCAGAAAAATGAAAATGCGCATTTATCCATTCTCGGACTTGCCTATGATTGCGGATTCAACTCCAAGGCAACCTTCAACCAGGTATTTAAGAAGATGGAAGGCACTACACCTTCAGCATTTTTGAAGAAGGTGAAGGATGAGAACACAAGGCAACACTGATTTTTTAGTCATTCATCCGGGAATGGACAATTGTTTCTCAGTGTATTGAATAAAAAAAGGGCGAAGAAGTCCAGCCTTGCAAGGGTGGGCGGAAAAAAGGATCAGACCGTGTTCTTTTGTGCCGGTTCATCAGAAGAAATATTCAATGCACAAAAATGATCTTATTGCCTTTGCTGCTATTGTGATCACACTGGTGAATGCGGTTGTCGTTCTTATCCGCTGCCGGCAGATAAGAAAAGGGAAACATATAAAAAACAGGAGATGATCCGCGCCGCATCATCCCGGAGCCTTAATATGAAAAGAATATTTACCGCCTGCTTATTACTTATTGCAGGAACCGTGTCCGGCCAGCAGCCGTTGCAGATACCAGCGGGAAAATTAAAAGAAGATCATGAGATACTGATCACTGCCCTGAAAGAACTGCATCCGGGAATTTATCGTTATCAAATGCCTGAGCAGTTTGCGCAACTGGAAACGAAGATCCGGAATCGCCTCACCAAATCAATGACGGCCGAAGCATATTATCGTCTCACCATGCCGTTGATCGCAGGCCTTCATTGTGGCCATACAAAATGGCACAGGAAAGATCGGCCGGATGATCGTTATCCGTTTCAGCAGGATGATCTTTTCCCGCTGCAGCTTTATTTCAGGGAAGGTCACGCATACGTTTTAAGAACTTACCGGGAAACAGCACTCCTGACACCCGGCACTGAGATCACTTCCATCAATGGAAAAAAGATCCCGGACATCATAGCGCAATTGCGCAAGTATATTACGATTGACGGTGCGGTCAGGTCGGCCTTGTACTCGGAGTTGAATCAATCCTTCAACGGTTATTATGCTTCTTTTGTAGAGACGGCGCCGGTATATGTAATCGGGTATAGTCGTGCGGGGAAAAACGGAAAAACTCAATTGGCAAAAGTTTCAATGGCTGAGATCAGGTCTGTAATGGAGAGATATCAGCAAGAACCCAGGCCTGCCATGGAATTGACGATTCCCAGGCCGGGAACTGCGGTATTGCGGATCGATCGTTTCTATCCCGGAGAAGGTGATCCGGATTATTATAAGTTTATTGACAGTGCTTTTCTATCGATCCGTGAGAAGGGCATTTCCAAACTGATCATTGATCTGCGGAACAACGAAGGCGGAGTGGAAGAATATGGTGGTTATCTTTATTCATATCTCGCCACAGGTCCGTTTGTCTACTACAAAAAAATAAAAGTGGCGAGAAACACAGAGTCATCCATAAAAAAGTATGCGGGTTTTCCTCCCGGTTACGAGCAGGCATTGGCATTAATTCGCGAAGAAAATGGTGAGTTCATCTGGCCGGTGCAGGAATATCTCGCCGAAAAAACTCCCAGGCTCAATGCGTTCGCAGGAAAGGTAATGGTCCTGACCAACGGATTCAGCTTTTCCGTCACGGCCGAATTTGCGGCCATTGCAAAAACATACAACCGGGCCACCTTTATCGGAGAGGAGACTGGCGGTTCTTATGAAGGTGACAACAGCGGTGTATTTGCCATTGTAAACCTCCCCAATAGCGGACTCTCCGTTTCGATTCCGTTAATGGCTTTCTATATGAACACCAGCGCCGCGCATCCCCGATCAGCCGGCATCCAGCCTGATGTGAAGGTGGTAGCGAAGATAGCGGATGTAATTGCAGGGAGGGATGTGGTGATGGAGAAAGCGTTGGAAAAGGAATGATCGATGGTGGATGTTCGATGGTCGTGGGACGATGGCCAGGTGGGGGAATGGCCGATGGCCGGGTTCCCAGAATTTTCATTCCTGCATTTGGGTTGATGAAATCGGCCAACAGCCATCGGCCATCGATCAAAAAGATGAGTGATCTAAACCAAGGTCGATCATCGAACATCGGCCATCGAACATCCCCTCTCTCTCCCTACCTTTGCACCAATGGAAATCAAAGACGCGAGATACCTGATCAGTAATGCCGATTATGCCGCGTGTCCGGCGCCGGACAGGGCCGAGTATGCATTTATCGGGAGGAGTAATGTGGGCAAGTCGTCGCTGATCAATATGCTGTGTAATAAAAAGGCGCTGGCGAAAACTTCGGCGGCACCGGGAAAGACGCAGCTGATCAATCATTTTGAGGTGTTTTCGGGAGCGAAGGATAAATGGTACCTGGTGGATCTGCCAGGATATGGTTATGCGAAAGTTTCTCAAAGCAGCCGGAGAAGATGGGAGCAGATGATCGAGAATTATATCCGGAAAAGAGAAAATCTTACAAATTTGTTCGTGCTGGTCGATAGCAGACATGAGCCGCAGAAAATCGACCTCGATTTTATCCAGCAACTGGGTAATTGGGAGATCCCGTTCGCGGTCATTTTCACCAAGGCGGATAAGAATAAACCCGGAGCCACGCTCAGGAATGTAAAGGCATTCATCGCAAAATTGCAGGAAACCTGGGAAGAATCTCCCCCGTTTTTTGTGACATCCGCCGAAACCGGGGAAGGAAGGAAACTTGTGCTGGACTTTATCGATGACCTGAATAAGGCATTTATAAACAAGAGTGTACGCATCTGATTATTCAGCATAAAACCTTTACTTTGCATGTAATCTGACCTTAAGTATGCGAAGAATTCTATCCTGCCGGAACATAGCCTCTTTTCTTTTTATCGCTACGTTATTCGTTTTCGTGCTTGCACAGCGCTATACCAGGGAAAATTTTCAAGCGCCTGGCGAGGAGCTAGGAAAAGTTGACCTGCTGATCAATAAAGAAAAACAAGCTTTTACTGAGAATGAAGTAAAAGATTCCTCTGACGTGAAAAATATCGCGAAATAATCCTTTTCTCACGCATCACATTATCCGCTTTCTGCGCAATAACGCATAAACATCTTGATATTCACTGAGCAAATAATTTTTGCCGAAGACTTCCGAAGCTATCGCCATTGCTACGCAACTAATGCAAAATAACTCCGTGCTGGGATCGGGCATCGATCATCCAACATCGATCATCCAACATCCGACATCGATCATCCAACATCGATCATCGACTATCCTGCACCGGTCAACGCTTTTTCAGAAAATTTAGAGGAGACAAAGCCCTGTACAGGGGGATCACCCTGTATTTGCGGGTAGAATCCGTGAACGGGATCAGTTCACGACTTTGTTTGCACAGCTGCTGCTGGCAAACGCTTCCGGTTTGGCTTTGAAGGCAAAGCCCATACCCAGGATGTAGCCCATTGCTTCTTTCAACGCATCATTGCTTTTAAAATGAGGGTTGGTGTTGATGTCTGCATGTACTTCCATGTCCACATTATAAACGGTGAACAGGTTGCAGAGCTCATAAGCAATTTCGATGCTCTTTGCTACTTCAGTAAGCATACGTTCCTTGATCGTGAATTGCTGGCGTGTCTTTTCATTGTGAATAAACATAAAGCCGCCATGGCCTTCACGAAGGAATACGATTACTGTTGCAAATTCTGTTTCTTTCCCTTTTACCTGAGAGTCGGTGCCGATGCAGACTTTGAGCCGGAAGCCAGCTGCTGTTTCGCGTTTGATCGCGTGTTCAACGGCTGTGATAATCGGAAGGTCGATCGATTCGCCATTAAATTTTCTCCAACGCATATAAAAAGAGGTTTTCCTAAGTTATAGAAAAACCTCCGATAATCAAGCGGGGTACGGATTAATGTTCTGTTATCAGAACCAAAAGACGTTATTGACGAACGATTTTTTCTGTTTGCTGTGCATTTTCCGTGCTGTAACGCATCAGGTACATGCCGGGTAAAAGATTTGGCGCCTGGATCGTATTGAGGCCGTTTACCAGTTTGCCTGAAATAATACGGCGTCCATTTGCATCGATCAATGCATAATCGAAGCTGCCGGGGCTATTCACCATGACCGTATTGCCCTGTATCGGATTGCCCGCAATACGTGGCCAGCTTGTGTTGGATAGCTTTTGCAGTGTGAGATTGTTGGAATAATAGCGATGGCCATTTTCAAGACTTATGTTCACGCGATATCTTAATGCATCTGTAGTTGCAGGTGTATATGCATAATTACGTATATCTGTTGCAAGCTCTGCAAGCGGCAGATAAGTTCTGCCGTCAACGGATACTTCCAGTATCTGGCTGATGATCTTCTCATCCACATCGATGTTCCAGTTGAGCTGGTGTGTGCCATTGTTCACATTGCCTTTCAGATCCAGCCTGCGTAAAGGCAATACGCCGATACCGTTCAGTTGAATAGTGGCATGCATTGAATAGGAACCAAGGCTCGCGTAGGCGGGAGCGTACTGATTTCCTTTCCCTTCTACCTTGAGATAGTAAGTACCGGCATTCAGTTGTGTATCCGCAACAGAGTTCAATAAGTTACCGGGGTTATATATGCTTAACAGATTCTCTGAATCATTATAAAGACTTACCTGCATATCAAGATCTGAACCTGCATTACCAGTGCCTACATTATAGGGAACTGCATCGATCTGTATTCTTCCGTTTGCCGGCATGATAAAGCGGAACACATCCTGATCTGTATTACGATCGATCACACCTGTCACATCAAACTGGTTTGCCGTGAACGCAGGTGTAGTAGCGGTGGCAAATGTTTTACCATGATCATCTTCCCTGTATCCGAAACCGTTTGCAGTGGATGTGATCACATCAAGATCATTTTGCAATATATCGCATCCGTAAACAGTTGTACCGTTATGCCATAAAGTGAAGTTCTGATAGTAACCGACACCCATGATCGGCGCCCATCCGATCTCACCGGTGCCAATGCCCGGATCATAGTCGGTGATCTTATTACAGCCGGCATCGTATTTTGTCTGGTGTTGAAGACCGAGTGTATGACCGGCTTCATGTGAAGCTGCTTCAGCTACACGTTTTGAATTGTAATTCAATAGTGCAGTAAACACAAAACAGCAGGTGTTGGTACCCCAGCGAAATGAGTTGACCCAGGAAACACCGCCGGCACTATTGCCATACCAGCTGGAAGTAACGGTCAGCACAACGCGTGTCCGTTGAGCCACAGGAGCCGCCCAGTATTTGGTAGAGTCTGTAGTGATGTTGATGTTGAACGGACGGAAATCTTCCGCTATACGATTGAATACTTCAACGATCTGATCGTCGCTCATTCCGGAAGGACCTAATTCCAGCGAACCAAAGGGGAACCAGTTCCTCGTGTCATCTTTGTGTCCGTCAAAATCAAGGAAGATGACGGCGTTTGCTGAAGGATAGCTGTTCAGCACTGGCACCGTCTGTGCTGAGGCGCCCATTTTGAGGGAGCATAGCACAAGTGCAAACAGGATTTGGTAATAGTTTTTCATAACAACGGAAGGATTGGATAGGATTGGGTTTTCAGGGATCGGATAAAAACGGGCTATATCATTCTGCCATCATTTCGTTTAAGTTTTTTTTGACCCAGTAGTAATGGTTGTCTTTCTGTTGCAACTCAAGCGCATCACCATGCTGATAACTGAAGATACGGCCAACATAGCTGACCGTACCATCGGTTTTAGTGATTGTCGAAAGGGAAAGTACTGCGCCATTGAAACTGGTAGATTGGATGGTTACTGTACGCTGTTGGTCCTGAGAGAGTGCGTACACGATCTTGCCTGTAAAAGGGCTGATCTTGCCGCTGGCTAAAGGCAGCTTTATTTCCTGGCTACGTTGGGTGGAAGGATTAAGGAGGTTAAGCAGATCCTGTTCAGCCACTTCAACAGAGGCCGGCAGGCTGTTAAATAATTTAGGTTTATTATTATCAGGCTCACGGAGAGGAGCTTTTTCCTGCGCTTTCAGCGAGATACTCGCGAACAGACAGATAACATATAACAGGCGAATGCCCGGAGGTTTGTGGTAATTCATTGGATACTAAAATTTATGACATGGTAATACAGGCAGCAGGGTAACCTGCGCTGTTTTCAAGTAGGGACGGTCATGCAAGATTGTATAATCTTTCTTAAAACTCCAAGGAAAGGCTATGGCAAAATCTGCAAATAAAGCAATCTTACGATCGTAGTGTAGTAGTTATTCTACGATCGATATAGAAGTAAAACGTATACCTGCTTTTATACGGGTATTATAGCAAATAATATTAATATTGGTTGGTGCTAAGCATCACCAGTGTGCAGGCTTCCACAGGTTGAATATTGTTCTTTTTAGCAAGTTCAGCCAGTTCATCATTTTCTGCACCTGGATTAAAGATGATCCTTTTAGGATGTAGTGAAAGGATGTAATCATAGTAGTCGCGCTGATGCAATGGATTCAGGTAGAGCGTTACCGTGTCAATATCTGTGAACGGAGCTTTCTCTTTCGTGATCTGTACGTCATCCACCTGCGTATTGAATTTACCGATGGCTTCAACAGGATGTTCTTTGCTGCGCAATTTGCGGATAGCAAGATAGCTGTAGCGTGAAGGATTATCTGAAGCGCCGAGTACTAATGTTTTCTTTTGATTGCTCATGGTCACTCAATATATATTAATAAAACATCAGAACAGGCGATATTGTTTGCGCGGGATCTTTTTGATCAGTTCTTCCAGGGCATCTTCAAGAAAAGGATAGCGGAATCGAAATCCTGTTTCGCTGATGCGTGTGGGTAATACCCAGCGGCTTTTTAACACCAGTTCTGTTTCAGTTCCAACAATAACTGCGCCCAATTTTAACATCCATTCGTACACCGGGAACCCGAGCCTGCAGCCCGTGACTTTTCTCAACGTCTGCATAAAGATCTTGTTGGTGACCGGAAATGGCGAACTGCAGTTGAACGTGCCTTCCAGTTGTTCATGGGTGAACAGCCAGGTGATCATGGCAGCAGTATCTTCGATATGTATCCAGCTGTAACGTTGTTTTCCATTACCCTGAGGCCCTCCAAGTCCGAATTTGATCATATTAAAATAAGGAACAAGCACGCCGCCACTGCCAATTACAATAGCCATGCGTAATGCAATTTTTCTCGTAAATGGAGTTTGATGGTGATAGAATGTTTTTTCCCAGGCTTTGCAAACATGCGTGGAGAAATCATCCTGGAACTCGCCATTATATTCATCCTGCGCATGATCAGTGGCATGACGGTAAATAGTAGCGGAAGATGCATTGATCCAGCAGGACGGCGGGCGCTTGCAAAGAGATAATGCTTTTGCCAGCACATTCACGGAATCGATACGGCTGGAAAGAATGGCTGCTTTATTCTCAGGAGTGTAACGGCAGTTGACGGTTTTGCCTGCGAGGTTGATCAGAAGATCGGCACCGTCCAGTTGAGCAGTCCACGAACCGGTTGTACGCCCATCCCATTGTTCAAAGTTTACACGAAGAAGATCTTCAGGAGTAAGCGAGCGATAGTGATTGCGATTGTTAACGGCATTGGGAAGTTGACGGGTAAGGATACAAATGTCGTTGTGTTTTCCATAAATGCGGATCAATTCTTCTCCAATAAAACCAGATCCTCCGGCGATGACGATCTTTTTATTTTTCATTTCATTCAGCATGACGGGTGGTTTATGGTTTATTTTAAACTTTCAGAAAACATTGAAAATTTGAAATGAAAATAAAGCCGGTCTTTGCCGGCATTATATGATAGCAGCGATTATTTCAGGTGAATAAGCTTTTTATGTTCAAGCCGTTTATTTTCTTCATAACAGATATAAATGTACCAGATCGCAAGCATTGGCGATACGATCAGCATAAAGGCTCCGTAATAGATAAATGTTGTTGTCCCTAATGTGAAGAACAGCAGCATCAGGATAAGGGAACTGAATGCGGCGATCGTATAAGACCGGCGGGCTTTAAGAGCAATGTTGTGTTGACCCAACCAAAGATGAAGTAATGCGCTCAGCATTTGCCAGCTTCCAACAACTATATAGGCGGTGAAAAAATAGCCTTGATCTATTATCGCAATAATGGTAAATAGCGGAACGAGGAAAATCTGTATTCGAAGATCGATGGCTTTAAAACGTTTCATTGAGCCGGAGTTTTTATTAAAAGAATATTCTGATCTTTCAGAAAAAAATGAAAATTCAGTTTTAAAAATAAGCCGGGGGAACCGGCCTGATTTTTATTTGAAGATTTTAACAAGATTGCTGACAAACCAATTCTCTTCCGCTTTGATCAATACGTCCAGGGTTTTATCCGCATGACGGCCCAGTTTTTTGATGCTGCTGACTGTTTCAACAAATGCTTTTACATTCTTATCTCTTCTGTCCCCTTCCACTTCTTCCAGCTTATCCAGCAGCCCGAGCATTGGCTCCAGTTCGCGTTTCTTTCTTTCCTTCACGATCTGTTTTACCACTTTCCAGATATCTTTTTCTGCGGAGAAATATTCTTTTCGTTCGCCGGGGAGCAGCACCCTATCTACCAGACCCCAATTGATCAGTTCGCGGATGTTCATATTCACGTTTCCGCGGCTTACGTTCAGTTCCTCCATTATATCATCCTGCGTCAATGGGTCCGGGCTAACCAGTAATAACGCATGGATCTGCGCCATTGTGCGGTTGATTCCCCAATGCGTTCCAAATGCTCCCCAGTTGCTGATGAACTGTTGCCTTGCTTCCGTCAATTTCATGAAGCTAAATTAAATTATCATTTCTGAATTTTCAAAAAAAATTGAAAGTTATGATTTTGTGATCATCGGAGCTGCTGTTGATAATTGATTAACTTGCGTACATGAAGAGGGAATTGTTTTACATCACCGTGGCATTGACTATGTCTGCCTGTACAGCTTCACGTAAAATGAACAATGAACAACTTTCTTTTGCACCGAATCCGGTAGTTGCGCATCGCGGCGCATGGAAGAGCAAGCAATTGCCTGAAAACTCCATTGCCTCCCTCCGTGAAGCGATCGCGTTGAAATGCACCGGATCTGAATTTGATATTCATCGTACAGCAGACGATTCATTGGTGATTAACCATGACGCGGCTTTCTTTAAATTGCCGATTGAAAAAACCGACTATGCTACACTTACGCAGCATCAGCTGTCAAACGGTGAGAAACTGCCAACGCTGCGTGAATATCTGGTTGCAGGATTACAGAATAATACTTCAACAAGACTGATCCTTGAAATAAAGCCATCGGCTGTAAGTAAAGAACGCGGGCAGGAAACTGCGGCACGCGTGGTAAAACTGGTGGAGGAGTTGAATGCAAAGCCGATGGTGGCATATATCAGTTTTGATTATGCTATTCTGAAAAAAGTATTGCAGCTGGATCCTAAGGCACATGTGCAATACCTGGAAGCGAATCAACCTCCGGCACAGGTCAAGGCTGATGGCATGGGTGGAATCGATTATCATTACTCGGCATTTCAGCAACACCCGGAGTGGATCCAACAGGCAAAGGAGAACAAACTTGTATTGAATGCATGGACGGTGAATGATGCAGAGATAATGGACTGGCTGCTGAAAAGCGGATTTGAAATGATCACCACGAATGAGCCTGAGTTGCTGATGCAGCGTTTCAAGGCCATGAATGGGAAATAAGTTATTGCGGAATAAAATTGAAGCAGGTATGACAGTGCCTGCTTTTTTATTGTTGAAAGAGGATTGTCAGAATTGTCATTGCACTGATCAAATGAACCGGCTTAACGTTTTAGGAAATCCGGTTCATTATTCAATCGTTTTTTTCACCGGAAATTTTGTTTTTTTCCCAAGGGTAGTTTTTCAGGTTCAGCGATATTTGGATAGTGATCATTGAAAAGGATCCGTTGAATGATCATGGAGGTTGTATATAGTGGGAAGGGCGTTGTATCCGGAAGTCTCGTTTGTTATGGGATTTTCCGGCGCTACTTCATTCCCATCTGTACAACCTCCCACCTGGAGGCGGTGGTGGGGGAGGGAGCCCAGGGGGCAGGGTGGGCCGATGTGGAAGGTGATTTCGAAAAAGGTACGCAGATCCGGTTGAAGATCTGCCCAAATCCATCCACGATCCACTTCCCCAATCAACAGGCCTCTTCACGCGAGTGCTCCTCCCATCCTTCCCGCTCTCAACCCTCACCAGCAATCCAATCGCTTATCCCTTTTCTCTCCCGTCAGATCCGATGACTTCAAAATTATCGCAAAATAACCTACCCCTCTCTGCATCTTCGTTTTCGAAAATAAATTTGCAAAATTATGCAGACCGAAAAGCACAGGACCCAACCTCACTGCTCCACCAATCCACAATTGGTTAGCACTGCTATACTGTATCGGCAGGTAAAACCCTTTCTTCCTCGTTTCCCAGCGGGGCGTAACGGTGAGAAGATTCAGGTCCTTCAGGTAATTACTCTTCAAGGGAGTGAGTGAGGCCACACCAATAGATAAATCTGCATTCACAAATAACGCTTCTGTGATAAACTTATCGACGTTGATCACCAACCTCATTGGATGTATTATATTGAAGGCTCCTGCGCTTTGTGTGGAAGTATTAAATAAAGTAACGAGGCTGTCGCGGAACTGTCCAAAACTGGTGATCGTTGAATCGAATTTCTGATCAAGTGTCTCATCTGTAATACCCGGCTTCAACCCGCTTACCCTGGTATTGTATCTTCCATGCTGATAGGAGGAGAAACCTGCATCCAGCAGCGATACGCCGATCTTCCAGTCATAATCATAATATTCCTCTTCGTGCTGACGGTTACTGGTATAGGGCCGTTTGATCAATAATTCAAGTCCCATGTCAAGTGAAACCCCAAGTTTTGTTTGGGAAACAAAATCCCGCAGGCTGAAATTCTTATCATTATCCAGCTGATCATAGTTTGCAGAATAGCTGAGATCAAGCGCGGCCGTATTGGCAAGGTAATTATCCGGAAAAGATCCCGTTTTACTGAAGGAACCACCGTTAAACTGCAAATAACCGCCGGACAAACCTTTATTTATTTTCAATGTTGCTCCGCCATTTACCCTGAACTGGTCATTGTCAATGATGGTTTGCGCGTAAGTACCATATACTTCCATCCAGCTTGCACTCACCATATCGGCACGCATATCAGACCGGTTGTTTTCATTCAGGAAGAAAAAATCGCGGAAGCTTTTCAATGTATCGTAAAAGTTGTACTGACTGGAGCGAACCCTGGTGTAAGATTTAAAGTTCAATCCAAAAGCAAATGCACTCCGTTGACTTAATGCCCTGCGATAGTTCAGCAAATTGACATTTACATTCACATCTCCCTTTCTTTTGTATTCACCCGGACTGATCGCATATTCCGAATTGGCAGGATTCGATATCAATGAATAATTGTAAACGTCGACAATATTTGTAGAGTGCTTATCCTGAATACCGAAAACGGTCAGGTCCCATTTAAAAGGGATATTGACAATTGATGCGGGATTGTTATGCACACTAAGCGAACCTGTGTAATAAGTTCCATTCAACCCCGTATAATACTGGGTTTTCCCCTTCAGGGCAAGCAACAGTGCACATGATATGAAAAGCAGGTATCTCATAAAAAAAGACCTTGAATGCAAGGTCTTCATCGCCACTAAAGTTAGGCTTTTATACAGTTCGTATTCGGTTAACCAAAGGTTGCCTGAATACTATTTTATTTTGCGCATTCCGTTAAATTAAACAAAAAATGCGCCATTTATGTAGTTGCTACTTCAACGGCATCGCTGCCATTTTTTTCTTTGTCTTTTCCAAGATATCCGGGAAGATCCATACCTGCCATATCAAAAATATCTTTTAACGGCGGTACGGATTTATAAAGGCCACTTACAAAATTAGCAGTTGAGCTCTTCCCGTCAGCTTGTTGTCCGCCATCCCACACTGTTACCTTATCGATCTTGATATTTCTGATCGCTTCGGTCTGCATTTTCACCAGCTCAGGAAGCTTGTCTGCAATTAATAAAAGAACGGCATCCTTTGGATTATCGCCGGCGGCTTTTACGATCCGGTCAAGACCTTCCGCCTGTTTGGTCAGGATCTCATACATACCGCGGGCTTCTGCTTCCAGTTTCGCAAAGATCGCATCCGCCTCACCTTTTGCTCTTTCCCTTACCTGTTCTGCGGCAGCCTGTGCTTCAATGATCAGTTTTTGCTTTTGGATTTCGGCACCCACAACAATCGTTGCATTTTGCGTTGCACGATCTCTCTCTGCACGTGCTTCTTCCGCCTTTCTTTCTGCCACATAAGCTTCTTCAAGGGCTTTTGCTGTTTGTACTTTTTCAGCGGCGGTTGCCTTCTTCAATGCTTCCGCTTCGCGTTCGCGTCTCTCGGCATCGGATGCAGCAATTTGTATCCTGGATTGGTTCTCGCCCTGTACGGCAATCGCATTTGCTTCCGCGATCTTCACACGCGTATCTCTCGCCGCTTCAGCTTTACCAATGTTCTCATCTTTGTTGGCGCCTGCAATCTGGATTTCTTTTTCTTTCAATGCAAATGCAACCTGTGTATCCCGGTCACGCTGCGTTTCTGCCACTTTGATATCCCGTTCTTTCTCTGCGGTTGTCTTCCCGATATCACCGGTTCTTTCCTGTTCAGCAACGCGGATCTTCGCTTCGTTGATCGCTTTCGCGGCAGCTTCTTTACCGAGCGCATCGATATATCCGCTCTCATCTTTGATATCGGTAACATTCACATTGATCATTTTCAAACCGATCTTATTTAACTCTGCTTCCACATTACCTGCAATATTCGCCAGGAATTTATCACGGTTATTATTGATCTCTTCAATATCCATCATCGCCACTACCAGACGCATCTGGCCAAGGATGATATCTTTTGCCAGGTCATGGATCTGCGGGCGTTGCATACCCAGCAACCGCTCTGCTGCATTCTGCATCACTGCGGGTTCTGTGGAGATACCAACAGTAAAACGTGATGGCACATCCACACGGATATTCTGCTTACTCAACGCGCTGGTAAGATTTACTTCCAGCGAAATAGGAGTAAGATCGATGAACGAATAATCCTGTATAATCGGCCAGATAAATGCCGCTCCACCGTGAATACACTTCGCGGTAAGCGTGCCATCGGCGCCCTTGCCAACTTTTCCATATACAACAAGGATCCTGTCCGAAGGGCAGCGTTTGTAACGCCGGAACATGGAGAAGACAAGAATAAAGAAGAAGACGACCGCAATCGCGACGATCAGTAAAAGATTTTCAGCCATAATGCTACAGATTGAAATTTATGAAAGTTGGGAGGTGACCAATAAAATGTTCTCATCAATAATGCCGGTAACTTTTACAAGTCTGCCGGTTGGGATATCACCAGTATCATCAGTGATCGCTTTTAGTTCACGAAGTGAACCCTGGACGCGGATATGCACTTTGCCAAATCCATTGCGCGCTGCAGGTATGATAAGATATGTTTCCGCAGTTTTATTTAAAGATTGTCCGATCTGAAATGTACCGCTCTGCCGCAACTTATTCATCGATCTCATGATGAATACCATTACTGACACAACAGCAAGACCTGCAAGCAATGCGATCACAATTGTAAGAGGTTTGCTCACATCGCCCTTTGAAAGTGCAATGCCCGTCCATCCAAAGATCGTAAAGAAGGCAATAAAGTTTTTGATCGTGAAAAAGCCGTAGTCAATTCCACCATCATGATCGATGGCCATATCCGCATCGCCTGTTGCTATGTCACCATCACCGGCAGCGAAAGAAACAATAGTTTGTATCAGGAAAAGCAGGGTGAAGACGATTGCAAAACCCCAGAAGATCTTTTCAAATGCAGGCAATAGCTGCCACCAGGAAGTCAGGTCAAGCAGATTCATGTTTAGTCGGTTCGGTTCAAGACTCAAGATAGTAAAAAAGTTGCAGAGGGTTTAGAGGTTCCAGGAGTTCAATAGGTTCCAGAAGTTCCAGAGGTTCTTCAGTGCAAAATGTTTTCAATGCTGATTGACGGTTTTTGAATTCCATAAGTAATAACATTAAAACAAAAAACCGCAAGACATAAACTGTCTCGCGGTTTTATATACCAATTCAATTGTGATAACCTCTGGAACCTCTTGAACTCCTGGAACCTCTTGAACCTTTCAAGTTCTACACCAGCATCCTAAGCGGCTCTTCCAGCAACCCTTTCAGTGTTTGCAGGAATGATGCTGCTGTAGCTCCATCTACAACGCGGTGATCACTGCTGAGGGTTACTTTCATTACATTTCCGACAACGATATTGCCGTTCTTCACTACAGGTACCTGGCTGATGCCACCTACCGCGAGGATACAGGCATCAGGCGGGTTAATGATCGCTGTGAATTCTTCCACACCAAACATTCCCAGGTTAGAGATCGTGAATGTATTTCCTTCCCAATCTGAAGGCTGCAGTTTTTTATCTTTTGCCTTTTGCGCAAATTCTTTTACTTCACCAGCGATCTGGGAAAGTGATTTTGTATCAGCAAAACGAACAACCGGCACAAGCAATCCGTCTTCAACCGCAACCGCCACACCGATATTCACGTGATGATTCACGCGGATCTTATCACCAAGCCAGCTGCTGTTCACCGCAGGATGTTGTTTCAATGCAATCGCACAGGCTTTCAATACAAGATCATTGAAAGAAATCTTCACTTTGCTTACTTCATTCAGTTTCGCACGGCTTGCTACTGCTGCGTCCATATCGATCGCAATAGTAACATAGAAATGCGGTGCAGTGAATTTACTTTCAGCAAGACGTTTAGCGATCACCTTACGCATTTGCGAAACAGGTACTTCGTCAAAGCTCACCTGTCCGGCCGGAGCTGTAGCGGCAGGTTTGCCTGAAGATGCTGCAGCAGGTGCAGCAGAACTGCTGGCTGCAGGTTTATAATTGTCTACGTCAGATTTTACAATTCTTCCGCCATCGCCGCTTCCGTTCACTTTACTGATATCGATACCTTTTTCAGCAGCGAGTTTTTTAGCAAGAGGAGATGCTTTTACCCGGCCATTCTGAGAGGAAGATTCTTCGGGCTGAGCCTGTGCAGCTTCAGCTTTTTGTTCAGCTGGCTGGGCATTGCCGCTTTCCTGCGCAGCAGGAGCAGCAGCACCACCGCCACCTTTTGCGGCAGCAACGATCGCATTTACATCCACTTTTCCTTCTTCACCGATAATGCAAAGCAGATCATTTACCGCAATTTTCTCACCTTTCTTCGCGCCCTGATAGAGCAGTTTTCCGTTCTTATAGCTTTCGAGTTCCATGGTGGCTTTGTCAGTCTCGATCTCAGCCAGCACATCGCCTTTTTTAACAGTATCGCCTACATTCTTATTCCAACCAGCGATCACACCTTCAGTCATTGTGTCGCTCAGGCGTGGCATCAATACCACTTCTTCCATTTTTGAGATATCAACTGCAGTGCCGCCGGATGCGTTCGCCGGAGCTGGTGCAGCTGCTGAAGCGGCTGGTTTTGCTTCTTCTTTTGCAGGAGCCGGAGCTTCTGTTTTAGCAGCGTTGCCGCCACCACCTTTCAGCAAGCCAGAGATATCTTCGCCAGGATTACCAATAATCGCCAATAAATCATTTACCTGCAGCTTTCCGCCTTTTTCAGTACCGATATGCAGCAGTGTTCCATCTTTATAGCTTTCAAGCTCCATGGTCGCCTTGTCGGTTTCCACTTCAGCCAGTAAGTCGCCTTTCTTTACGGTGTCACCCACTTTTTTGTGCCATGCAGCGATCACACCTTCTGTCATCGTGTCACTCAGGCGGGGCATCAATATCTCTTCAGCCATGTAGGATTAAATTTTCGCCGAAATTAAGATAAAATGACGAATAAAGTAGTTCATAATGCGGATACTCCATCCCCGGGGCGATGTTCATCTTCAATGATCGGTGACCGGATTTGTTCCGGGAAGTCCACTAATATAGAAAGCCTTCCGGGTACGAAAGGCTTTGCTATTAAAATGTATTGATACAATATCGTTCTTAACAGATACCATTTCTAAAAATCGAGATCCAGTTTCAGCCTGTCTCTTAATTCCTTTACCAGCGGATATTGTTCCGCCATTTTCAGGAATTGCTGTTTGGAATTGAGCGGCAGGTCTTCCACCGGTCTGTTCTCCGTTGTCTCCACTACGATCACCTGGAATTGCAGCAACCGGTTTTTTAATCTTTGCTGAAGAAAATCGAACAGGTTATTGCGTTCTGCCTCGATGAACTTTTGCTCGATATTGTTGGCCGTTTCTACTTCAAAGACATTGTTGTCTTTAACGGAAAGACGTGCCAATGAGAACGGCGCAACTGCCGGATTCTTCTGCTGTTTCAGCTTTTCAATATATTCCTCCCAGGCCAGCTTAAGCAGCTCTTCATTCAATGGCTGGTTGGTAGCGGTCCCGGGCATGGACGAACCCTGGTATTGCTGACGGATCTTACTCAGGCCGGAGATCTTACCACTACCGGTTGAAGGTTTGGTAGCCTGTGTATTCGCAGCAGGAACAATGGTTTGTTGCAGCGGTTGCACGGGTTGTGTGCTTACCGGTCGTGGAGTTTCCTGCTTTGGAGCGACGGTTTTGGCACTGCCGGTATCGATCACCAGTTTGGCGGAAGAACCCGCATCTCCGGCGCTTTCGCGCAATTCGAACGGCGTGATCTGGCGGAAGGCAACGGGCTTGGCCGACTCAATCAGTTTTTTTTTTACTATGCCGTTTGGATCGGCACTCAGGTTGATCGCCTGCTGAAGATAACATAGCTTGATCAGCGTCAGTTCCACATGCAATCGTTTATTGCGTGCGGATTTGAAATTGATCTCTGCTTCATTCAGGATATTCAACGCGCTGATCAATACAGCAGGAGAAACTTTCTTTGCCGTTTCAACATATTTATCATGGAAGCTTTCTACTACTTCCAGCAGATCCGCTGCTTTTTCGTCTTTGCAAACGAGCAGGTTCCGGCAGAATTCGGCCAATCCGTTCAATACAAGATCGCCTTCAAAACCTTTCCGGTTGATGCCGTCATACAATACCAGCGCACCGGCGAGATCCTGCTGAAGCATGGCATCGAGCAACTTGAAATAATAATCGGCATCAAGTATATTAAGGTGTTCTAGTGTATTTGTGTAATTCAATTCACCACCTGTAAAACTTACGATCTTATCCATGATGCTGAGTGCATCACGCATACATCCTTCACTTTTTTGGGCGATGATCTGAAGAGCAGCTTTATCAGCTTTTACTTCTTCTTTATTACAGATATCCTGCAGGTGTTCAACCGTATCATTGGTCGTGATGCGTTTGAAATCGAAGATCTGGCAACGGCTGAGGATCGTCGGGAGGATCTTATGTTTTTCTGTTGTTGCAAGGATAAAGATGGCGTAAGGTGGTGGTTCTTCCAGCGTTTTCAAAAATGCGTTGAATGCTGATGAACTGAGCATGTGCACCTCATCGATGATATATACCTTGTATTTTCCGGCCTGTGGTGCGAAGCGCACTTGTTCTACCAGCGTGCGGATATCATCCACCGAGTTATTGCTTGCCGCATCCAACTCGTGAATGTTCAGCGAGATCCCGTCATTGAACGATACGCAGGAGTTACAGGTATTGCAGGCTTCACCCTCCGGTGTTTTGTTTTCGCAATTGATGGTCTTGGCCAGGATCCTGGCACAGGTTGTTTTACCCACACCTCTCGGACCGCAGAACAGGAAGGCGTGCGCCAACTGGTTATTACGGATCGCGTTTTTTAAGGTTGTAGTTATATGCGACTGGCCCACAACGGTATCGAACGTTTGAGGCCTGTATTTTCTGGCTGAAACAATGAATTTATCCATAACACGGAGCGGCTAAATTAGTGAAAATGTGCGGAACGGGAGGGAGGAGTAAGTTCCAGAGGTTCCAATGGTTCCAGATGTTTGAGAGGTTGCTGCCGCAGCCCGAAGTCTCAATACCTCAATGATCAGATTTTCAGTCTGAAAAACCTGTGAAACTTCTGGAACCATTGGAACCTCTGGAACCTCCTGATCCCTCAGACCATCATCCCAATTCCTCAACACACTCAATTTTTAACTAATTTGTTTCACCAGATAAGCTATTTTCATTTTTCGAAACTACTTGCATGGGACAGAAGAGAATCTTATCCGGTATTATCTTATTATTTCTATTCACCAGTACCTGTTTTGCGCAGAACAGCACCTATGTAGAAAAAGCAAATGGCTTCCTGGGACTTCAGGTTGGCGTGCCAACAAAGGATATGCAGCCTGCCATAAAAAACAATATGGGCAATACAGGTTTTGGTCTTGGCTTTATGTTTCTTACCAACCCTTTCTCCTGGGGCCGCAATAAACGGAATAGTCCGCTCCGGATCGGTGCCGAACTTGGTTATACTTATTACGGACGCTTCCTCACAAAAGTAAATATCAACGGTTACCAGGGAGATTACAAAACCGCGTATGGTATTCTTGATCTGAATGGTGTGCTTCAGTTCCGCCCGCAGGTAGAATCATCTGTTCAACCATTTGTCGAACTGCTTGCAGGCGGCAACTTTTATATTTCTACCATCCGTGAAAATTTGAATGCGATCGAATCGGCACTTGGTATTCCCGCGTTTGAACTGGATGCGTATTCCAGTGCAAGTTTCAATAAAGGCGCGGCGATCGGTTTTTCATTTGGAAGAAAACACGAGGACAGGGCCCGGTTTACCATCCGCGGTTCATATAATATCGGTTCGGATATAAAATATGTGGTACGGAATTCATTGCAATACAATCAGTCGATTGGCAGAATGGAATATGCTGTGGGGAAAGCGCCTGTCAGGTATTTTCTTATACAGGCAGGTATCGGATTTTAAGAAATCCGGGAGATCAAATAAAAAAAGAAGCTTACTCAAAACAAAGCTTCTTTTTTTATGAATAATTTCTTCCGTGGTTCCTACACCAAAGGATGCGGTTTGAATTCTTTTGTTCTGTCGAACTGATATCTGTACGTTGTCAGGATCCTGCTCCGGTATGTTCCCAGCGATTCAGCCACATTGATCATTTTTGGATTGAACTCGCCGATCCATTGCATTTCATATTTCTTATAGATCGGATCACCCATTACGTATTGATCATTTTCAATCGTTACACGTTGTATCACGCGCGCGCCCTCCACGATCATATAAGCATCGATGCCTTTACCCTGCCATTCGGGGACAACGCCAAAGATCAATCCGACAAACTTGTCGATCTTTTTTGTTTTCTTCAGCCAGAGAAATTTCAGCTTGTGGAAGAGATCAAATTTGCCATGCAGATGTTTGAACCACTGATTCAGATCGGGCAGGTTTATCCAAACCGCAACAGGATCATCGTTATGATAAACAAACCAGCAAAGACGCTCATCCAGCACCGGTTTCATAGAGCGGAACATTGTACGGACTACTTTTTCCTCGATCTGTTTTAATCCGCCATGACCCGCCCATGCTTTGTTATACACCGTGGCAAAATCCCTTGCATATTTATCCAGCTCTTTCTTATGAATATGCGAAGCACGGATGCCGGGTATATGCGAACATTCAGCATGCCGTTGATAAAACTTCTCCTGCAGCCTTGCTCCTACGTTCAGTGCAAAGCAGACCTGGTTGAAAAAAGGTTTGAATCCATAATGTTCAAACAGTTCTTTATAATAAGCAGGATTATAATTAAGACAATAAACAGGCGGATCAAATCCATTTACCAGTAATCCCCACCAGCGATCGCGTTCGCCAAAATTGATCGGACCGTCCATCGCTTCCATTCCGCGTTGCATCAGCCAGTGCCTTGCAACATCAAACAATATATCGGCGGCATCCTGGTTATTGATACAATCAAAAAAACCGGCGCCGCCAACGGGAAATTCATCTCCTTTGTTCTTATACTTCTTATTTACAAATGCAGCAATTCGCCCAACAACGCGTCCCGATTTGTCACGGAGGATCCAACGGATCGCTTCTCCATTCCGGAATGCCTTATTTTTCGCAGGATTGAACACATCATTGACGTCTTTATCCAGCGGCTGTATATAGTTCGGATTGTCTCTATTTACAAACGCGTTTACTTCCAGGAATTCCTTTTCCGTAACCGCATCCTTAACCTCTTCCAGTTGAAACATAGAGAATGATTAGTGAGCAAAAGTAGGGTGTAAAATAAAAAGTCAAAATTAAAAGTGAAAAGAGGCCGGTCAGCACCTGGAAATCTGATCCTCCAAAAGTTTTTTTTCAGCGAGAGAGGAGGTAAGAGGCAGGGCATTAATAAAACTTTCGCGGGCCTTTTGTTTTTGCTGCATATCGAGATAGATCTGGCCTTTCGCAGCAAAATAAAGATAATGTTTTTCCAGTCCTGTGATCCGGTTCAGTTCATCCAAAGCATGTTCATTGCTGATGGCATAAGCGGAGGCGATCGCTTTATTGAGTGCTATGACGGGGCTGGGCTGCACCTGGTACAGGATCTCATATAAATGATAGATGGATCTCCAATCGGTTTTTCCAAAAGATGGTGCAGCTGCATGCAATGACGCGATGCCGGCTTCAAGATGATAGGCAGATACTTCGAAGGGTTCGGCTGCGAGCTCCAGCTGTTCAAACCCTTTTTGTATAAGCGATCGGTCCCATGAAGATCGGTCCTGATGTTTCAACAGCACGATGCTGCCATGATGATCCAGCCGGGAATTCAACCGCGATGACTGGAAATAAAACAACGAAAGCAAGGCATGGGTGCGGGGTAGGCGGGTCAACGGGTGTTGGCAAAGCATCCTGCAAAGACGTATAGCTTCTTCACAGAGATCCGTACGGATCAACTGATCGGGATGTGACGAGTTATAACCTTCATTAAAGAGAAGATAAAGCGTTTTCAATACCATGTCGAGCCGCTCTGCAATTTCATTACCTTCAGGAATGCTGAGTTCTATCGCTTCAGTCCTGATCTTTTCTTTTGCCCTGTAGATCCGTTTGCCGATCGTTTCTTCCGAAGATAGAAATGCCTTTGCGATTTCCGTCGTGCTGAGTCCACAGAGTGTCTTTAATGTAAACGCGATCCTTGATTCGGCGGGGATAGATGGATGACAGGCGGCGAAGATCATCTGAAGCTGGCTGTCCTGTATCTCATTTTCAAGAAAGAGTTGCTGAACGGTTGGAGCGAGGGTCCATTCTGATTCTACAAGTTTTGCATATTCGGGGCTGATCTGCCGGAAGCGTTTTTCGCGTCTCAGGAGATCGATCGCTTTGTTGCGTGCAACACGATGCAGCCATGCAGCCGGCTGATCAGGCAGTTTGCCGTATGACCAGCTGCTCATTGCCTGCAATAAAGTGTCCTGCACAATATCTTCAGCTGCGCTAAGATTCTGCAGACCAAGAAGCCTTGACAACACGGCAATCATCTTTCCCGATTCATGCCGGAAAAGATGATCGACGAGATGGTTGATGTTGGGCTGGCGATGCATGATGAAGTAAAAAGCAAAAATTCAAAAGTAAAAAGTAAAAAATCTCATAACGACGGAAGAATGTGCAATCAGAAACGTTTTTACTTTTTACTTTTGAATTTTGACTTTGTTTAAGGCATTTCCACTTTCAGTACCTGTCTTACCTGCACACTTCCGCCATACTCAAAATCAGGATATCCTTCTGTGAGTGCTACGGCTTCGTCGTAATCTTTTGCGTTGACGATGAAATAGCCTCCAACAACTTCTTTTCCTTCCGTGTAGGGACCGTCGGTTACCACTTTACCTTTAGTGCCATTGGTAATCAATTTTCCGCCGGGTAGCAGCGGTTCACCCGAATCATATTTACCGGTTTTGGTGAGTTGCTCGACCCAGGCCATCCATTTACCCATATTGGCCTGCATTTCTTCAGGAGACGCATCATGGCCTACACCGCCATGGAAGATGAACATGAACTTTTCCATACAAATAGTTTGAAATTGAAGAATAGGTTTATTGTATGACGAATGGAGGTCTTGAATTCGGACAGGGTTTAAAAAGTAAAAAGTCAAAATTCAAAAGTAAAAAATAGCTGCGTTTGCCACGTTAAGACCAATAGCCATCGTAAGCGGGGCATTTTTTACTTTTTACTTTGCAAACAACCTCGCCGCCATCTCCTTATCATGTCCATACACATCATCACGGAAATTCAGTTGACCATTTCTGTCTACCCAGGCGGTGAAATAGCAGATAAATACGGGTAACGTTTTTTTGAGCGTTACGTATTTTTCTTTACCGGCATTCATTGCTTTGGTGATGCTGGTTGAGTCCCAGGCCGGGTCATTGCGCAGCAAGTAGATCGCGAGTTTTTTGGGTTCCGCCAGGCGGATACACCCATGACTGAATGCGCGGCTGCTTTCATTGAAAAGGCTTTTTGAAGGCGTATCATGCAGATAGATATTATAGCTATTGGGAAATAAGAACTTCACGAGACCAAGCGAGTTTTTAATACCGGGTTTCTGACGTACAGCGCCATTATTCCACTCCATATTATGGTTTGCGAGATAGTTTTTGTTGCGTGCCATTCCCGGGACTACTTCATTTTTAATGATACTGGGAGGCACATTCCAGTATGGACTGAACACCACATATTTCATATCACCGTTAAAAATAACTGTATTATGGGCAGCTGATCCAACTACCACGTTCATGTTCCATGCATATTTTCCGTTCTCATATACATGCAATCTGTACTCAGGGATATTTACCAGCAGGTAATCTTCTTTTGGTTCTGCGGGCACCCAACGGATGCGTTCCATATTGATCAGGATCTGCCTGATGCGCTCGCTTACCGGTTTGTTCATTTGTGTAAGCAGGGCTGGACCGGCAACGCCATCTTCTTTTAAACCAAAACGGTGCTGGTAATTTTTGAGCGCAGCGGTTAGGCTTGTATCAAAGCGCTGGCTGCTGTCAGCCACTTTAAGATCGCCGTATAAGAATAATCTTTTCTTTAATGCAGCAATGGTTTCTGATGAATCACCTTCACGCAACGGTTTTTTCCCCGCCGGAACCGGTATCGGAGCCCAGCCATTTCCTTTTTCTATCGCGTAATATTTGACCAGATAGTCTTTCAGCAAATTGTATTGACGATTCACAGGCTCATATTCTGCGAGATTCTGTCCTTTATTCTTCAACAGTGAATCAAGGACCGTCACCGCATCGACCTTTTTACGGGGAATAAACCAGCCAAGATCTTTTGTATTGATGTCTTTTCTTCCGGCATATGCTCTCGACGCATAGCGGAAGAATTGTTCCGTCAGTAATAATTCGGTTTTTAACTTAATGGAATCCGGTGTACGCACATAATAACTGGAGTCGCTCAGTGAGTCAACCAGCGATTGCAGGACCGGACTGTAGATCGAACTATCGTTCGAGTATTGTATGTAATCGTTTTGCAGCGTCAAAAATGAATTGGCATAGTCTGCCATGCCTTTGGGAAAGAACCATGCATATTGATAGTTCCGCTGATTATAGAAATTACGTAGTGAAACGGCCAGGCTGTCATCCAGTTTTTCGCCTGTCATAAAGTTTTCCAGCTTTGTACTATCAAAGAAAAGCTCGCTGTAGGAGTTGATAACCGTAATTGTTGTGTCCCTTTTTACGGGTTCCGGAGTTTTTTTATCGGGTGATTTACAGGAAAACACCAGCAGCGTGGTTGCCGCGATCAGGAGTTGTGGTAGTTTCATATAAGCAAGTTAAGTATTCATAGAGGAATATCTATCAAGGAGTTCGTTGCCGGTTGCCCGTTGCCAGTTGTCCGGTTGCCGGGAACTGTCCGGTGGACAACTGACAACGGGCAATGGGCAACTATTTTTACCTGAAAACGAAAATTTTCGAATTGGCAGATACGACCTGCACCCTTACCTTTGCGGCCAAAATAAACACTCTCCGCTATATATGGCAAACGTAGGTAAAGTAAAGCAGGTCATCGGCGCCGTTATTGACGTGCAATTCGATGGCAAACTCCCTGAGATTTATAACGCTTTGGAAATCAAGAAGGAAAATGGGGATACCCTGATCCTTGAGGTGCAGCAGCACCTGGGAGAAGACAGCGTTCGTACCATTGCGATGGACGGAACGGAAGGTCTTGTTCGTGGTACCAAGGTAACAGATACAGGAAGAGCGATCGCAATGCCTACCGGCGAAGCTATCAAAGGCCGCCTGTTCAATGTAACCGGAGATCCTATCGATGGATTGCCCGCTATCTCTAAAGAAGGTGGCCGCCCGATCCACGCAAAACCACCGGCATTCGAAAACCTCAGCACAGCTTCTGAAGTACTTTATACAGGTATCAAAGTAATCGACCTGATCGAGCCTTATGCAAAAGGTGGTAAGATCGGTCTGTTCGGTGGTGCGGGTGTAGGTAAAACGGTATTGATCCAGGAGCTGATCAACAATATCGCGAAAGCATATTCTGGTTTGTCCGTATTTGCAGGTGTGGGTGAAAGAACCCGTGAAGGTAATGACCTGATGCGTGAGATGATCGAAGCAGGTATCATGAAATATGGTGATGCTTTCAAACACAGCATGGAAGAAGGTGGCTGGGATCTGAGCAAAGTGGATATGAAAGAACTGGCTGATTCAAAAGCTACTTTCGTATTCGGACAGATGAACGAACCTCCGGGAGCACGTGCACGTGTGGCACTCTCTGGTCTGACGATCGCTGAATATTACCGTGATGGTGACGGACAGGGTAAAGGACGTGATATCCTTTTCTTCGTTGATAATATCTTCCGTTTCACCCAGGCTGGTTCAGAAGTATCAGCGTTGCTTGGTCGTATGCCTTCTGCGGTAGGTTACCAGCCAACACTTGCCACCGAAATGGGTCTGATGCAGGAAAGGATCACTTCTACTAAAAATGGTTCGATCACTTCCGTACAGGCGGTTTACGTACCTGCGGATGACCTTACTGACCCGGCTCCTGCAACAACCTTCGCTCACCTGGATGCGACTACGGTATTGAGCCGTAAGATCGCTGACTTGGGTATCTATCCTGCGGTGGATCCGCTGGATTCTACTTCAAGGATCCTGACTCCGTTGATCGTGGGTGAGGCACACTATAACACGGCTAACCGTGTAAAACTGATGTTGCAGCGCTATAAAGAATTACAGGATATCATCGCGATCCTCGGTCTTGACGAGTTGAGCGACGAAGATAAAATGACCGTTGCCCGTGCACGTAAAGTACAGCGTTTCCTTTCTCAGCCATTCCACGTGGCAGAAGCGTTTACCGGTCTGAAAGGTGTACTGGTTCCGATCGAAGAAACGATCCGTGGTTTCAACATGATCATGGACGGTGAAGTAGACGAATATCCTGAAGCAGCTTTCAACCTCGTTGGTAGCATTGATGATGCGATTGAGAAAGGGAAGAAACTGCTGGCTCAGGCGCAAGGATAATACAAGGTTCCAGAAGTTCCATAGGTTCCAGAAGTTGAGAAACCTCTGAAACTTTTGGAACCTCTGGAACCTCTGAAACTGATCAAACCTCTGAAATTTACTAGATGAACTTAGAAATACTCACTCCTGAAAAAAAGCTCTACAGCGGCGAGGTATACGGCGTGCAAATGCCGGGTATCAGCGGTTCGTTTGAAGTGCTTGACAAACACGCGCCACTTGTAAGTGCGCTGAAAGCCGGCCGTGTTAAGGTTTTAAAGGACAGACAAAATCATTTTGCTTTCTTCGATATTCAAGGTGGATTCGTGGAAGTTCTCCACGACAAAGTAACTGTACTGGTAGAAGGAGCAACACCGGTGGAAGCTGCCTAAAACGGCTCCCCCCTTTATTCTGACGATTCGTTTCGTGTGTAAGAACTGAGGGGTAAAATAGACTGGCGAAAAACCAGCCTATCCGGATGTGTGAAAACTATATTATCCAGCCCTCCTGGCTTTAGTCGGGAGGGTTTTTTCTTTTGAAGGAAGTGGCTTGTGTTTGTTTCGATGATGGATGTTCGATGGTCGATGTTCGGGCCTCTGTTGAATATATTGTGATAATAAGGAAGCCCTCCGGAAACGGAAGGCTTCAATAATTTCAGAGAATTCCCTCTGATCCGACCATCGATCATCGAGCATCCAACATCGATCCTCTAGGACTGCGCCTTCCTCCTCTTCAACTCCTGATCCGCATATCCGAACACCTTCTTCATCAGGTCTGTTTTGCGGAATTCCAGTTTTGTACGGATCTGTTCTTCTTCGTTGGCTACGGATACGAACATGGCATCGATGGCGCGGCCAGCGATGAAATCCGTCAGGCTTGGTTCAAGCTTGTTGGAGATAAGAGGGATCTTGTTGTAAACATTGGCGAGATTGCTCCATGCTTTGTTGGCGCCATTGAGGTTGGCAGTGCTGTCGACAATGGGGCGGAAGGCTGTCATCAGTTGAGGCGACATGGAGGTTTTAAAGTAATCAGTGGCGGCATGCAGATTATCAGTCAGCAATAGTCCGGCAGCATCACTTAATGTCATTTGCTTTACGGAATTCAAAAAGATCGGCTTGGCTGCCACTACAGCAGAAGTCATGGCATTGGTGAATTTGCTGGTCACATCATTCAGCAGACTCGTCATACCCAGGTCCTTTAACGTCTTTTCGATCTTTGCGGCATCGCCGGGCAATGCAAATCGCAGGAGCGGGTTACCGTTATTAGGATTGGCGAATGCATCAAATCCCGAGAACAGACCCTGTGTCAGCGCATCTTTCAATCCGTCGGCCATTTCCGCCTGTGAAGGGATCAGCACCGAACTTATCTGTTTAAGAGTATCGCATGAAGAAAGAAAAACGGTGGAGAAAAGAGATATGCTTAATAGAAAGCGTTTCATAGTGTTAGTTGTTTTGTTGGGCCAAAGTAACGGAAAATCGGGGAGAAGAGGATGTTCGATGATCGATGTTCGATGGTCGGAGTTCTCAGGAAAAGTATCTGCAAAATAAAAGCTCTCCGGGGCCAGAGAGCTCAATGCGTTGTTAATCGGCTATGCCCGGGATCGACCATCCACCATCCACCATCGAATCCCGATCAATTCAACTGCGGATCAATCGGATAATGTATCATCATCTCATAATCCCCTCCCAAATGCTTCAATGCTTCCTGCCATGTATTACGGATATCGATGGTAAACAGTAATTTTTGGGTGGCGGCTACCGTCAGCCACGACTTTTCTTTTATTTCTTCGTCAAGCTGACCGTCGCTCCATCCGGAATAGCCGATAAAGAAGCGGATCTTCAGGCTGTCTGCCCGGCCCGATCTGACCAATTGTATGGCGCTGTCGAAATTGCCGCCCCAGAATACGCCTTCCATGATCTCCTGTCCACCCGGAATTTCATCAGGGTATTGATGAATAAAATGAATCGTATCCATCTGTACCGGTCCGCCATAATAGACCGGCAGGGAAAATTCCTGCAGGTCAGGGATCAGTTCACCCAATGTGCTGCCATAGGGCCTGTTCACCACAAATCCAAAGCTACCTTCCGTATTATGCTCACACAGTAATACCACCGTACGCAAAAAATTCGGATCCTTCAGGAACGGATCTGCAATCAATAATATACCGGAACCTGGTTCAATCATAATTCAATTTAAGCATTAAAGATCGAATTAAAAACACGATGTTCGATGGTGGATGTTCGATGGCCGATGGCCGTTGGCGGATGGCGGATGGCCGGATTCAGATCGGAACACGCTGATCATGCTTTACTTTTCCAATTATAGTAAAACGACCATGAGGGTATCGTTTGCAAAGAGAAGTCGGTTATCTGCCATCTGCCATCCGCCAACGGCCATCGACCATCGACCATCCAACATCCCTTCCTCCTAACGCCGCGTTAAAATCCACTGCCGGTTCCGCCGCATCTTTTCCCTGCGCCACGGGTGTAGTATTTTTGCAGGATGGAAAGGCAAAACCTTTTATCTTTCCGTTAATTAAAGCGACTTGTTTTGAAAAAAATCTTTACTGTTATTATCATCCTTATCAGCATTTCACTGGTCGGTATTATCCTTATCCAGTTGTCATGGCTGGATAATATGATCCAACTGAAAGAAGAGCAGGTAAAAGAAAAGATCGATAAGGCGGTGGATATGGTAGGGCAGGAGCTCAATCAGTACAAGGGCAGCTACTGGAATAATAAGATCACTTCGCAGAGCAGCAATCCATTTCCGGATGATTTCAATGAACTGTTGAGACCGGTTACCATTGGCAAGCGTTTTACGATGGCTGAACTGGAAAGCAAGATCAGCAATGCGCTGCGTTCACAGCAGCTTGGGGGAATGAAGTTTGAATTCGTGCTGTATGCAGGCGGCATGCGCAACGGATCAAGCGTTGGTACGATCGAAAGAATCTCAAAGAATTTCTTTGATGCCAATGACGATACAAGCAATAATTACTCCCGTGTATACGCACTGCTGGCCCCGAGTGGTTCTGCTGCGGAGAATCTTGCGGCAGACGAAACGCTGATCGTGTCAACACTCAAATGGAAAAATTTCGCGTTGAAAGAATTGCGTATGCCGATCGCTATGGCTATTCTGTTCACCGTTATCATCATTGCTGCATTCTACCTTACTGTACACACGATGTTGCGTCAGAAAAAACTTGGCGAGATCAAAAATGATTTCATCAATAACATGACGCACGAGTTCAAAACACCGATCGCCACCATCTCACTGGCCGTTGATGCCATGAAGAATGAAAAAGTGTTGCAGAACCGGGAAAAGATCAGCTATTTCAGCTCTATCATCAAAGAAGAGAACCAACGGATGAACCGCCAGGTGGAAACGATCCTGAAAGCATCTCAGCTTGAACGCCAGGAAGTGAACCTCAACCTGCAGCCGCTTCATGCACATGAAACGATCAAAGATGTGGTTGATAATTTCGCATTACAGCTGCAGGATAAACATGGTAAAGCAGAGGTTTCCCTGAACGCTGATAATGATTTTATCAACGCTGATGAAGTTCATTTTTCCAATCTTATCAATAATCTCGTGGATAACGCGGTAAAGTATTCCAAAGAAAATACACCACTACAGATAAAGATCAGTACTTCATCCAATGACAAATTCCTTTTTATAAAAGTCGAGGACAATGGGATTGGTATGAGTAAGGAAACGGTGAAACGTGTATTCGAACGTTTCTATCGCGCGCATACCGGCAACCTGCACAATGTAAAAGGTTTCGGTCTGGGATTGAGTTATGTAAAAACGATCGTGCAGGCGCACGGCGGTGAGATCAAAGTAGACAGTACTTTAGGAAAAGGAAGCACATTCACATTGCAATTGCCTTTAAAAAAATAAGATTGTATTTAATTGAGGTAATATATCACGTTTGAACGGAGATGCATTACCTCAATTCTTTTCAGGGCATCAGTAAACATCCATCTCCATAACTCAGGAAGCGGAAATCATTTTCCATTGCATAGTGATAAACATTTTTCCATTCTGTATCGATCAGTGCTGCGATCAGTAAGAGTAATGTTGATTGCGGTTGATGGAAATTCGTCACCAATCCTTTTGCCACCCGGAATTTATACCCCGGTGCAATGATGATCTGGGTTTTGGTGATCAGTTGTTTTAGCTCATTTTTCTCCATCCAGCGCAGCAATTGCTGCAACGCATCCGCGGCAGAAAAATCCTGGACCGGGTGGTCATATACTTCCCATTGGGAAAGGCCATTGACTTCTTCACCCTGCGAAGCTTTTACTCCAAGCCAGTAAAGACTTTCGATCGTGCGCATGGAGGTGGTGCCCACCGGAATAATTGACCGGTGCTGAACCGAAGAAGCCAGTTCTCTAATCGTTTCAATGGATACATCGATGAACTCCGCGTGCATTTCATGTTCTTCCATGGTATCGGCCTTTACCGGCTTGAAAGTGCCTGCGCCAACATGCAATGTAACATAGGCGGTATCGATCTTCTTTTGCTGCAACCGTGTAAATATGTTTTCAGTAAAATGAAGACCCGCTGTTGGTGCGGCAACGGACCCTTCCTCCTTTGCGTAGATGGTCTGATAAGTGTTGTTATCAGTTGTATCAGCTTTGCGTTTGATATAAGGAGGAAGCGGAATCGCTCCCGCGAGACGTAAGATCTCGGCGAAACTTTTGGCCTCAGGTTGCCAGCTTAATTCAATAATGAAACTTCCTGCTTTCTTTTCGATGTAGATTGCTTGCAGCTCCATTTCTCCATCCTCGGTAAGGATCTTTTTCTGCAACACCTGACCCGGTTTCCATTTGGAAGCACCACCTACCAGGCATTGCCACCATACTTTACCGGTTTGCTGTAAAGCTGTCGTAATGTCCTCGTATTGTTCATGTGGTTCGAGGCAGAATATTTCAATCACACCGCCGGTTGCTTTTTGAAAAAGCAATCTTGCTTCAACCACTTTTGTGTTATTGAAGATCAGTAAAGCATTTTCAGGAAGATGATCACTGATATTGGCATAGATGTCCTCATCAATTTTACCTTCTTTATGTACTAATAATTTTGATCGATCGCGTGGATGAACAGGATAATCTGCGATGCGTTCTGACGGAAGTTCATAAGTGAACTCCTCGATGGAGAGATGTTTCGGATGCATGATCTGACGACTAACTGTCGGCTTTGATGAGCCGCAAAGATAGTTCATGGCCGGTTCATTTGATCAGGGTTGGATGTTCGATGTTCGATGGTGGATGTTCGATTTCAGCTGCACTGCTAACTCATGATTATCATCTGTCATCGGCCATCGGCCATCGACCATCGATCATCGAACATCCAACATCGATCTTATTCACGCCGGTGTATAAACACTTCTTTTGCCCCAGGAAAACCCTGTCTAGTTTTGTATCCACCGGTTATCCACTGCAATTCACAGTTAATCCACCGGGATTATGCTCTTTTTTTCTATAAAATCCCTGAAACCCTCACCAGTCAACGTGTATACGGAAAAATTTTCTGTGGAAAAAATAAAAAGGATCAAAATTTGGGTCCAAAGTGGGAAAAAGTGTTATTTTGTGTGAATTAGGAAACAAATTGATTCAATTCCCTGACTTTGATGGACTTTCTCGGAGAATTCGAGGCGACTTTGGACGCAAAGGGGCGTTTTCTTCTACCGGCGGGCTTTAAAAAGCAGCTTCCGGAAGAAGAGGGACACCGTTTTGTTATCAACAGGGGTTTTGAAAAATGTTTGAGTCTGTACCCTGTGAAAAATTGGGAGCCGCTTTTTGCCAAAATCAAAGGATTGAATGATTTCGATCCGAAGGCGCGGGAGTTCAGGCGGTATTTTCTGAATGGTGCTACGTATGTGGAACCGGACAGTGCAGGCAGATTGCTGGTGCCTCCCAATTTAAAGGCCCATGCGGAGCTGGAAAAAGATATCGTGTTGGTAGCGGCGGGCGAAAAAATTGAAATCTGGGATAGTAATAAGTACAAACAGTTCTTTGATTCATTCTCACCGGAAGCATTCAGTCAGTTGGCTAAGGATGTCATGGTCGACAAAAACGCTAATTAAAGAACGCTCATTACGCTAATGGTGTAAAAGCGGGAAGGTTTATTCAAAATGGAAGAGCAATATCACATACCAGTCTTGCTCGATGAAACAATTGAGAGCTTGCAGATAAAACCTGATGGCGTTTATGTCGACTGCACATTTGGCGGCGGAGGTCATTCGCGTGCCATATTGAAAGAGCTTGGACCTTCGGGAAAGCTGATCGTGTTCGATCAGGATGAAGATGCGAAACAGAATCTGCCGGATGATACCCGGGTGATCTTTGTGCCGCACAATTTTCGTCACCTGCAACGGTTCATCCGTCTTCATCATGTAAATGCCGTGGACGGCGTGCTCGCCGATCTTGGCGTAAGCAGCCACCAGTTTGACGAAGCAGCACGTGGTTTTTCCACGCGTTTCGATGGCGATCTCGACATGCGCATGGATCAACGCCAGGCACTGACCGCATTTGAAGTAGTGAACACTTATAGTGAAGCACAGTTGCATAAACTGTTCGAGCAATATGGGGAAGTCACCAACTCAAAAACACTTGCGCGTAAGATCGTGGCAGTGCGCGGACAGGTATCGCTCAAAACCATTGAGGCTTTTAAGAATGCACTCCGTGAAGTGGTAAAAGGAAATCCCCACAAGTATTTTGCCCAGGTTTTCCAGGCTTTGCGTATTGAAGTGAATGACGAACTAGGTGCGTTGAAGGAAATGCTGCAACAGCTTCCAAAACTACTGAAGCCAGGTGGCCGTGTCGCCATCATCACTTTTCACTCTTTAGAAGACAGGTTGGTCAAAAACTTTTTCCGCCGCGGCAGCTTTGAGGAGCCGCAGACGGTGAATCCTTTTACGAATGACGAACCGGTGAATGAACTGAAAGTGATCACCAAAAAACCGATCACGCCATCAGATACAGAAATGAAAAAAAACTCGAGGTCAAGAAGTTCAAAACTCCGGGTGGCGGAGAAAGTAATGATGGTGTAGAGATAAATGTTTAAAAGTTTAAAGATTCAATGGTTTCAAAGTTCTTTCAGCAGAACGGACTTAAACTACTGAATCGTCATTCAAACTTTTAAACGTTCAAACTTTTAAACCTTTAAACGTTGATGCCGTGGAAGAGATAGAAGATGAAATAGTTGATCCGGTTGATGCGGAAGGATCGGATACTGAAGTAAAAGAAAAGCCTGCACGCAAACCGCGGAAACGAAAGGAGCAGGCAGCTGCTTCGCCGGGATGGAAACGCTGGTTGAATTACCAGTCCGTTGTGAGGCAGATCCCGTTTTTCCTCTTCCTCACGTTGCTTGCCGTAGTGTATATATATAATGGTCACTACGCAGATAAAACGATCAGGCAGATAGGAAAAACTTCAAGAGAAGTCAGAGAGTTGCAATATGAATATAAAACGGTGAAAGGAGCGGTGATGTCGTTCAGCAAACAAAGCAGCATCGCAAACGCAATCGAACCGTATGGACTAAAAGAACTATCGCAACCACCGGTGATATTACCGGCAGAAAAAAAAGAATAAGAGGCGTAAAAAGCAGGCTGACCATTGGAAACACGGCGTGACATATTGTGGAGGGTGTATGTGAGTTTTCTCGGCATTGTGGTGCTGAGCGTGTTGATACTGGGAAAAGCTTTTTATATCCAGCGCTTTGAAGGAGAACATTGGAGAAGCATGAGCGATAGTATGCACCAGCGCATTGTTGAGCTGGATGCTGACCGCGGAACGATCTATAGCGAAGACGGGCAAATGCTCAGCACATCGCTTCCGCAGTTTGATATCTACCTGGACTTTCAGGCAGATGGATTGAGGGATAAGAATGGAAAAGTATTCCGTGAGAACGTTGATTCCTTCTCCATCGTTATGTCTAAGTTCTTTGGAGATAAAAGCTCATCACAGTATAAAGCTGAGCTGAGAGAAGGGTATCGCAAAAAAAGCCGGTATTATCCGCTGAAAAAGAAATTGTCATTTGAAGAATATAAAGCTTTCCGCCAGTTTCCACTGGTAAAGCTCGGACGGAATAAAAGTGGAGTGATCGTGGAAGAAAGCAGCAAACGCCTGTCTCCGTTTGGACTGCTGGCCAATAGAACAATTGGCCTTTCACGCGAACACATCGCCAGCAATGGTAAAGTGAAAAAGCAGAATGTGGGGCTGGAGAGAAGTTACGACAGCTTACTGACTGGACAGAAAGGGCAGCGCCTCGTACGGTATGCATCCGGAGGCGCTATACCGATTGATGGCTTCGAGGTGGAACCTGAAAATGGTAAAGACATTTACACCACCCTCGATGTAAACATACAGGACATTTCAGAGACCGCATTGCTGGGAATGATGGAAAAAAGTGAAGCGTTGTATGGCACTGCGATCGTAATGGAAACAAAAACAGGTAAGATCAAAGCCATGGCCAATCTTGGCCGCCGGCCCGATGGAAGTTACTGGGAAGATGATAATTACGCATTGCGTGTGACAGAACCCGGTTCTACCATCAAATTGGTAACGCTGCTGGCAATTCTTGAGAAAGGCACATCCAAACTGGATGACCTGGTGGAAGTTGGCAGCGCAGGCCAGATGATCGTTGGCCCTAGAAATGTGAACGATGCCGAACGCGCTCCCAAACCGGTACTGTCGGTAAAAGAATGTTTCGCGCATAGTTCAAACGTGGGAATGAGTAAGCTGGCGTACAAGGCATTTGCACAAAATCCAAAGGAGTTCCGTGATTACCTGCACAAGTACCACATGGACACTCCATCTCCGATAGACCTGTCCAATATCCCAAAGCCAAGAGTGGCATCACTGGACCGCAATAGCGGCGGAATGATGAACATGATCACGATGAGCTTCGGCTATGCAGTTCAGGTGAGTCCACTGCATACGCTGACATTATATAATGCGATCGCGAATAACGGTAAAATGATGAAGCCTTACCTGGTCAGCAGCATCCGTCAGGACGGCATCATGGTAAAGCAATTCGAGCCGACCGTTGTGGAAGAAAGCATTACAAAACCGGAAGTGATCGCAGCAGCAAGAAAAAGCATGGAAGCCGTAGTGACTGAAGGAACCGGTAAACCTGCATTTAAAGATATGACGTTTCCGATCGCAGGTAAAACAGGAACAGCGCATGTGGCCGATGGCAACATAAAATATTACGACGGTGTATACCAGGCAAGTTTTGTAGGATACTTTCCTGCCAACGATCCGCAATACACCTGTATCGTAGTGATCAGAAGCAAGCCGCATGCGGCGATACATTATGGAGGAACACTGGCAGGACCTGTCTTTAAAGAGATCGCGACCAAATTGTACTCCATGTATGTAAACAAAACAGAACCTGTGCAGTGGATACCGAAGAAAGACAGCACCATGTTCTTCTATGCAGGTAACACGGAGGATATCAGGACAGTGTACAAAACATTGGATATTGGTGTGATTGATTCAGCAGCCCAGGGTAATTGGAGCAGTGTATACGCGGCCAACTACAAACCAGTGATCAAGGGCGCAGGCGTTAAACAGCAACAAATGCCAAATGTGAGGGGTATGGGATTGAAAGATGCTTTATTCCTGCTGGAAAGCATGGGGCTGAAAGTATCAGTGCAGGGAAAAGGAAAAGTGACGAGCCAGTCAGTGGCGGCGGGGACAGCTGTGGCGAAAGGGATGCAGGTTGTTATAGAACTAATATAACAATGGAAATCAAAGTAAAAAGTAAAAATTAAAAAATATAACCACAGTGAAGAAGGAAATTACCTGTTGCCGGACCGATCGCTTTTTTACTTTTTACTTTTTACTTTTTAATTGAAGAAGCCTTGCTGTTAAGAGACATTTTATATAAAGTCAGCATCCGGTCTGTAAGCGGAAGTACAGAAGTTGAAGTCACAGATATTCAGATCGATTCGAGAAGAGTGCAGCCTGGGACCGTGTTCATCGCGATCAAAGGTGCAGCGGCCGATGGCCATCAGTTCATTGAAAAAGCAATTGAAAATGGTGCAATTGCAATCGTCAGCGAAACAGTGGTAACGCCGCGTGATGGTGTGACCATGTTGCAGGTGGAAAATAGTTCCGCTGCGGCAGGATATATCGCCAGCAATTTTTTCGGCCACCCCTCTTCAAAAATGAAAGTGGTTGGCGTAACAGGTACAAATGGAAAAACAACCATCGCAACGCTGTTATACAAATTGTTCACGGCATTGGGTTACAAGTGCGGTTTGCTGAGCACGGTTGACAATCACATTGGCGACAAAGTCATGCCAGCAACACACACAACGCCGGACGCGATCAGTCTGAATGCGCTGATGAAGCAGATGGTGGATGAAAATTGTACACATGTGTTCATGGAAGTGAGTTCACACGCTATCAGCCAGCACCGGGTGACCGGTCTTGAGTTTGACGGTGGCCTGTTCAGCAATATCACTCACGATCACCTGGATTATCATAAAACCTTTGATGAATATATCCGTGTAAAAAAGGCTTTTTTCGATGGTTTATCATCCAGTGCATTTGCTATCAGCAATGCAGATGACAAAAGAGGCGAAGTAATGTTGCAGAATACAAATGCAAAGAAATATTACTACAGCCTGAAGACGCTGGCGGATTTCAAAGGAAAGATCATTGAAAATGGTTTGTCAGGATTGGTAATGAATATCAACGACCAGGAAGTTCATTTCCGCCTGATCGGAGAATTCAATGCTTATAATCTTCTTGCGGTCTATGGCGCAGCCATTTGCCTGGGAGAAGAAAGACACGAAGTGCTGAGATGCCTGAGCGTGCTGACCGGTGCGGAAGGAAGGTTCGATTACATGGTATCAGCGAAGGAGCGGGTGATCGCGATCGTTGACTACGCACACACACCAGATGCATTATTAAATGTACTGGCAACGATCAAAAAATTGAAACGTGGTTTTGAGCAGGTGATCACGGTTGTGGGATGTGGCGGAGATCGTGATAAAACCAAAAGACCGGTGATGGCGCAGGTAGCGGTAGAACATAGCGATAGAGTCATTTTCACCAGTGATAATCCGAGAAGTGAAGATCCTGCGCAGATCATAAAAGATATGGAAGATGGTCTTCCTGCTGCGGCAAGAAGAAAATATCTCTCCATCGCAGACAGAAAAGAGGCGATCAAAACAGCGATCAGTCTCGCAGGAAAAGAAGACATCGTGCTGGTAGCAGGCAAAGGCCATGAAAAATACCAGGAGATCAAAGGAGTGAGAAATCACTTTGATGATAAAGAAGTAGTAAAAGAGATTTTTGACTTGCTTGACAAATAAATCAAAAGTCAAAATTAAAAAGTAAAAAATAGAGCTTCAGTGAATGAGGAAACAGGTTGTGTTTGCGGACACTGGTTTTTGACTTTTGAATTTTTACTTTTTACTTAATAACGACCAACAATGCTATATCACTTATTCGAATGGTTCAAAGAACAGGGGTTCAAATTTGCGGGGAGTGAACTTTTCCGGTTCATTTCCTTCAGGGTGATGCTGGCTGTATTGTTGTCCTTATTTATTACTGCTTTTTATGGTAAGAAACTGATCAGGTTTTTACAGAAGAAGCAATTGGGTGAAACGGTCCGGGATCTGGGCCTGGCAGGTGAGCAGATCAAGAAAGGAACACCGACCATGGGTGGTATCGTGATCATTCTCGCGATCATCATTCCAACGTTGTTGTTTGCAAGATTGACATCGGTTTATATTATCCTGATGCTTATTGCAACAATTTGGCTGGGCATCATTGGGTTTATTGATGATTACCTGAAGCTCCGGGCGAAGAAGATCGCGCAGCAGCAAGGTGTGAAATATGTAAAAGGCGATAAAGATGGATTGGCCGGATGGTTCAAGATCCTTGGCCAGGTGGGATTGGGCATTACAGTTGGAGCAGTTCTTTGTTTTAACAGCAACGTGAAAACCTGGAGGGAATATACAAGCGTTCCAAAACCGGGAGATTCAACCATCATTACCGTAAAGGTGAATGATACACTGAAGCATTTCGTGGAAACAAAAGAACCAGTTACCACGATCCCGTTTGTGAAGAATCATGAATTCAATTACGCAAAGTTGTTGCCTGAAGGACTAAGAAAATATTCATGGGTATTGTATATCGGCATTGTGATCTTCATTATCACTGCCGTATCAAACGGAGCGAATATCACGGATGGGTTGGACGGATTGGCAACGGGAACCTCGGCATTGATCGGTGTTTGTTTAGGCATATTCGCGTATGCGTCGGGAAACTTTGTATTCGCGGATTATCTGAACATCATGTATATACCGGGGCTTGGTGAGCTATCCATTTTTATTGCGTCGATGATCGGGGCCTGTATCGGATTTCTATGGTATAACTCCTATCCCGCGCAGGTATTCATGGGTGATACAGGAAGTTTGACGCTTGGAGGCATTATAGCATCCATTGCGATCATTGTGCACAAGGAATTGCTGATCCCGATATTCTGCGGCGTGTTCCTGGTAGAGCTGGTGAGTGTGATGCTGCAGGTCAGTTATTTTAAATACACCAAGAAGAAATTCGGTGTGGGCAAACGGATCTTCTTAATGAGTCCGCTCCATCACCATTTTCAGAAGAAAGGATATCATGAAGCAAAGATCGTAACGAGATTCTGGATCGTAACTGTTCTTTTTGTTGTATTGAGTATTGTAACGTTGAAACTGAGATAGGCTGCAAACATGATGCAGACAGAATGTTGACGATAAGATGATTCAAGATATATAGCGCGATCCCGATCGAAGATCGGGAGGACCAGTAGTAAGGACTTACTGAAAAACCCAATTCTGCTGCGGACCCTTATGAGAACAGTCTCTGATCTGAATTAATTGTGGTGCATTCCGACCTAATGCCCGTGAAGAACCAATTTTCCGTACACTGATGTGCCGGAGAAGTTTAATTCCTAAACATTAGTCATGCTGAGGAATTAGGTACATCTATCCATCCAACCCGAACAGTACAACTGACGGTTGAAAGAAAATGAACATGCCCGCTGAAGCTTTATGCAGAAAGGGTGTTTGTCTGCCGGAGCGTAGCAAAGGCGGAGATGTTATGGCGAAACGTTTGGTCATATTAGGCGGTGGGGAAAGCGGCGTTGGCGCTGCTATCCTGGGAAAACAGCAGGGGTATGACGTGTTCGTTTCCGATGGTGGTTCTTTGAAGACGAATTATCGCAACGAACTGGAGCAGGCAGGAATTGAATTTGAGGAAGGACAAAATACCGAAGAGAAAATTCTTTCTGCCGATGAGGTGATGAAGAGCCCGGGCATTCCTGAGAAAAATGAAATGGTGAAAAAGATCAGGAAGAAGGGAATACCGGTGATCAGTGAGATTGAACTGGCTTATCGCTTTAAAGGCGACAGCAAGATCATCGCCATCACAGGCAGTAATGGTAAAACGACAACGACCGCGCTGACATTTCATATCTGCAAAACAGCAGGACTGGATGCGGCGCTGGTTGGAAATATCGGTTACTCGTTCGCAAGACAGGTAGCCGAAGATCCGAAACCGCTGTATGTAGCGGAGATCAGCAGCTTTCAACTGGACGATATCCATGATTTCAGACCGGATATCGCCATCCTCACCAATATCACTGAAGACCACCTCGACCGTTACGATTATAAGTTCGAGAACTATATCCGTAGCAAATTCCGCATAGCTATGAATCAGCAATCAACTGATCACTTCATTTACTGTGCGGATGACGAGATCACGATGAAATATATTAACCAGTTCGATATTCACTCAAACCAACTGCCAATCAGTATGAAGACAGAAGTTAACAAAGGCGCATTTATAAAGGACGGCGATATGTACGTTAGAACGGGTGAAGAGTTCACCAGTATGAGTGTATACGACTTTGCACTTAAAGGAAAACATAATCAATATAATACCATGGCAGCTTGTGTGGCAGGATCAACGATGGATATCCGCAAGGAGAAGATCCGCGAAGCGGTGCAGGATTTTCAGGCGCTGGAACACCGGATGGAACCGGTAGCAACGATCCGGGGAGTAGAGTTCATCAATGACAGTAAAGCGACGAATGTAAACTCTACCTGGTATGCACTGGAAAGCATCAGCAAACCAACCATCCTGATCCTTGGCGGTGTGGATAAAGGAAATGATTATTCACTGATCAAAGACCTGGTTAAAGAGAAAGTAAAAGCAATCATTTGTCTTGGCACTGACAACCATAAGATCCATGAAGCTTTTAAAGATGTAGTAAGCCCTATCGTAAACACCAGCAGCGCCCTGGAGTCCGTACATGCTGCATTTCATTTTGCTACCAAAGGTGATGTGGTCCTGCTGAGCCCTGCCTGCGCCAGCTTCGACCTGTTTAAGAATTATGAGGATAGAGGGAATCAGTTCAAGCAGGCGGTGAAGGACTTATAGAGATTAAAAAACCGAAATCCGGGTTTCAGAAGTTCCAGAGGTTTAATAGGTTCCAAAGGTTGTTAAACCTCTGGAACTTTTGAAACCTATTAAACCTCTGGAACCTAAATTATCAATCGAGTGAATGGATGTATCTAGGGACATACGCTTCAACGAAATTGGAAACAGTTTCAACACCCGTAACCTGCTGAGCAAAACAAAAGGCGATAAGGTGATCTGGGCGCTGGTGGTTTTACTGGCGCTTGTGTCATTGCTTGCGGTTTATAGTGCTACGGGATCGCTGGCGTATAAGAACTATAAAGGGAATACGGAGGTCTACCTGTTTAAACAGGTCGCGTTTATCCTGATCGGCATTCTCGTGATCTATTTCGCGCATCTTGTCAATTATACATTGTATTCAAGGGTTGCAACGATCCTGTTCCTGCTGGTCATACCCCTCCTTGTCTATACACTTTTCTTTGGTGTAAGGATGAACGAGGGCAGCCGCTGGATCAGGCTGCCTCTTATCAATATGACGATGCAGACATCGGATCTTGCAAAGCTCGCGCTGTTCATGTACATCGCGCGCATGCTCAGCAGGAAACAGGATGTGATCAAGTCGTTTAAGAAAGGATACCTGCCGGTGATCACGCCGGTATTTATTGTCTGTGCACTGATCGCACCAGCAAACCTTTCAACCGCCTTGCTGCTTGGTGCAAGCTGCATGCTGCTGCTCTTTATAGGGAGGGCCAGGTCAAAACACCTGTTACTGACTGTTGGACTGGCTCTGATCCCCATTGCATTTCTGATCATGGCTGCAGTGATCAGGCACAAGCAGGGCGATGATGATGTAACCACGGCTACACAAAAGAAAGGATCTTCTGGTCTCTTCGCACGTGTAGATACCTGGATCGGACGCGTAGAAAATTTTATCTACAGCGGGAAAGAAGCAGACAATGATGAAATGTACCAGGTGAACCAGGCTAAGATCGCGATCGCAAAAGGTGGCATTCTTGGCGTTGGTCCGGGCAACAGCGAAACAAGGGACTACCTGCCGCAGGCCTATAATGATTTCATCTTTGCGATCATTATAGAAGAATATGGATTTGTCGGCGGCATATTCATCGTATTTGTATATCTCGTTTTCTTATATAGATGTATCCGCATTTTCAAACGATGTCCTTATGCATTCGGTGCATTCCTTGCGTTAGGACTGAGTTTTACATTGGCGATACAGGCTATTGCAAACATGGCGGTAACCGTTAACCTTTTCCCGGTTACAGGTGTTACACTTCCGCTGGTAAGTATGGGTGGATCAAGTTTCATCTTTACCTGTCTTGCAATCGGAATCATTTTGAGTGTGGCGAGGAATGTGGAGCAGTTGGAAGGGAAGGCGGCGTTAGCGGGCGTTAAAGAAGGTGAAGAAGAATAGAAAGCGAAGTTCCAGAGGTTTCATAGGTTTAATAAGTTTCATAGGTTTTTCCTGAACCGATTAAACATTCCGGGTTGAATAACCTCTGAAACTTCTGGAACCTCTGAAACCTATGGAACCTTTATAACAAACAGAACTCTTGAACAAAAAGATCATCATAGCAGGCGGCGGCACGGGAGGTCATATCTTTCCCGCGATCGCTATTGCCAATGCGTTGAAAAAAGCAGATGCCAGTATCGATATTCTTTTCGTTGGCGCGAAGGGAAAAATGGAAATGGAGAAAGTGCCGCAGGCTGGCTACAGGATCGAAGGATTGGATATTGCGGGATTTAACAGAAGCTCTTTGATGAAGAATGTAAGTTTGCCATTCAAGCTGATCAAAAGTTTCTTCCAGGTAAAAGCGATCTTCAAAACGTTTGACCCGGATGCAGTGATCGGCGTTGGAGGATATTCCAGCTTTCCCGTACTGAGATTTGCGCAGTCGAAAGGTATCCCAAGCTTTATTCATGAGTCCAATTCATTTGCAGGTAAATCAAATATCCTGTTAGGTAAAAAAGCAACAGCCATTTTTACCGGGACAGATGGAATGGAAAAGTTTTTTCCTCCCGGGAAAATACTGGTGACAGGAAATCCTGTAAGATCAGGTATTGCAGCGTCGAATATCAGCAAAGCGGAAGGATGCGAACATTTTTCGCTGGATGATCAGAAGAGAACAGTTCTCGTTGTTGGTGGAAGCCTTGGCGCCAAATCCATCAATGAAGCGATCGATAAACATTTGGATGAATTACTTGGCGCTGGTCTGCAATTGATCTGGCAAACCGGAAAGCCTTATGCAGCAAAAGCGGAAGCAAGTGTTGCAGGAAAAGGATCTGTTTGGGTAAATGATTTTATCACGCAGATGGAATACGCCTATGCTGCTGCTGATATCGTGGTTGCCCGTGCCGGCGCTATGACGGTAGCAGAATTATGCGTCGTAAAAAAGCCCGTTTTGTTCGTACCCTATCCTTATGCAGCGGAAGATCATCAGACAGTGAACGCACAGCAACTGGTAAAAAAAGGTGCGGCACTGATGGTGAAGGACAGCGAAGCATTGGATAAAGTTGTGCCGATGGCGATTGAACTTGCCAATAATCAAGCACAGCAAACTGAAATGAAAAAGAACATCGCTGCATTGGCCATCACCAATGCGGATAAAATAATAGCAGAGGCCATTTTGAAAAAGCTGAATGCGAAATGAAAACCGTAGCCGATACTGTCCTTATGAATTCCCCCTTTCAGGGGCTTGACTCGATCCGTGAAGTGTATTTTATAGGTATCGGAGGAATTGGAATGAGCGCCATTGCAAGATTCTTTCATGCAAAGGGCGTAAAAGTGAGTGGATACGATAAAACACCGACTCCGCTTACAAAGGAGCTGGAAGCGAGCGGCATTGACATTCACTACAACGAAGATATTTCGAAAGTGAGTGAAAATGCAGACCTGGTGATCTACACCCCCGCAATCCCCGCGGGTCATAAAGAACTGGTGTATTACCGGGAAAAAGGAAAAAAGATCGTAAAGCGCAGTGATGTGCTTCAACTGATCTCAGAGAGTTCTTTTAATATCTGTATTGCCGGCACGCATGGCAAAACAACCATCACCACTATGGTAGCGCATTTGCTGCGCGATACTGGTTTCGGTTGCAATGCTTTTCTCGGTGGTATTGCCGTGAACTATGGCACCAATTTTTGGAGCGATCCGAAAAATGTATGTGTAATAGAAGCTGATGAGTACGACAGAAGTTTTTTGAAACTCAGTCCTAACGTTGCCATCATCACTGCTATGGATGCAGACCATCTCGATATCTATGGAACGGCTGATGCGGTGGAACAGGCTTTTATTGATTTCAGTGATCGCATTAAACCGGGTGGTATTCTCTTCCGTCAGTTTGGTCTGAAAAGAGGAAAAGAACTGGCAAAAGAACTTGATGACACAAAATATACATACAGTCTGCAGAATAGCAGTGCTGATGTATATGGCGAAAATATAAAGCTGGAGAATGGCGGCTATGATTTCGATGTGGTGCTGCAGGATGAGCGTATCGATAATGTGCGGTTGAACATGGGCGGTATGCATAACGTGGAAAATGCCATTGCGGCCATCGCTGTTGCCAATTCGTTAGGTATCGAAAAGGATAAGATCCGTGCGGCTGTTGAATCATTCCGTGGCGTGAAGCGGAGGTTTGAATACCTCATCCGCAACAAAAAGCTCGTGTTTGTGGATGATTATGCCCATCACCCGGAAGAGTTGCGTGCACTTATCAATGGTGCTAGATCATTATTCAGGCAAAGAAAATGTACGATCATTTTTCAACCGCATCTGTTTACCCGTACAAGGGATTTTGCAGATGGCTTCGCGGAAGTGCTGGACCTGGCAGATGAAGTAGTGTTGTTGCCGATATATCCCGCGCGTGAATTGCCCATTGAAGGCGTAACGAGTGAGATGATACTGGGTAAGATGAAAAATGAGAACAAACGCGTACTGGATAAAGAAGAGTTGTTACAGTGGATCGCGACAAATTATAAGAACAATATTGATGACGAATTCGGCAACCTGCTGATTGCTGCAGGTGCCGGAGATATAGATACTTTGTTAACGCCAATAAAAGAATTGCTGTCAGGCATATAAATTGAGTAGAAGGATATCCATAAAGAAAGTTTTGTTTTTCGCCATGTGGCTGGTGATAGGAGTGGGCATGCTGAGCCTGCTCGTTGCCGCAATGGGTAAACAAAAAAGCGATACCTGCAAAGACTACGCAATAGTGGTTAAAGGTATCCGCGGTGATGATTTCTTTCTGGATGAAGGAGATATTCTCAAATTGCTGAAAGCAGCAACCAATGGTAAGATCAAAGGACAGCCCAAAGCAGCATTTGATCTTCAGAAGATGGAAAAATTGCTGGAAACAAATCAGTGGGTAAAAGATGCGCAGATCTATTTCGATAGCCGTGACATATTACATGTAGCGGTGACCGAAAGAGAACCGGTTGCAAGGGTCTTTACCGCCAATGGCCGCTCATTCTATTTTGATGATCAGGCGCAGATGATGGGTCTGTCTGATAAGTTGAACACAAGATTGCCTGTTTTCACCGGCTTTCCTGATAAGAAAATGGTAACTCCGGCAGATACGCTGCTGATGAAGGACATTGTGGTAACAGCCCAGTATATCAACAGCAATCCGTTCTGGTCTTCACAGGTTTCGCAGATCAATATTGACATGAGCTGCGGTCCCGCGTGCCGGGAAATGGAAATGATCCCGATGATCGGGAATCATGTGGTAAAACTAGGTAGTGGAGAGGATATTGAAAGCAAATTCAATCGCTTGTTTATTTTTTATAAGCAGGTATTAAGCAAGGCTGGTTTTGATAAATACAAGACCATTGATGTTCGCTTCAAAGGCCAGGTTGTTGGTGCGAAAAGTGAAAATCCGAAAGTGGATTCAGTGCAGGTGAGAAAGAACGTGGAGAAACTGCTGAAGCAAATCAAGGAAATGGAAGAGCTGAATGAAAAGCAGGCTTTGTTGCCAACACCAATGCCAGTAACACCGGTGATGCCTGCTGCAGACAGTACAAAGCCATTTTCTGATACTGAAGAAAGTGATCAACCGGAGAAACCACGTACTGAAGCAGCTGAAGGTAAAAAAACAGAGCCGAAGAAACAGGTAAACAGCAAAAGCAATCAGGATCGGCCTGCTAACAAAAAGGCAACTGAACGGCGTGATCCAAAACCGGCGCAAACAAGAGCGCCAAGGGCAGTGATGCCAAAGCGGAACTGAAATAAAATTTAAAAGTTTGATGGTTTAAATGTTTACGAGATGACTAATGGATGGTGGAACTTTTAAACTCCTAAACAATTAAACCTTTAAACTTTCTTAGGATGGAACAACTAAAAACAACATAAAATGAGTAACGAACAACCCATAATCGTTGGCCTCGACATTGGGACAACCAAGATTGCGGTCATAGCCGGCCGCAAGAATGAGTTTGGTAAGCTCGAGATCCTCGGCTTCGGCAAAGCCAACTCCAATGGCGTGAAGCATGGACAGGTATTGAACATCGACGAAACTATCAAGGCGATCCGTACAGCGCTGGACAATTGTTTTGCATCAAATCCAAACCTTGATATCAAAGAGGTATACGTCGGTATTGCGGGTCATCATATAAAAAGTTTGCAGACACGAGGAGATATCGTTCGTCAGTCCACTGATGAAGAAATATCTCAGCGCGAGATCGAACAACTGATCGGTGATCAGTATAAAACATATATACCTGCAGGTGATCAGATCATTGATGTGATACCGCAGGAGTTCACTGTTGATAATTTTCAAAATATTCCTAACCCGATTGGATATGGTGGCGTGAAAATTGGTGCAAACTTTCACATCATAACCGGCGATAAGAATGCGATCAGGAATATCAATCGCAGTGTAGAGAAATCCGGTTTGTATACAAAAGACCTCGTGCTGCAGCCACTCGCTTCGTCTTCTGCCGTAATGTGCCAGGAAGACCTGGAAGCTGGCGTTGCGATCGTAGACATTGGTGGTGGTACAACGGACCTCGCTGTTTTCTATGAAGGCATACTGAAACACACAGCTGTTATTCCTTTTGCAGGTGAAAATATTACCAATGATATCAAAACCGGTCTGGGCGTATTAAAAACCCAGGCTGAGCAGATGAAAGTGCAGTTCGGTAGCGCACTCGCCAATGAAGCAAAGGCTAATGCATATATCACCATCCCGGGATTGCGTGGTATGCCGGCGAAAGAGATCAGCGTGAAAAATCTGGCAAACATTATCCAGGCCAGAATGAGCGAGATCATGGATTTTGTGACCTACCATCTTAAGCAGGTCGGCCTCGATAATAAAATGCTGAACGGCGGCGTGGTACTGACTGGCGGTGGTTCACAATTGCGTCACCTGATCCAGCTGACTGAATATGTGACAGGTTTGCCTGCAAGAATTGGTTTCCCGAATGAACATCTTGCTGCCGGTCATATCGAAGAACTGGCGAAACCAACGTACTCTACCTGTATCGGTCTTATCCTGAAAGGATATGATGATTATGAGCAGAACCGCAAGCAGTTCGAGCGTGAATACAAACGGGTGGAAGTTCCTGAGAATCTGAGAAAGGTTGAACTTCCGGCGGAACCGGCGGCAGTAACAATGGAAGAAGAAGAGGATATCGAAACCGAAACACAGGAACGCCGCAGAAAAGGCCTGAGCAATTTCTGGGGGAAATTTAAAGACGGAATTATTGATCTTTTTAAAGAGGAAGAAGACAAACAATTATAAGTCAAAATTCAAAAGTCAAAATTCAAAATATCACACACGAAAATGGGAGAATCAACCATAAACGGGCACCTTTTTTACTTTTTACTTTTGAATTTTTACTTTGAAGACTAACCATTAAACTAGAACGAATGATACATTTTGATTTGCCAAAAGAGAAGTCATCCATCATCAAGGTGATTGGTGTTGGTGGCGGTGGTGGTAATGCAGTGAACCACATGTTTCAACAGCAGATAGATGGCGTCAACTTTATTATATGTAATACGGATGCGCAGGCATTGTCCAACAGCGGGATCCCGAATCGTGTGCAGCTGGGACCGCATCTGACGCAGGGCCTGGGAGCCGGTGCTAATCCTGAGATCGGGCGCCAGGCGACTGAAGAATCGCTGGAAGAATTGAGGGGCATCCTTGAAGTGAATACGAAGATGGCGTTCATCACAGCAGGTATGGGCGGCGGAACGGGTACAGGTGGTGCGCCGATCATCGCTAAGATTTGTAAAGATCTTGGGATCCTGACCGTAGGTATTGTGACTACACCTTTTTCCTATGAAGGGAAAAAACGTCAGCTCCAGGCGGAAGAAGGTATCAAGACCATGAAACAATATGTGGACACGCTGCTTGTGATCAGCAATGATAAGTTGCGTCACCAGTTTGGTAATCTCAAAATGCGTGAAGCATTTGAAAGGGCGGATAATGTGCTTGCTACCGCTGCAAAATGTATCACAGATGTGATCAACAGTACTGGTCAGATCAATGTTGACTTTGCGGATGTTTGCACTGTTATGCGTAATGGCGGCGTGGCGATTCTTGGCAGTGCCGCTGTTTCCGGAGAAGGCCGTGCACACAGGGCGATCGAAGAAGCATTGAATTCTCCATTGCTGAATGATAATGATATCAGGGGTGCAAAATGGATCCTCATCAATATCAACTCTGCTGAAGGTGAACATGAGTTTACTATGGATGAAGTTGATATCATACAGACTCATCTCGTAAGCCAGGCTGGTGAAGGTACAGATGTGATCATGGGTCTTGGCTACGATCCCTTACTGGGAGATAAACTGGGCATCACGCTGATCGCAACGGGTTTCGAGTATCGTGATCCGTTCACTTTACCTGTGGCGAAAAAAACTGAAGCAAAACAGGAAGAGCGTATCGTAATGGCGCTTGGCGCCACGCCCGAGGTAAAGAAGCCAGAACCGAAAAAAGAGGAGGAGAAGAAAGCTGATCCGCTGGCTCCAAAGCTGATGGACGTAAATAGTCTTGCTGATGCACCAATGCCTGCTCTCGAAGAAATGATCGAGCCGCAATATGGCCGTGAAGAAGAACCTGTGGTTCACTTCGATCTTTTCGGCGGACAGGTGCCCACTGAAAAAGCTAAGCCTCCTGTTGAGAACACAAACAATCAACCCACGGCTAACAATACAGTGGAGAAAAAAACGCAAACCGCAAAACAGGAAGTATTGTTCTCCGGGCAGCAGATGAAACCGCTGTCTTCAGCGAATGCAAAAGATAATGCTGATTCAACTTCGCCATTTATCAAAAATGATAAAGCGAAAGAAACAGTAATGCCGCAATCATCGGTATCGGGTGGTTATCTGTCAAGGCCGTCCAATATTTATGCTGAAGCGAAGAATGAGGTTCCTCCTGCAAAAACCACAGAGGAACAGGCTCCTCCGCCGGTAATGGCAAGCAAAGAAGACGATGAAATGCTCAGCATGCAATTAGTGGAAAGAGAGGACACTCCGGTGGCTTCAAACCCAACAACGCATCAGCAGCAAAATCCTTTCCAGGGAGATGATGCCGGATTGATGGATGAAGCAGAGGATCAGAAACGCAAAGCCGCTGAAAGATTGCACAAACTCCGCAACCTGTCATTCAATGTGAATGCTGCGGATCCAAATAATGAGTTTGAAACAGTGCCGGCTTATATCCGCCGCAATATGGAATTATATAACAGCACCTCACAGATCGAGAATTTCTATAGCAGCTATGAGGTGAAAAAAGATGGTAATAATCAGACTCAGATCAGCACGATCAATACGTTTCTGGAGGGTAAAAAGCCCGACTAGGAGCTAAGAGGAGGAAAGAGGGAAGGAGGTGAAAGGGATTTTACTTCATTCCTCTTTCGTTCCCAATGAAGCCAACGTAAGGAACGTGTTTTTAGTTGTTCCCCTGACGTTTTCGTCAGGGGTTTTCTTTTTGAGAGAGTTCTTATTGTTAAACAGGATTTTTAAAGGTTTCATAAGTTTCAGAGGTTCCAGAGGTTTCAAAGGTCAGGCAGTCTGACTTTTGGAACTTCTGGAACCTCTGAAACTTATGGAACTTTCTCTCGCTTAGAGGTCGTCTACAAGAAACTTCTTCCTTGCAAAGAATATGTATAGCGTGATATACGCGAGCACCCCGATCATCAATACGATAGCAGCGGGAGCGTCGGGATACATCACTTTTTCTCCGAATGGTATCGGGATAAGTACGTCTGATGTTTGTAATGGAAGAAAGTAGCTGATTGGCGCCAGCTTGAACTGGAATGTCATCAGGCCGCAGATCAGCCATTCGAAGATCAGGCCATAGAGGAAAAAGATGATGATCGCCAGGCCACTGCGGCGGAATAGTACCGCCAGCATTAGCGCAAGGAAAAGATAGGCGAGTGACTGGAAAAATACATAGATCAGGTATTCCATTCCCTCGAATGAGAAACTTCCACGGGAGATCAGGCCGAAGAACAGGGAGGTCACTCCGTTCAGCAAGGTGATCAGTACGGAGAACAATACCACCATGGCGATCTTCACGCTGATGAATTGTTTGCGGCTCCATCCATCAATAATATTCTGGCGGTGTGTTTTAAAATTGAATTCATTTACCATCAGCATGATGATGATCATTCCCGGAAAATAAAGCAACCAGCTGCTGAACCAGCCTACGGTCTGCCATACTTTAGGAAAGGCAAATGGGCTGCCAAGCACCATGGAGCTGCCGGGCACTTCGGTTTGCGTCCGCTCAACAATGCTCCAGGCAATATAGTTAACAAGAAAAATGCTGGCTAAATAAAGTATCGAAAACACCCAGAAGGCGCGGTAGTTTTTAACTTTCAGCCATTCGATTCGTAAAAGGTGTGACATATAATTAATTTATCGGTATGATTAACGTTCGCTTTTTGTTCCGGTGATCTCGAGGAAGGTTGTTTCGAGGGATTTACGTTTTGTATTCAGTCTGCTTAATACAATACCGCGTTCGAAACAAAGCCTGTTCAGTTGTGTAGCAGAAATGCTGTCATCACAGAGTACCTGCAGATAGCCGTCATGTGTTTCAGTACCGCTTACGCCTGGTAATTGTTTAACAACATTATCCAGTGCAATGAGATCATCAGCACTGATCTCGAACACAACGGACTGTGTTGCATTGCCGGTCGTATCCAGTATTTCGCGAACGCTGCCGACAGCTTTCATGTGTCCTTTCTGGATGATGGCGACGTGTGTACATACCTTTTCAACCTCATCCAGGATATGGCTGGCCATGATGATGGTCTTGCCCTGACGGTTAAGATCTTTTATGAGTGCCCTGATCTCTGCGATACCGGCAGGATCGAGGCCATTGGTAGGTTCATCAAATACAAGTATATCCGGATTGCCAAGCAGCGTTGATGCGATGGCAAGACGTTGCTTCATACCAAGCGAGTACGTGCTGAACTTGGAATCTTTTCGTTGGGTAAGGTTGACAATATCCAGTACGCGTGCGATATCTTCCCTGCCACGTTGCTTGATCTCTGCCGCAATGATCAGGTTTTTTTCACCACTTAAATAATGATAGAAATTGGGTGTTTCGAGCAATGTTCCGATCCGTTGGCGTGTCAGTTCTGAACCGGCCTCGCCGTTCCAGAGAAAAGAACCGGAACTCGCTTTCAGGATATCCATAACGATACCAAGCAGCGTGGTCTTACCACTGCCGTTGGGGCCAAGGATACCAAACACACTCCCTTTGGGCACTTCAAAGGAAATGTTGTCGAGGGCTTTGATCGGCCCATAGAATTTGGAGATTTTGTCGATAGTGAGAATGGAGCTCATAATGCGTGATTGTTGTCTGAAGATAAGCGTTTATGCCGCTTTTCAAAGTAAAAAAGTGATTGTTTAGGCTTGTGGAATGATGAGAGGGGCAGTTTTGTTTTTTATGGGATTGATAGGTGTTTGGGTACACAGTTAGGAAAGGTACCGCATTGCGGAAACGCCCCTTGCCGGCACGCCTGCCGGTCGCAGTTCGACTGCGCAATAAAATATCACGAATAGGAAAGCCCAGCTTACGTATCGCAGGATCTTGCGCCGCTTTTCGGCCAGGCACGGCTATACGAGTGCGCGGCTGAATCGCCGCTAAAAAAAGTCAGTTCGCAACCAGCAAGCAAAAGTTTTTGCTGGTCTATAAAAATTCATCTTAGCTCTGTATTTTATTTTCATAGATGATAATAAAAGGCATAAAAAAACGGCAAGCGGATTTCCGTTGCCGTTTCGTAAGCTGACCAGGTAATTATTTCTTATTTACAAACAGGTTGTCGATCGCCTGCTGGTTGAAATGCGCAACAGGATCGCCATTGATGTTATGATAGACTGCGCTGACAAAGATCATCTCAGAAGCGCTGATGATGGCGACAACCGTAAATGCGCCGATGGCAGCGAGTACAATACCAGCGATCGGGTGGATCAATGACCCGACCAGGTAGAGCAGCAAACCTGCACCGAGCATCCCGATGAATTTGATCAGGCCAAAGCTGAATGTGGCGCCAAGGCTTTCACCCCATTTCTCTTTCATCATCCTGGATGAACGTTTGAATGCTTCGATCGGGCCAACATTTTCATACGCAATGATCGGTACTACGAAGAATGTTGCAATAGCCCAAACCACGCCCAGTATACCCGTGATGATCTTTCCGATCACGCCGGATTCTTCCTGGATAGCTTTTAATATCGTACCAACGATCGCTGCAAAAACAGCCCAGGCAAAGATGGCACCGATACGGCTGATAGCAAATTGAAGACCAGCACGGATCGTCACTTCTTCCCCACGAAAATATAACCTTGTGCAATGCACCAACGCCATATTAAAGAATACGATCACGAAATAGTTAGCTACATAAAAAACGAAGATGAGGAAGTAGATGGTCGCATTGTTCTGCTGTTCACCAACACCGTCAAGATCCCAGTCGTTCACGGCCAGCAAACCTGTAAAAAATGAACCGATCACGAGCAAAAGGGAGATGCCGGAAAGAACCGGGAAAAGGATCAGTTGTTTATTCTCTTTTAAAACTTTGAAGCTGTTCATGGCAAGTGTCCAGCCATTAGACAAGCGGTCTAAAAAACTCATAAGACAAATTTGATTTTGAATATGAATATACGAAACTGCGCCGGGTTTTCTATCGTTAAACTACTAAGTAAGCCAACTTGCTGGTTATAACCTCAAAGCAGTTCGATGGCCGATGGCAGTTGACTACCAAGAGGCAAATTGCTTTTCTCAGGCTTCCTTCCCGTCTTTTCCCGCCTCCCGGTTTATTTTTTACCGGTAAGGCGGGAAGACGGGAAGAGCGAACAAAAGCAGCAGTTTAACTAAGCCAACTTGCCATTTAATTAAAGCATTATAGTAACCCGATGGCTGATGGCCGACTTGGTGCGATAGAACGGATATAATCCCGTAATGGAGCGATGTAATGATTGATAAGATGCAGTACCTTCAGCCAAAAGAGAGAAATCGGCCATCGACCATCGGTCATCAGCCATCGATTTCAGGTCTCTAGCGTAATACATTCCGCTCTACACCTTCCCTTGTGATCACCACGGGTTTGATCATTCCCTTCTCATCAAAATACATTCTTTCGATGCAGGTTTCCCTCGAGTTGCCGCTTTTTTCTGTAAGCGGGCGGCGATGATAAACGATATACCACTGATCTTTCTTTTCATCATGGATCACCGAGTGGTGGCCCGCGCCATTGGCGATCGTGGAATCCTGTTGCAGGATCTTTCCAATCCTTTTGAAAGGACCAAAAGGCGAATCGGCCACGGCATATGCCACGGAATAGTCTGGCCCCGTCCAACCGCCTTCTGACCACATGAAATAATACTTTCCATTGCGGATGAACATGAACGGCCCTTCGACATAGCCTTCCGGTGTGATCTCTTTGAAGGTTGTACCGTCTTCAAAAGGAATAAAACCGGTGAAGTCCTTGTTCAGTTTGGCAACATTGCAATGTCTCCATCCGCCATAGAACAGATAATATTGACCATTGGCATCTTTGAATGCAAACTGATCGATCGGCTGTGCACCGTTATAGAATTTACCGATCAATGGTTTGCCAAGATGATCACGGAATGGGCCCTCAGGTTTGTCCGCAACGCCAACGCCGATCCCGCCGGTCTCATTATCATTTTGAATATCATTGGCGCCGAAGAACAGGTAATATTTTTTGTCTTTATAAACAATGGAGGGAGCCCACATTGCGCGTTTTGCCCATTTGATCGATGCGGTATCTATGACAGCCGGATGCTTTTTCCAGGTGATCAGATCTTTTGAAGAGAACGCATCCAGGAATACCTGCTTATTATATGGAGCGGAAAATGTCGGGTAGATCCAATAGGTCTTATCAAAGATCACCGCCTCCGGGTCTGCATACCAGCCCGGGAACAAGGGATTGCCGGATCTGGCAGTATCTTTTTTTTGCTGCGCAAAAACCGAAATATTCAGCAGGATTGCAAATAGAATCAGGCAGGCTTGCGTAGCTTTGGGAACATAATTTCTTTTCATGCGATGATGCTGTTTATACATTTTGACTAAAGTACGGAATTATCCCGTTGGGTTACCGATTGCCACCGTTGCAACAGGAACATCACAGCCGGGAAGATGATCTCCAAACTTGTATTGAACGGCATTCATGCGCAGGAAGAGTACTGATTAAATAACAGTTCAAGCTCCGGTTATGGCGACCATATTAATTACAGGCGGAACGGGTCTCATTGGCAAGGCGCTTTCCGCTTCTCTGGCAGAGAACGGTCATAAGGTCATCATTCTTACACGTGATCCTTCGAAGCATCAACCACAACAAAATATCCGTTACGCAAGCTGGGATATCAACCGCCAGACGATTGATAAAGATGCGATCTCTTCCGCTGATCATATCATTCACCTGGCAGGTGCCGGTGTGGCGGAAAAACGATGGACCGATGCCCGGAAAAAGGAGATCATCGACAGCCGTGTTAAAAGCAGTGAACTGCTAATAAAGGCGTTGAGGGAAAACTCCAATCATGTTCAGTCGGTGATCAGTTCGTCTGCAATAGGCTGGTATGGTCCCGATCCGCAAATACCCAATCCAAGACCATTTACGGAAGAAGACAATGCTGCTCCTGGTTTTCTTGGCGATACCTGTCTGAAATGGGAAAAGAGCATTGAACCGGTAACAACACTTGGAAAGAGGCTGGTCATCATGCGCACGGGAATTGTATTGAGTAAAGAAGGTGGTGCGCTTGCGGAATTTAAAAAGCCTGTGAAATTCGGTGTGGCGGCCATTCTTGGCAGTGGAAACCAGGTCATCAGCTGGATCCATATTGATGATCTGGTAAGAATGTATATTAAATGCATCGATGAAGAGAAAATGCAGGGTGTGTTCAACGCCGTTGCTCCAAAACCGGTTTCAAACAGTGAGCTTACAACAAAGCTGGCGAAAGAGGTAAAGGGTAAATTTTATATTCCACTGCATGTTCCGGTTTTTGTATTGAAAATGATGCTGGGAGAGATGAGTGTTGAAGTATTGAAAAGTGCAACAGTAAGTTCAGTGAAAATGCATCTTGCTGATTTTACTTTTTTATATCCGACGATTGATGCGGCATTGCCGGTGCTTATATAGCTGTGAGACGCTTACTCTTCGCAATGTATAAGTAATTTGTTGTAATGTGCGTCTGCCAGTCAAACTGAAATAAATCATCATTTATCTTTCTAATATAAAGAAAATCCGATTTTTAATTATCTCAATCTGCATAAGCATCCTGGGTCCCGGATCGATGTCCGCGGTAAACTGCCTTGTCATCCCGGGTCTGCGTCGTTTGCGATTGTTATCGTCTCAAACTTGACCGCCCGGGATGACAGTAGTTTACCCCAGACTTTGATCCGTGCCCCGGGATGACAACGAGTCTTTCCTTTGTGTTCAAACAGATGAAGGGAATGTCATAGCGGATCTAAAAGCTTATGCAAAACCAGATTCCTCAATAGGCTTTAAACACTGATCATTATCCAAAATGTTTTTAAGGTTAATGCTTAGCAATAAAAAAGGACCCGTAATCAGGTCCTTTTTTCTAATAGTTCAATATCATCTTAGAATGCCTTCTTCTCAGCCGGCATCTTCGGTGTTTCTTTCTGTGTATACATTGTAGGCGTTACTTTTTTAGGATCGCCCTGGTATACCCAGGTAATGTTGTTGATGTATTTATTGAACGCAGCATTCATTTGTGCCAGCGTTACCTTGTCTACTTCTTCTTTAAGTCTGATCGCTCTTTTCCAATCGCCGAACAATACTTCGTTTGAAGCCATTGACGCAGCCTGTGCTTCATTGGTTTCATTACGATAGTAAATACCGGTAAGGAAGCCTGTTTTTTCATTCTTCAGTTCGTCTTCGGTGAAGCCGTCTTTTTTTACCTTATCGATCAGTCCACGTGCCACTGCAATATACTTATCGGGCTCGGTTGTGGTAACAGAAAGTGTTGCGTATGGAGTTGTACCGCCATTGAACCATGCCTGTGGTGCATAGGATAAACCATGTTTGCTGCGAACTTCCAGGAAGTGTTTGTTGGCAAAGATGTTCATTGCGAGTGAGAACGCGGTGTAATCAGCTGTTCCGGGCAGAGGACCGCTGGCAATGCCTCTCACATAGTTGGTGGCGTTTGCTCTTTCTTCTTCCTTGAATGAATTTGCCGCTGGAGTATAGCTTTTCTTTTGCTCAACAAAAGGCTTTCCGGCAGGAACTTTTGCCAGCAGATCTTTTACGCTTTTTTCAATCACAGCTTTATCAAGATCGGCCACGATGATGATCACCAGTCTTGAACGTGTAAATACAGATTGCCAGTATTTTTTTGTAACCTCAGGCGTTAAAGCCGTGATGGAAGCAACAGTTCCGTTTGGCTCTTTTGCATAATTGGTTCCTGCAAATGCAGTTTGTTTGGCGAGTTTATTGATCGCATTGTCAGGGCTTGATTCGTTTGCGCGCAGGTTATTGATCGCATCCTGTTTGATGCGTTCGAATTCCTTTGCGTCGAATTTTGGAATCGTCAACGCATCTGTATACAAAGGCCATACAGTTTCAAAGTCGCTTTTGATACAATTGAGACTGAAAGAGGCGAAATCCATTCCTGAGTTGCCGCCGATATAAGCACTTACCTTGTCAAGTTTATCTTTGAAACTGTTCTTGTCATCTTTCGTTGTACCGCATTCGGTCAATGCGTCGATGGCGAGGTTTTCGATTCCGGCCTGTGCGGCAGTGTAGTTTTGTGTACCGCCTTTGAGCACGGTTTGAATTACCACGATATCATTGCCGCTCGGCTGAACGATCACTTTCACACCATTGACCGTCATTTCATAAGGTTTTGCCTGTTGAGCAAACACCGTGAAGGGCGTCGCCATCGCGAACAGGTAAAATGTATATTGAAAAATCTTTTTCATCCGTAATATTTTTAGTTTATGCTGATGGTTGATCAGTCAATTTGCAGATACATTAGTTTTTGAAAAATTCTTCCGGCTTCAATTGTTTGTTCATCTCTTCATTGATGATCATGCCGGCTACGAATGGTTTACCGATCACATATTTTTTCAGGTAAGCCTGAATGTCTGCACGTGAGATGTTCATCAATGCCTTCATGTAATCTGTATAATAATCCAGTGAAGCGCTGCACCACCAGAATGTAAGTGAACTGCTCAATGCAGATGGCTTTTCATTCTGACGGATAAAGTTGCGGCGCAGGATATCTTTTGCAGTCTGCAATTGCTCATCAGTAAAGTAATCAGCATCCGCCATATGACTTACCTGGTTGTTCAGCTCCGCAGTGAACTCTTTCAGCTTGCCGGGGTTTGGAACGGCAAATATTGTTACAGGTCCGACATGTGCAGCAGTCTGGTAAGAAACACCGGCATAGCTTGCAAGACCTTTATCAACGATCGCCTGTTGCCATTTGGATGAATTCAAACCAAGTACGGTTGAGAATACATCAGCGGCCAGGGTTCCGATCGAATCGGTTCCTGTGCTTGGACCCTGCCAAACATACATCAGGTAAGGTGTTTGTGCAATGGATGACTGTGTGATGATGTATTCAGTTTTCTCAATCGGTTTGAAATCCGGGATCGGGAATTTTTCATGCGGATCAAAGCCGCTGCTTTTCCAGTCTCCAAAGATTGCTTTTGCTTTTGCAAAAGCGTCTGTTGGATTTACGTCGCCTGTAATTACAAGCAATGAGTTATTGGGAAAATAGTATTTGTCTTTGATGATCATCATCTTTTCCGGCGTAGCGGTATTAATGATATCATGATCACCGATCGGGTTTTTGCGGGTGAAGAGATCGCCCCATACTTTTTTATTGACCGCCATGGATAGTTGAAATCCGGGATCGCTTTCTGCGCGCTGGAATTCACCATCTACTACCGGTCTCTCTTTTTGCATGTCTTCCGTGCGGTAGACCGGGAAGCGGATCGCGGCATTCATAAATTTCAGACCAGCGGTCAAACTGTCTTTGTCAAACGTAAAGAAATAGTTGACACGTTCACCACCGGTTGTGCCATTCCAGATCATACCAAGTTCTTCCGTGCGTTTGATGAACTTTTCCTGATCGGGATAATCTTTATTTGCTTTGAAGAACATGTGCTCAAACAAATGCGACAAGCCACTGTATTCGGGTCCTTCAGTGTATGCACCATTTTTTACAGCGATTTCGATTGTTGCCAGCGGTACTTTGTGGTTTTCAATAACGACTACTTCCAGCCCATTGTCCAGTTTCTGCCAGAAATAATGATCAGGTAGTCTTGGTTGAGAGAATGCAGTAATGCTGCTGACCAGCATTGCTGCTACAAATAATTGCTTATTCATAGAAAAATAATTGAACCTGTACAGTACAGGTGGTTAAGGGATGGAGGGGAAGGTACGAAGGCCGGAAAATATTTAACCCCTGTTTTTACAGGATAATCTGCGAAAATTTAATAGCGGTGATAAAGAAGGATGCCCGGTTCTTATTCGGGATATTTCAGGTCAATTCAGAATGATCCGGATGCCAGATACTGGAGAAATCGCCGACAATAGCATAATTATCTTTCCAGTTGAGCTTTGATAGTTTCAGGAGGGCAATATCTTCCGCTCTCACTTTGCGGTGAACAGGATTCATTGTTCCGCCATTTGTATTATCACCGGCCCTTGCGGCTGGGTTATACTGATATTCGGCATCAACGATGGTACCGCGTGGATACATAATGCCCGGAGTGCCCTCGCCGCGGATATCGAGGATGGAAGGATGATCCAATCCGATCGTATGGCCGTATTCGTGTGCAGCGGTAGTGGAACCTTTATAAAGATTGTCTTTTTTAAAATAACCGGTGTTACAACCGAGGCCATCCACAAAGGAGATATTACCGCTGGCAAAATTTTCTATCCGGAAGTAATTGTTTCTCGGGTCGGTATTTTCAAATATTTCTTCGGGAGTAAGCACGGGATTGAATGCTGCAGTGATGTTGAATATCAGGCGATGGTCATTTCGTTTGAAGTAAACGATCGCCCTCGGCTCATTCCACATATCTTCTATCTCAGCACGTATATCTTCTGTGATGACTGCATCAGCAGCACCTCCATAGGTGATGATATGGGAGTGAAGAATGAGTTCATTGTTGATCAGTTCCAGAATACCCATGAGGCAAAGTAAAAAGTAAAAATTCAAAAGTAAAAAATAAACCCTGCCCGATAGAATATACGATTCTGATAGCAGGGTTTATTTTTTACTTTTTACTTTTGAATTTTGACTTAATTCCTGACTGGTTTCCCACTCTTCAGCACACTCTGTATCCGCTCCAGCGTTTTCTTTTCTCCGCAAAGCGAAAGGAACGCTTCTCTTTCCAGATCAAGTAAATATTGTTCTGATACAAGACTTTGTTCACTGAGATCACCGCCACACATTACATAAGCAAGTTTCTTTGCTACCACTACATCATGATCTGTCGCATAGTTTGCACGCCACATACCATTAATGCCGGCATATAATGCCCCGAGTGCAGAACGGCCGAGCACGCGGACATCTTTTCGCTGAACAGGTGTGGTATAACCGCTGTCAAAAATTTCGATCACTGATTTCTTTGCTTCAGCGATCCTTCTGCCCTGGTTCACTACCACTTCGTCAAGACCTTTGCGGTAAACACCGATATTGAATCCTTCCGCAGCTGATGTCGCTACTTTTGCAGTGGCGATCGTGAGGAATCTGTTCTTCAGTGTAATTGTTTCAGGTTCATCTTCATGCATTTCATCAGATGCGCGCAATACAAACTCTTTTGTACCGCCGCCGCCCGGGATCAAGCCAACGCCCAATTCCACAAGGCCTGTATAGGTTTCCGCAGCGGGACAAACCTTGTCTGCATGCAAACTCATTTCACAGGCGCCGCCGAGGGCCAATCCGTGCGGGGCAACAACAACGGGCACGGCAGAATAACGCACGCGCATCATTGTATTCTGGAATAAACGGATCGCCATGTCCAGCTCATCATATTCCTGTTCGATGGCCAGCATAAAGATCATACCCACATTCGCTCCTGCAGAAAAGTTTGCTCCTTCATTCGCGATCACCAGGCCTTTCGCTCCTTTTTCTGCTTTTTCAATCGCTGTCTGTATACCTGATAATACATCACCACCAATGCTTCCCATTTTTGTTGCCCATTGCAGGCCTAATACATCATTTCCAAGATCATACAATTTGCAACTTGAGTTTTTCCAGACCAGCTTATCCTGGTAATTGCTCATGATGATAAATGATTCACCACCGGGAATTGCTTTGTATGTTTTAGAAGAAGGATCATAGCTGAGCTTTCTTCCGTTTTCAATTTTGAAGAACGATTTATTACCGGCGGCCAGCATTTCATCTACCCATGGTGCTGGCTGATAACCGGCATCTTTCATTGCCTTCACCGTTTTTTCAACGCCCAATACATCCCAGCTTTCAAACGCGCCGATCTCCCAGCCGAAGCCAGCCATCATAGCATCATCCACGCGGTATAATTCGTCGCTGATCTCCGGAATGCGATGGGAGATATATGCGAATAATCCATAGTGGAAATGCCGGTAGAATTCGCCGCCTTTATCAGGACTGCCCACCAGCATCTTCAGGCGCTGTTGCAGATCATCTACTGGTTTCGCCGCTTCAAGTGATGCAAACTTTGGTTTTACCCTTGGCTTGTATTCAAATGTTTTAAGATCGAGTGTATAGATCTCCTTTTCACCTTTCTCACCTTTTCGTTTGGAGAAAAAACCCTGGCCGGTCTTATCGCCAAGCCAGTTATTCTCTACCATTTTATTCAGCCATGCAGGGATCTTGAATGAATCCCTGGCTTCATCGTTCGGGCAGTTATCATACACACCTTTAGCCACTTTCACGAGTGTATCAATACCCACAACATCCGCTGTGCGGAATGTCGCAGATTTAGGACGGCCTATTACCGGACCAGTCAGCGCATCTACTTCATCAATGCTAAGACCAAGTTTATCAACGAGCCCGAATATCGCCATGATGCCATATACGCCGATACGGTTTGCGATGAATGCAGGCGTGTCTTTACAAAGCACCGTGGTTTTGCCAAGAATAAGATCACCATAGTGCATCAGGAATTCCACAACATCCTTGTCGGTATGCGGAGTAGGAATAATTTCCAGCAAACGGAGATAACGCGGCGGATTGAAAAAGTGGGAGCCACAGAAATGTTTTTTAAAGTCTTCACTTCTGCCTTCGGCCATCAGGTGAATGGGGATACCCGATGTATTGGAAGTAACAAGTGTACCGGGTTTGCGGAACTGTTCAACCTTATCGTAAATGATCTTCTTTATATCCAGCCTTTCCACCACCACTTCGATCACCCAATCACAGCCGGCAATGTCTTTCATGTTATCATCAAAATTTCCGGTGGTGATCTTCTTTACCACATCTTTATGATAAACCGGGGAGGGGTTGCTTTTTATCGCAGCCGTTAATGCGTCATTTACCAGTTTATTTCTTTCGGAAAGTTTAGTGCTTTCTGTTGCTTCTTTCGGCACCATATCAAGCAATAACACCTGTACTCCAACACCTGCAAAATGGCAGGCGATCCGTGAACCCATTACCCCGCTTCCCAATACAGCCACTTTCTTAATGATCCTGTTCATATAGCGTATTTAAAAAATTAGTTAGCTAAACAACTATTTTGTAATCCGAAGGTAATTCTTTTTTTGAAAGGGGAGAAGGAATTTGGGGGGAAGACCGCAGACCGCCGACGATTAAAAGGAATGCTTGAGGGAGACCGCGGACCACCGACCGCGGACCGCAGACGATTAAAAGTGAGTGAATATTCATTAATGAACGGCAAAGCAAAAACAAACATTTCTCATTATTGTATGTGGGCTCCATACAGTTTTTCACTGCGTTCAATCATGCATCGTCTGCGGTCGGCGGTCTGCGGTCGGTCGTCTTTCCCTATTGTATGTGGGCACCATACAGTTTTTCACTGCGTTCAATCATGCATCGTCTGCGGTCTGCGGTCGGCGGTCCGTCGTCTTTCCCTATTGTATGTGGGCACCATACAGTTTTTCGCTACGTTCAATCTGCATCGTCTGCGGTCTGCGGTCAGCGGTCGGTCGTCTTTCTCTATTGTATCTGGGCACCATACAGTTTTTCACTACGTTCAATCATGCATCGTCTGCGGTCCGCGGTCGGCGGTCTGTCGTCCCTCCCTCAATCCCCTTCTCAAATACCTCCGCAACTGCCGCTTGTTTTTTCCCAATCCCGCGCTGCTTCCGACGCCGCTGAGCGTTGTCTTTACAAGATAATTCAATGCAGATCTGTCCTGCAGGCGGACGAAGAACACGACGCCTTTTCTGTCGGTGTTTTTATTTTTGATGACCGTATTCACAATGGAGTTCAATGCCCGGGTCAGGAATGATCTTTTTTCGCGATTGGGCTTTCCTGCGAGTGTGACTTTCAGGTCATGATACACCATCAGCATTTCGCCGTAGGCTACCTGGTCATTACCTTTGACCTGCATCGTCATTGTGTCCACGAACCCTGATTTTAAACTTGCGCCGGCCAGCGGCCCGATAGCTCCATTTAATACCCGCAGATCGGCCGGTCCCATTTGTACCTTCATGATGAATCCCTGCAAAGGATCGGTATACGATCCCTTTACCTGCAATGCGGTATAGAGCGAATCTTCCAGCCAGGCAGTTGCTTCCATCGCAAGACTGTCGCGCGGCCCCGCACCGTGATTCCGTATATTGGTGATGTACCCGTTCAGCCTGTTCACCCGGATCCATCCTGCTGCCTGCGTTTTTTCGTTGAACTCACCATATTTCACTTCAGTGTTCAGCAGTTGCAATGTATCTACTGAAACCTTTACGGGAAATCTTTTTAAATGCTCAACAGGTAACGGGCGTATCACACCGGGTTGTCTGGGTAAGCGTTTATCCCTGAAATCATCAAGCCAGCCATCATTGACGCTGATCGTTCCGAGGTCAAGTACTGTATCTTTCAAAAACCGGTCAAGATCTACACGGCTTATGCTTACTCTTCCTGTTTTCACTTTTGCATAATCCATTTGGTAGGGGTGCGTGCGCATGAATTCTTCCTGGGTCAACACAGGAAGGTAGGAGAATGAATCAACAGCAAGTTCGCGTGTGTTCTTATCAAAGCGGATATTATGCCAATCGAATTTATTATTGTTATTCTGATAAGTGCCGGTTGCTTCTTTTAATGTGAAGGTTGTGTTTCTTTTTACCAGTTCATACGTGTTCAGTAACAGAGACGAACTGATCATGAGATCATTCAGTTTCGCTGTTTTTATTTCCAGGCGTCCTCCTGCTTTATCAAGGCTGTCGAATATGAAGTTTGTAGCGGAGAGATTGCTCAGTTTTCCTTTCCAGTCCCATGCGTCAGCATCGTTCTTATGAAGGCGAAGATTCTCCAATGTTGCGGAGACATTGCCCTGTTTCGTACGGAATGTTTTTCCTTTTGCATTGCGGAAGATCAGTCCGTTTAATACAAAAGATAGCCGGCCGGTGTTTAATGCCTGTATTTCATTGCTGTCCACCGCAAACTTTTCCAGTTCGAGATAATTATCTTCCCCGCCTTTCCATTGGAACAATGATCTGCCTTTGCTGGTTTTTGTTGTTATATAAAGATCCGGTTGTTTCAGGCGAAGCTTTTCAATACGGACCATTGGCCATGGGGATGGTTCCTTTTCATCATCATCATCTTCTTTCAACGAAGTTTGAATATATGCTGATGGTTTCGCGATCTCCATCGAGGAGATATTGAAATGTCCTTTCAGCATGGTGCTGATATCGGCCACTGCATCAATAGATGGTAAACGGATCAATGCGGAGTCTTCAGTTGTGTGCTTTTGATAGATTACATTGATGAGGTGAGAAGGCGAACCATCGTTCAATGCAAACTTTTCTATACTGAGTAAAGTTTTTTCTTTTTTATGAATGAAATTGCTTCCGGATGCGGAAAGATCTTGAGTGGTCAAGCCAGATTGGTCATTCGTGAATTTTTTTATGTCGATCACGTCAAGAAACAATGAAGTGGTTGACGCTGCGGAATGAATATCGATTTTTGTTTTTCTCCCTTTGATGTTATTTACCAAAAGAGAAAACGCCGGTTTTGTTGTTATTGATTTTTGGGGAGATAAGATCCTGACTGAAGCATTAGCCCAGTTGACATTATTAATAAGAAATTCTTTGTTTTCTTCATCAAGCAATAAAGAATTTACGCGGATACTGCCTGCATTGATATCGAGTTTATTTTTTTGTGTGATGCTCAGCGTTGCTGCCTGAAGCTGATCGCCGGTATTGGATAGTACGGCATCTGTTACGTTTACGGAAAGATCATCCACCTGGAATAGTCCGTCTGTAAACATCAGTCTCTCTACTGATCCGCGAACACTTTTGAGATCGTGTGATCTTACCAGTTGTTGTGCGGAGATAAAACTGGTAACGTTTTTCAATTTCAAACTTGCATTCTTTCCAAAGTCGAGATTTGCCTCACCGTCGATGATGCTGAGGTTATGCAGTTCCAATAGTTTATTTATTTCCCTGAATGCGCCGAAGATATTTACAGGTTTTCCGTTCTTTGGTTTGAGGGTGTAATTGATCACGGGTTTATACAGGACCAGTTGACCTGCCTTCAGTCTTCGGCTAAAAACCAATTCATCCCATGACAGGCCGTATAATTCAAATTGCGGCATTCCAACCTGGTTGTTGGCATGCCCGCTTTTATATTCTTTGAAGACAAAGTTGGCAAGACTGATCCTGTTGCTGTAAAGCAGAATGCTGTCAAACCTGATGGAGAACGAGCTATCGCGCAGGAAATTTTCATAATTGCGTATGGCCATGGCAAAGCGTTGGACTGTTACCGGCTTCGGCGCGGATTTCTGTACCCGCAGACCCTGTACTTCAAAGTTGTTGTGATCGGATACAAAGGAACTTGGGTGACCATTGCGTTTTATATTGATATCAAAAGAACCGTTTTCAACCACTGCAAAGTTCAGGTGAAGATCTCCGGTCAATTGGAGTAATAGTTCATCCAGTTTCGGTGCAGTGGCAATTGCTTTGTCTTTCAGGTTAACATTGAGCCTGAACTGTGGATTCACGCAGTATACTGAATCGGCTTTGATCACTTCTGTTTTGTAGAGTGTATCAAAATCGATATTGGTCATTCGCAGTTTATCAAAGAAAACAGTGAACGAGCTGCTGTCTGTATCACCTTTTCTTGCGCTGATAGTGCAGCTATCAAATTCTGCAAGACGATGCTGAAGATTGATTCGGAAATTGCTGAAGCTTAGCCGATGCCGTCCATCCGGAAAATAGATATCCTGGCGGGTGGTTTGCAGGGCAACATTGTCACTGAAGAGGATCTTTTGCTGGCTTGTTCCCGCTGCGCTGTCGACACGAAGATTATCCAGGTGAAAATCGATGCGTGAGATAGCAACAGGTTTTTCATCCGGTGATGGATTTACTTTATTGATCATTACAAACTGTCCGTTGGTGATCCTGAAGCGATCGACTTCCAGCACTTTCAGCGCGTCCCTGATGGAATTGTAAACTTTTCCCATTTCCTGCGCGATGGAGAGATGTTCCTGTATTTCTCCCGTTGAGCCGTCTGCTGTACGAAGATTGGTGACGGTAATTTTTGGATTGATCAATTTGAGCGAATCGATCAGGAATTTTTTTTCCGCAATGAGTGGATAAAGTGCTTTCAGCCGGAGTTGCAGCTGATCTACTTCAATGCGATAGCCATTTGTGGCGGTGGAATCATTTGTAGTATAGAATACTGCTTTTCGCAGTTCCATTTTCCGGTTAAGCCAATTGAAGCGGAATTTTTCAACTTCCAGTTTCAGTTTACCTTTTGATTGCTCTCGGACAAGTTCGGAAAGCAGATCTTCTGCATGACTGACGAACCAGAGGTGAAGGCTCACGAGTATCCCCACCAAAAATACCAGGGCGATGCCGATGATCTTTAGAATTTTCCAGGATATACTTCTCGCCGTCAAGGTGCGGACAATTTGGAGTCAAGATACTCAAAATCAGTGGGTATTCAAAGGGGTGGGAGGTGTTAAAGGTTTCAGAGGCCCCCTCTAAATCTCCCCCTTCAGGGGAGACTTCACTTTCCTACACAAGGCACTTCTTTTTTTGAATCGTACATCTCTACTCGATATAAAATGACACATCTTTAAAAAGCGACCTAAAGTCTCCCCTTCAGGCTAATCGTTACCCTAATTTTCGGACTTGCGTAAGGTTCCCGCTGATTCCGCAGATTTTACGCTTACTGCTGTTGAAGCGTCCTGAAGGAATTG
>QFQQ01000271.1 GCA_003243445.1 Citrobacter freundii
GACCTAATGCGCCACCGCCACCAGCGTGAACGATATAATTAGCCACGGAGGGAACGGTAAAGTATCCGATGATGCCAATAATCATGAAGACCAGGTAGGCCATATCCGTTCTGCTGAAGAATGTATCGCCGTAGTCTTGCACCTGCGATATATCCAGCTCCAGCATCTTTTCCTGTATTTTACCGATAATGCTGCCGAAGATGTTTGCCACGGGCAACCATAAAAAGATGTTGATGTATCTTGCTATCCAAACCGTAAGCGTATGCTGAAAACCGTCGAATACTGCAATCCCGAACACCAGAGGCCCTAAGATGGCCAGTACGATTAGCTGAAACGTTCGTAGCGTATCTATACACAGAGATGCCGCTTCAAAGAGTACCCTTAACACTTCGCTCATCCATTCTTTTACAGAGTTGCGGAAATTGTAAGAGGCTTTAGACATGGCAAACTTGATGTCATTGCCAATGCCCTCGAAAAAGCCTTCCTCTGAAGGGTCTTCGTTATCATGCGTGTATTTATACCATTTATCTCTGTCGCCACTGCCACTTTCGCCCACGTACATTTGCCATACATCGGTTTTCTTGATGGCTTCTTCTTTTTTCTGTAAGAGAACTGCAATAGCCTTATCAGAACCTTCCACCATTGCTGCGGTTGCTGTTACCGTAGGCTTCATCACACCGTTGATCACACCGAGAACAACTGTTGGAAAAAATAAAACGCAGAAGCCGATCACGAAAGGACGAAAAAGCGGGTAGAAGTCAATAGGCTCTGCTCTTGATAAGTGTCCCCATACACGGGAGGCGATATACCACATAGCTGCAAAGCCTGCTAATCCCTGGCCTACACCGATCAACTGGCTGCACAGGGGCATCATCTCATCATACAGTTGTTCCAGCACGCCATGCAAGCCCTTCATTTCATCAGCAATTCCCTGCGCATGGCTTATAAAAGGCAATATCAATCCCACTACCGCCATCCAGGCGGCCTTTCTACACTTTGCCATATTTGTTTATTTAATTGTTTAATCCATAGATTTTTCGGATGGTCTGTGCATCGTTGCGTTCTTTCGCTCTTTGCACTGCCAGTATTGTAGTGTTGTTGTTAAAATGCCGCAGGAACGTTAATTTGTCCTGCATGTCTGCATAAATCCGGTCAATGGCCTGCAAGCGTTCATCATCACTCATACGGGCTTTGCCCGCCGTGATCACAGTAAGCAACTCATCGAGGTTGCGCAGACTTTCTTTAAATAGATTGTCATATACACGACCCAAATAAGCCAGCTCATCTGCATTGAAATTGTTGTCCTGCCGGAAGCGTTCATAAGCCTTACGGT
>QFQQ01000272.1 GCA_003243445.1 Citrobacter freundii
GCATAGCGGCTGACATCCAGCCCGCGCGCGGCGAACGCATCGCGAAGCTGCTGGGCAATGGCGCCGGCATGCAGCCGCGCCGCATCCTCGCCCTTCTCCGCAACGGCATCCAGCCACTGATAGATGCCCAGATGCACATCGCCGATCGCATCCAGCTCAGCATCACCCATCGGCCGCAGCACTGTTTTCCTGGTCCCGTCCGACGTGTTGATGACCGGGTTGACCGAAAACATCTCGGCGATGCGATTGCTCACGCCGCCCAGCTTCATCGCGCCATCCGCCAGCGGTTCCAGCGCGTTGGCCGCAGGATTGATGCGAAAACCGATCCCGGCGCCATTATCGAAAATGGCATTGGCCGAATTGTCGCAATAAGCGCGTAGCCGCTCGGCACCGTCGACAACGATCGACATGCGCGCACCCGTCATGGCGTCGCCCGCCGATCGCTGCGCCCGCAACTGGTGGCAGGTGAGATCGCCGGCCGATGTCAGCAGGACGTTGGGAAAATCCAGATAGGTGCCGATCGTCCCGCCGTCAGGGAACGCCTTGAACATCGTCTTGACATGCATGCCCGTCGTCGGGGTGACGAAGATGCCATAGGCGACCTCATTGCCACCGCCGGTGCCCGCACGCGATCGCGGGACCAGGTGCAGCAGCGCGCGCGCATTATTGTTGTCGGTATTGTTCGGCCCCTGCACCGAACTATCGACTTCCAGCGACACGCTGCTGCTGATCGGGTTTTTCGTGAAGTCCTCCAGCTCGACCACGCTGACGATCGTCGGCGATGTCGGCTGCAGATCCGATCGCAAAAGCTTCTTGCCCAGCGCATAGAGCGCCGCATTCTGCGCCAGCGCGCCAGGACCAAGACCGGGCGCCTTGTTGTTCAGCTGGAACAGCCCCACCCATTCGTTCGATCGTGCATTCTCGCCAACGTCGGTCTGGAAATGGGAATTGGCATTGACGAAGCCGGCGCCGCCATGCTCGGCCGAGCCGCCATCGCCACCGGTATAATCCGCGCGGCGCGGAAAGAAGCGGTCGCGAACATCAAAGGCGCCAGCCTGGGCCAGCATGTAGATGAAAGACACCGTATGGATAAGGGCGGAATAGCCGCTGCCCTCGAAATTTGGCGTAACGCCCTCGATGCCCGACACGTTGGAAAGGTCGCCCAGCGCGCGGCGCACCAGCTCCGTCTGCACATCACTCAGGCCACCGTCCGGATCGCCGGCCTGCACATATTGTGCCTGCGCCCGCAGCAGAGTCGAACCGTTGCCGATCGTCTCGATAAAGACGATGTCGCCGGCATGCGCGCCGGCACCCAGCACCACCTGCTCGGC
>QFQQ01000034.1 GCA_003243445.1 Citrobacter freundii
ACGCTTCAACAGCAGTAAGCGTAAAATCTGCGGAATCAGCGGGAACCTTACGCAAGTCCGAAAATTTGGGTAACGATTACCCCTTGGGGGGAGATTTAGAGGGGGCCCTACGCCAGTCAATTCAGGCAGGTTTTGCTAACTAAACGACATTGAATTTTAATGTTGGGTGAACAAAGCGTGATCTCTTACACAGTTTTAAGCCCTTTTCCTGAAAGTACGCTATCAGCATTTTTTCTTCCGTTTTGGTACAAACAACCCGGTCAGGCACTCTTATAATAAGCAGCCTCTGTACCCGCTTAAACAACGATCAAATGAAACGCATTTCCAGCCATATCATCCCCTATCTCTTTTTTGCAGCCGCCGCTGTAGCTTCCTGTAAAAAATCCGGAGGTGATCCTGCCCCTCAGCCACCGGCACCGCCGGAGCCCAATCCACCGGTCAATAACCCGGTGATCCCTCCCACTGTTTACAGCGGATATACATTATTGTGGAATGATGAATTTGATGGCTCACAGATCGACGTGAACAAGTGGAACTTTGAAGTCGGCACCGGGATCGATGGAAACTTTGGAACAGGGCAACTGGACCGTGCACGTCCTGATAATGCCACTATTGCCACCGGCGTGACAGATGCAAGCGGCAATTGCCTGGCCATCGTAACAAAAAAGGAAAACTATATCGACCGGAATTATACCAGTGCCAGGTTGAATACAAAAGACAAGGGTTCCTGGGGACCTGGTCATCGCATTGAAGCGCGTGTATGGGCGCGCGATGTCCGTTACAAGGGCCAGGGTTTTGCATTCTGGATGATGCCCCAGGAAATACCGGCCGGGCAAACATCGCTGATGTGGCCACAGGGCGGTGAGATCGATATCATGGAATATGTGGGCGCCATTCCGAATCATAACCTGGGCAGTGTCCACTATGCATGGTCATGGGAAAACAATCAGTATCAAAGCTGGAATCACGGTCACAAAGGCGGCTATTATTCCTATGCCGAGACGCAGGTGCCAACCACCAATCCCGGCTATGGCGGTTGGCCGATCCCCACGACGGATCTCAATTCAGGCAGTGGCGGTTTTCATACCTACCGGATCGACTGGTATGACAACCGCATGGAATTCGCGATCGATGGACAGGTTTACCATATCAACTATTTCAAAGATGGTGATGCATTTGACAATGGCGTTCCCGATGGCCAGGATGCCGATGCCAAAATGAATATCAATGGCAAGAGAACATTTGTCTCCGAATACTCCCATCACTTTCCCGAATGGGCTCCATTCTCCCATAAATTTTTCATTCTTTTCACTGCTGGTGTAGGTGGAAATGATAACCAGACTTACGGCGGCGCAATTGTGCCGTCAGCGGTTTTCCCGTGTACGACATTTATCGATTGGGTCCGGGTCTATAGGCGCGGATAGAGGCGCCAATGAGCGCTGATCTTCGCGAATAGTGAACTACCGGACTAGTAAAAACTTCGATTCGTAACAGCACGCCTTACTTTCGGAGGCCATTCGTGAACATCCGCGCTCATTCACGTTCCATTCGCGCTGCATTCGCGATCATATTATATTTGCCGGATGCAACCCTTCTTCCCTATCTCCTACTCCACCCTATCCCAGGATGCGCTGTCTGATTTCATTACCGTAAACTATCGAGTTGGTTTGGCGCGTTGCCGTTTTCTCGTAAGAGGAGTTGGCGATACTTATCTTGTGGAAGCCGATCATACAAAATATATATTCCGCGTTTACAGAGCTACGCACCGGGGTTTGCCCGTGATTGCAAGCGAAATGACATTGCTGACAAAATTGAAAGAAGCCGGTGTCTCCGTTTCTTATCCGATCCCGGATAAAAAAGGAGAACTTATTCAGCCATTCAATGTACCGGAAGGAACGCGCTATGGTGTCTTGTTTTCATTTGCCGAAGGCAAAGTGATCAATGCGCCTGATGAAACACAATTGAAAAGTCTTGGCCATGAAATGGCAAAGTTTCATTCCCTTTCATCTTCCATAAAACTGGATGGCGTTACAAGAAAGTTTGACCTGCAAACTACATTGTTTGACCCGTTGGAAAAGACTAAACATTTTTTTGCAAGTGATCCGGAAGGTTATGGATCACTTTGTCAAACGGCAAAAAAGATCGAACACGAATTAGCTGCGATCGACACGGATTCTTTTTCAAAAGGATATTGTCATTATGATTTTCTTCCAAAGAATTTTCATTTTGACGGAGCGAAAGTGACGTTCTTCGATTTTGATTTCCTGGGTTATGGCTGGCTGGTCAATGATCTTATGATCTTCTGGCAACACCTTTGTCTTGATATATTCTTTAACCGGACTACCAAAGAATCGGCGATCAAAAATTTCCGCATTTTCATTAATGCTTATCGCGAAATCAAAGACCTGAAGGATGAAGAGTTGAACATCATTCCGCTGCTGTCTCCCGGCTTCTGGCTGTTCTATATGCAGTTTCATTCCACGCATGATCAGTTTTATCCACTGATATTTGAACCTGCCACGCTGAAGATGCGTACGGGACTGATCAGGCAATTGATTGCGAATAACTGGTACTGGCCGGAGGAATTGATGTAATGGCCGGGCATAAAAAAGCCGTTCGTACGATAAATACGAACGGTTTTCTCATTACCTATGATCCTTTACCTGAGTTTCTGTTCCAGGTCAAGATCATTTTTTAGCGCTGTCTCTTTTGCAATTTCATAACCTGCATCAGCATGCCGGATCACGCCCATGCCGGGATCGTTGCGCAGTACGCGTTTCAATCTTGCCGCCGTTTCCTCCGTTCCGTCTGCCACGATCACCATACCTGCATGAATACTGTAACCCATCCCAACACCGCCGCCATGATGAAGGCTTACCCAGCTTGCACCGCCAGCCGTATTGACCAATGCGTTCAATAAAGGCCAGTCAGCAACCGCATCACTGCCGTCACGCATCGCTTCGGTCTCACGGTTTGGACTCGCGACTGAGCCTGTATCAAGATGGTCCCGCCCGATCACGATCGGTGCTTTTACTTTTCCTGCACGCACGAGTTCATTGAACGCAAGCCCGGCTTTTTCACGTTCTCCCTGTCCAAGCCAGCAGATACGTGCCGGTAAGCCCTGGAACGCGATCCTGTCTTTTGCAAGACGGAGCCATCGTTGCAAGCCTGCATTATCAGGAAATAATGTTGAGATCACTTCATCTGTTACCGCAATATCCTGCGGATCTCCGCTCAATGCCGCCCAGCGGAAAGGCCCTTTTCCTTCACAAAAAAGCGGGCGGATATATGCGGGAACAAACCCGGGAAAATCAAATGCATTCTCCACTCCTTTCTCTTTCGCACGGGCACGGATATTATTGCCATAGTCAAATGTGATCGCTCCTTTGCCCTGTAATTCAAGCATGAGCTGCACATGGCGCACCATAGAGTTATACGCGTTGGCGATATATTCTTCGGGATTAGTGGAGCGCATTTCCTTCGCCTGTTCATAACTAAGTTCATGCGGCCAGTAACCGATCAGCGGATCGTGTGCAGAGGTCTGATCAGTTAATGTATCCGGAATGATATTGCGTTGCAATAACCGCTCAAGCAAATGAACGGCATTACATAATACGCCGATGGACAACGCAACACCGGAAGCCTTTGCTTCAAGCGCACGATCGATCGCGCGATCAATATCAGTGATCTTTTCGTCGAGGTATTTTGTTTCAAGGCGTTTATCGATTCTCCATTCTTCCACCTCTGCAACAAGTGCCACACCTTCATTCATGGTGATGGCAAGTGGCTGTGCGCCGCCCATGCCACCAAGTCCCGCAGTTACATTCAATGTGCCTTTCAATGTACCGCCAAAATGTTTTGAGGCGGCTGCCGCATAAGTTTCATACGTACCCTGTACAATTCCCTGGCTGCCGATATAGATCCATGATCCGGCTGTCATTTGTCCATACATCATCAATCCCTTTTTCTCCAGTTCGTCAAAGTGCTGCCAGTTGGCCCAGTTTGGAACGAGTTGGGAATTGCTGATGAGCACACGTGGTGTATCCGGGTGCGTTTTTAATATGCCAACGGGCTTCCCGCTCTGTATCAGCAGGCTTTCATCATTCTCCAGGATCTTCAATCCTTTGATGATATTATCAAGTGCTTCGAAATTGCGTGCGGCTTTTCCTCTTCCGCCGTATACGATAAGATCATCGGGTCTTTCCGCAACTTCGGGATCAAGATTGTTGAGCAGCATGCGCAAGGCAGCTTCCTGTATCCAGCCTTTACAATTCAGTTTTGATCCGGTTGGCGTTTTATATTTGATCGGGTCGTAGGGCATGGCAATTACATTTATTGTTGATGATTGAGATTGACCTTCATTGCAAACCAATTTGCTGCATGATGGCTTGCAATGATAGGAATTTTATGAATACAGGGAAGATTTTCCCGCCAATGCTATGGAACAGATCTTACTGATAGTTCCCCCTTCCCGCACTTCCCGTCTTACCGGTTTATTTTTTGCCGGTAAGACGGGAAGTGCGGAAGGAAGAATAAGCATCGCAGCTTAATAAGCAGAAATGAGGTGATTAGCAGAATCAAATTTTTGTAACCTCAGCGTCTTTATTTTCTTTGTCCTGTAATAGTTTCACCAGCCACGGTAATGTAAGCCCCTGCCCTACCAGTGTAAACAGTACAACGACGACAGAGATAAAGATGATCGCGTTTCTCATGGGGAACGGTGTGCCGTCTTTCAGGTGAGTGGGCAAGCCGATCGCGATCGCCAGGGATACGATGCCCCGCATGCCGGACCATGAAATGATCAGGCAGTTCTTAAAATCAAACAATGCATGAACGGTGACCTTTGGATGTCCCCGTTTAAATGCACGTTCCAGGTTGATCTGCTGCAGGTAGACCCTGATAAAACGGAGTATCAGCGCTGCAATGGTGATGGCGAGCGCATAAAGCGTATATGGAAGAATATGTTCTTTTTTTATTTCCTGCGCTATGAATGGAAATTCAAGTCCGATGAAAATAAAGATCAGCCCGTTCAATAAAAAGATAATGATCTCCCAGATATTCTTTGATTGTTGTTTTAAATGATCAGGGAAAACTTTATTGCTGAACCGTGCAATGGACAGACCCAGTATCACCACAGCGATCACGCCGGATACGTGCAATTCTTCTGCCCAGCGATAAGTAACGAAGGGCATCAGCATCATAAAGCTGATCGTGGCTGTATTATTATGCTGAACACGTTTGATAATAAACGCAAGCAGTTTGCCTGATACAAAGCCAACAAGAAAACCACCGGCCATCAGTATCAGAAAGTCGAGTGAAGCCCTCCAGAAAACGAATGTAATACCTGTTACGGCAGCAACTGCAAACCGGTAGGCCACCAGTGCGGAAGCATCGTTGATCAGGCTTTCTCCTTCCAGTATGGTGCTTGTTTTTTCAGAGATGCCAAGGCCTTTGGTGATGCTGATGGCAGCCACTGCATCTGTAGCGGAAAGGATCGCGCCAAGCACAAACGCGAGCGGCCATGTCATACCCGGTACGAGATAGTAAGCCACCACAGCAATGCCGGAGGCGGTGAGGAATACAAGTGATACCGCCAGCGTGCCGATGGTATTCCGGTGTGTTTTAAATTCTTTGAAATTGATATTGAATGCGGCATCATACAGCAATGGCGGCAGGAATATCAGGAAGACCACTTCCGGGTTGATCTCGATCGATGGCAGCGACGGAATAAACCCCATTGCAATACCCGCGCTGATCAGCAAGATCGGATACGGGATCCTGATCTTATCCGCCAGCGCCGACAACGCGATCATTACTGCGAGAATGAATATGACGATACTGTAGTTTTCCATTTCGGGCTCAATATACTATGTCTTTTGTTAGGCAAACTCTTTCAATTCGTTCGATGGCCGATGATCGATGGTCGATGGTCGAAAACAGCCATGGGATGTAGCTATGCGCGATGGATCGTCGACCACCAACCATCGAACATCGACCAACGAAAAAGGCCTCCCAAAAGGAAGGCCCGAAATACTCAAAAAATAAAAATATCCGATTATTTTCCTACGATCTTATAGGAGATCGTGTTTTGTCCGATCACTTCTTCGTAATAAATATCGTCGGGCGAAACATAATACTTCTGGCCATTCACTACGACGGTGCGGCAATCGGCGGGAAGTTTGTCAACCACATCACCCACCTGCGGGCCGTTGTCAGTCGTAGAATCGATCGCTTCCTGGTCGGTATCTAGTTTGCCATCTTTTCCTACAACGGTATACCAGATCTCGCTGTTGTCGCGGATGTCTTCCTTGTAATAAGTGCCATCCAGTTCATAATATTTCTGACCGTTGATCACCACCACTTTTGCATCTTCAGGAAGTTCGGGTACTGAAGCGCCGATCGGTGCATCCACAACATCGTAAGTGTTTACTTTTTTGCCGGGACGATAGTAGGTGCCTCCGTAATAATAATATGGGATACTTCCCGCATAGATCGTTCTGTATCCTCTCGGCAGTATGCCGATGCTGATACCGACAGGCGGAGCTACGAGTTGAAAATAACTTCCGTAAGGGCGATAGTAATGACCACCGTAATAAGAATAATTGATGCCGCGGTAAGGATAGATGGCACGCGGTCCGGAGAAATAACTAAAGCTCACCCGCATGCCGCGGTATGGAGAATAGCCTGGTCCTCCGTAATAGCCGCCACGGCGTGGATGATACACACGGCCGCGTTGGGCTGAGGCATCCTGTAACAGGAAAACTGCCAGGGCCAGTACACACAGGGTACGTATAAATACGGGCTTCATGTTGATTTGTTTTATTGGTATTAAAGTTAAGAAGGTGGTTTGGAAAATGGAATGGCGGTATGGTTAACAGTTCGCAAATTTTAGGACGCTGATTTCACGAATTGGATCACCATGCCTGTAAAGAACTGCGGTAATGACGACGGGAAAATGCGAATGGTTGTGTGGCTGATGACGGGTTCGCCGGTATATTGAGGCGATTGGTCGATGCGGGATTGCCGATCTTTTAGCGGATCAGTTGGTGGCGTCGGCGTTGAGGTGTATTTTGGGAAAAATTAGCAAAGATGAAAAGGATTTTCTATGTATTAGTATTGATGATCTTTGGAAGTGCGGCGAACGGACAAAAAACTGTCGGGAATACGGCTTATACATACAAGCCGGATTCGCAGGAATTATATGATGCTATTTTAAAGATGGACAGCATTTTTTTTGATGCCTACAACAATTGTAAGATGGATGTGCAGGAAAGGATCTATTCGGATTCAATAGAATTTTATCATGATAAGGGCGGACTGATGACCTCCAAACAAGGTATTCTTGACGCTACCAAAAAGAACATTTGCGGTAAAGTGATCCGCACCCTGACACCCGGCAGTGTGGAAGTTTACCCGATCAATGGATTTGGCGCGATTGAGATCGGATTACACCGCTTTTTCAATAAGCAGGAACCGGATGCACCACAGCATGACAGTAAATTTATCATCATATGGAAACAGGCAGGCAAAGAATGGAAGATCACCAGGGTTGTTAGTTTGCATTGAGTCAGGAAAAGAGAATTACGCTGATTGGCTTATACTCACAAAGCCGATCAGCGTAATCTGCGGGAATAACTACCTGCGGAATACATCATACTTCAAAATCGCTATAGCCATTGTTCAATCCAATGCCCTTTTTCCCTGCAAAGTCATTCACCTCATTCACAAAAGAAAAATCCTTTATCATCCCGGCTACTTTATTGATATCCTCCGCAAAGATCCTGTCTTCTTCTGCAAAGCTCACCCGGTCCCGCACACTGTCATGCGCGAATTCAAGCAAAGCCGAACTTTTCAACGGTCTTCTGAATTCGATCGCCTGGCAGGCACTCAGCAATTCGATCGCTAAAATATATTCGAGATTGTCCAGTACCTTATTCAGCTTTCGCCCGCTGATGCTGCCCATGCTCACATGATCTTCCTGCCCGAGTGAAGTAGGAATACTGTCCGCACTGGCGGGAAAGCAAAGCGTTTTGTTTTCGGTTACAAGCGCGGCGGTTGTGTATTGCGGGATCATGAATCCACTGTTCAACCCTACATTTTTCATCAGCAGCATTGGCAGTCCCCATTTGCCTTCAAGCAGGAGATAACATCTTCTGTCGGAGATATTACCGATCTCTGCGCCGGCAAAACAGGCATAGTCCAGCGGCAAGGCCATTGGCTGTCCATGAAAATTGCCCCCGCTGATCGTATCATCCGCACCGAGAATGATCGGATTATCGGTCACCGCATTCAATTCTATCTCGGTAAGTTCTTTCAGATGCAGCCATGCATTCCGGCTGGCGCCATGCACCTGTGGCATACAGCGCAGTGAGTACGGATCCTGCACCCGGCCACAATCAATATGGCTTTGCATAATGTCCGATCCATCCAGCAGTAGCCTGAGGCGCTGCGCTACCAGTTTATTTCCCGCATAGGGACGCAATGCATGCAGACGTTCATCAAACGGGGCTTTTGTTCCTGTCAGTGCTTCGAGGCTCATTGCGCCAATGATGTCCGCTGCTTCCAGGCAATTATGCATCCGTTGAACCGCTTTTACGGCAAATGCAAGAATGAACTGTGTACCGTTGATCAATGCAAGACCTTCCTTCGGGCCAAGATTGATCGGTTTTATATCCTCCTGTTGAAAGACTTCCGCCGTAGACACACGTTTCCCTTTATAAAAACATTCGCCTAATCCGATCAATGGTAAAAACAAATGAGATAACGGTGCAAGATCGCCTGATGCGCCGACACTTCCTTTTTCCGGAACAATGGGAATAACGTTATTATCAATATGCCAGATGATCCGCTCCAGTGTAGATAGCTGTACACCGCTGAACCCCTGTGCCAGCGCCTGCACTTTTGTGATGAGCATGATCTTCGCCACTTCTTCCGGGATGGCTTCTCCCACACCAACACTATGGCTTTGCAGGATCTTGTATTGCAGCGTTGCGGTATCTTCTTCGGAGATCGGGGTATTAGCCAGAATACCAAAACCGGTATTCACGCCGTATACGGTTTTATTGGCAGCTACGATCTCTTTTACATGAGCGTGGCTGGCATTTATCTTTTGTATGGCTTTATCATCCAGTTGGCCTTTGATCCGGCCCCCGGCAATCGCAATCGTTTTGGAAACGGTCAGTTGGGCTGTGCCGTAGTTGAAGGTTGATGTCATGGTGCAAAGCTAAGCGTTAACGGGAAAAAGGTTCCATAGGTTTCATAAGTTTAATAGGTTTCATAGGTTGTCGTAACCGGATCGGAACTTCTATACGTTTTCAGCCTTACCCATTTCCGGTATTAAATTGCCAGAAATGTTAGAAGGGTTGATCCGGTTACGACAACCTATGAAACCTATTAAACTTATGGAACCTATGGAACCTCTGAAACCTCTGAAACCCATACAGCCGCTATTCCTCTTCTTCCGGCGCAGCACCCCCAGTTCTTCCTCCTCCCTGCTCCACTTCCCTGTCCATTTCTTCAATGTTCACGGAATTCGGAACAGCGCCGAGCAGATGTTGTGCAAAGAAGTCGCAGGATCTCCAGAAGAAATATTCTGTCATTACACCGTAGCCGTGACGCTGACCGGGAAGCATTACAAACTCAAAACGTTTGTTGGCTTTGATCAATGCATTCATCATGCGGATCGTATTTGCAGGGTGAACATTGTTATCGATATCACCATGACTGAGCATCAAATGACCCTTCAGGTTTTTGGCAAGCTCAGGATTTTTTTCGATCGCATAGACAAATGAAGTATCGCCTTTATCACTGATCTGTTCTCTTACACCATGGTGCTTTTCACTCCACCAGCGGTTGTAGATATTGTTCTCATGATTACCTGCGCTGCTCACTGCCACTTTAAAGAAATCAGGATAAACAAGCATGGCAGCTGTGCTCATAAAGCCACCGCCGCTATGTCCGTGGATACCTACTTTTTCAATGTCAATGAATTTATAGCGATAGCTTAATTGCTCGATCGCTGCTTTTTTATCAGCGAGACCATAATCACGCAGATTGCCGTAACCATAATTGTGATACCATTTGCTGCGGCTTGGGTGACCACCACGGTTTCCGACAGTGATCACGATAAAACCCATTTGCGCAAGACGGTCGATCCTGTCCATGCCTTTACCAAATGCTTTATTTACGGCTTCGGTTTGCGGTCCGGGGTATACATATTCGATGATCGGATATTTTTTTGTACTGTCGAAGTCAAATGGCTTATACATCACTCCGTACAGATCTGTATAGCCATCAGCTGCTTTTACTTTGAATGGTTCTGGGAATTTATAACCAGCTTCAAAAAGACCGCTCATGTCTGTAGTCTCCAGCGTCATGATCACTTTGCCGGTTGCATCCTGTAATACAGAAACCGGGGCAGTGTTTACGCGGGAATAAGTGTTTACGAAATAGCGGCTGTTGTCATCCACGCTTGCGCTGTTATCATAATTGCCTGGGTTCAGCAATTTTAAACCGGTGCCGTCAAAATTCACGCGGTATAAATGCGTGTAATATGGATCTTCATTTGCTTCGCGGCCATTGGCAGTAAAGTACAGAACGCGGTTTTTTTCATCGATGCCTTCAATGTCTTCACAATGGAATGCCCCGCTCGTGATCTGATTTTTTAATTTGCCGTTTTCATCGTACAAATAAAAATGTGCCCAGCCATCGGCTTCACTCCATTGGATAAGTTCTTTACCACCATTGATAAGGCCGACACGGCGATTCTCAACATACGTGTTCAGTCTTTCCGGGATCAGCGTTTTTACTGAATCGCTGTTAACATCCACAATGCAAAGGTCGATGCGCTTCAGATCACGGCTGGTGCGGCTGAGATAAAACTTATCATTTGTGCCCTGCCAGAATGAAGCACGTCTTTCATCGTCTCTTTCTTTCTGCAAAGGTGGTGCGCTCCAGAGACCGATCTCCTGGTCTTTGAACGCCGCCACTTTGATCTTCTTGTTTGTTTTATTCTGGAAATCGAACAGGTATACTTCACGCTGCGGCGCTTCTTTTTCGCCCGGCATTTGGTATTTGTATGTTTCGAGTGTTGGTCTTGGTTCAGCCACGCTGTTGATCACCCAAAGATCTTTTACATCGCGGTTATCAGTGCGTGTGAGTGCGAAATAGCGGCCATCTTTTGACCAGAGAAGATATACGCCTTTGCGTTTGTCTTTATTCTTTTCTTTATCCACGTTCGTTTCATTACCTCCGCCTCCACTGCCATAGCTGTAGTTCTCTTCGCCATCTTTGGTCAGCGGGGTTTCAACGATCGTACTGTCATCATCTTTCACAAGTGCCTTGCTATAGTTGGCACTGTCCATATAATAGAGATTGTTCCTGCGGGAGAAGAAAACGAATTTCTTATCCGGCGAGAACGAAGCCCACATGGCATTCTCCTTCGGTTTTTCATAATCTTTCAGTTCGGTCAACACGCCGGTGTTAAGATTATATTCAAAGAAGAAGGTCTTCTTTGATTTGGCAGCAGTACCTGCGCCCGGTCCACCCGCTCTTCCGCCGCCGCGACGGCCACCGCCTGTGGTTGCGTTCGTTTTGGAAGTATCTTTTTTCTCTTCATCAAGCGTACTGAGGATCTCAAAGCGGACGCTGTTCTCATCAGCCGTGAATTTGAGATTGGTAATAGGAAGATGTTGTCCGTCAAACGGATCTTTTACAATACGTGTGATCTCAGCTGCAAGTTTGATGGGATCGAACATCGGACGTTTGGATCCTTTCAATGCATCAACGATGTACCAGTTCTTTCCATCACGGTTCTCGTATACATACCAAAAGCGGTCGCTCAGTTTCAGCCAGTGCGGATCCACGCTTGTGCTGAACAGCATCTTATTTACTTTGGTTGGAGAAAAACGTGCAGCCAGTGCGTAGTTGGCTGTTGGTGTAGATTGGGAAAAACCGGAAAGTCCGAAACATAATAATAATGCAAAGCCCGGTAGGCGTCGGTAAATCATAAGCCTTAACAATTTGGTTTTGGTTGATAAATTCAAATATAGGCAAATAAGAAAAAGGTTCCGGAGGTCCCATGAGTTTCAGAAGTTCCTGAGATTGATGTCCTGCAATGAAAGTGCTATCGTACTGGTAACAGGTTTTTCAACTTTCGGAGTTTATAAAACTATCGGAACGTTCGGAATCTTGCAGATCGTTAGTACCAGGAGATATTTGACGCGAAATCCGCGCTCAGCCTGTGAGTTATTTTTGAAGGTAAACGAAAACGGTGGATAAAATGTTGACTACTTATCCTGTCACAGCCTTCCAAACTTCCCAAATCTCTCAAACCCATGGAACTTGTGCAACCTTCCTTCATTCTTCCCCGGCGATATATCGCTTATAATCCATCTCCAGTTTTTCAATCTCCGCGATCAGGAAATCGAACAGATTCCCTTTAAAAGGTTCTGTATCCTCGCCATAGTGATCATATTCGATGGTGATCTTTCCATCAAGGATATAAGCGCGGTAGGCATTGCCGCTTCGCTGAAAGAACTGTTGTCCTTTCGCAGGTGTTTCTTCCTCGTCAAAATAATAATCAAAGGTCATCCATTCAGGCACGCCGGGTTCCTGGCTAAGTCCGAATACATAGAAGCCATACCCGAATTTCCACATCGGGAGCACTTCCATTTCTTTAGGTCTTGCCCATACGTTTTCTTTTACGTCGATGATGAGCTGACCGAGGCCGGTCAGAAATTCTTTTACATCGTCAGAAAGCCTGAGGTTCACGGAATGTTCGAATGCGTGTATCTGTTCCGGTGTGGCAGGCTTATGTTTTGAGGTGAGGACGTTAAAGTCGTCATTGAGTTGGGTGTAGCGGGTCTGAAGATCCTGGAGGGAAGACATGGGTTGAGTGTTTGAGTCTGCTTTAATGCCATGAAAGATACTGGTAAATCCAGTTCATGCGGCAGACTATTATGAGCAACCGGGTGAGTTTCAATGCCGTCTTCACTTTTTTTTGCTCTTAATCCTTTTCGTGCTTATCTTCGCGCCCTGCTTTAAAACAGGGTCCGGTAGCTCAGCTGAATAGAGCAACTGCCTTCTAAGCAGTAGGTCATTGGTTTGAATCCAATCCGGATCACAAGCGAAGTCTCAAGGGCTTCGCTTTTTTTATGTTGCTGCTGAAAGAGCAGTTCCTTCTGGTGTAAGATTCCCTCCTTTGCTACGGCGTAAGTATCCCGCAGATTCCGCAGATTTATCAGTCCGACAAATGAAATGATCACCTGTAAATGACGGCGTTTTATTAGTGTCCGCGGATTACGCCGATGACTTCCTGATAACTTGAAGATATCTGCGAAATCTGCGGATACAAACCGAGCCGGTTTTATTATAGGATAAAGGGACAATGATCAGATGGATAGATCTGCGTAATCTGCGGGATACTTACGCTGTAGCGAAGAAGGTGAAATACTACCTGGCCTGTGGCCGCTGAGCCTTGACGTTGCCGGGGTAACAATCTGCTGGCCGCTTAACGACAAAAAACAAAGGTTCCAAAGATTCCAGACGTTCCAAAGATCTACGACAACCTCTGGAACCCCTGAAACCTCTGGAACCTCTGGAACTTTCACCTCCTACAACTCAAACCTATCCAGGTTCATCACCTTCACCCATGCCGCAGCAAAATCGTTCACAAACTTCTTCGTCGCATCCGAACTGCCATATACTTCTGCAATTGCTCTCAGCTCCGCATTCGAACCGAATACAAGGTCCGCTCTTGTAGCTGTCCATTTTGCAGCGCCTGTTTTGCGGTCACTGCCTTCATATAATTCCTTTGATCCATCACTTGCTTTCCATGCGGTACTCATGTCGAGCAGGTTTACAAAGAAATCATTTGTCAGCAGGCCGGGGCGTGACGTGAATACGCCATGTTTTGATCCGTCAAAGTTTGTATTCAATACACGCATACCGCCCACCAGTACTGTCAACTCCGGAGCACTCAGCGTCAGCAGATAGGCTTTATCTATCAGCAGTTCTTCAGTAGATGCCTGTGATCTTGATCTCCGATAATTACGGAAACCATCAGCGAGTGGTTCCAGGTAATTGACCGATTCAACATCGGTTTGTTTTTCGGAAGCATCCATACGGCCGGGAGTGAATGGGACCGTAATAGTATGACCTGCATCCTTTGCCGCTTTTTCTACAGCGGCTGCGCCAGCCAGTACGATCAGATCTGCAAGAGAGATTTTCTTTCCATTTGATTGTGCCGCATTGAATTCTTTGGCGATACCTTCCAACACATCGAGCACTTTCTGCAATTGTGGCGGATTGTTCACTTTCCAGAATTTCTGCGGAGCGAGACGTACGCGTGCGCCATTCGCTCCACCCCGTTTATCCGTACCACGGAAAGTAGATGCGGAAGCCCATGCTGTTGAAACCAGTTCAGATACTGTCAGACCGGAAGCCAGCACTTTTGCTTTCAATGCTGCAATATCGTTTTCATCAACCAACGCGTGGTCAACCGCAGGGATCGGATCCTGCCAGAGCAGTTCTTCAGCAGGCACGTCCGGGCCGAGATAGCGCGTCTTTGGTCCCATATCACGATGCGTGAGCTTGAACCATGCGCGGGCAAATGCATCGGCGAATGCATCAGGATTTTCCAGGAAACGCCTGGAGATCTTTTCATATGCAGGGTCAAACCTTAATGAAAGATCTGTTGTAAGCATGGTTGGCAAATGTTTTTTTGAACTGTCGTATGCATCAGGAATGATATCGCCGGCATCTTTTGCCACCCATTGATGTGCACCTGCAGGACTTTTGGTGAGGCTCCATTCAAATCCAAACAGGTTCTCAAAAAAGTTATTGCTCCATTTTGTTGGTGTCTTCGTCCAGGTCACTTCCAGTCCGCTGGTAATGGTATCAGCACCTTTACCGGAGCCAAAGCTGTTTGCCCAGCCAAAGCCCTGCAGTTCGAGATCAGAAGCTTCCGGTTCTTTGCCGACATGTGTTGCAGGAGCTGCACCATGGGTTTTACCAAAACTGTGGCCACCGGCGATGAGTGCAACCGTTTCTTCATCATTCATGGCCATGCGGCCGAATGTATCGCGGATATCTTTTGCGGCAGCGACCGGATCAGGATTGCCATCGGGGCCTTCAGGGTTTACATAGATCAGCCCCATCTGAACAGCTGCCAGCGGTTTTTCGAGATTGCGCGAATGAATGTCTCCATCTGCATCATCATCAGACACCAGTACGCCATGACCTTCTACGCCGTCGGAACCGTGTGCATAACGGATATCGCCACCAAGCCAGGTTGTTTCAGCGCCCCAGTAAACCGACTCATCTGCCTCCCATACATCTTCACGTCCACCGGCAAAGCCAAAGGTGTTAAAACCCATTGACTCCAGTGCAATGTTCCCGGTGAGGATCATCAGATCGGCCCAGGAGATCTTGCGTCCGTATTTCTGTTTGATCGGCCAGAGCAATCTGCGCGCTTTATCCAGGCTCACGTTATCGGGCCAGCTGTTCAGCGGAGCAAAACGCTGCTGACCTGCCGCACCACCGCCACGTCCATCAAATACACGATACGTTCCCGCACTATGCCAGGCCATGCGTATGAACAACGGACCATAATGACCAAAGTCTGCGGGCCACCAGTCCTGTGAATCCGTCATAAGCGCATGCAGATCTTTTTTTACTGCTTCAAGATCCAGTGTTTTGAACTCTTCCGCATAGTTGAATTTTTCATCCATGGGATTGGAAAGATCAGAATGCTGGCGAAGGATATTCAGCTTTAACTGGTTTGGCCACCAATCGCGGTTTCTCGTACCGCCACCACCGGTATTACTTTTCAAACTGCCATTGTGAAAGGGGCATTTACTGATGTCATTTGAGTCTTGTGCCATTGTTGTAAGGTTTTTGTGTTGATGTGACACCTGCGTATATGGATCATGCAGGAATGATAAAATTATGGGATTGAGTACATAAACGTAATCAATATATTCTATGCTTTAATAGTTTGTATCTATTAAGCAGGGATCGGGAAGATTAAAAAGGCAATATTGTGAAGGTAAGCTCCATCTGTGTATCAACGGCAAGGCAATTGCGCAGTATCGGGTGATGCTGCAAGGTATTCTCATCAGCTCAGGTCCATCCTCCGATCAAAGTCGTTTGGTTATACTGCCTCTTTTGCACGTTCTTATCGTCCTTCCCGACTTGCCGGTTAAAATTGAACCGGGAAGAGGGGAAGGTCGGTAAGGAAGTTTGCGAGAAATGACCCTGGCTTCAGTTTGATGGATGGATAATCAATCTATGATGATTAACCAATCGTAATTCTTCGACTTGCTGAACTGAATGCTGAAAATATTAGCGAAATGATCTTTTGCTGGAGAGTAATGTTCTGGTGGATAATGCCGCCGGATCGGTGCGCATGCCATCTGTTGAAACACCGTCGTTTTGGATATATGGGAGACTTACCTGCTCGTGATCATTTGCAATCATGCGGTATAATCTGTCTAAGATCATTTTGGGCAGTGATCTTACGATGATGTTCTGATTCTTATTGCTGCGTCTGAGAGGAGGTTTGTTCCCGGTGTTCATAAGCGGATAGTTTGTATAACAGGTATAAATATCGTACCAGTGCATGATATGAATGGTTACGGCATCGTTAACGGATCCTTAAGAGTAAATGAACCACATTACTGCGGAATAAAACGGATCGTGCGTAAAAAATACCTCATTTGATATGGGAAGTTGGGTTAGTAAGCTGCTGCTCTTGTTCGTTCTTACCGTCTTCCCGCCTTACCGGTAAAAAATAAACCGGTAAGACGGTAAGGGAGTTTGAAGAAAGCGACCTTGTCTTCAGTTAATGTGTAAAAATGTCAATACATGACGGAGCTTAACCAAACGGAAAAAATAGAGCGATGAAATGGCCGACAAGATGAAGGACCTTCAGCTAAAAGAGAGGAAACCGGCCATCAGCCATCGGTCATCGGTCATCGAACGACTGTAGGGTTATAACCAGCAAGTTTGGTTTATTAGGAAGAGATTAATGCATTATTAAGACACGGCAAGAAGCAAGTCGACCGGTTGGAAAGAAAGAGCAATAAGGAATCGCGCATAAATGAACCGGTTTATTTTCCTTCTATCTCAATTTTGTATCTTGTCCGCTCAATCATGCTTTGTTATGGATGTTAAAATAGAAGAATCCTGGAAAGAGATCTTAAAAGAAGAATTTAATAAAACTTATTTTCAGAATATCGCCACGCATTTAAAGACAGAAAGACAGCAGGGAAAAACGATCTATCCTCCCGGAAGTTTCATCTTCAATGCATTTAACACTACACCGTTCAACAATGTAAAAGTGGTAATACTTGGCCAGGATCCCTATCATGGCCCTAACCAGGCGCATGGTCTTTGTTTTTCGGTGCAGAAAGGCGTCCCTCCACCCCCATCCCTTGTCAATATTTTTAAAGAATTACATGATGATACCGGTGTCAGAATTCCCAATCACGGTGATCTGACCCAGTGGGCCAAACATGGAGTTTTCCTGCTCAACGCATCACTCACCGTTCGCGCTGGTGAACCAATGAGCCACGCCAAGATCGGCTGGGCTACTTTCACGGATACGGTGATCAGAAAGATCTCTGAACTTAAATCGCATGTCGTCTTTCTTCTTTGGGGAAAATTCGCCCAGGAAAAGCGTGTGCTTATTGACGAAAGCAAGCATTGCATCCTTCGGTCCGTTCACCCCTCTCCCCTTTCCGCGTATGGCGGTTTCTTTGGCTGCAAGCATTTTTCAAAGGCCAATGAATATCTTATTGGGAAGGGGATTGATCCGGTGAATTGGCAACTTGATTGAGGAAGGGATGGTCGATGTTCGATGATCGATGGTCGACTTTGGGCTGGCAACTCGGACTAATCGGTATTCTTTCGGGCAGCAATTTTTTTAAATAATCCGCCCTCTATAGTATCAATCATCGAACATCGACCATCGAACATCGATCATCGCCCTCCGGTCAATTCCCTACCTTTGTCCCCTCAAAAATCCACTCATGAAATTTTTCCGTGAAATCGCTGGTCGTATCTGGGCTCTATGGGGGCTGGTGAGTTTTGCGGCAACGTTTCTGCTGATCTTTTTGCCATCCATGATTTCGTACCTGTTGCCCGAGCCGGCCAGTTCGAAATATTTTATGCGCGTCGCCAGGATCTGGATGGATGTGTGGCTATTTCTGGTGGGTTGTCCGGTGAAGGTGAAAGGAGAAGAGTATTTTGAGGCGGGCAAGAGTTATATTGTTACCTGCAATCATAATTCGCTAATGGATATCCCGCTTTCTTCGCCTTATATACCCGGACCAAATAAAACCATTGCGAAGAAATCGTTTGCAAAAGTTCCTTTGTTCGGCTGGTTCTACTCCAAGGGTTCGGTGCTGGTGGATCGCAAAAGTGAACGCAGCCGCCGGAAAAGTTTTGATGACATGAAAGCGGTATTGCGTCGCGGCATTCATATGTGCATTTATCCGGAAGGCACGCGGAACAGAAGCAATGAGCCATTGAAGAAATTTTATGATGGGGCCTTTCGTTTATCAAAGGATACGGGTCATGCCATCGTTCCTGCACTGATCTTTAATACAAGAAAAGCCCTGCCTGCAAATAAGCCGTTCTTCTTTCTGCCTTACAGGTTGAAGATGCATTTTCTTCCGCCGGTGGATCCTGCGGGATTGACGGCGGACGAATTGAAGGAGAAAGTCTTTCAGCAAATGAAAGATTATTATCAGGCGAATAGGTGATGCGTAAGGAAGTCTAGGTCTCCCTGTTTAGAAGGATATCGGGAAGCAATAAAAATCATCCATTATCACATACTTATTATGCAACAGATTTTGAAAACCGGAAGAGGCCTTTGGGTATTTGCTGTTTTTTGCCAACTGTTACTGAATTGCGCTTGCGTCGGAAATTCGCAGGTTACTGGAAAAGGAACGATTAAAGCTGCCGAAGCCTTTAGTCTCTTTCCCAACTTGAAGCTGGATAGCCTGACTAATACCTGGCGAGTTGCAACGTATGACTCTCAATTTGCCCGCATCTATTACTATGGAGATTGGACTCTCTATCGTATTTCATATACACAACAAGTTTCTACCTCAGATGACGATCGCATCGATGAGCTGCCAAAAACGATTAAATACTTTACAATCATCTCATCAAAGAACTCCGATAGCGTATATAAATATGACACTACCAGCATTAAAAGCGGAATAATGATTGGCAATAAGGATTCAGTTTTTGCCCGCTTGCCGCTCCTTGGCTTCAATGTTGACTCAATGATGAACCAAGTAACGTATAAACTAATAGATTCAAAAAAAGACGGAGATATACTGCATGAACAATATTCGGTGCGTTCATTGACTGATTCATCTCAGACAGGAACATTGTTTCTAACCTTCTCCGGTAAGAAATTAAAGGACATACCGTATAGCTGGGGGAAAAATTTAGAAGCGAAGAAAAAACTGAGGCTCGCTGAGATTGTTACAATTATGGATGGCCGATACATTGAAAGTTGTAAATGTTCTATAGAGAAGATGGAATTGCCAAATACACTTACGGAGGTACACCTTACCCAGGAAGAAGAAAGTGAAATACGAAGAATTTTAAAGGAAGCAGTAACTATACTGCATTAAATAAAGGGTAAGCCTCCGGCGAACAAATAATTTTTCCTGCCGAATGCGACGGGATGGATTTTATCATCCTTGATGCAGGCCAATAATCCTGGCCGAAAGATAAAATAGCATCAGCTTGGAAAAAATGTAATTGATCGGAGCCTTACAGATTTCGCAGATTAGCCTCTGATAGCAGGCTGACATCTGCGTAATCTGCGCATTCTGCTATAGAAATTCTCATTTATAAGATGGTTTTTCAATAGCAGGTAACGATAAATCTGGGAAATCCGCGGGACGTGTCCGCCGGAGGAGGAACCTCACGCCATTCGATTTGCTTAAAGATCAGTTGTAATGTCCGCCACTGCAGATTCAAAGTACCCTGCGCCACAACATTCTAATATGGCGTATAAAAACTTCTCGTCCTGTTGATCTTCAAATCCTGTAACAATCCTGATTTCGGACTGATCGTAAAGTTGAAGTAACGGTAAAGACCCACCGGCGTCACGTTGATCGATAACTGCCAGCAGTGCATTTCCCTGGAAATGGACATGGTGAACGTTTGTAGCTTGGATGTTTTGAAGTCATAATATCCGTTCGCACTGAACTGCCACTTTGGAGTAAGGCTGAATGCGCCGTTGAAGTTAGTACTCGCACTGGTTGTTGTTTCAAAACCGCTGTAATCGGGTTTGGGCTGCTCAGAAAAGTAGAAAGAGAAAGAGAAGCTGATCTGCCATGGAATGTTGAAGTCCACAAACTCTGCAGGGTTCTGGCGCATATAATCCAGCAGCCGCTGACGGTCAGCCGCAAATACCGGATCATTCATTTGCTTATCCATCTCCTGTTGTTTTTGTTTTTCCTTTTCAGGATCCTTTGCCTTGCTCTGGAATGAAGTGGACAATGAAATGCTTCCGGAAGTGATGCGGCCAATGCTCTTATCTACATCACTGTTCCAGGCATACACCGTACTATCCTGTCCGAATTTATTACGCACGTACGGGCTGAAATCAGCTGTTGCATTCAGGTTGATCTTTTCAAAAAGGTTGTTGCGGAAATATAATGCGATATGCGAAAGCTTATTGGTTTTTGCAAGCATGTTATACGAGCCGCTGAAACCAAAGCCTTCGATCAGTCTGAGTTTTTTGTATTCACCTGTAGAATCATTCTTTGGTTTATACCGCATCTCCAGGTTGTTATCCAAACCAAAAGTGATACTTCCGCTGGTGATATTTCCATAGCCGGAGAACACGTTATTACCCTGCAGCTTTGAATAGATCAGCGAATCTCCGTTTGTATTCACCCGCACTTTTTCATAATAGCGGCTGGATAAAGTCGGCGAATAACTGAAGCCGATCGTAGGACGTATGATATGACGAAGTGCTTTATCTTTTTTCAAACGGAATGTTCCGAACAGAGCCGTGTTGAACGAAAGACCAAAGCTTACCTGCTGATCGAGGAAGAAGCCTTTTTTGACGGTCGTATCTACCCGGTTTTTAGCAGTATCCCATTTTAATATGCGTTGTTGCGCCAGCCATACCTGTGAATAAGAAACCGATGGTGCTACGATCACGGCGCCGCCGGCGATCGGTGGCAATGAAAGCGTGATGGGAATGCTGTGTTGCGCTCCCCACTGGGCTGTATCAAGCAGTTTATTTAAACTGAAAGCACTGTCGTAAAAAGAGATCTGGTTACGGAATGTACCGTTATACCCAATACCAAGATTTTCATACCAGCGTTTACTGCCCGCAAATTCTTTCCGTTGGAACGGATACAGGGTTGAGACAGTAAAGCCCATATCAGGCAGGTTCAGGTTTACCACACCGGTCTGGTTATTCTGGTTGTGATTGGCACTGATGGTAAGACTGTATGGTTTATCCTGCCATTGTTTTGAATACGTGATGGATGACTGCAACTGGTTCTGGAAGTTCAGGTTTGCGTTATTCGGCACGTTCTTATTATAGCTGGTTGAGCTGGCGTTCACATTTGCGGAGAATGTCGTTCCCGGCCGTGCGCGTGTATCAGCTGAATGGCTCCAGGTAAGTGTATAGCTGTTGTTGGCGTAATAATCGGGATCGCCTTTGAAATTACGCTTGGTCCTTTGCAAACCGAAGTTGAGTGAGCCGCTATAATGGTAACGCTTGCGGTAAGTCGGGTTGATATTCGCCGACCAGCTTCCGTAAGAGTAAATGTTACCATATAATTTGGCATCCCAGTAATCATTGATCACCTGGTAATAGCCGAGCCCTTCCAGGCCAAGCCCCATCTGATCATTCGTCGCAAACTGCGGAGGCAATAAACCCGAATGCCGGTGATTGGAAAGCGGGAAGAATCCAAACGGAATGTATATGGGCAATGGTACTCCTTCAAACTCCGGGTGTGTCGGGCCCGATACAGCTACTTTATCGTTGATCACTTTGATCTTGTTGGCCCGGAAGCCGAAGTGCGGTTCGTCCAGGTTACAGGTGGTAAAATAGCCGCGGCTCACATAGGTCACGACGCTGTCTACCTTCTTGATCGTTTCACCGTGTACAAATAATTCCCCTTGATTGGAGATCGTATTCTTGGTAAAGCCTTTCTGGGTTTTGAAGTTGAACCGGATCGTATCGCTGATGAAGTTCTGGTCCTTGTCGGCAAACTTGGCGTCTTCTTTTACATTACCCAGGCTATCCCGGCTATTGTTGGCAGTGAGGATCTGGGTTTGCTGATCGATCTCTACAGTAGGCGCTTCGAGTGTGACTGTTTCGTATTCTGTTTTTGTTTTTCCGTAAAGAATAATCTTTTTCGTCTTAATTTTCACCACGGCAGAATCCTGCGCGGCATATCTTACAGGTTCGTCAAACGAATCTTTAGAAAGTTTTACAGAAAAAGTGTCTGTTTTTTGCCGTAATGAATCATTGCCGGGCAACAGAGTTGTGTCAGCTGACGTTATTCCGGTACGGCGTGGAACAGTATCTGTGGAAGGAACCGTATCTTTCAGAGGTATTGTATCAGCCGGGAATGTTAAAGGTGTGCCAAAATAGTTTGATTCAATGCGTTGTGAGGCCGCTTTCCACGTTACTGTGAATAAGATAGCAGCCATAAATGGAACGAAAAAAAGATATTTTGAGCTAGATTTGCGCAGCTGATCCATACGGTTGGCGCAAATGTAAACCTTTCATCCCTAAACTATTTGTGAAGATTCCATTGATAAACCAATAAAAAAAGGAAAAGTTATGATAAAACGAGCCCTGTTGATCCTTTTTCCACTCTCTTTGATGACTTTGTTTCTCTTTTCATTTACGGAAAAAGAAAAGCCAGCTCGCAGGGCAACGATCAGGACCCTGGTGATTGATCCCGGACATGGAGGATTTGATCCGGGCGCGCGCGGCCTGATCTCCAACGAGGCCGATGTAAGTCTTGAAGTGGCGCTAAAATTTGGCCGTGCACTTAAAGAAGAATTCCCCGACCTGAACGTCCTCTACACCCGCTCAACCGATATCGGTGCTGGCGGCAAGAAGACCAAGAAGGAGGACATTTATTACAGAGCCAACTTCGCGAACGAGTCCAATGGTGATCTGTTCATCTCTATTCACTGCAATTCCTCCGGCAGAAAAGCGGGCGGATGGTATGAAAAAGTAGTTACCGGCAAAACACCTGTAAAGAAAACTGTCGGCAAAGGCAAAAAGAGAAGAACGGTTACGAGTTATAAATACACTTACAGCACCGTGTTCCGCGAGAATACAGCGCATGGCACAGAAACCTATATCTGGGCACTGAGCAAGAACGACGCGAAAGTGAACTCTGTCAACAAGACCGAGTACTACGGTGAGATCGACTCCACCGGAGCACTGGAAACCCAACTCCCCAACCCTTCCGATCCTGCTGAAAAAGCCAGAATGCTGATCTATGCACAGCAGTTCTTCCGCAAAAGCCTCAACCTTGCTGACCTGGTAGAGAAGGAATTTGAAAACACCGGCCGCGAAAGCCGTGGTGTAAAACAACGGAATGACGCCGGTATCTGGGTACTGCAGGCGACAGGCATGCCTAGCATCCTCGTAGAGATCGGCTTTATCACAAATAAAGAAGAAGAAGAATACCTGAACAGCGAAAAAGGACAGAAAGAAATTGTGGAAGACCTGGTAAATGCGTTCAGGGCATATAAGCAGAAAGTTGAGTCGAAGACGATTACAACGACGCCGTAAGGGATCGATGTTGGATGGTCGATGGTCGATGGTCGGGTTCCGCGCTTTGGAAAAGGTTAATAAGACTGATATAAATAGCTAATGCTTCGCAGAATGGGGTGCAGTCGCCCGGATCTGCGAAGCATTTTCTTTTACAAGTCTAAGGCTCTGTAGTTCCTCAGGCCTGTCACCCTTAACCGTTATTTTCGATGGGAGGCTCGGCCATCGACCATCGATCATCCAACATCTTACAAGAGTTTGGCACATTTAATGAAAGTATAACCAACAACTGTTCAACTCTTACCCCGGCCACCTCCGCGACCGTTTGGAAATAAATGGTTAATTTGGCGGCCTGGAAACGAAACCAAAATCATGAAGATCAACAACGAAACCAAAGTCGGGATATTATCGGTAGTGGCCCTGGGATTACTGATCGCGGGGTTTAATTTTTTAAAAGGGAAAGACATTTTCAATCATACGACAAAGATCTACGCATATTTCAGGCAGGTCGGCGACCTTGAAAAGGCAAATGCCGTAAAAATAAACGGGTTCACGATCGGTACTGTATATGATATAGAGGAGGTGGATGAGAACCTGAGTTCGATCAAAGTAACCATCAGCCTGAATCGTAAAGTGAATATCCCGGCCAATTCGGCCGCTTATATCAAGGCATCTTTTGGAGGCTTGTCCGCCGCAAGCATTATTGTTGAAAAAGGCAATGCAACGACCTATCTGCAAAACGGTGACAGCATTCACACAAGAGAGGACGAAGGGCTGCTGGGAGGTTTAACGGCACAGCTCTCTCCCACTATTGACAAGGTCCGCAATACGCTCGATACGCTCACGAATGTCTTATCCAATGTGAACACCGTATTCGATCAGGGGGCTAAGAAAAATCTGCAGGGGACGATCGCAAATCTTAATAGCGCCACACATTCGCTGGATCGTTTGCTGGATGCTGACAAAGGCGCACTGGCACGCACAATGGCCAATGTTTCATCTATCACCGATAATCTGAAGAATAATAACGACAGCATCAACGAGATCATCAGCAATACAAAAAAATTCAGCCGCAATCTCTCCGGCCTGAATATACAGCAGACCATGGATACACTGCAGGCAGCGATCTCACAGATGAAAAGCGCGGTGAACAAGATCTCTTCCAGCGAGGGAACGCTTGGCGCACTGATCAATGACAAGACGCTTTACAATAAACTGAATGATGCCATCCTGAGTGCAGAGATCCTGATGGATGACCTTCGCGTGCATCCAAAACGCTACGTTAATTTTTCCATTTTTGGCAGGAAAGACAAAGGTGGTGCGTTAACTTCGCCCGCTATAAAAGACACGGTGCCCCATTAGGCAATGCATGAATTATTCACGGATTTTTTCATTCTTACTGATCCTGGCTTTCAGCGTTGCTGGCTTCAGCGCGCTGGCGCAGGAACCAGTGACCGTTGTGCCCGCAACTGACAGTTCCGAACGGATCGACATCCTTCCGCCAACAGGCAAGCTGACTTTTCAGACGCTGAATGATACCACCAAGCTGACCATCATCGTAGGAACAGTAAAGCTCAGGCAGGGCAACACATTGTTCTACTGCGATAGCTGCGTGGTGAATAATAATACACATACATTTGAAGCCTGGGGCAAACAGGTTCATATCAATGATTCCGATACAGCCAACATCTATTCCAATCACCTTCTTTATTATACACAAAAGAAACTTGCCTATCTTGATGGAAACGTAAAGATGACGGATGGCAAGGGCGTGCTCACCACACCCAATCTCGAGTATGATATGGAGACGAATATCGGGATCTATAAAAACGGTGGACGCGTGGTGAATGATAAGACCGTATTGACAAGCCGCGAAGGCTGGTACTATGCGGATCTGAAAGATGTTTATTTTAAAAACGATGTAAAGCTGAAGGATCCGGCTTACAATATCGCAACGGATTCATTACTCTATAACACGGAAAGCAAGACCACCCGGTTCATTGCGCAAACCCTGATCACAGATACTTCGGGCGTAACTGTTGAAACCAAAGAAGGTTTTTATAACCAGGAAACCAAACAGGCCGAGTTTGGCCGCAACCCGATCATCCGCGATAAAAAGCTCACGGTAAAAGGCAACAGGATCACCAGGAGCGATAGCATTATGACGGTAGAAGGGAATGCCGTCGTGGTTGATACAGCACAGGGTACTACACTTATCGGTGGGATCATTCATCGGAACATCACCACCGGCGCCGTGCTTGCCACGCGTAAGCCGCTGATGATCGTAAAGCAGGATAATGATTCAACATTCATTGCGGCAGACACTCTTTTCTCCGCACGGCTAACGGATAAGTTTGGTATTGATTCAGTAATTGTAGATACGCTTACAGGCCGCAAGATCGCAGCCATGGACCCGAAGGATAGTGCCAACCGGTATTTCGAAGGATATGGGCATGTCCGCATCTTCAATGATTCGCTGCAGGCTGCCGGTGACAGTATGTTCTATTCATTCAAAGATTCTGTGTTCCGTCTTTATAAAGACCCTGTTGTTTGGGCCAACGATAACCAGGTGACCGGTGACACGATCTATCTTTATACAAAGAATAAAAAAGCCGATAAAGTTGAAGCGTTTGAGAACGGGTTTATGGTGAACCGTCTCGACAATGAAGTTTATAACCAGATCAAATCAACACGTATCGATGGGTGGTTTGTCGACGGTAATATCGACTCCGTACGTGCCAAAGGTTTTGCCGAATGCATTTATTATATACAGGATGAAGACAGTGCCTACACCGGCATCAACGAATCCCATTCTGATATCATCGACATTTATTTCGAAGCAAAAGAACTCGACAAGGTCGTATTCCGGAGCTCCGTCACCGGCACCGTATGGCCAATGAAGCAAAAAAGCCCGACAGAAATGAAGCTGAGTAATTTCCGGTGGCTGGAAGCGAGAAGGCCGAAGACGAAGTTTGAGATGTATGAGTGAGAGAGACCGCCGACGGCCGACGAGTATGAAATAGGAAGGCCGCTCATCGAATTGGCAAGATGTTAATTGTTCAATGATCTTCTTTTTTGAGTAAAAAATTACTAAAAGCAGCCTTGCTGAATTGGAAGGTTGCTTTTTATATTGATGTACTCATATGAATTTTACCATCGTCCATCGATCTCCGGTCATCAATTCAATAAACCATTCTCAGACGTTCAAACTCGTCGGCGGTCCGCGGTCCGTCGTCCGTGGTCTTCTTTAGCATTTCCTTTAAACTATCCACTCCCCTCCCATCGTTTACATTCCGGACACGGATACATAAACCACAAAACAACTTTCATGAAAAAGCTTATTTCCGCTTCATTAGTGGCGGCTGCCATGCTATTTGCCCAAACTTCGTTTGCACAGTATAAAACGGCGCTTGGTGTAAGGCTCAGCAGCAGTCAGGCCATGGTCAACAACTCAATTTCCCTTAAACATTTTTTAACGGAATCTACTGCAGTGGAGGCTTTATTCTCCTTTGGCGATCCGCTTGCACTGGGGGCATTACTGGAAGTACATAAGCCGCTGTCAACAGAAGGATTACAATGGTTCTATGGCGGTGGCGGTTATCTTGGTTTTGAAAAAGTATATGATCCCAACCGCAAGGTGAATGATACCGAAGTGAACTTCGGGGCAATGGGCGTGATCGGCCTGGATTACAAATTCGCCAATGTGCCACTTAACCTTTCTCTTGACTGGAAACCGGAGTTGAATATTGTGAATGATATTACGTTTGAGGCGGCAGCGATTGGGTTGTCGGTGCGCTTCGTCTTCTGATACGCGAATTTCAGGACTCGGATTACGCGAATTAGGCCGTTCAGGTAAGCCATATTTTCACAGAATCTTGTAGCAGATTTTGCGGAAGTGACTTATCTGAACGGCCTTATTCGCGTAATTAGTGCAATTAACCTTTCCCTTGACTGGAAACCGGAGTTGAATATTGCGAATGATATTACGTTTGAGGCGGCAGCGATTGGGTTGTCGGTGCGCTTCGTCTTCTGATACACGAATTTAAGGACTCGGATTACGCGAATCAGGCCGTTCAGGTAAGCCATACTTTCACAGAATCTTGTAGCAGATTTGCGGAAAGTGACTTATCTGAACGGCCTTATTCGCGTAATTAGTGCGCTTAACCTTTCCCTTGACCGGAAACCGGGTTGAATATTGTGAATGATATTACGTTTGAGGCGACATCGATTGGGTTGTCGGTGCGCTTCGTCTTCTGATACGCGAATTTCAGAACTCGGATTACGCGAATCAGGCCGTTCAGGTAAGCCATATTTTGACAGAATCTTGTAGCAGATTTTCCGGAAATGACTTACCTGAACGGCCTTATTCGCGTAATTCGTGCAATTTTATGCGGCCAATAGCAGGTATCCGCACAAATCCGCGTATTTTTTTTCGGGAAACCGCGTTTTTGTGCGGTATTTTCCCGTACATTTAACACATCCAACTCTAACTGTTATGCTAAAGAAAGAGCGTCAGTCTTATATACTGCAGCAGGTAAACCTGCATAATAAGGTACTTTCTTCTACGCTTAGCGTCGACATACAGGTGTCTGAGGATACGATCAGGCGTGATCTGCTTGAACTGGCAGATGAGGGCAAACTGATCAAAGTGCACGGCGGCGCATTGTCGCGTTCCTTCAGCCAGGTGCATATTCATAGCAGCGGTGTTTATTCCCAACAGCACAAGATGGAGATCGCCCAGAAAGCGATCGGATTGATCGAGAACGGTATGTTCGTGCTTACCGGCGGAGGCACGACCATTGTTGAAATGGCCCGTCTTCTTCCCGCGCAATTAAAAGCAACATTTATCTCTGGCAGTATTGCAGCCATCCTGGAATATATGGATCATCCGAACATTGATGTGATCCTGATCGGTGATAAGGTTTCCAAAAGTTCCAAGATCACGGTAGGCTCGGAAGCGATCGCCAAGATCAGACAGATCAAGGCGGATATCTGTTTCCTGGGCACCAATGCAATCGACCTTCAACATGGCATAACGGAAAATGACTGGGAAGTAGTGCAATTGAAAAAAGCAATGATCGAAGCCTCCCGTAAAGTTGTATGCCTTTCCATTGCTGAAAAGATCAACACATTTCAGCCTATTCAAATCTGCACACTGGACAAGATCGATATACTGATTACAGAACTGGACGCAAGTGATCCAAGACTGCAGCCTTATGCCGATGCCGGTATCCAAATCCTGTGAGAGCTTTTCTAGATTCGTTAACTGCTCATTTATTATACTAAAACAACACACAGCTATGAGAAGAGTTCTCCGGTTGTTAGTAGCCTCCTTGCTGTTTCTGTTCCTCCTTCCACCGGCTTTGATGGCCCAGGATAGAACGATCACAGGTACCGTGCTAGCTGATGACAACAAGACACCTTTATCTGGAGTAACTGTTACGGTAAAGGGAACCCAACGCAAAACCCAAACCGATGCGAACGGTGCATTCTCCATCCGCATCAACACAGGCGAAACCCTGCAATTCACTTATGTTGGCAGAGAGTCGCGCGAGGTAAAGCCTGACGGGAATGCCATCTCTGTATCATTGAGTAAAGCAGAAAACACCATGGAAGAAGTGGTAGTGACTGCTATGGACATCAAGCGGAATCCGAGAGAGCTTGGCTATTCAGCACAGAAAGTCAATGGAGCAGAAGTTGCCCAGACGCAACGTGAAAACTTCCTGAACGGTCTCGCAGGCCGTGTAGCTGGTTTGACCGTAAACCCTACGGGTGGACAAGCCGGTGCATCTACCGCTATTGTGTTGCGCGGTTTTAACTCCATGGCGCTGGATAATCAGCCACTTTTCGTGATAGATGGAGTGATCGTTGACAATTCTACGATGAATGAGACGAGTATTTCCAACACAGGCCTTGGTCTTGTAGAAAACTCTGCCCGAAATGTCAACCAGACATCAAACAGAAGCGGTGACTACACCAATCGTATCGCGGATCTTAACCCGAATGATATTGAAAGCTATACGATCCTGAAAGGACCTGAAGCAACGGCTCTTTATGGAAGCCAGGCCAGTTCCGGCGCGATCATCATCACCACAAAGAAAGGCAAAACCAACGGCCAGTTCAGCTTGAATTATGACAATGCTTTCAGGGTCTCTTCCCTGACAAGACTTCCCGATTATTCCACTCAATGGAGCAGTGGCTTCAATGGACAGCCGGCTAATAACTTTTATTACTTTGGGCCGAAAGTTACCGATCGCACTTATGATAATGTCGGAGCCTTTTTCAAAAAAGGTTTCTCCCAAAGCCATAATCTCAGCGGCGACTGGGGAAACAAAGTCACCAGTTTCCGTGCTTCCGGTTCATTCTTTGACCAGTCTGGCGTAGTGCCTGAAAATAAATACCAGCGCATCACCGGCCGCATCAGCAATAATACGAAGATTGGCAAGTATGTGGAGATCACTCCTTCCATCACGTATAGCCGAGCCACTAATGACCGCCCTAAAAGAGGAGCTGGCAGCTACCTCCTCAACCTGCTTCTTTGGCCAAGGGATTATGATGTGAAGGATTATATGTCCGCCGATGGAGGCAAGCAAACGCTTTTCTTTGCGAATCCCAATGATGAAATAGACAATCCTTTCTTCAGCGTATACAACAACAAAGGATATGATGTGACTAATCGTTATGTAGCGACTATGGGTATCAACATCACTCCTTTCGAGTGGCTGCGTATATCCGGTCGTTTCGGGTATGATCACTTCAATACGGACGGATGGTCATTCTATCATCCTCTCTCCTCTATCCTTGGAAGAGGAACAGGTGGACAGCAGGACAACTATTATACCCGCTACAATGGATATAACCATACTATCACGGCAACGGCCAATAAGAACTTTGGCAAATTCGGTGCACGCGTTCTTGTAGGTACCATGTGGCAGGACTATAAGCGCGAAATGTATTCCATGTACGGAACAAACATCGTGGACTCTATTAATTCAGCCGGCAAAATGGTAAAGAATGGCCAGGAGGTCTCCATGGCGCAGGTAGCCGCCTGGATGGGTGACAGTTCACGCACACGTCCTTCCACCCGTCAATACCTGAACCGGGCACTAAAAAATCCTGGTGACTTTAACTATCAGCTCAACAGACAACTCGCTTATTTTGGTGAGGTTTCGGTCAATTATGACAATATGATCTTCCTGACCTATTCCCACCGGTTTGAATCGTCTTCTATCTTCCCGAAAGATTTTCGGAACTATAACTATCCCGCGGGAAGCCTTAGCCTGATCATGAGCGATATCATACCGGGCATTAAAGGATCAGTCCTTAGCTATTGGAAGCTCCGGTCTTCATTAGCCAGTACAGCAAGATCAAGTGCGCCGTATGCCAACCAGTCTGTATTCACTAATTCACTTTCAAGCGGCACTGGCTACTACTACGGCTTTAACAACAATAACTTTTTCCTGGAGCCGGAAATCCAGCAAACTTATGAGCTCGGTACAGAACTCAGGCTCTTCAAGAGCAAGCTTGGGCTGGAGGTTACCTATTATAACACGTATAACAAAAAGCAGATTGCCGAAAACTTCCGCGCCAGTTATGGCACAGGATACGTGCTGAATACACTTAACGTGGGAAGTACGCGCAATGAAGGTGTGGAAGTGGTGCTGGACCTGAATGCGGTGAACAGCCGCACATTAAGATGGGACACTCGTTTCAACTTTAATAAAATGTGGAACCGCGTGGTATCACTGCCTGCGAACGTACCGGAATTCTATATTTCCGATACCTGGGTATTTGGCAACGCGCGTGGCGGGCTTGTTGTGGGCGGACCCACTACCGCTATCACCGCTTATGGTTATGCACGCAATAACGCCGGTCAGATCCTGATCGATCCGGGAACAGGTTTACCACTGATCGACCAGAACTTCAAAGTGTATGGCGATCGCAATCCTGACTTCGTTGTAGGCTGGCAGAATACCCTTCGTTCCGGCAACTGGGGACTTAGCTTCCTTTGGGACCTGAGAATTGGTGGAGATATCTTCAATGCCACTGACATGTATCTCACTACGCGCGGCGCCAGTGTCCGCACGGACGATCGCCTTACGCCAAGGATCGTAACGGGTGTGCTGAAAGATGGCCTGGAGAATACCGCCACTCCAACAAACAACACCATTGTTGTTACACCTGCATATAACGATCAGTTCTATGCCCGTTCAGGTGGCGCAACAGGTATGCCTGAAGAAGAGTTCATTGAGCATAACATCAACTGGTTCCGCCTGCGGGATATCACTCTTTCCTACAACTTCCCTCAATCAATGCTGAGCAGATGGAAGTTGTTCAAGTCGTTCGGTTTGTTTGTGACCGGTAACGACCTCCTGCTGTTCTCCAATTATTCCGGAGCTGATCCGGCTGTAAGTGCTAACGGTGCCGGAACAAGAGGTGTTGGTGGCTGGGGATTTGATTATGGAAACATTGCCACACCTATCAGTTTCAACTTTGGCTTGAGGGCTGGCTTCTAAAAAAAGATCATTAAAAAAAACATTATGAAACATATATTCAAGATAACCGGTTCTATTTGTACGGCTGCGATCATTGCTGCAGGCTGTACAAAGAAGATCGATGAGGCTTACGCAAACCCGAACGCTGACGTGCGTGTGCCCGTGGAGCAGCTTTTGCCCAATATGATCGCTACCATGGCTACCAACGGAGCAGGGCACGGTCCGCAAAACGATATCCGTTTTATCGGGAAATACATCCAGAATTTTGTGTTTTACGCATCCGGCGGCCGCTATGATCAAATGGGTGGTACAACTGGAACCAGTGATAATGCTGCATCCATCTGGAGGACGCATTTTTATGATCTCGGTCAGAACGTTCTCAAAATGATCGAGTGGGCGTCCGAAGAAAAAAAGTGGGATTACGCCGGTGTGGGAAAATCCATTCTTGCCTGGAGCTGGCTAACGTTGTCCGATTATCACGGAGAAGTGATCTCGGTAAATGAAGCGTTCAATACCAGTGCGCTGACCTTTTCTTATGGAACACAGGAGGAAGTGTACAACCATGTAAAGCAGCTCTGTTATGAAGCGCTTGAGCTGCTGAACAAGACAGGTGATGGTGCCAATCAGGCCAATCTTGCCAAGGGAGATGCTTATTTCTATAATGGTGATGTGGAAAAATGGAAGAAATTCACCAATGGAGTGATGGCAAGATTATACAATCACCTCAGCAATAAAAGCATTTACAATGCAGATTCGGTAGTTTATTATTGCAACCGCTCAATTCTTACCAATGCAGATAATGGCCTGGTAAAGTTTGCGAATACCGGCGTAAGCGGTACAGCCAATTTCTTTGGACCGCTCCGGAATAACCTGAGCAGTACGGTGATCGGCACTGAAACAGCGATCCGTCAGTCTTCATTCATTGCCAATCTTCTTTCCGGCAAGAATAACGCATTTCTTAATGCAGCAGATCCGAGGGCATGGTACCTGATCAGACCTAACACCAACAATACGTTTGTAGGACTGGATCCGAATAAAGGCCAGACCGTGATCGCCGCAAATGACAGACCCGAGAGCTTCTTTGGGGCAAGCCAGGCGGGAGGCGCCAACAACGTAGCGCCCGCTAATGACAACAACTGCCGGTATATCTTTAAGAATGCATCCCCCTTCCCCATAATGACCGCAGCTGAGATCCAGTTCATCAAAGCTGAAGCATTATTGCGCAAGGGTGACCGCACAGGCGCATTGGCCGCATACAAAGAAGGCATCTCGCAAAACTTTGACATGCTTACTTCCGTGTATCAAACCAGTGTTCCCGCAGATAAGTTCATTACAAGTACTATGAAGAATGATTTCCTGAACAACACAACAGTAGTGCCTGCAGCGGCGACCGATCTGACTCTCACCAAGATCATGCTCCAGAAATATATCGCTTTATATATTCATGGTGCGTGTGAGACATGGACGGACATGCGTCGCTTTCATTATACTGACACGGATCCGGCAACCGGCCAACAGGTATATCGTGATTTCGCGCCGCCGTCTGGTACTGATCTGAATCCTGACAATGGCGGACAGTTGGTATATCGCGTACGCCCGCGCTACAATTCCGAATACGTCTGGAACCTCAAGGAACTTGAGCGCATCGGGGCAACCGCAGCCAATTATCACACGAAAAAATGCTGGTTCTCCGAACCATAACTGATCAACTAAACTTATACAATGAAAAAGACATTCTATATACCAACAGGACTAATGATCTTTGCCGGATTACTGATGCTTTCCTGTGGCCGGCACGCAGATCAGTTGCTTCCACAGCAAACGAATCTCAGCACTTCGAGCTCCGTACAGTTGTTTAACGCGATTGTAGGAAGTAACAGGAATTTCCTGTATGTGGACGGCCAGAAAATAAGCGGGGCAGCAATGGCCTATGGGTCTTCATTCCCTCTTGTCAACAGTAACTTTGCTGTGCCTTACGGCAAAAGATCTTTTATCATAAAAGATACACTGCCTGCCACCACGCAGGTGCCCCTGAACTTTGTTGCAGACCTTGGACTGCGGGAAAAGTATACCATTTTTGCGTATGACACCATCACCGCACCGAAATACAAGATTGTTAAGAACGATATCGTGATCCCTTATGATACCACGGCCCGGATACGGTTCGCTAATTTTCTTCGGTCCAACCCGTCAATACCTGCGGTTGACTTTTACTCTGTGAAAAGAGGGGCCAATGTGGCATCGGGTGTAACGCCTACAAGCGTGACAACCTTCATGCCGTATGCAAGCTTGTCGAACGATACAATAATCGTACGGCTCGCCGGTTCCAACGGGATCATAGCCCAGGTGAACGGTATGTCACTGACGGAAAAAAGAAGCTACACAATGGTCGTTCGCGGAGGAAATACCCGCAGCGTATCTTTTTTCCCCAATGATTGATGTGTAACCGGTAATATGGCATTTAACAAACAAGGCCAGTCCCATAAAGACCGGCCTTGTTTGTATAGTGACTTCGAAACTATGCATTCCCATTGAAGTACATCCTTCGATCAGGCCACATTTCCGAAGAACAAATAACAAAGAAATATCGCTGTAATGATGCCGACCAGATCTGCCAGCAGCATCGCTCCTATTGAATACCGCGTATTTTTTATGCCGACAGCGCCGAAATAAACTGCGATCACATAGAAGGTTGTATCGGAAGATCCCTGCAAGATCGCAGACAGATATCCCGGGAATGAATCAGCGCCATAGGCATTCATCGTATCGATCATCATTCCTCTCGCACCGCTTCCGCTCAGCGGCTTGATAAGTGCGGTGGGAAGGCCATCTACAAAACGTGTATCGGTCCCAAGCGCGGCAAACAATGATTTCAATCCGCTGATAACAATATCAAATGTACCGCTGTTGCGCAGCAAACTGATCGCCACAAGCATCCCTACAAGATAAGGTATGATCCGCACGGCTACTTCAAACCCTGATTTTGCTCCTTCCACAAACGCATCGAAGATGTTGATCTTTTTATACAGCGCACCAAGTATGATCAGTAAGAAGATCAGGAGTATGATCCCGTTGCTGAGTACACCTGAAAATGCTTTCAGATCCTCAGTGCTGAGCGATACGAGATAAAGCACCAGCAATGCGATCACGGCAGAGATGCCAAGGATCCAAAGCAGGATCGTCTTTTGAAAGATATTGATCTTTTGCCTAAATGAAACAATGAATAAAGCAGCCATCGTTGCCACAAAAGTGGCGATCATACAGGGAACAAATATATCCGTTGGGTTTGCTGCGGGGTTCTTTAGCGAAGCTCTTACCGCAATGATCGCAACGGGGATCAACGTGAGACCGGATGCGTGCAAACACAGGAACATGATCTGTGCATTTGAAGCGCGGTCCTTCAAAGGATTGATCTCCTGTAAGCTTTCCATCGCTTTTATCCCGAATGGTGTGGCGGCATTATCCAGTCCAAGAAGGTTGGCCGAGAAATTCATCATCATATGTCCCATCGCAGGATGGTCTCTCGGCACATCCGGAAAGATCTTTGAAAAGAATGGTCCGATGATCCGCGACATGAAACGCACACCGCCTGCTTTCTCGGCAATGCTCATGAAGCCCATGAACAGGGCCATGATACCGATCAGTCCGATACAGATCTCTACCGCGCCCTTACACGTGTCGATGATGCCATTGGAAGGAAGCAACCGGAACTGGCGGAACTCTCCCTCCGCTGTTCTGTAGACACGGTCATTATCCCAGACCGCCACTTTATCGTGCTGCAGCTGCGTGATCACCGCAGCGGGAACCCTGGCAGAATCCACCGCCCGGGCATACACTGTGTCCGTATTCTTGCCGGTCACCAGCATACTGAATATCTGTTTCTGTTCCGGCTGAAAAGTAAAACGAACGCTTGCAACCAGGATGGAAATGATGATGAACGCGGACCAGATCCTGCTAAGGGCCATGAAGTTATTGATTGGGTTAGAGGGATGAAGGTAATAAAAGTTTGAGAGGGAGTGAAAGGTTTGAGAGGTTTGATAGGTTTGAGAGGTAAGAGAGACCGCAGACCACGGACCGCCGACCGCAGACGTGAACTATAATTGAATGGCGTTCGGTTTTAGGAAATCAATTGTTTCGTTAATAAATAGAAAGATCCGTTCCTGAGACTGGTACCGTGGTCTGCGGTCCGTGGTCTGCGGTCTCACTTAAACCTCTGAAACCCGCCCCTCCCTTCTCATTTTTGCCTATCTTTGCGCCTCTTTAAACAAACAACCCGTATGGCTTTACAAGCAGGAATCGTCGGATTGCCGAATGTTGGAAAATCAACTTTATTTAACGCGGTGAGTAACAGTGCGAAAGCGCAGGCCAGTAACTATCGCTTTTGTACGATCGACCCGAATGTGGGGTTGGTGGATGTACCGGATGAGCGTTTGAAAAAACTGGCGGAGCTGGTTGTACCGGACAAGATCGTGCCTACACAGATCGAGATCGTGGATATCGCAGGCCTTGTGCGTGGTGCCAGTAAAGGTGAAGGCCTGGGCAATAAATTCCTGGGTAATATCCGTGAAGTGGATGCGATCATTCATGTGATCCGTTGTTTTGAAGATGAGAATATCCTTCGTGATGAAGGTGCTATCAATCCGGTAGGTGACAAGGAAATCATCGATACAGAACTTCAGTTGAAAGACCTGGACAGCGTGGAAAAAAAGATCTCCAAAACGGAAAAGCAGGCCCGTACTGATCCGAAGATGAAAGCTGAACTGGAAGTGCTGCAACGTTGTAAAGCGCACCTTGAACAGGGAAAGAGCATTCGTGAACTGGATCTTTCCAAAGAAGAAAAAGTGGCGATCGCTGATCTGTTCCTGCTGACCGACAAACCGGTGCTGTATGTAGCTAATGTTGATGAAGCGTCAATGCACACGGGCAATAAATTCTCTGAGGCACTTAAAGAGTCTGTCAAAAAAGAGAAGGCTGAAGTGATCATCATGAACAATAACATTGAAGCGCAGATCGCGGAAATGGAAAGTCCTGATGATAAAGCCCTCTTCATGGAAGAATACCAGATGAAAGAACCGGCGCTTGATCGTTTGATCCATTCCGCCTACCGCTTATTGAATCTGTATACGTACTTCACTGCCGGTGTACAGGAAGTCCGCGCATGGACGATCCACCAGGGCTGGAAAGCTCCGCAGGCTGCCGGTGTGATCCACACAGATTTTGAAAAAGGATTTATCAAAGCCGAAGTGATCAGCTATGCCGATTACATACAATATGGCTCAGAATCCGCCGCACGTGATGCAGGCAAACTCAGGATTGAAGGAAAGGAATATGTTGTGAAAGATGGGGATGTGATGCATTTTAGGTTTAATGTGTAGCCTTCCGATAGCATAAACTGGGGTTCCAGGGGTTTCAAAAGTTCCAGAGGTTCCAGAGGTTTCGTAACGCGATGATGCGGCGCTAACCTCTGGAACCTCTGGAACTTTTGAAACCCCTGGAACCTTTTCTTTTCCTAGAAAAGCGCCGTAAGCGAAGCCTTTCCCGTATGCACGGTTCTTGAATCAGATGGCTTACGCCCGTCGTACTGGAAATTCAGTTCGAGATTGTTCAGTAAACGCTTGGTGAGTGTAAGCGACCAGAGAAAGTTTTTGCCAGGCAACAGGCCATCAAGCATGATATAGCTCACCGTTGTGGCTACGCCGGATGTTCCGCTATAAGAAATATTGTTGAGTGTGAATTTGCCCGTCACGGAACTATTCTGTAATACATTGTATTTTGATTCCAGGTTGAATGAATGCGAATCTGCCACTTCGCCGCCATAGACAGGCTTGTTCTTTTTATGTTCGTACTTATAACCGGTAGAGACCCTAAGCGTGGTTCCATTGATCACACTGAAGATTGGTTCCAGGCTTTGAATATCCAGCTCATAGTTCCGGTTGTCAAACTGCGCGTTTGGCGTGAACAATGAATTGCCGGCTAAACGGCCCACCAGGTTCAATGATAATGCGCGGGTGAAATTCCATCTGAATCGCGTGCTCCAGTCATTCAATTCACGGCTTTCATAACCATAAGTGAGCAGAGCCTTGCCGGTATTGCGCAGGTTACTTACGTCTATGCCCCATGTAGTGTTGAAACGATTATAGGAGACGGTATTGGTAAGCACGGTGTTTAAGGTAACGAGATTTGTATCCGTCACGCTGTACTTGAACGGATTGAACTCAAAGTTTCCCTGCGCAATGGATTTCTTGCTGATCTGTAAAGACGTTACCAGATTGAATTTGGACAGAAAACTTTTAAAGCCTTTCAATCCCGGTTTATTAAGGATCGCCCTGGGATTGATATTAATGCTATAATTGAACGTGATATAATTTGATTTGATGAACTCATTTGTTGGAGTAAAAATGCGGATGAATTTTGCCTGGTCAGGAAAGGCTGCCAGTTCAAATTCGTTCAATTGCTGGATGCCATCCGAGTTGTAGTCGATCCATGCATATTGCCCTGTGCCGGCCGGCACTTCCACATAGGCAATATCTCTTCTTTGCTCCTGCCCCGCACCCACTTCATACAATACGTTGCCGGTGATCAAACCCCTGATCTCATTCATGACGTATTCAGCACGGCCGAGAATGGTTTCATCTTCCTGCTGTTTGGAAAGTGCGGTATTGCGTACGTTGAGTTTCCGGAAGGTCGTATTCAAATAAAACTGGCGGTTTACATTCGAAAGCAATTCCGCTTGCAGATTCAGGTTGTAACTGCGATCACCATCCTGGTAGTTTTTTCCAACCAGGTACTTGTCTTCCCTTGTAAAGAACGTGGCGCTATAACGATTCTTTTTTGCCTCATCTGAACGGACATAAACTGAATAGCTGTCAAACCAGAAAGCGTTATAGGTAAGTGTGTCTGTACTTTTGTTACGTACGGTATTTTTTTCCATGGCATAACGGAAGCCAAGTTTCCAGTTGCTTAGTTGTTTCAGTTGTTTGCTGATATCAACTGTAGGCCTTAAAAAAACGCCTTTTTCAATTGCCGCATTGAAGTTTGTTGCTACAAATTCATTGTTGAGTTGCCACCCTTTCCAGCTGGCAGTATGTACAACGGAGTTCTGAAAACCGTTGTAATCGCTGCCGCGCTGATAGTTAATGAACCGATAGGTGAATGCGTGATTGCGGTTATCTTTCAATCCTACAGAAGCCCGCAGGATGTTTTCTGTTTGAGGCGTTACAACGATCGGCAAGCCCCAGTCGCGGGAGAATTCAACCGTACGCAGGCGTTCAAGCGGTTTGAATTTGTCCTGTACATATTCATAATCCAATGCTGTAAACAGTTGCAGTTTGGTGGCTGACCTCAGTAGTTGTGTATTGTTCAACTGCACTTTTGCCGCATAACCCTGATCATCGCCATTACCATTTTTAGAGAATGTATTGGCGTCATATTTACTCATTGCCAATTCGGTCTTTACCTGTGTATTTTCTGTAAGATTATAATCAATTCCGAGGTTGACGAGTTGCTGCTGCTTTGGTGTAACAAGCAATGTAGCGGCTTCATAGTTGCCCTGTTTCACACCATTCAACGGTTCAACAAATTTGTACACTTTACCATTGGCGCCATTGAAATCAGGAATATAGTTGCCGTTACCCTGCCCCACCATGGCGAACGAAAGATTATAGAGCGTGACGGCTGTATTGGTGGAGTATTGATAAAACGAATCCACACCTGCGGGGCCCGTGTAGTAGATCTTTTCGTAGAGAATCTTGCCTGCGGCGAATGTATCTATCACCGCGGAAGGATAATAAGCTTTCTGGATGCTGTCGCCGATCGCACCAAGAAATTGTTTTTGCGCCGGGTCCAGCACCTGGTTGATCTGTGAGTTCTTTGCATCGCTGTTCGTGAATGCGCCTATGCGGAGTTTTAATTTTTTATTGAAATCCAGTTCTTCAGATACATAGAAGTTTGCATTGAGATAATTGCGGTCAGCGTATTCAAATTCGATCTGGATACGGCTGTCTTTGGTGATCATGCGTTTTGGCGTAAAGGTTACTTCCGCCGTATTGTAATTGATCACGTAATCCTGGTCTTCGCCGCGTTGCAGCAATTGTCCGTCGAGGAAAACCCTTTCTGTATTGGCGAGGATAATAAAGAAGAATTCATTGTTGGCGCCGACAAGCCTGTATGGTCCCTGGTTCCCTTCGAGGTTTGGTGTATTGGTATTGTCGATGATATTGCGGGTGAATTTACCTTTAGCAATAGAACCGCTTGCCAGCGTTTTTGATTCGATCTTCTCTCCCAGTTTGTTGGCTGTCTGAAATGATATACCCTGCAATCTTTTATAGAAGTTAAGAAAATAGCTTTGATTCTGCCGGATGTCAATATCCCCAAGGTTCAACTGCCAGTTGTTCTTTTTGAATTGAAGGAAGACCTGGTCAAATTCGTTCAGCTGCTGTGTAGTGCCATCCGGCTGCAGTGGAATATTATTATCGGTGATGGCGGCCTGTATCTCGATGCTGTCTCCCAGCATGCCGCTCAACTGCAGGTTCAGTGTTGAATTCAATACAGCATCCTGTGCGTTCCCGAATGCGATCTGTCTTCCAAAGCTGCCTTCAGCTTTCAGCGAACCGAAGTTAAATATGCCGCGTTGAGCGTCGGATAATTCGTTATTGAATTCATACGGTTCAAGCGCGATATTGTATTTTACGCTATCGTATTTCATCCGTTGCGTGACCGGATTAAGTTTGTAATTGAATACGCGGTATGAGATCAGGATGCTGTCTGCAACAGGTCTTTTCTTCCAGATCAGTCTTGAGTTGATGAAATCGAGATGATAATCGGCGGAATCAATACCGGGTGAGTTGAAGGTGTTCGGGATGATGCTGAGTGTATCGAGGTGTAAGGTATCTCCCTGGATGGCTGTCTTTTTCACGCGCAGGTTTGAGCGTGATTGTCCCGGCAGCTGAGCCATGGCAGCCACACCAAACAGCAGGATGGTAAGTACCAGGGATATGCTGCGTAAAACGCTCAAAAGCAGGGAGTTTTTCCTCAAAAGCGTAAAATTCGCTCTTTTATTGCATGAATGATGCAGGTGCGTGTCATTTCATGAAAAAGAATCAAATTTGGAGATTCAGATTATGAAAAAATATGCTTTCTTCCTGCTTGTTACAGGCATGATCAGCGGCATTGCAAAGGCACAGAGCCAGGCTGATGCTTATATACCCAGGGGCCGCAATCAGCAGGTTTCCTTTACGGCTTCGGTGCCTGTCGGGAGATTTGCAGACAGTCATCTTATCGGTGGCGGTCTGTCTTATAATTGGAGTGATCACCGGTTTGGCGACAGTGTAAATGCACGGAAATGGGTCGGCTTTACAGCGCAGGCAGGTGTTGATTATTTTCTGGGAAAAAAGGAAACGGTTGCAGGTTATCCGTTCAAATACGGGAATAATCTGTATGTGCAGGTCATGCCGGGCATCATCTGTAATCCTAGCCCGCGATCAAGTGTGGTATTGCTGGCAGGACCTTCGCTGGGGATCTATAAGGATGCTTCCAGTTTGTCATTAGGTATTAATCTTGCAGGAACGTATCAGCTGAGTCAGAAGGTTGCTATAGGGCCGTCTGTGTTTTACAGGAAGCATGCGGAGGTGGATGCATTGTGGACGGCTGGGGTGAAGGTTGGGTATGTGTTTTGAATGATTGGCGTAGGAGCCCGCAGATCTCGCAGATCTGTCTTTTCAATCATCGAAAAGCCTTTTCTTTTTAGTGGTCTTCAACAGTACATGCGCAGATCACGCAGATAATAGTTCGTGATCAGAGGCCTATCTGCGCGATCTGCGCACTCATATAAAGAAATGCCCAGATCAATTTATACCTTTCAAAAATCAAAGAGGTAGATCTGCGAAGTCCTCCTGCGGCGAACAAGTACTGCGGGATAATTACACAATCCAAACAGAAACCAGTCCGATTTCACTTTTCAATTCCTTCCAGCGCAAACAAAAACGCATACTGCAGCGCCACTTCCTTCAGGTAGTCAAACCTTCCCGAAGCACCGCCATGTCCCGATTCCATATCTGTTTTCAGCAACAATACGTGCTTGTCGGTTTTCATCTCCCTTAACTTTGCCACCCATTTCGCCGGTTCGAAATACTGTACCTGTGAATCATGAAGACCCGTCATCACCAGCATATTCGGATAATCTTTCTTCTCCACATTATCATAAGGTGAATAGGATTTCATATAGAAATAGCTTTCTTTATTTGCCGGATTTCCCCATTCATCATATTCATTTGTCGTAAGCGGGATGCTCGGATCCGACATGGTGGTGAGCACATCCACGAAAGGCACTTCCGCGATCACACCATTCCATAATTGCGGTGCCATATTGGCTATGGCGCCCATCAGCAAGCCACCCGCACTTCCACCTTGTGCGTACAGGTGACCGGCAGACGTGTAATGCTGTGCAATCAGGTACTCTCCGCAATCGATAAAATCCGTAAATGTGTTTTTCTTGTTCATCATCTTACCATCTTCATACCATTGTCTTCCCATTTCCTCACCACCGCGGATATGCGCGATGGCAAAGATGAATCCGCGATCGAGAAGGCTTAGCCTGTCGCTGTCAAAATATGCATCAATACTGTAGCCGTAAGAGCCGTAGCCATATAGTAATAACGGAGCCGTGCCATCTTTGGGTGTTCCTTTCCTGTACACCAATGAGACAGGAACTTTAGTGCCGTCTTTCGCCGTTGCGTATATTCTTTCAGAGACATAATTATCCTTGTTGAAATTTCCCAACACCGGTTTCTCCTTCATCAGTTTTTTCTCTTTCGTTTTCATGTTATAATCAAAAACTGAATTGGGTGTTGTTAAGGATGTATAATCATATCTTACAACAGCTGTATTGAATTCGGGGTTCAGCGATGGATTGGCAGAATATGCAGGTTCGCCAAAATCAACATAATGCTCCGCTCCGCTTGCGAGATCTCTCACGCGCAATTTGATCAGTCCTTCTTTTCTTTCCGAGATCACCCAATAATCTTTGAACACATCGATATCTTCCAGCAATACATCAGCACGATGAGGAATCACGTCTTTCCAGTTCTCTTTTCCGGTATTATTCAACGGGGTTTCCATCAGCTTGAAATTCTTTGCATCAAGATTGGTAACCACCAGGAATTTATCTCCGGAATGATCGATATCATACAACACATCTTTCATCCTCGGCTGGAATAGTTTGAACTCACCAAGTGGCTGATCCGCATCCAGCACTCTCAATTCCGAAGACATTGTAGCTTTGGATTCGATGATAATGAATTTGCGGGATCTTGTTTTGGAGACCGTGATATAATTGGAGAGATCTTTTTCATCATATACGGTCACATCTGTTGCGGCTTCCGTACCGATCGTGTGACGCTTGATCTTTTCAGAAAGAAGTGTCTCTGGGTTATTATGAACGTAAAAGATAGTCTTGTTATCATTACCCCAAACGATATTATCACCGGTTCCTTTGATCTCATCTTTCAGTGTCTGCCCTGTTTGCAGATCTTTGATGTGGATCGTGTATTGTCTGCGCGATACGCTGTCCACGCCATAAGCGACCAGGTTGTTATCCGGGCTGATGGTGATCGCCGAGACGGAATAATATCCCTGTCCTTCAGCCATTGCGTCCACATCCAGCAGGATCTCTTCAGTTGCGTCGAGGCTTCCTTTTTTGCGGCAGTATTTGAAGTATTGTTTTCCATCGTCGGTTCTGCGATAGTAGTAATAGCCGTTATTGAACACCGGCACGCTTTCGTCTTTCTCCTTGATGCGTGCTTTCATTTCTTTGAACAGATCATCCTGCAGCTGACGTGTGCCGGACATCATTGTGTCGAGATATTTGTTTTCGGCATTCAGGTAATCAACCACCTTTGAACTGTCAGGTCCTTTTTTGAAGAAATCATTCATCCAGTAATAATCATCCACACGCGTATCCCCATGTGCGATCAGGTCCTTTGGCTTCTTTTCTGCAACCGGAGGCGTGATGCCGGCCGGCCAGGAATATGCTTGTTTTTTCACTTTGTTGTCGTTGTTATTGCAAGATAAGGCGGCGAGCGCCAATACAGACAGCAGGATTTTCGGTTGCATTTTTGAGAATTATAGTTGAATTTACTGCTAGTCCGTGAAAAGAAAAAGCTCCCATTGGGGAGCTTTGCTTATTTTTTCAGACGGATGATCTATTTGTCGGAAACGAGACCTGCCTTGGTATATTCCGCATTAAGGCGGGAGATATTCGTGATCGAGATCTCTTTAGGGCAAACGGCTTCGCAGGCTTCAGTGAAGGTACAGGAACCAAAACCTTCTTTGTCCATTTGAGAAACCATATTCAGCACACGTGTTTTTCTTTCCGTATCACCTTGTGGCAACAGTGCCAGGTGAGATACTTTTGCTGACACGAACAGCATCGCCGAAGAGTTCTTACATGCGGCAACGCATGCCCCGCAACCGATACAGGCCGCTGCTGCGAATGCTTTATCTGCATTGTCTTTCTCGATCGGAATGGCGTTACCATCGATGGACACACCTGTATTCACGGAAACGTATCCACCGGCCTGGATGATACGGTCAAATGCAGAGCGGTCCACCACCAGGTCTTTTACCACCGGGAAGGCATTGGCTCTCCATGGTTCAACAGTGATAGTATCGCCGTCTTTGAATGCACGCATGTGCAACTGACAGGTGGTCGTTCCATGCCATGGACCGTGCGGGCGGCCATTGATATACATAGAGCACATACCGCAAATACCTTCGCGGCAATCGTGGTCAAACGCGATCGGCTCTTTCCCGTCGTGGATCAGTTGTTCATTCAATACATCGAACATTTCCAGGAACGACATTTCTGAAGAAATATCTTTTACCTGGTAAGTTTCAAAATCACCCTCGGCCGCTGCGTTCTTTTGTTTCCAGACCTTAAGCGTAAGATTCATTGAATAGTGCTCCATATTGTGAGACCGTTTTTGCTTGAAAGAAATAATTTTCAGGTTCCATAGGTTCCAAAGGTTTCAGAAGTTTCATAGGTTAAGTTTCCAGGATCCGGGAAGTTATCAACCTCTGGAACCTTTGGAACCTATGAAACCCCCGGAACATTTACTTATAGTTCCGCTGGCTAGGCTTAATCACCTCATACTCCAGCTTCTCCTTATGCAGATCCCATGCGCTGTCGCCTTTATATTCCCAGGCTGCAACATACATGTACTGATCGTCGTGGCGTAATGCTTCACCGTCTTCAGTCTGGCTTTCTTCGCGGAAGTGGCCGCCGCAGCTTTCGTTGCGGTCGAGCGCATCTTTACACATCAGTTCGCCCAGCTCGATAAAGTCTGCCACGCGGCCTGCTTTATCCAGTTCGTTATTCATCTCTTCGACGTCGCCGGGAATGCGAACATCGCTCCAGAATTCTTTTTTCAGTTGCTGTATCTCTGCGATCGCTTCGGTCAGGCCCTGTGCATTACGCGCCATACCGCATTTCTCCCACATGATCTTGCCGAGACGTTTGTGAAAACTTTCAACAGATTGTTTGCCCTTAATGTTCATCAGCTGGCTGATCCTGTTTTTAACCGCAGATTCAGCTTGCTCAAATGCTTCGTGTGAAGTGGGGATCGGTTTGGTAGCGATCTCGTCAGCGAGATAATTACCAATGGTGTAAGGGATCACAAAATATCCATCAGCCAGCCCCTGCATGAGCGCAGATGCTCCGAGGCGGTTTGCACCGTGATCGCTGAAGTTGGCTTCGCCGAGTGCATAAAGGCCTTTTACACTTGTCATCAGCTCATAATCCACCCAAAGGCCACCCATGGTGTAGTGAACCGCGGGATAGATCCTCATCGGTACTTCATACGGGTTCTCACCGGTGATCTTTTCATACATGTCGAACAGGTTACCATACTCTTCTTTCACCACTTCTTTTCCGAGACGGACAAGCGTTTCTTCATCCGGGTTGGCAATACCTAATTTGTTTGCTTCAGCGCGGCCGTATTTATTGATCAGGTTGAAACGGAAATCAAGATACACGGCCTGTTTGGTCGTACCAACGCCATAGCCGGCATCGCAGCGTTCTTTTGCCGCGCGGGAGGCCACGTCACGGGGAACGAGGTTACCGAATGCAGGATACCTTCTTTCCAGATAGTAATCCCTTTCTTCTTCAGGAATATCGTTGGCTTTGCGTATGTCGTTTTGTTTTTTAGGAACCCAGATCCGGCCATCATTTCTTAATGATTCGGACATCAGGGTCAGTTTGCTCTGGTGATCACCCGTTACCGGGATGCAGGTCGGGTGGATCTGTGTGAAGCAGGGGTTACCGAAGAATGCCCCTTTCTTATGTGCTTTCCAGGCTGCGGTTACGTTTGAACCCATCGCATTGGTGGAAAGATAGAATACGTTACCATATCCGCCGGTGCAAAGCAATACGGCGTGACCGAAATGTCTCTCCGTTTTACCGCTGATCAGATCACGTGCGATGATGCCTCTTGCTTTGCCATCGATCACTACCACATCAAGCATTTCATGGCGGGAGTACATCTGTACGTTGCCGAGTGCTACCTGGCGTTCGAGGGCCTGGTAAGCACCGATCAGCAATTGCTGACCAGTCTGACCTGCAGCATAGAATGTTCTTTTTACCTGTGTACCGCCGAAGGAGCGGTTATTCAGCAGGCCACCATATTCGCGGGCAAAGGGAACACCTTGCGCCACGCACTGGTCGATGATGTTCACACTTACTTCAGCCAGGCGATGTACGTTCGCTTCGCGTGCACGGTAATCACCACCTTTGATCGTATCATAAAACAAACGGAATACAGAATCACCATCATTCTGGTAGTTCTTTGCAGCATTGATGCCACCCTGTGCAGCGATAGAGTGCGCACGGCGGGGAGAATCCTGGAAACAGAAAGCTTTTACCCGATAACCCAACTCACCGAGGGACGCGGCGGCAGAAGCACCTGCCAGACCGGTTCCTACAACAATGACCTCGAGCTTTCTTTTATTGGCAGGGTTTACCAGTTTACAGTGACCTTTATAATCCACCCATTTATCTTCCAGTTTTCCTGCAGGAATTTTTGAATCTAACATAACCGGGGGTTTCTCTTATTAGTATGATTAGAACGATTTCAATTTTGATTGCATGACATTGCTGTCATTCCTTATACCCAACCAAGGTAAAAGCTGACCGGCATCATTGCAAATGCCAGCGGAACGATGATGGAAAATCCAACACCGGTCGCGTTGATCAGGTGAATATATTTATGATTGCTCAGGCCCAGCGTACGGAATGCACTCTGGAAACCGTGCAGCAGGTGCCATGCAAGGGAGATACAACCCAGAACATAAAGGATCACTACAGGGATGTTATCGGTGAATACATCTCTCATGCGGCCGAACAGGTCGTGATAAAGTGTGCCATTATCCGTATATTCTTCGAGGCCGGTAATACGTGAAGGCACCCAGAAATGAGCGATGTGCATGATCAGGAACAACAGGATCAGTGTTCCAAGAAGACCCATTGATTTTCTGTACCAGGCCGAACCTTTGCTGCCCATTTTAACCTGGTAGCCTTTCTTTCTTTTAGCGCGGTTCTGGAATTCCAGTACCAGGCCCTGGATGATGTGCAGGAAAAAGAAGGCAAATAATCCGATCTCAAGAATACGTGGGACAACGTTCTGGCCCATGAAGTGAGCGGCCTTGTTGAACATAACCCCTCCATCCATTGCCCAGATACAGGCGTTCAGACCAACGTGAACTACTAAGAATGCGACAAGGAACAGACCGGATAAACTCATGATGAGTTTCTTTCCGACAGAAGATGTGAAGAAATCAGACCATTTCATCCGTATATCATTTACTGTTTTGGTGACGGATGGAACGCCCGATGTACATTGGTCTGTAACCAGAAACCTTACCCAGGCGTTTCATCAGAATACTCTTTATTTAATCAGCAGCGGATGGATCTTTCGCTATCAAAACAGCCTCTTTCAGCGCAAGGGATAGTGGATGTTCTGACAAGGGCGACTCATACGCAAACAATGGGATGGTGATTAAATTTTTGCAAAGTTAGTATCGGATGACGAAAGAATGACAAAAACTTTTGCAATCGTTATCGGTAAGTCCTTAATAAGTAAAGTTTTTTTAATAGAACCGGCGACAGGGGGGCTTTCCGGCGAAATCAGATGGCTGATGACCGATGGCTGTTGGCCGGGCTTCGCGTTCTGAAGAAAAATGACAATAAAGAAGCATCCTGGGGCGAAAGGCTTCGATAGATATAATTAGGTATCAACCTGCGAAGCCCGGCCATCTGCCATCGGTCATCGGCCATCGAACGAACTCCGGAAGTATTCAACTCAAGGAATCCCTAATCCAGCCTCGCCATCTGCTCCCCATCAATCTTCTTAAAAAGATGAAAGGGTTTATATACTCTCCAGTTGTCCAGCTGTTGCAGTTCGATGTAGCGGTTCAGTTTGGCCTTTTTGAAATCGTATTGGGTTTGTTCGGGCATGTTGAGGGAGACAACCCAGCCGTTTTCGTCGGAGATCTCTTCGTATAGTTCTTCGTAATAGTCAGACCCGCCGCTGTGGAAGTTCAGCACATTTTCGGTGATCAGTATGAATTTGTGAATGCCTTCATACATGAACTTTTCAAGGACATCCCGCTTTAGTGTCATGATATCATTCTCGATCGCATCGTTCCACTCGCCTATCATTTCGATCACAGCATAACTTTCTTCATAGTCGGCCATTAATACTTTCAGATAGAGTGTGCGGCTGCCAAATTCATCCCATTGGGGATGGATATAATAGTTGTAAACTGTTTGCGAGAATTCGAATTCAGAATAAGCCCTTCCATAAAACGGCGAACGCACGTCTTCTTCACTCACATAAATGTGACGCCAATTGTAAAAAGGTTCAATATCATGCATAGATCAAAGGAAAAAGAGGGAAAGAGAAAAAAAGGTAACCGGTGAGACCGCTCTTTTTCGTTGTGCAAATATAAGAAGCAGCAAGAAAAAATGAAACGCCTCCGCAGTGAAACGAAGGCGTTTTCTGTTAGAATGTTCTTAACTTATTTTGGAAAAATCTTATGCCAGCAGGATCGATCTCAGATGGTTATAATCAGGTTTTATAAAAAGACTTTTTTTCTTTTGTTCCATAAGGGATTGAAGGGATGAAGGGAGCTTGACGGCCTTGCCGGTGGCTTCTTCTACCGCAGCGGGAAATTTAACAGGATGAGCAGTCTCCAGGAAATAACCTTTTTGTCCTTCGTTTGTTTGGAGATACCGCTGCAACGCCAGGTAACCGACGGCTCCATGGGGATCCGCGAGATAATGATCGTTATTATAGATCTCACGGATGGTATTCATCGTTTCTTCATCGGTGATCCGGTCAGCTGATAATTTCTTTTTTAATTCAGGCAGCTCATGATGGAAGATCTCAAGGATGCGGACGAAATTGCTGGGATTGCCAACGTCCATAGCATTGCTGAGTGTGGGTACGGCAGTGCGGGGCTGATAGTTGCCGGTTTCGAGATAACCGGATACTACATCATTTACATTGCAGGCAGCAATAAAATGTTTTACGGGCAAGCCTGATGCATTGGAGAGGATGCCGGCGCAGATATTGCCGAAGTTGCCACTTGGTACAGCAACCACAGGCGGATTGTTCTTATCCTTCCATTGTTTCCATGCAAGGAAATAATAAAATTGCTGGGGCAGCCATCTTGCTACATTGATCGAATTGGCGGAAGTGAGAAAAACGCTGCTGCGTAACTTCTCATCCGCAAAAGCCTGCTTGACGAGTTGCTGGCAATCATCAAAACTTCCATCCACTTCTAGCGCTTTAATGTTTTTTCCGAGTGTGGTCAGCTGTTTTTCCTGGGCAGGACTTACTTTTCCTGAAGGATATAAGATCACCACCTCCACTCCTTCCACTCCGAGGAACCCGTTGGCAACAGCACCGCCGGTATCACCTGAAGTTGCAACCAGCACCGTTACTTTTCTTGATTCGCCAGAGAGGAAGTAGCCGAGACAACGGCTCATGAATCTTGCGCCAACGTCCTTAAACGCAAGCGTTGGTCCATGAAATAATTCAAGAGAAGAGATCGTGTCATTCAGTTTTACCAATGGTATGTCAAAACTCAATGTTTCTTTCACAATACGCTTCAGTTGATCATCAGGGATGGATGAAGCCACATAGGGTTTGATCACATCAAGCGCAATCTCTTCATCGGACATTTTTTCGATACGGTCAAACCAATTCTTATCTAACACAGGAATATTTTCCGGGAAGTATAATCCTTTATCCGGAGCCTGGCCTAAAATTGTTGCCTCTTTGAAATCAACAGCTGGGGACTGTCGATTGGTGCTATAGTATTTCAAGTGATTGAAGGTTTTAAAGTTCAATGATTGGGTTAAGAGGTTCCAGAGGTTTCAGAGGTTTCAGAAGTTCCAGAGGTTGCTCCGCAGATTGTAGTGCGTACTGGTTACGAGAAAAGCTGCTATTGGAAGAACTTCTGGAACCTATGAAACCTCTGGAACTTCTGAAACCTGATCTGGACCTACCCTTCACTGAGGGTAACCCCGTTTTTATTAATGGTAGTTACATACGTGTGATAAGCGATGCCGATGCGGTTATACACCTGTTTCATCTCCTCTTCCACTCTTCTGGCCGTGCGTTCATCCCTGCTGAGCATAAATATGGAAGGCCCTGATCCGGAGATGCCGCCGCCCAATGCGCCCGCTGCTTTGCAGTTGGCTTTTACTTCGTCGAAGCCCGGAATAAGAATGCTTCGCACAGGTTCTATGATCACATCTTCCAGTGAGCGGCCAATGAGATCGAGATCATTTTTCAGCAGACCTGCAACCAATCCCGCGATATTTCCCCACTGGCGTATCGCGTCTTTCAGCAAGACCTGCTGACGCAAAATTTGTCTCGCATCGGAAGTGCGTACTTCTATCTGTGGATGTATCACGGTCACGTAAAGATCAGGTGCGGGAATAGAGATCACATCCAGCGGATGAATGGACCGGATCAGGCTGACACCGCCAAGAATGCATGGAGCGATATTGTCTGCATGCTTTACTCCTGATGCCAGCTTTTCTCCATTCATGGCAAATTGTATCACTTCATCTTTGCTGAAGATGTTCCCGAGTAAATGATTTGCCGCAACAGCAGCTCCGGCTGCACTTGCTGCACTGGAGCCTATGCCACTTCCGGGCTTGATGTGTTTTTCGATCGTCACATCAAAACCTACCTGCCCTCCTATCTGTTCCATGATGGATAAGAACACAACACCGGCCACATTCTTCTCTGGCTCTGTTGGCAGATTGAACTCATCACGGTTATGTATGACCACCTTTGGTTCATTGAGCAATCTTACTTCCATGATATCGCAAGGCTCACTTAATGCAAGACCGAGGATATCAAAGCCGCAGACAAGGTTGGCGACTGTGCCGGGGGCGTGGACTTTTAGGGTTGACATCTGGTTGAAAGTTGTTAGAGGTTTAATAGGTTTAATAGGTTTTAGAAGTTCCAGCGGTTCCAGAAGTTCCAGAAGTTCCAGGGGTTCCAGGGGTTTCAGCGGTTCTTCTGACAGTAATTCCTTCAGTACGAGTGGGCTCTGCAATTTGCGGAGCAACCTTTGGAACTGCTGGAACTTCTGAAACCGCTGGAACCTTTCTTCGGCACTACCTGCTTGCCCGGATCACATCCGCAAACACCCCGCTCGCTGTCACTTCCGCTCCTGCGCCCGCTCCTTTTACCACCATCGGCTGTTCCGGATAACGGTCTGTATAGAAGAGGACAATATTGTCTTTTCCATAGAGATGATAAAGATTGTGGGCCGGATCGATGTGCTGGAGGCCAACGGATGCGGTGCCGTTATTGAAGGAGGCAACAAACTTCAGTTTGCAGCCGGCTTTCGCGGCATCATCATACAATTTTTTGAAATGACTTTCTTCTTTGGCCATAGCAGCATAGAAATCGGCAACAGATCCCTGCATGCAGGATGCCGGCATAAAACTCTTGTTGGAGATCTGGTCCATTTCTATTTTCTCACCCGCTTCACGCGCGAGGATCATGATCTTGCGCATAACGTCAGTGCCGCTCAGATCAAGACGTGGATCGGGTTCTGTGTACCCTTCATCCTGGGCCTGCTTTACCACGTCGGCAAACGGCCGGGTTCCATCATAATTATTGAATACGAAGTTCAGCGTGCCGCTTAATACCGCATCGATGCGATGCACACGGTCTCCACTCCGCAGCAGATCATTCAGTGTGCCGATGATAGGTAATGCTGCACCGACATTTGTTTCAAAGAGGAACTGGCAATTGAATTCATTGGCCAGGTCTTTCAGTTTTTTGTATTGTACATAAGCGGATGAAGCAGCGATCTTGTTGCAGGCAACTACCGATATGCTTTTTTGTAAAAGCTGATCATACACGCCAGCGACTTTATCATTCGCCGTTACATCCACGAAAATCGAATTGCGGAGATTGCGTGAAATGATGCCATCCACGAAATTTTCGATACTGGCAGATTCGCCGTTTTCCAGTTCATCTTTCCATTTATTCAGATCGATGCCTTCTTCACGCAGGAGCATTTTACGGCTGTTGGAAATACCGATGATCCTTACCTGTAATTTCATTTGTTCCTGCAGGAAGCGAAGCTGCTGTTGCAATTGCCCAAGCAGTTTAGCTCCAACATTACCTGTTCCCGCGATGAAAAGATTGACCTGTTTGTATGTTGTTTCAAAGAATTCCTCATGCAATACGTTGATCGCCTTGCGTACATCTTTGGTGGAGATCACAGCGGAAATATTCTTTTCAGAAGAACCCTGCGCGATGGCCCTGATGTTCACGCCGTTTTTCCCCATCGCACTGAACATGCGCCCGCTGATACCGGGATGACTTTTCATATTCTCCCCAACCAATGCAACGATCGATAATTCACTTTCTATCAGCAATGGTTCCACTTTTTGTAAAGTGATCTCATTGGCAAATGCAGCATCCACCACCTGTTTTGCAGCGGCGGCGGCGCTTGCATCTACCGCTACGCAGATTGAATGTTCGGAAGAGCTTTGCGTGATCAATATCACATTGATGCGTTCGCTGCTTAATGCTTCGAATAAGCGTTTGGAAAAACCAGGTATACCGATCATCCCGCTGCCTTCCAGGCTAAGCAGTACGATGTTATTGATGCTGGAGATACCACGCACGATATTGCCATTGCGATGCGGCGATGATTCGATCAGCGTGCCTTCATCCTGAGGGGAGAAAGTATTCTTGATCCAAACGGGAATGCCTTTGTTCATCACGGGTTGTATCGTTGGCGGATAGATCACTTTCGCGCCAAAATGTGAAAGCTCCATCGCTTCCTGGTAAGAAATGCGCGGGATGATGCGTGCATTGGCTGTCAGTCGCGGATCTGCGGTCATCATACCACTTACATCTGTCCAGATCTCCAGGTTGTCCGCATCAACACTTGCAGCGAGGATTGCGGCTGTGTAATCCGACCCGCCTCTACCGAGTGTGGTGGTGATGCCTTTTTTATCCGCAGCAATAAATCCTGGCAGCAGGAATAACTGATGACCGGAGGATGAGAAGAACTGCCTGATCTTATCTGCGGTGGCGGGAAAATCAACTTCCGCAGCAGTGAAATTTGAATTGGTGACAATGAGTTCGCGGCTATCCTTCCATAATACATCAACATTCAATGATTGCAATGCGGATGCGATGATGCGGGAGGAGAGCCACTCTCCATAACTACCGATGCGGTCTTTTGAACGGGCTGTCAGTTCACGAAGAAGATAGATACCACTGCAAATATCTTCCAGTTCGTTACAGCTTTTCTTTACAAGGCTGAGCAACTGGCTTTGTTGTGCAACAGGAATGAGTTGCTTCACTGCTTCCAGGTGCCGTTGTTCGATCACAGCCAGTTTCTCTTTGTACGTTTCGTCTCCTTCTGCCGCAAGAGATGATGCGGAAAGCAAGAGGTCCGTCACGCCACCCAATGCTGAAACAATAACTACTGTTTTATCTTTCTCTTTAGCAGCACTGACGATGCTGATAACCTTTCTGATGTTTTCTGCGTTGGCAACCGAAGTACCGCCAAACTTTAAGACCTGCATGATCCTGTTTTATGATGAAAAAATGATAGCAAATGAGCGTCGCTCCTGTCGTATTCAGCTTTGGTGAAGCCCTGGGGGTAGTATGGTAAATTCAATCCGCGATCAGCGGATTGTTGTAATCGTTGTAATAATAATAGCCATCGTTGCAACAGGGGATGTTGCAGGAGAAGAGGTGATGATATGGTTATTATTCGCGATCAATGTAGATGCAATATAGGAAAAAAGTCAAAAGTAAAAGTAAAAAGTAAAAAAAAGCGTAAACGATAGAAAATCTCTAACGTCTACGCAGTTTTTTTAATTTTTAATTTTTACTTTTGACTTCGTTACGCTACTGATTCGGCGGCTTTCTTAACGCTGCCATATTTAACCAACAGTTGTTTGGCTTTTTCGTAATCGCTCCAGTCCAGTCTTTCCATCAGCATTTTTACACCGCGGTCGATCAGTTTTTCGTTGGTGAGCTGCATGTTCACCATCTTGTTGTCTTCTACCCTGCCAAGCTGGATCATTGCAGAGGTGGAGATCATATTGAGTACGAGTTTTTGTGCGGTACCGCTTTTCATGCGTGTGCTGCCTGTTACAAACTCGGGGCCTACCACTACTTCGATCGGGAAATCTGCTGCGGCGCTTACGGGTGAGTCAGGATTGCAGGAGATGCTGCCGGTGATGATGCCATGTTTGCGGCATTCATCCAGTGCGCCGATCACGTAAGGGGTTGTTCCGCTTGCTGCGATGCCGATCACCACGTCTTTATCAGATACATTGAATGCACTGAGATCTTTCCATCCCTGTTCACGGTCATCTTCCGCAAACTCGATCGCAGTGGTGATAGCTTTATCGCCACCAGCGATCACTGCTACAACAAGGCCATACGGAACGCCATAAGTCGGAGGGCATTCACTTGCGTCTACAACAGCCAGTCTTCCACTGGTGCCGGCGCCGATATAAAACAGTCGGCCGCCCATCAGCATCTTGTCACTAACTACTTCTACTAACTTTTCAATCTGGGGAATTGCTGCTTCAACAGCAGTGGGAACAGTCTGATCTTCTTTGTTGATGTTATCCAGCAATGTTCTGATACTCATTTTTTCGAGATGCCGGTATGAACTGTCCTGTTCCGTAATTTTTTCAAATGCCATGTATCCTCTTTTAACTATGATATTCTATCAGCCCTGTCATAGGCTTCTTTATAACTTTACCTAATTCAAATTCATAGCTATGGCAAAGTTGGGCCAGCACATCGCGGAACCCATACGCCACACTGCCCACAAAGTTCACCGGATGCGACCATATTTCCCTGTATTTACACAAATGATTAAAGAAAAAATCATTCAAACCATCTTCGATTATGTTTTCGATCATGTAATGGTTGCGGTTTTCTGCAAGAAATGTTGCAAAACTGGCCAGATACCGATTGGGTAATGGCTTTTTGTAGACATTTTCGAGTATCTCCGTTGGATTGGTCATATAAGTCAGATCAAATCTTCCGCGAAGCTCATCATCAAATGTTCCATACATATAATACTGGACCACTTTTTTGCCGAGATAGGCGCCGCTCCCTTCATCACCCAGTACATAACCTATTCCGGGTCTGTTAGACAGGATCTTTTTGCCGTTGTAATAACAGGAGTTGGACCCGGTGCCAAGTATAGCAGCCACACCTTTCTGATCACCGCAAAGCGCACGCGCTGCAGCCAGCATATCGTGCGTCACCTGCAATGTTTTTGCTTCCGGGAAAACACGTTTCAGGGATTTCTTAACTATCAGGACATTGTCTGGGTTGGAACAACCGGTACCATAATAATAGATCTCATCTATCTCAGCTCCTTTGAGCTTTGGTCTGAGCTCTTTCAACAATAGTTCACTGATCTGTTCTCCGTTCAGAAAATAAGGGCTGATACCCTGTGTGATCACTGATTTTACTTTTCCATGGCCTACCAATGTCCATTCAGATTTGGTAGCACCGCAGTCGGCAATTAATTTGACTGAAGGCATGATATGAATTTGTATTCCATGTTTATCGTTACAGGCGGTGAAAATGGTGTGTATGGATGAATGTTTAACATCCGGATAACCACCAATCTGGCTGCCTCTTTCAAGGCAACAAACCATAAACAGTAAACTTTGTCTATTTTGCGGCAAATTTCAGCAAAATAAATGATGGGAAGTAAAAAATTACAGGTTTGGTTACCTCTTCTTTTCTCGGTTGTATTGATAGCAGGAATGTTCTTCGGTTACAAACTGAATAAAGGCGGCAATTCGAAAGGCTTTTTTAAAACCAGCAGGCCTACCTCTTTGCAGGAGGCACTGGATCTGATCCGTACAAAGTATGTTGATCCTGTAAACCTGGATTCATTGCAGGGCGGTGCGATCCAGGAGATGATGAGTGAGCTCGATCCGCATTCGGTATATTTTCCACCCGTTGAAGCAAAAGAATCTGTGGAAGACCTCGCGGGCAATTTTGACGGCATCGGCGTTGAGTTCAATGTATTTGAAGATACCGTGAATATCGTATATGTGATGCCAAAAGGTCCGAGTGAAGACGCCGGTCTGTTGCTGGGTGATAAGATCATTGCGGTAAATGATTCATCGCTTGTCGGAACCTATGCAACATCAGCACGGATCAAAGAATTTATCCGTGGTAAAAGCGGATCTACGGCAGCAATCACCATTGTCCGCGATGGAAAGAAAATGGTATTGAATGTAAAACGCGGCAGTATTCCCGTGCCTTCTGTTGATGCGGCTTATATGATCGACAAGACGACCGGTTACATCAAACTCAATAAATTCACGGCCAACAGCTATGAAGAATTTATGAGGGCGCTCGAGGACCTGAATAAGCTCGGGATGAAAGAACTGATCTATGATCTCCGGGGTAACAATGGAGGCTTTATGAATGAAGCCATCGATATGGCTGATGAATTTCTTGACGGTGATAAACTGATCGTGTATACGGAAGGTCTTCACAACAAGAAAAGAGAATACCGGTGCAAACGCCCGGGATTGTTTGAAACAGGTAAACTGATCGTATTGATCGATGAACTGTCTGCCAGTGCAAGTGAAGTGCTGGTTGGTGCATTACAGGATTGGGATCGTGCAACGATCGTTGGCCGCCGCAGTTTTGGTAAAGGTCTTGTGCTGGAGCAATATGATCTGAGTGATGGTTCATCTATCCGTCTCACTGTTGCACGTTATTATACGCCGCTTGGCAGGAGCATTCAGCGTCCGTATGATAAAGGCAAGAAAGTGTACATGGATGAGATCTGGGAAAGATATTCGAATGGTGAAGCGCTGGTTGCTGATTCCAATAAGATCAATAATGGAAAAGAGTTCAGGACGCCTGCGGGTCATATTGTATTTGGTGGTGGCGGGATCATGCCGGATGTGTTTGTTCCGCTCGATACATCAAGTTATCCTTCCAGTATCAATCGTTTGTTCATCAATGGTACATCCAACAGTTTTGTCTATATGTATTACCTGAAGAACCGTGCGCAGATAGATAAATACACATCAGCTACAGATTATGCGCAGCATTTTAATCAGACCGCGCAGATGTGGGGTGAGTTTACACAATATGCAGCATCAAGGGATTCAGTCAATCTGGGTACCCTGAATCTTAAACAGCAGGAAACGCTTCAGCGTCGCCTGGAGGCATTATTGGGAAGATTCCGCTGGAGGAATAACGGATATATCCAGGTGTTGAATCATGATGATGCGGCGGTGAATAAGGCGATCGAGCTGGCGAAGAAGTAGGGAATCGATGATCGATGTTTGGATGGCCGATGACCGGTTTTCTTAGAAGCTATGTGATTTGTCTGATGGCTGGTAATTGATATCGGGAAGGCTTTGAACGGGAAGAAAGATCGCAGAGATACCGTATAGACAGCGCATAGACTGTGTAAGGTTTGTAGGAATGTTGTGGGGATTTAGTACACTAATGGTACACTAAAGCCGGGGTTTTCATAGGGATTTAGTACACTAATGGTACACCTGGAAATCATAAAAAACAAGAGCGCCTTTTTAGGGCGCTCTTGTTTTTTATGTTCACTTTTTCAGTTGGTCAGGTCTGATGGCTATTTATTGATTATCGAGTTCTACTCTGATCTTGTCTTTGAGGATCTGTTTCATCAGCTCTTTGTTTTCTTCCCACCATTTTCTTTCGATCTTGTAGGAACCGAAGAGTCCGAGGCCTCCGCCGACTGCGATCAGGGAGAAATAGATGGCTTCATTTCCACGGTCATGAATGCTGGCCAGCAGATAGTGATCACACATATAAGCCAGGAAAAGTCCGGCGCCTGCACCAATCAGCAAAAGCGACCATTTGAGGTTTTTAAACGGTACGGGCAGGCTGGCGAACTCTTTTGGATTCCTGCCTTTTTCGATCAGTGCCAGGTTCTCCCGCTTTTGCATATAGAATATTCCGAAGATCAGTAAAAAGAAACTCAGTGGGATCAATATTGCCACGAGCATTTCTGTGCCTTGCATAACTTACTATTTATTATTGTTTTAATGTTGTTCTGCTCTCTTTGACTACGGTTCGTTCAACCAGGTTACAGCCATCGAAAACTTTTTTTGAAAACCGGTTTCAGGAAGTAGGACTACGGGGGGAAGGAGGAGGTTACAGAATATTTGATGGTCGATGTTCGATGGTCGATGAGCAGTCCTTAGCCTGGAACCGCTGTTTGAACGGGGATTTATTGGATTATTGGGATCAGGAGGATTCGACTCTGAGAATTAAAAAAGGCATATACATTCTATCAAAATCCTAAAAATCCGATTGTACTACCTAAGGATAGTTAAATGGGATTAATAGGATTTAATAGGAAAGAGTTTGCTTATCAATTCTCAGAGTCGAATCCTCCTGATCCCAATAATCCAATAAATCCCCGTTCAAACAGCGGAATCAAACTAAGACTATCCATCGACCATCGACCATCGAACACCGATCATCGAATTTCCCGTACTTTGCTGTAACCAAACTCCCCCACCTGTAGTCTAAACTGCTGTATGTCGACCGGGCAAAATGATAATGAGCTCATTAGCAAAGTGCTAGGGGGAGATCAACAGGCGTATGCCGTGTTGGTCGACCGCTACAAGAGCTATGTGTTTACGCTGGCGCTGCGGTTTACGAAGAACCGGGAGGATGCGGAGGAAGTATCGCAGGATATATTTATTAAAGCATACAGGGCACTGGCTGATTTCAGAGGTGCTTCAAAATTCAGCACCTGGCTTTATACGATCGTGAATACGACCTGCATTACTTTCCTGAGAAAGAAAAGACTGGAAGTGCATTCGCTGGATAATGAAAAGGTATTTGAAGTAGCGGACAGCCTTGACTCTGGGATGCGGGCCAACCAGGTTGAACAGAAATCGCGGATCGCCATGGTAAACCAGGCGATCGCTTTACTGAGCAGCGATGATGCGGAGATCATCACCTTGTTTTATAAAGGTGAACAAAGCCTCGATGAAATTGCGCAGGTGCTCGGGATTGAACCTAATGCCGTGAAAGTGCGGTTGCACCGGGCCAGGACCCGGTTGAAAGATAAAATGCAAAAGCATTTTGCAGCTGAAGTAAATGATCTGAACTGATCCTAAAATTGAATGATATGAGTGAACAACTGAACATGGAGGAACGTCTTTGGGAATACATTGACGGTATGTCTACTCCCGCGGAGATGACGGTGATCGAACAGCTCATCCAGTCCGATGCGGCATGGCGTGCGAAGTATGGAGAATTGCTGGAAGCGCATTCATTGCTACTGTCATCCGAACTGGAAGAGCCATCCATGCGCTTTACCAAAAACGTGATGGAGGAGATCGCTTTGCTGCAGATCGCGCCTGCGGCAAAAACATATATCAACAAAAAGATCATCTGGGGCATTGCGATATTCTTTATCACCATGATCGCGGGTTTCCTGATCTATGGAATCGGGCAGGTAAAATGGTCAAGCGGAACGGGTGATTCAAAAATACCGGTTGATTTCAGCCAGATTGATCTCAGCCCGATGTTCAGCAATACATTCATTAATGCGTTTATGATGATGAACGTTGTATTAGGACTTTTCCTGCTGGATCGCTATCTCTCCAATAAACGCAAAAAAGTTCAGAAAGAAGCTTGATGATGTAATGTCATTGAGTCCGGTCGGGGCCTCCTGCAAAGGAGGCTCTTTTATTTACAGTTCATACATGTTTATTTACAATGAAAGATTTTTGTCTGTAAGTTTATTTCATGAAAAGGCTTTCGTTTTTATTCCTGTTGCTTTTAACCATGCAGTTGTTTGCCCAGCCGGAAAAGCTTGGTACAATTGAAGTGTTTGGTTCAGCGAACGCATCGTTTGCGGATATTATTAAAGCAACTGGTTATAAAGAAGGCGATTCGATCGTGCGTCAGCGTTACGACAAAGCCGCGATCGAAAAAAGAATCCGATCCATTCCTGGAATAGTAGCTGCAGATGTTACGCTGGTCTGTTGCGATGATAAGCAGCAGCGTTCCATTCTTTATATTGGTGTAAGTGATGCTGCTGTTTCCCATAACGCATATCATGATACACCTGCTGGAGATGTAAAACTTGATCCGTATATACTTGCTGTCTATGATCGTTATGACGTGGCGCTCGATGATGCGGTAAGAGCAGGACAGGCCGCTGAAAATGATGAAGAAGGACATGTGCTGCTCTCCTATCCTCCTATCATCCCATTACAGGACAGCCTGCAACTATATGCGGCCTCGCATCTTTCAATATTAAAGCAGGTGTTGCGTGGTGCAGCCGACCCGGCACAACGGCAAGCTGCCTCGTGGATCATAGCGTTTACCACAGATAAAAAGACTGTGGTGGAAGATCTGCTTTATGCCACTGATGATGCAGATGAAACAGTACGCAATAACGCTACACGTGCATTGGCTGTGCTGGCGCGGTATACAGATCTTCATCCTTCATCGGGAATTGTAATACCAGCTGCCCCATTTATCAGGAAACTCAATTCTTTTATCTGGACGGACAGGAACAAAGGCCTGATGGTGCTTGAAGCGTTGACACGCAAACGTGATGATAAGGTATTGCAATTAATAAGGACTGATGGATTGCTGCCGATAATACAAATGGCCCGGTGGAAAAATCCGGGCCATGCAATGTTTTCGCTGATGATCCTGGGGCGGATCGCTGGTATTTCAGACGATGCTATTTTTGCTGCGTATAATGCCGATGATAGAAACGTATTGATAGATGAGTGGATACAGAAGATCAGCAACCGTTAATCCAAACCACCGCTTTTCCTGTTCTTCAGTTTTTCACGCAATGTGGCCCTTTTTTCCTGTTGCAGGTCTTTATACTTTTCAAATTGTTCTTCTGTCAACACTTCTTTCAGTTCTTTATTCTTATCCTTATTATCTCCTTTTACCGCTTTTGCTTTTTCCATTTTTGATCCTTCACCTTTCAGTGATTCCTGGTTCTTTTGTGCATATTTCAGATTGATATCATACACTTTAGTGGTTTGTTCATCTGATAACGACAATTCTGTTTTCATTTTGTCGGTAAGCGTTTTCGCTCTTGCTTCCGGGGAATGGGCCGTAGAATCTTTTTGTGCAGATGCGCCGGCGGCGATAGCTAAGAAGAGCGTGGCGATAAGGACTGTTTTTCTGGCTACGTTGGAGATTTTCATTTTTAAAAGTTTTCAGGATAGACTGAGCCTGGGTAGAAAGGTTTAACGGGGGACGGGGATTTATTGGATTATTGGGATCAGGAGGATTTCAGCCTTAGAATTGGGTAAGGTAGATACATCCTACTTAATCCTAAAAATCCTAAGGTGCGGTCCGCAAACAGCAGCATGGGATTTTTAGGATTTAATTGGGACATTTCCAGTTTCAATTCTAAGACTGAAATCCTCCTGATCCCAATAATCCAATAAATCCCCGTAAGGCCGTACCTTTGTGCCGCCAAAAACCTTACAATGAATATCAAGAATAACATTCTCGAAACGATAGGAAATACACCATTGATCCGGTTGAATAAAGTGGCGAAGGATCTCCCCTGCACTGTGCTGGCGAAAGTGGATTATTTCAACCCCGGCAATTCCATCAAAGACCGCATGGCATTGAAGATGGTTGAAGTGGCCGAGCAGGAAGGAAAACTGAAGCCCGGGGGTACCATTATCGAAGGTACAAGCGGTAATACGGGTATGGGCCTTGCACTGGCTGCTGTGGTGAAAGGATACAAATGCATATTTGTTACAACAGATAAACAATCAAAAGAAAAAGCGGATATCCTGAAAGCGGTTGGCGCTGAAGTCATCGTTTGCCCGACGAATGTTTTGCCGGAAGATCCGCGTAGCTATTACAGCGTGGCGGCGAGGCTGGCGAAAGAAGTGCCCAACTCTTATCATATGAATCAGTATGATAATCTCGCAAACCGCCTCGCGCATTATGAAACGACCGGTCCGGAGATCTGGGAGCAGACTGGTGGAAAGATCACTCACCTGGTGTGTACCGCTGGTACGGGTGGGACCATTACCGGCACCGCAATGTATCTGAAAGAGAAGAATCCAGCTATACAGATCTGGGCAATCGATGTGTATGGTTCATTGCTTACAAAGTATTTCAATACCGGTGAGATCGACATGAATGAAGTTCACCCATACATAAGTGAAGGCTTTGGTGAAGACTTTGTGCCGAAGAATTATGATATGAGCGTGATCGATAAGTTTGAGCAGGTAACCGATAAAGACGGTGCGGTAATGGCGCGTAAACTGGCCCGCGAGGAAGGATTGTTCTGCGGATATAGCGCCGGAAGCTGTTTGCAGGGATTGATGCAGTTAAAAAGCAGTCTTAAGAAAGATGATGTGGTGGTCTGCATTTTCCATGATCATGGCAGCCGCTATGTGGCCAAGATCTACAATGATCAGTGGATGATCGAACGCGGATTCCTGGATGTGAAGACCTTTAAGGATGTGGTCAGTTCAAGAGGCACCAAGCGGCTGATCACTATTGAAGCAGATAAATCTGTAGCGGAAGCGGTTGACCTGATGAAGAAGTATGATATCGAACAGATCCCGGTTATGAATGGCGAAGGACCGATCGGCGCGATCAGCGAAGGCGGCCTGTTCCAAAAAGTTTTCGACAATCCTGAGATCAAGAGCTCAAAGGTGAAAGATGTGTTGGAACCTACACTCCCAATTGTTCCCTTTGATACCCCAGTTGAGAAATTAAGTCCCCTTATTACTAAAGGAAATGGGGCCATTCTTTCCAAAGACGAGGCAGGCAATTATCATATTATCACAAAATATGACATCCTGCAGGCACTGGGCAAATAACCGCAACAATAAAGCAAAGAGTTTGACGTAAGGCTTCCGGAAACGTTTCCAGAGGCCTTTTTTCGTAGAATTACGATTACTTTTCGCGTTGATACCGCAATGGGAAATTCGATGGTTTACGATAAATGTGGGAAATACTGAGACATCCAAATCGGTCAAAAATGCGCTATCGTATTAAAGCTATCCTAATTATTTTTGATCCGGAAGTTGATTGGTAACAATCATTATCAAATCCAATACCGAAAAGCCAGATCCAATAACTTAAGAAAAAACCTGATCCAACATTCTTAGAAAAACCAGAACAAAAAATCCAGTATCGATCAACTTCTTTTTTTTGAAAAACCTTAAATCCTGAAATCCAAACCAATCCTTAGAAAAACCGAAAAAAGTCCAAGCCAAGAAAAACCAGAGGTCCAGATCCAAGAAAAAACCGTCCAAACATCCAATCATCCAATTGAAGACCTCAAGTCACCGTGTCCAAATCCATGAAAAGAAATTAAGTCCGGAACCCTCCTGCTAAATTTTATTTAGCAGGAGGCGCGGTGAAATTCTGACCAGATTTATTTCTACAGTTTTCCCGGTATCATTAAAAGCCATCGATGCTCTGATAAGAAGGATTGTACCTTCGGTAAAAAATACTAATGGCTTTTGTTGATCAGACAGGGAGAACTGTTTTTTTATCCGGCATTCCTCAACGTATCATCTCACTGGTCCCCTCTCAGACAGAATTGCTCTCCGACCTCGGCCTTGACGAAGAAGTGATCGGCATTACCAAATTCTGTATCCATCCCGGCAAATGGTTCCATACAAAAAAACGTATCGGTGGCACCAAACAGGTGCATCAGGAACTCATCTGTCAGTTGCAACCAGACCTTATCATTGCCAATAAAGAAGAAAACGTAAAGGAACAGGTGGAAGCTCTTGCCGCACTGTTTCCTGTATGGATAACCGATGTGAACAATATCAGTGACGCATACAGGATGATCCATGATCTTGGAATGATCACCGGGAAATCTGCTACTGCCGATACGATCATTGAAAAGGTCAAACAATCCTTTAGCGTATTAAAGATCCCCGCGGTGAAACCACGTATTGCATATTTGATCTGGCGTTCACCATATATGACCGTTGGGCATGATACATTTATTCATTCGATGCTGGAGCTGGCAGGATATGAAAATGTGTTTGCTGATCGCACGCGCTACCCGGAAGTGTCGGTTGAAGAATTGCAGAATGCCGGTTGCGACCAGGTTTTTCTTTCTTCTGAACCTTATCCTTTTGGGCAGAAACATATTGATGAATTGCAGCCGTTATTGCCGGGTGTAAAGATCAGGCTGGCAGATGGTGAAATGTTCAGCTGGTATGGAAGCAGATTGCTGTATGCGGCGGAGTATTTTCATAGCATGGAGTAGGCTCTTTCTACATCTCTCCGATGCGGCGGATTTAGAGGAGTCTTCCACCAACTCTCCGTATCTTCCCATCTATGAGCAGCAACAAACCCTCCCGCAAAAAGCCCATGTATCCCATCAGCAAGGGCCTTCGCTCCTATCTTCGTCATCATGGCCGGGAGGTGAAACTGCCTGTTTCTTATAATGATCTTTTGAATTATACTTTTTCCGTTCCGATAAAAGATAAGAACGGAAAAGACACGCTCTGGGAAAAAACGATCTATGATAAACGGGAATGGGATTTTATCCGCGAAGGGCTTGTACAGATCTATGCCATCCTGAAAACAGAAGGTGATTTCAGTTTTACCAATCACCTGGACGTTGCGCGTATTGATTACTGTACATTCGGCAATTCCCATCCTTTCCGGATCCGGATCGTAAATAAATACAACGATAACTACGATCACTATTATATCAAGATCGCCGATGCTTCCAGGATCTATGGATTGGAACTGGAGCATATCCTTTCCCCTAACCGGATGACCTTCTTTACCGACCGGGATACGCTGGTGGAAGAACATATACCCGGCATTCCGGGCGACCTCTTCCTGAAGCAGATCTTAAGTGATCCGGGCACCAACAGGATCCGCCTGGCCAAAGAGTTTGTGAAGTTCAATGAACGTTGTTTTGTCCGGCTGCTGGGTGACATGCGTAGTTACAACTTTGTTGTGGATGTTACACCCGATATTGAAGATTACCAGTATCGCATCCGCGCAATTGATTTCGATCAGCAGAGCTATGAGGGAAGAAAGAATTTTTATCTACCACAGTTCTTCAAGGAAAATAAAGCTTATGTGGATCTTTGTCTTTCTCACCTGAACAAAGAATCCATCGAACAATACCAGGCCGAAGAACGCACGCTGATCACCTTCCGGCTGGCCTCCTCCCGTTACAGGATCAAGGAGTTGCTTGATATCATGTCTACCGAAGAAATTTCCACGCCTGACAAGATCAAACAGCTCAAGGAAGAGCTGAATGCTCATCTTCACACGAATTCCTTCTCCCGCTGCCAATCCATGGGGCAGGTGGTAAAGCGGCACTTGAAACAGACGTTGCAGAAGAATCTGATGCTGGTGCAGAGGAATATGGGGAAGAATATCGATTAGAAAGGTTCCAGAGGTTCCATAGGTTTAAGAGGTTTCATAGGTTCTTCCAACGGGAATTTCATACGCCTATCAGAAACTAAAGTCGGCGGCAGCAACCTATGAAACCTCTTAAACCTATGGAACCTCTGGAACCTCGGTCGCCCGGCCCACTTTCCCGCATGAAAAACCGCTCCAAATGGAGAAATAGATTATATTAGCGCCTCTTTTCGGAAACGATTGCGCCACTATGATACATTAATAATTAAAAAGACGAATCCACAATGAGCAAGTACAAAGCCGGGGTGCTGTTTGGTAAAGAACTGGAAGCACTCTACAATGACGCAAAAGAAAACCAATTCGCTTTACCCGCAGTAAACACGATTGGCACTAACACGATCAATGCTACCCTGGAAGCTGCGGCAAAAGTGAATTCCCCTGTGATCATTCAGTTCTCCAATGGCGGCGCTCAATTCATTGCCGGTAAAGGAATGCCGAATGATAAACTGCAGGCAAATATTTCCGGCGGTATTTCCGGCGCATTGCATATTCATAACGTAGCAAAATATTACGGCGTACCCGTTGTATTGCATACCGATCATGCTGCAAAAAAATGGTTGCCCTGGATCAGCGGTCTGCTTGACGCTGGTGAGCAATTCTATAAAGAAAAAGGACAACCTCTTTTCAGTTCCCACATGCTCGATCTTAGCGAAGAGCCGATCGAAGAGAACATCCATACTTCTGCTGAATTCTTCAAACGCATTGCTCCGCTGGGCATGAGCATCGAGATCGAACTCGGTGTAACCGGTGGTGAAGAAGATGGTGTTGATAACAGTGATGTGGAGAACAGCAAACTTTATACACAACCTTCTGATGTTGCTTATGCTTACAAAGAGCTCAGCAAGATCAGCAATATGTTCACTGTTGCCGCTGCATTTGGTAACGTACATGGTGTATACAAACCAGGCAATGTGGAACTGCGTCCTGAGATCCTGCACAACAGCCAGGTATATGTTCAGAAAGAGTTCAAAACGGCGAATGACAAACCTGTATACTTCGTATTCCACGGTGGTAGCGGTTCACCTCAGCACCAGATCCGCGAAGCGATCGGTTATGGCGCTATCAAAATGAATATCGATACCGATCTGCAGTGGGCATTCTGGGACGGCGTATTGCTGAACTATAAAAAGAACGAAGCTTATCTTCAAGGTCAACTGGGTAATCCTGAAGGAGAAGATAAACCAAACAAGAAGCATTATGATCCACGCGTTTGGTTGCGTAAAGGCGAAGAAACCTTTATCAAACGCCTGGAAGTGGCTTTTGAAGATCTGAATTGTATTAACAGGAACGCGTAAGCGTGTTGATTAAGAAATAGCACCGTCAAACAGTGAGTTGTTAATTTACTGTTTGACGGTTTTTTTGTTTGAGTTGCTGTTGTGCCGGCAGGGCCCCCTCTAAATCTCCCCCTTCAGGGGAGACTTCAGCCGCCTTTAAAAGAAATTTCACTTTATAACGAATATCAATGCACAATACGAGTGGTCAATTGCTGATTGTGGAGGGTCAAGTCTCCTCTTCAGGCTAATCGCTACCCAAATTTTCGGACTTGCGTAAGGTTCCTCCTCCGGCGGACACGTCCCGCTGATTCCGCAGATTTTACGCTTACTG
>QFQQ01000273.1 GCA_003243445.1 Citrobacter freundii
GGTGGAGGGCAAGACCGGCGTGCTCGGCGACTCAGTCACAGTGTCGCGCTCCGGCTCCAAGGTGGTTATCAAGTCCGAGATCCCCTTCTCCAAGCGCTACCTCAAGTACCTGACCAAGAAGTACCTGAAGAAGCACAGCGTGCGCGACTGGCTGCGCGTCATCGCCTCCAACTCGGACCGCTCGGCTTACGAGCTCCGCTACTTCAACATTGCGGACAACGAGGACGAGGACGAGGACGAGGAGTGAGGTCTACCCTCGACCGTGGGCATGGGAGGCGGGCAAAGGCGGGGGCCTGGACGGGCAGCGGATGCAGAACCCGAGAGAGACGGGGAGGAATGCCCGGCGTGGGGGGATCCAGCACCGGGGGAAGCGCCACGCAGCCCCCCTCGTGATTGCTTCCCACCGCGCTGGGCTCGCCTCCCACGGATGGTCGAGGGCGGGCTCGAGGAAGCGGAGAGCGCGCGAAGAGCGGCCTTTCGCCATTCATCACAGGTTCGGGTGCCGCATGCTATGCAGAGTATCTTATTCGAAGGAGAATGGCCGTGAAAAAGATTCTCGCCGCTATCATCCTTGCCGCGGTTGCCCTGCCGGCGGCCCCCGCTTTCGCCGACCCGCCGCCGTGGGCGCCGGCGCACGGAAAGCGCGCCAAGGACCGGGCCCTCTACGACAGCTATGGACGCTATTATGAGCCGCGCCGGCTTTCCTATAACGACCGCATCTGGCGCGGTGACGACGGACGCTATCATTGCCGCCGCGACAATGGGACCACGGGGCTAATCATCGGCGCCGCGGTCGGCGCCCTTGCCGGGCGCGAACTCGACGGCGGGCGCGATCGCACCCTCGGCACGATCATCGGCGCCGTCGGCGGCGGCGTGGTCGGTCGCGCGATCGATCGCGGCGAGCTGAAATGCCGCTGATCCGGAGCATGGGGTGTGCCGCAACCCGGCTCTAGCGACCCTATTCGGAGGAATTTTTGCAGCGCAGCAACCCGGGGCACCGCTGCGCGTAGTCTGGGCAACCTCACCTCCTCAGCCCCCAACCTCCCGAGGAGGTGGGGCCATGGCGCAGCGACGGACGGTGCGTTGCATGACGGTCTGCGATCGGTCGCCAAAAGAAAGCTCCGCGGTCCGCCGGCCCCTCCGGACCGCGCAAATGGCGAAGCGGCCCGCGCGTCATTCCTTTTCGGGACCATGGCGCCCGAGCAGCCCCCGATAGCGCCCACCCGCCAAAATGCGCGCTTCGCGCACCAACCTTCGCACCCGCGAGCGCAGCGAATCCGACGCCGAACGCCAATCGACGGGAATTCGCTCGGCACCGAAGAGGGCGA
>QFQQ01000274.1 GCA_003243445.1 Citrobacter freundii
CACAATTAAAATTAAAAATCATGAACATCATTGGCAGATTAACGAGGGACGCACAAATCAGCACCTTGCCGAGCGACAAGCAGGTAGTGAATTTTTCCGTAGCAGTGAATGACAGCTACAGTAACAAACAGGGCGAACGAGTGGAACACACCGAGTATTTCAACTGCGCCTATTGGATTTCAACGAATGTGGCGAAGGTTCTTACTAAGGGAACACTGGTAGAACTCACAGGCAGAGTAAGTGCAAGGGCATGGATCGGAGGTGATGGCGAAGCACATGCAGCACTCAATTTTCACACTTCGCAAATCAAATTGTACGGAGGTGGCAAGCGACCTCAAACCGAAGCAGGTGGTATCAGTAACAATTCCGCAGTACCTGCTAACAATGGCAAAGACGATTTGCCATTCTAACAATCAATTTTCATTTATCAACTTTTAAAAATTACAATCATGGCACATAATCTTAATTATAACGAAGGAACAGGCAAATACAGCTTCTTTAGTGTACAGCAAAAGGCATGGCACAACTTGGGACAGGTAGTAGAACAATATCCTACAAGTGCTGAGGCTATTAAATATGCAGGACTTGATTTCGAGGTTGTCAAATCGCCCTTATATACCCGTGGCACAGGCATCAGCATAGGCAATGATGGTGAAATTAAAGAAGGTGGAAACATCTTACTGCCTGACAATTTCGCAACCATGCGTACCGATACCAATACGGTTTTTGGCGTAGTAGGTAAGGATTATCAGATAGTACAGAACGCAGACGCCTTTGCATTTTTCGATGCTATCGTAGGTGGAGGTGATGGCGTCCTGTACGAAACAGCAGGAGCATTAGGAAACGGAGAAAGAATATTTATTACTGCTAAACTTCCTGACTATATCCGTGTGGGTAATGGTGATGATATTACAGAGAAATACATCTTTCTGACAACTTCCCACGACGGTACGGGAAGCATTACCGCAGCCTTTACACCTGTACGCATAGTATGTCAAAACACCCTTAACGCAGCATTGGGTAATATGTCCAACGTAGTACGTATCCGCCATACGTCAGGTGCAAAACAGCGTTTGGAAAATGCCAATAAGGTAATGGGATTGGCTAACCAGCTTAGTACCCAACTGGAAGGGATATTTAATCAATGGACAAAGGTGCGTATCTGTGATGCAGAAGTGAAGAAACTTATCCAACTGGCACTCTGCCCCAATAAGGAAACATTGGATGCACTTAAAAAGGATGCAGAGGATGAACTGTCAACCGTATTCAAAAACACCGTTGAAGATGCTTTTGCCTACGCAATGATGTCAGATACACAACAGTTGA
>QFQQ01000275.1 GCA_003243445.1 Citrobacter freundii
AGAAAACAGCTTTAGAAATACAATATTCTCTGGAGTAAACATAACGGATAAACATGAATACCAGGCGATGACCTGGTATTTTTGTTAGTGAGCCTTCAGGCGATCTGTTAGTGAGCCTATAGGCGATAGCGGACTTATCGCGACGGAAAGGAATCAGGATGATCGCAATATGATCGCGATTGTTTTCGCCCGGGTATGAACGGTGGGGAATGCAGCGGGCTATTTCGCGGGCGCGAATATGGAAGGTAAACAAAGCGGAAGCGATAGCGTCGGTTTTCTCTATTTTTACATCGGAAGGTTGAGCATGGTAATAATCAAACCGCTCGATGTCGGAGGAAAGATGAATTTCCTCCGGGGGTTTTTGTCGCGGCGCGTACTGCCTGGATATTGTGATCGGCTATCAGAACGGCCAATGCGAAGTCGATACCCTCGTTCGGAATGACATTCCTCCCGATACAAGCGTAAACAAAACGGAACCAGTAATAATTTATCGCTCTGATTATCAAAACGGATCATCTCTGTCTCATACCGGCTAAATACCCTTGTGAAATCGATCTGTATTCGCAAAAGGATCCGTTATTGGGATAAAACCACGCCAGAATGGCCTCAGAACGATTCTGAGCTTATCCCCCTGGTATTTTCACGATCGGATTGATTAAAACGCGCCTGAGCGTTTTGAGCGACATATCTGTAAATTTCCTGAGTATGGTTAGGCTATGCCTGTCCTCACCCTGATTTTGTTGCGAACGGGGAAGCCATTATGATTAGGTCTGAATGTAAAGCACTTGCAGAGGTGATGCGGTATGAGTCATGAGCGCATTGAGGTTATTGGTGATGGAGGCAGCTGGATAGCCGAACGGCTTCAGTCATTCAGGTTAACGATCCTGGGTCAAAGTGAGTCGTTGTCTATCGTCAGGAATCCGGCTGACAATTCTGCCTGGGTTACTCACGATGATACCGGCCTTGTATTATGCCCCCTCCATGTTGAAGGGTCGTCGGCCCCGGGCATAGCTGAGGCTGCTGAGACGGTAGAGAAATACATCACCCGGGTGAGTCCTGCGGGATTATTAGCTCGGATTAAGCAAGCCCGTAACCAGCTGGATAAAATTGCCGCGCCGGTAGACTCACTTTCTGCGGCAGCACTGTTAAGACGTGGCGGGATCCCGATTCTCTCACTGCGAACCACGGAATATCTGAAGTGGTATGAATCGTTAGCGAGACTGGCGAAAGGTCATGCTCTGTCACCATCCATCTGGGTCGATAACTACCTTGCCGGTGATACACCAGAAAGTGCCTGGGCGAATGGACGCGGACTCTATGAGTTAATCAACAATGGAAATATGACATCAGCCAATACGATATTCCCGGTCTGGTATTCGGTAGCGCTGGCACTGGGGAGATTCACAACGGAAGAACTGCCTGTGATGAATGCCTGGCCGAGCTATTGTGATGGAACCCGGGTGGAGAGTTTTATCCAGTTGTATCGTGATTAACTCTTATTCATAGGCCATATGATTAACGAAATAGTAGATCTGCGGTAAGTCTGGTCGTTACCAGGAACCCCGGGACAGACCGAAACTTGCTTTCGGGTTGTCTCGGGGTTGGCCGAGCGAAGCGCTGGCAAGCGAACACGACGCTGATGTCACGGAATTATTACTTCCCCCTACCACTGACACCCCCACAAATGTGCCGCCTTTCGCCCGTAGATAACCGTGAGGCAGACCGAAACTTGCTTTCGGGCTGTCGAGGGGTTGGCCGAGCGAAGCGCTGGCAAGTACAGACTGCATTGCAGCCCCAGTATTTCTCATCGCTAAATTCTTTCTTGAAATATCGTCAGTTTCTCTGTTTGTCACCCACCAGCCTCATGTTGTTATTGACCTAACTGCCATTCAATGGGAAGCAACAATGTTTAATTTAATCG
>QFQQ01000276.1 GCA_003243445.1 Citrobacter freundii
ACTTCAGCACTTCCTGGCCGACGGCGCGCACCTTGATGCGCTCGATCAGCGCCTGCACCACCGGCAGGGCCACGTCGGCCTCCAGCAGGGCGATGCGGACCTCGCGGGTGGCCTCGCGGATGTTCTCCTCGCTCAGGCGGCCACGGCCGCGCAGGCGTTCGATGGTGCCGGAGAGTCGCTGGGTCAGGGATTCGAACATGGAAGCAGTCACGCCAGGGGAAAACGGAGGGCGATTATAGCGGTCCCGCTCTCCGCCTCCTCCCCGCGCAGCGCGGGCCGCCTTCGCCCCTGCGCCGGCGCCGCCCGCTGTGCGACACTTCCCCGATGACAGTCATTCTCATCGCCGTTGCGCTCTATCTGCTCGCCGCCGGCCTGCTGGTCCGCTCCGTGGCCCGCGACACCGGCGAGGCCTCGCGGCCCTGGGTGTGGCCTGCACTCGGCGCGGTGGTGCTGCACGGCGCCTACCACCTGCTGGTGGCCTGGCGCACCCCCGGCGGCCCGGACATGCATTTCTTCGCCGCGCTCTCGCTGGTGGCGCTGGGCATGGCGGCGATGACGCTGCTGGTCGCCATCCAGGGCCGGATGGCCGCACTGGGCGTGGTGGCGTTCCCGCTGGCGGCCGTCCTGCTGGCGGCCTACCACTTCTACGGCCACCAGGCCTCCAGTGGTCTGGACTGGCGCCTCCAGTTGCACGCCTGGCTGGCGCTGCTGGCGTACGCGGCGCTGGCCATCGCCGCGCTGCTGGCGGTGATGCTGTGGGCGCAGGAACGCGCCCTGCGCCGGCGCGAATTCCACCTCTGGCTGCGCGCCCTGCCCCCGCTGACGGAACTGGAAGACCTGCTGTTCCGCACGATCACGGTCGGCTTCATCCTGCTGACCGCCACGCTGCTGACCGGCGTGCTGTTCGTGGAGAACTTCCTGGCCCAGAAGCTCAGCCACAAGACGGTGCTGAGCGTGCTGTCATGGCTGGCGTTCGGGGCGCTGCTGGTCGGCCGCTGGCGCTATGGCTGGCGAGGCGTGAAAGCCGTCCGCTGGACCCTTGCCGCGATGGTGCTGTTGCTGCTGGCGTTCTTCGGCAGCAAGTTCGTCTATGAAATGGTGTTGAGGCGGGGTTAGTGCGCGGCGGACCGGCGATGCCCTCTGGTGCTCCCGGCCAACCAGGACCACGGACGGAGGCAGCACTGAGCCGGTCCAGTCCAAGTCGGCAACTCTCCTGCAGGCTTCAATCCCTCAGGCGCGTGGTGTAACGGTAGGACACCCATTCCGTGATGTGTTCCGCCTCATCCAGGACCTCAGCCCCGCATGCGGC
>QFQQ01000277.1 GCA_003243445.1 Citrobacter freundii
GGGGTCGTGGGGGCGCCCACCACGTAGTTGCGGCGGTTGTAGCCGCGGGCGATTGCGTCTTTGCTCAGCATTGGATGTCTCCCATCAAAATCTGTTTTTCGCGCTCCACGGCGCGGCGGTAGTCGTGGACCTGTTGCGCGACCTGCGCGGGTGTCAGTCCCAGTTCATCGGCCAGGATGTCGCCCACGCGCTGCGCGGCGTGGGCCGAGGCATCGCGCGCCATGAGGCGGGCGCGCAGGCGGCGCGAGAGCACATCGTCCACGCTGGCCGCCATTTCGTGGCGCACGGCGTAGAGGACCTCGGCCTCGGTATGGGGCAGGCCCTGCACGATGGGCCGGGCCAGTTCGGGCCGTGCGGCCAGCAGGTCGCTGACGAAGCGCGCCTCCGTGCCATAGCGCTCGCCAAGGTGGGCCGACAGGCCGCCCGTGGCCGTGATGGCCTGGGCGTCGTAGCCGGCCGCACCCAGCACAAAGGCCGAGGTGGTGGTGCAGCGCGTGCGCCGGCCCAGCAGTTTCTCGACGGCGTCCACGGTCTGCTCGGCCATGTGGCGCGAAGTGGTGAGCTTGCCGCCCACGATGGTGACCAGGCCGTCGGCCGCCACATGGATTTCGTGGTTGCGCTTCATCTCCACGGTCTTGCCGCCGGGCGGGCCGACCAGGGGGCGGCAGCCGGCGATGGAGCCGACCACGTCCTCGGGCGACAGGTCCACCCTGAGTGCTGAGCGCGCGCCTTCCAGCAGGAAGTCCAGCTCGGTGCGCGTGCAGTGCACGTCGTCCAGGCCGCCTGCGTAGTCCTCGTCGGTGGTGCCCAGGTAGGAGACATCGCCCCAGCGCGTGATGGTGGCGCGCCGGCTGCGGCCCGGCACGGGAATGGTGACGGTGCAGTCGTTGCGTATGCGCAGCCAGGGAATGGCCACGTGCACGCCCTTGGCGGGGCGCACGTGCAGCCGGGGCTCCTGGCCGGGCTTGCGGCCATCCCAGTCGCGCAGCCACACGCCCGTGGCCATGACCACGCTGCGCGCGCGCACCGTGATCTCGCGGCCATCGGCCTGGACGATGGCGCCATCCACGCGGCCGTGGGCGTTGCGCGTGACGGCGGTGGCCTGGCAGTGGTTGAGCACGGCCGCGCCGTGGAATGCCGCCGTGCGCGCCACGGCCAGCGTGAGCCGCGCATCGTCCACGCGCGCGTCGAAGTACATGTAGCCGCCAAGGAGCTGCTCTTCGCGAAAGCTCGGGCAGTGCGACAGCACCTCGGCCTTGCCGAGCTTGCGGTGCAGGATGCCTTCGCGCCAGCCGCCGGCCAGGTCGTA
>QFQQ01000035.1 GCA_003243445.1 Citrobacter freundii
CTTCAACAGCAGTAAGCGTAAAATCTGCGGAATCTGCGGGAACCTTACGCAAGTCCGAAAATTTGGGTAACGATTAGCCCCTGGGGGGAGATTTAGAGGGGGCCCTACGCCAGTCAATTCAGGCAGGTTTTATTAACCAAACGACATTGAATTTTAACTATAGGTGACAAGTGCGCGATCCTGGTTTGTGAAAGGACTGCATCTTCAAGACACAAACCCAGTGCTTTGCCAGCCAGCTTCTCTCTCTCTCTCTTAATATGCTGCAATCCCGCCGGCCATCAACCATCTATCATCGGACCTCCCTCTGGTCAATCCGAAAATGGTACAATGATTGCCAAATTCCTCCTGTTGCTCTGCCATGCATTATTAACAAGAACAGACAGGAAAGATGAATTTCAGGCCAAAAACGACATTGACAGAACAGGAAGTGCAAGCCGGAATGAAATTAGTGCGTGTGGAGGGGCTTACCACTGAGGCGATGACCACACTCACCAGCGGAGCATTCCTGGTGGCTTTTGCCTTATTGCTGGGCGCGAATAATTTTCAGATCGGTTTGCTGGCAGGTTTGCCCACGCTTACGAATGTTTTCCAGTTATTATCCGTATGGCTCGTGCGACGATATAATAACCGCCGGGCGATCAGTGTGATCTGTTCGATATGCGCACGGTTGCCCCTGGTGATCGTGGGTGTATTGCCTTTTTTTATGACGGGCTCCATACAACTGGTGATCTTTTTCCTGCTCTTTTATAATTTCTTTGGATCCATTGCCGGCCCCAGCTGGAATGCCTGGATGAAAGACCTGATACCCGAATCACAGCTTGGCTCCTTCTTCTCCCGGCGCAGCGCGGCCATGCAAACGCTGAATGCCATCCTCAGTCTTTGCCTGGCCTTCCTGATCGATTTTATAAAGACCAGGTATCCGCAATATGAACAAATGACTTATTCGTTCATGTTCATCGTGGCGGGTTTATCAGGTCTCTCAGGTGCATTGTTTCTGCTGGCAAGAACGCCTGAACCGCAATCCATCCTGGCAAAAGAAAATATTTTCTCTTTATTAAGAAGACCACTGAAAGATGCCAATTTCAAAAAACTGCTCATCTTCAACTCAGCCTGGGTGTTCGCACTGAACATTGCCATTCCGTTCTTTACCGTTTATATGCTGAGGGAATTAAAACTTTCCATGACCTGGGTGATCGGCCTCACCGTCATCAGCCAGCTTTGCAGCATTTTCACCATCCGCATGTGGGGTGCTTTTTCTGACAGATACAGCAATAAGACGATCCTTGCGATTGCATCACCCTTGTATATACTCTGCATCATCGGCTGGTGCTTTGTTGGTATATACACCCGTTTTACGCCGAATATGATCCTGCTCGTGATACTGCATATCGGTGCGGGCATTGCAACAGCCGGTATCAATTTATCATTGACAAATATCGGTTTGAAACTTGCCCCGAGAGAACATGCGATCGTTTACCTGTCCACAAAGAACATTGTCACAGCAGTTTTTTCCGCCGTCGCACCGATCATCGGTGGTCTGCTGGCGGACTTCTTCGGACACAGATCCCTTGTGATCAACGCGCATTGGGACAGTCCCAATTATGATAAAGTGTTTTATCTCGTCTCTTTGCATGACATGAACTTCCTTTTCCTCATTGGTGCCGTACTCGCGTTTATCTCGCTCGAATTGCTTGTCCGTGTAAAAGAAGTGGGCGAAGTTGAGAAAACCACGGTTGTACGGATCATGCGCAGCAGCATCAAAAACAATCTTAAAGAATATTTCCTGATCGGGAATCTGATCAGCTGGCAGGAAAGCATCTGGAATATGTTCCGGCGGCGTTCAGATCCAACTGGTTCGAAATCGGAAAGCCAGCTCAAGTGAGGAGAGGTTCCAGAGGTTTCAGAAGTTCCAGGGGTTCCAGAGGTTCCGGCCGTTTCAAGGAGCTATTCTCTTCAATTAAGAGGATCAACCTCTGGAACCCCTGGAACTTCTGAAACCTCTGGAACCTCTAAACTCCTTTGGAATCCTTAACTTGGCCCACGGTTAAAACCTCGAACATGAAACACTCAATGCTCCTGCTCGCCTTCCTGGCAGTCTGCACTTGCGTATCCGCACAGTCAGCAGTTGGAAAGATCGATAAGACCCAAAAGCTGGATACACTGGACGTGGCTTGCGGCATGTGCCAGTTTGAAATGAAAGGCACTGATTGTGCACTGGCCGTCCGCCTGAACGACAAGCCTTATTACATCGAGGGAACACATATTGATGACCACGGAGACGCACATGCAAAAGATGGTTTCTGCAATATGGTGAGAAAGGCGGAAGTGCAGGGAGCGATTGCAGGTGATAAGTATAAAGTGACATATTTCCGGTTGCTGCCGCTTGCTTCAGCAACACCTAAAAAGAATTAAAGCAAGATGGTTTGACTATCTTGTCCACGTTATCAGGCACAAACACATCAGATTTTCCTACGGCGTTTGGCTGCTTTGATTCTCTCCATTAATGTCATATTTTGTGGCTGATGAAACCACCAATCCACCAGCTTATCTTAGCATCGCTGCTATGCGTTTTGTCATGCACACAAGCGCAATCACAAAAAGCCACAATTGCCCCTGCACCCGCCTGGGTCAATCCGTCCTCCTATGATCTGAATGAAACATTTGGTGAACAGGATGCAGAAGACGGTTACCTGGATCTCGCTTTTGAAAGACAGATTTCCGCAGTTCCTTATAGTGTTTACTCGAAAAAAGTATTGAGAATACTTACACAGGCAGGCATTGAAAACATCTCAAAAGTCACCGTCAACTATGATCCTACTTATCAGCAGTTGGTTTTTCATACAGTAAAAGTCATACGTGGCAACCAGGTGATCAATCAGCTGAATCAGGCAAAGATCAAAACCATTCAACAGGAAAAAGGAATCGATCGCAACCTGTATGATGGTTCTCTTACTGCCATGCTGATACTGGATGATCTGCGCAAAGGTGATGTGATAGAATACAGCTACACCATCAAAGGCGATAACCCGGTTTTCAAAGGAAAGATCTCGGAGTCATTTGACCTTGATTATATCGTTCCCGTATGTAATCTCTATTTCAGATTGATCAGTCCGTCAGGTCGCGCATTAGTGATCAAAACGGTGGGTAAAGATTCAAAACCCGAGATCATCAAAAGCGGCAGCAATGATATTTATGAATGGAAATTAAAGAACATTGCCGCCGTCCGTATGCAGGATCATGTACCGGGTTGGTATGATCCCTATTCATATGTCATGTTATCAGAGTATAAAAACTGGCAGGAAGTAAATGACTGGGCATTACAATTATTCCCGGATCAACATGATCTGTCCGTATCATTAAAGAAAAAGATCGAAGAGATCAGGTCAGCCAATACAACGCTCGAAGACCAGGTTGGTGCGGCGCTGAGATTTGTTCAGGATGAAGTACGATATATGGGCATTGAAGTAGGCGCGAATTCACATCAGCCTGTACACCCTGATAAGATCTTTACACAACGATATGGCGATTGTAAAGACAAGACCTATCTTCTTTGCACCATGCTGAAAGCGCTTGGCGCAGAAGCATACCCGGTATTGATCAACACATACGGTAAAAAAGTGATTGAAGGCTGGCCGGCTGCTGCTGATGTGTTCAATCACGCCACAGTAAAGGCTGTTGTGAATGGAAAAGAATACTGGTTTGATCCGACCATCTCCTTTCAGCGCGGCAGCATTGGAATGATCTCTTATCCAGACTACCAGGTTGGATTGGTGGTTGCGCCGGGTACAACATCTCTAACAAAGATCGGGAACAAAGAACCGGGAAAAGTGGATGTAGAAGAAACATTTGATATAAAGGACATGAACGGTGATGCAAGATTGCTCGTCACGACACGCTACACCGGCAAGTATGCGGATGACGTGCGCAGCTCTTTCCATGAATCGAGCCGTTATGAGATCCTGAAAAACTATCAGGAGTACTACGCTACTTTTCATGAAGACATCAAAGGCGATAGCGTAAGCTATACCGATAATGAAAAAACGGGCGAATTCATTGTAAAGGAATATTATACCGTCGAAAATCTCTGGGAGGTAAAAAATGGTCAGAAAAAAGCGATCTTCTCTCCTTATATGATCCTTGGTCTATTGAAAACGCCTTCGGACAAAAAAAGAAAAATGCCGTTTGCATTAACATACCCCTTGAAATACCGTGAGCAGGTTATTATCAAAACACCAGAGTACTGGGGCATTGACGACAGTAAGGATTATATAGAAACAGATGCGTTCACCATGAAGGCGCGGTTTGATCAAACGGCCGATGCAGTAGTGCTGACATATGATTATGAAACCCTGCAGGATTTTGTAGCTCCTGAAAAAACCAGGCAATTCACGGATGCGGTCGACAGTATCGAGAACCATCTTTCCTTCCATCTGACGGATTATGTTAATGAAAAACCGGCCGTTAATAAAACTCCGGTCAAGCCATCAAGTACCCGTAATCTCTATATTGCTCTTGCAGTAATGGCAATTGCAGGCATGATCGTTTGGCGGGTGACACGGAACCGTTAATTACTGGTGTATCTTTGTAGCTCTGCATGAATCGTCGCTGCATCATCATAATAGATCCGCAAAAGGATTTTACCAGTGAAGAAGGTGTATATGCAAAACGCCATCCGCAGATCCATGAAATAAAGAATGCTGTAAAAAGAATACAGCAGTTGCTTGATACAGTGAAAAACTATGAGCTGATCGTGGTTTACTCCAATTATAAACAGGATCAGTTTGAAGAACAGCTGCTGATGTGTATCCCCGGTACCGAAGGTCATGAGCTGGGCATCGATGTCTCACCGGAAACGATCATTCTTTGCAAGAGTGAGCATAGCGCATTCTCCAGTTCAACATTCGCTGATTTTATAAGGGGAAGAAATTATGAGCAAATTTTACTTGGTGGTTTTCTTGCCGAATACTGCATAAAGCAAACCGCACTGGATGCGTTGAAATTTGGTTACGCCACCACATTGATCAGTGATTGCATTGCAACCGGTGATGATGTGAAGGAAAGAGTGATCGATATATTGAAGCAATTACAAGAAAAAGGTGCGACGATCATTTCATCCGGACAACTTTAAAATTACCGTCATATCGGCCATAAAATCAGCCCGTAATTTTACGAATTTCCCTCCTTTCAAACCTTACTGAGTATCATCCGCTTTATCTTCCTGTTGCCGTAAAACCCGCATCACATCGGGATTTCATGAGCATTGGGAGCGCTTATTTTAAATAATACTCTGAATAATAAGCAAATACCTATTGCTTTTTTCAACCTAAAGTAATATTTTGGCAATTCTGTACAAGCATTATGCAAGTTTAAAAAGGCTTTGATCATTACAGGTAGGCATTGTTATCAAGCTCTGTATAAGAATTACGAAATGAAACGAATTGTTGACCTCGTTAATGCTTTCACCGGTCATACCCTGAGAGGCCGGATGGAGAACGACCCTAACGGAGATTGCGCCATCGTTCAGGCAAAGGATCTTACCACCAGCGGTGTGGTAAAGTTCCGTTCCACGCCTTATAAGATCGCACTGAAACAAGTGCCTTCTGCGCAACTGCTTCAAAAGGGCGATATCCTTGTATTGTCAAAAGGAACAAACAACAAAGCACTATTGTATGACGCACAGTTTCCCAATGCAGCGGCCACATCAGCCTTCACTGTTTTAAGGATCACCAATAACCAGATCAAGCCTGCTTTTCTCGCCTGGTACATCAATAGCCCGCAGGCACAGGAATATTTCAGCACACAACGTGCCGGAACCACCACGCTCAATCTTTCCAAAAAAGCAATTGAAGAACTGCCGGTGCCGGTCCCCCCTTTGCTGAAACAGGAACTAATGATCAAACTGGTAAAGCAACATGAACTATATGCTTCACTGGTTGATGAATACCAGAACAATTTACAGATGCTGGTCAATAATATCCTGAATAACCGGTTAAACGATAAAACCGTATGAGTCCTGAAATCCATCTTCCCTCACAGGTCAACGTCAATGCCACTGTATGGGCAGCCGGAGAATCATTCCGTGGCACACTCGATCTGCAGGAATATAAAAAATACCTGCTCTCCTTTTTCTTCTTTAAATATCTCGGCGATGCCGCTGGCAGAACCGGCGATATTGTGATCCCGGATAAATGCAGCTTCGACTATGTAAAAGCGCATAAGAATAATGCTGATCTTGGCTCCTTGCTGAATAAAGCAATGGAAAAAACAGCAGCGGAAAATACCGCTCTTAAAGATATTTTCAGCGGCGTTGATTTCACTACCGAAAAACTGGGTGCATTAAAAGAACGTAATCGCCGCTTAAGAAAACTGATCGCGGACTTCAGCAAAAAACAACTGGATTTCAAAACCTTTATCGATCATGACAGGCAGCTTATCTCCCGCGCATGGACTTACCTGCTTGAACGCTTTGCATCAAACGCAGGAAAAAAAGGCGGCGATCATTACACACCCGAAGAAGTAAACCAACTGATGGCCAAACTGATCGTGCCAAAGGATGGCGACAGCATTTATGATCCCGCGTTTGGATCAGGATCATTACTCGCAAGTGTGGCTACGCAGATCCGGCATGAAGATGCTGCTTTTAAAGTATATGGACAGGAAGCTGACCAGGATAACTTTGATATTGGCAGGATGAATATGATCATCAATGATCTTTATCCATACAAAATGGAAAAAGGTGATACTATCCGCAAACCTGCGCTGCTGGAAGGTGAGCAATTGATGAAGTTTGATATAATCGTGAGTAATCCACCCTTCTCTTACGAGATCTTCAATACAAAGGAAGCCGGTAAAGACCCGTATCACCGGTTCAAACGCGGCATTCCGCCTTCCGCAAAAGGAAACTATGCATTCATCTTACATATACTCGAATCGTTGACGCCTGAAAGAGGAAGAGCCGGTGTTGTAGTTCCGCATGGTGTATTGTTCAGATTGGGTTCTGAAAAAACGATCCGTGAAAGTATTGTACGCGATAATCTGCTGGAAGCTGTGATCGGTTTGCCGGCAAACCTTTTCTTTGGTACAGGCATTTCTGCAGCTATCTTAATTTTCAATACAGCAAAGCAGCACCAGGACATACTGTTCATTGATGCAGGCAAGGAATCGGAGAACGGGAAAAAACAGAACAGGATGCGTCAGCAGCACATCACCAAGATCGTTGATACTTTTGAAGGATTCCTGGCGGGCGGCGGAAGCATGGATAAATATTCAAGACGTGCATCATTGTATGAGATACAACGGAACGATTTCAATTTAAGCATCAGCCGTTACGTGGATACAACGGAGCGGAAAAAGAAGACGGATATTTATGCGATACAGAAAAGAATGGAAGAACTGGAAAAGGAAATGAATCGCGCAAAGTCGGAGATGAACAGGTATCTGAAAGAACTCGAGTTTTAATTGGCGGCCCCCTCCAACCTCCCCCTTCAGGGGAGGCTTCAAACAGTCTTTATAAAAAAAAGTCAAATCGTATTGAATACTGATATTCGATACGATTTGACTTTTCTATTTTATTGGAACGTCCAAGCCTCCCTGAAGGGCTAATCATTACCCAAATCTATGAATGGCGTAAGGTTCCCGCAGATTTACGCAGATATAACACACGCAGATGCGCAGATGGTCTGTTAAACAAGGGAGTCATCTGCGTATCTGCGCAAGCAAATAAAGAAATATTCAATTGCAAGCAAATAAAGAAATATTCAATTCCTTCAGGACGCTTCAACAGAAGTAAGCGTAAAATCTGCGGAATCAGCGGGAACCTTACGCCAGCCAAAGTTATGGGTACACGGTAGCCTGAAGGGGCAGGTTGGAGCGGGCCGCCCTTCAGGAAAACGTTTACCTCCCTATCACCACTCTTCCCGTTTTCACTTCATCATTCAAACTCAGCCTGTACGTATAGATCCCATTCACGCCACTTTGAAACTCCCGCTGATATTTTCCCTGTTCAAACTTCCCATTCGCTAGCACCTTCACCAACCTCCCACCATTATCATACATTTCCAACCGTACCTGTGATGGTGCTTTCAGACTGAACTCTATCGTTGTTCTTGAATCAGTTGGATTGGGAAATGCACGAACAGCGTTTTCTTTTGGCAGTTCGTCTTTTGGTTCTGCCAGAGGCAGTGCCGGTGCTGCCGTTCTTGTTCCCGTTCCTTTAGCTGCAATACCATCTGAAATATATTCTGAGCGAAGTACCCATACAGCATAACCTCTTGCCGGCGCCCATACATGCACGCGGCCATCGTTGGCAACGGTTGTTTTCATATTGGTATCAAGCGCATTCATCAATACCTGGTTTTTCCAATCGGCATAGCCTGATGTGGCCGTACCGTTCGGACTGCCGTCATTGTCCACCCAGATGCCGCGTGTCAGGCTGTTATTGTTATTGATCACGAGGATCGCACCGCTTTTTGTGCCGTTGCCCTGGCGACGCGCTGCATACACATTCCATGTATCACCTGCGAAAGTAGTGGTACCATTGGGAGAAGGTTCTGTTACCGGGTTACCTTGCTCTGTTAATACGATCATTCCGTTGTTAAGATAAGTGCGGCGAATGAACATCAGCTTATCGATATCTTTTTTCAACGTTGAAGGCGCCGTAACCGTCAACGAGTTGTTATTATTGTCCACTTGTGTGATGCCGTAATATTGCGGATAGAATAAACAGGGTCTTCCTTCAGCAAATAAGAGATAAGCGTAGCCCATTTTCCAATCCTGTGTTACCCATTTATCATGTTCTTTACCTGTGTCATGATTTTCCAGGAAAGTAACTACAGAAGTTCCGGAAAGTGCGTCACCGCCATTATCCCTGACCATACCGGCATGATTCAGCCAGGCCATATTGAAACTGGCGCCTGTTCCATTCGTCATTTCAGTCAATGTACTCTTCAAAGGAAAATCAAACACGTCAACGTCAGCGCCGTTTGTCGCTAATGTATTCACCCAATTCTTCAATCTGTATTTATAACCCGTAAAATATTCCCCTACAACAAAACGCTGCGCGCTGCCGATCTTCGGTAAGTTATTCACCCAACTGGAGACATAGCTTTCCTGGAAACCTCTTACAAAATCCAGGCGGTATCCATCAAAGCCAACTGTGTTCGTAAGCCAGGTTCCCCAATTGTTCATGCGCGTCTGCACTGTTGCATCATAGGTATTCAGATCCATACCAAACCACTTGGTGTTGGGCACCAGCTGATCCTGGTATCCACCTTCGGTACTGCCACCGTCACCTAAATAATCAGCAGCATCAACGGGATGGAAATTGTTATAATCCCAGGTATAATTCGCTTCGCCGGTTCCTGTGTGATTTACATAATCCACCTTGGTAGCCGTATATGCTTTTAAGGAACTGGATGCGATGTTGGATCCGTTATACCAAACGGCGGATGGATAATAACCGTTTGATTGGGCCGCCCATTGCCATTCCCATGCGCTTGTACTCGGATTGGTTCCTTCGCGTCTTGCAGTCAGCACGATCTCGATCGTATCAGCGGTTGCAAGTGTGATCTTGTATTCATCAATATCTGTTGAGTTTTGCATGTGGCCGCTGTATATTCGCTGATCAAGTGCAACATTGAAATTACCGGAGCCATTGTTGGGTTCATTTTCCCAAAGTTGCGAACCCGGTGAGGGCGGCGCACTATGGGTAAATTTGAAATACACATCATAGCCGCGCTCACCCACCACGCCTACATAATTCAGAAAATATCCGCTGATCTGGATATAATAATCACCAGCCGCTGCATTGGGAATCAGCCAGCGGATCTCATTCGTTGGATAAGGCACACGCTGTGTACCACTTACTACCGCCTTGTTATAGACATAGGTTTTTACCGCGGGATTATCACCACTTTCACCCTGCATGGTATTATCTGTATAAATATGGTTCAGGATCACGTCAGCATATACATCCATTCTGGAAGCACCTCCTGCCGTTGAATGTGCATCGGAGATCAGGCTGTTCAGTTCAGAACGTGAGCCGAATCTTGTTTCAGTCGTTCCTTTCTGGCTATAGTTACCCAGATCATAATGATCAAAAATGCCATAACCCATATCGCTGATCCCAAAGTTTCCTTTCGATGGCGGCGGCATCCATAACGCACGGATGCCTGCTGTTTTCATTGCAGGGATCTTTGCTCTCAACGTATCATACCAGAAACCATTTTTGCCGGCTTCATTCACTGGTACGTTCCAGTAAAATGCCTGCATCATTACATCGTCCTGTGCGTGGGAAATGTTTTGCCAAAACAGGTTGGCTAACAACAATAGAAGTGTAGCTGTTTTTTTCATATGAGAAGTTTAATCGTTAATGGCGAAATCGAATGACTGGCGAGCTATGGTGTACAAGTTACACATTAATAAAAATCACGGACAAATCTATTCTGAAGAAAAAGGCTGATGGTAGTGAAAAGCGCGCATTTATACTGCGTTTTCATCCATAGAAACCATTAGTTTGATCGGATGGGATAGCAAATTGTTATTGATGCAGATCAAGTCCTGGCATTAGCAGGGCTCAAAGAGTTGCCGATTCATTGTTGAGATTGATCCTTGCCTGTTCTTCATACAGGTTATGGAAATGATCAGTTTTGAAGATCCCTGGAAGAGCAAGAAAATGCTGCAGCACTTTTTTTCTTCCGGGTTTATACATGAACGAAGGGTAAATGCGATATTCCTTCCGGATATTTTCAGTGTAGGTCTTATAAGTAGTTTCGTCACTACCGAGGATGGAAAGATCAGCATCGGTGAAGTAGTTGGTATCGGTATCATCAGACACCTGATGGCCTTTTGTTGCGATGATGTGCCGATAACAACGATCAGTACGATCTTTATCAAATCCTATTGCCTTAAGTTTTTCAACGGCTGTTTCCGCGCTTTTTTCTTCGTTATTACTTTGCTGAACGTTGTAAACAAAATCATGATAAGCGATTGCGAACAACACAGCTTCCCAATCCTGAAGCTGATCCTTTACCGGTTGTAATTGCCGCCAGATCGATTCAAGATGTTTTAACGAATGATAATAACGGCTTTTGTGTGAATGTTTCGCAACGATCTCATTCCAGTAAATATCAGCAAGGTTCTTATCCGTGGAAATCGATCCGATAGCCTGTTTGAAATCATCTTCTAACATAAGATGCAACTTAGTCATTTTTTGATTGGCGTTGGGTTCCCGCAGATTTCGCTGATTTGTCAGGTTTATTGCTGGGAAGATAAGCGGTATGCAGGCAGTTCTTATTCGGGTGCGCAGATCACGCAGATGAGGCTCTGCAGCCGGAGGTTGATCTGCGTGATCTACGGAGGCCCCTGGAGGAAAATTTCAATAACAAGTTACTTCTCCAACAAGGAAAGATAAATCTGCGAAATCTGCGGGAGCCCACGCAATTTCCGTCAAAACTAAACGTCTAACCCCTTTATCTTATATTGCACAATCATCTTTCAACAGCTCTGATAAATCCATTATGTCAAAACATCTAATTGCTCTGGCCGCCCTGTCGGCCTCGCTGACCGCTACCGCTCAGCGCCCTGACTCCCTGAGTCGCAAGGATTATGAACACGCAGCCAGTTTCCTGAACTTTGGTACCGAATCACTGGTATACCGCACCGGGCTTCGCGCCAACTGGATGGACGGCGATAAGTTCTGGTATGCCATCAACACAGAAAAAGGAACCGAGTTCTTTCTTGTGGACCCGGCTAAGAAATCAAAAACTCCCGCATTTGATCAGGCAAAGCTGGCCGCTGCTTTATCAAAAGCGATGGATCGCAATTTTGATCCATACAAACTTCCTTTTCAAACCGTCAGTTTCGCACCCGATCAGAAATCTTTCTCCTTTAATGCCGACGGCAAAAAATGGAAATATGATCTCAAAACAAGTGAACTGACACAGGATAACTCAGCCGCCACAACATCCGATCCTGCCGCCGCCGGAGGCATGGGCCGCCGCGGAGGTTTTGGAGACGTGGTTTCTCCTGATGGCAAAAAAGCAGCTTTCATAAAAGACTACAACCTTTGGGTTCGTGATATTGCAACCAAACAAGAAACACAACTCACGACCGATGGCGTGAAAGATTTTGGCTACGCCACCGATAACGCCGGCTGGAGCTCAAGTGACCGTGCGATCCTTCGTTGGTCTCCTGATTCAAAAAAGATCGCCACCTTCCAGCAGGATCAGCGCAAAGCCGGAGATATGTATCTCGTTACAACAAATGTTGGCCATCCGACATTGCGTTCATGGAAATATCCGTTACCGGGAGATAAAGACATTGCCATGATCCACCGCGTGATCATCAACGTCGATCAGCCAAAAGTGATCCGTCTGCAGGTGGAACCCGACCCGCACCGCGCTTCACTCAGTGATGATATCTCCAGCAGCGGCACGTTCGATGATGTGGATTGGAAAGCTGATGGCTCTGAACTCGCTTTCTTATCCACCTCCCGCGATCATAAAATTGAAAAGATGCGCATCGCTGATGCAAACACCGGAGCTGTGCGCGAAGTGTTTGAAGAAAAAGTAGCGACGCAATATGAGTCCGGCCAGGGTGCGATCAACTGGCGTTATCTTCCCGAAACCAATGAATTCATCTGGTATTCTGAACGCGATGACTGGGGACATTTATATCTCTATGATGCAAAAACCGGTCAGCTGAAAAATCAGATCACAAAAGGAAATTTTGTTGTGACGCGTGTACTGGAATTTGATGAAAAGAAAAGAGAGATCACCTTCATTGGATTGGGAAATGATCCCGTTAACCCCTATTTCGGTCGCGTGTACCGTGTAAGCTTTGATGGTAAGAGGATGACCGATCTTACACCAGCTACGGGCAATCACACCGCCAGTTTCTCTCCATCAAAGAAATACCTGATCGATACCTATTCACAGCCCGATGTTCCATCCGTGATGGTATTGCGCGACGCAACCGGCAAGCAGCTCCTCGAATTGGAAAAAACAGATGTTACCAAACTCCAGGCGACGGGATGGAAAGCCCCAGCCGTGGTTAAAGTAAAAGCACACGATAATAAAACGGATATCTATGGACTGGTTTTCACGCCAATCAAAATGGAAGCCGGTAAGAAATATCCTGTGATCGATTATATCTACCCAGGTCCGCAGGGCGGTAGCGTTGGCAGCTGGTCTTTTGCTGCTTCACGTGGAGATCATCAGGCCCTGGCCGAGCTTGGTTTCATCGTCGTATTGATCGAAGGCACCAGCAATCCTGACCGTTCCAAAAGTTATCATGATATGAGCTATGGCAACATGGCTGAGAATACATTGCCTGACCAGATCGCTGCAATCCGCCAGCTCTCACAAACCTATCCAATGGATACAGCAAAGGTTGGAATCTGGGGTCATTCCGGTGGTGGTTTTGCAACAGCCACTGCGATGTTCCGCTATCCTGATTTCTTTAAGGTTGGTATTTCTGAATCCGGCAATCATGATAACAGGAATTATGAAGATGATTGGGGTGAGCGTTATAATGGCCTGGCAGAAAACGCCAACTATGGCGCACAGGCAAACCAGAACTATGCACAAAACCTGAAAGGTAAACTGATGCTCGCGCATGGCATGATGGATAATAACGTGCCGCCGTATAATACATTACTCGTTGTGGAAGCACTTGAGAAAGCAAATAAGGATTATGACCTCGTGATCTTCCCGAACAGTGCGCATGGTTTTGGTCAGTATTCTTATTATATGATGAGAAGAAGATGGGATTATTTTGTGAAGAATCTGCAGGGGATTGAACCGCCGAAGGAGTTTGATTTGAGAGCACCTGCCGCACCCGCCAGAAGGTAAACCGTTCCTGTAAGGATAAAAAGCTGCGTCGTTTGATGCAGCTTTTTTTTTATGCAATAAAGATCAATTCCTCCCTTTTAGTTGCGTAAATAAATATCTTTATCTTCTCAACTCTGGACATTTTCCCCACACTTAATTTTTTCTTATGCGTTTACTCTTAACGGGATTCATTTTACTGTCCTTTATCTCAGTCCGTGCAGCTGACATCCGGTTTTTCAGTGGCAGTTGGGAGCAGTTACTTGCGGAAGCAAAACAACAGCGCAAGCCGATCTTTGTCGATATATATACAACATGGTGTACGCCGTGTAAACAAATGGACAAATACATATTTACCGAACCGTCCGTAAGTGAAAAATATAATGCTGACTTTATCTGTTATAAACTGGATGCGGAAAAAGGTGAAGGCATCCGTATTGCAAAGCAATATAACATCACTGCATATCCAACTTATCTTTACCTTGATCCGCAGGGATATCCTTTGCATCGTGCTGAAGGATTTTTCGAAGCTCCGGCTTTTTTAGCAGTTGCACAGCGGGCGATATCCTTATCCGGAGATGATAATGCCCTTAGTTTTTTTGAAAAAGAATTCAATGAAGGGAACCGCGAACCTGCCTTCCTCCGGAAATATATATACAAAATGAATTCCCTGAAGCTTGATAACACCAGCCCTTTGAATGCCTATTTTAAAGTAACGGCTGCAGCGCAACTGGTATCCGTAAAAGAATTGACTTACCTGGCTGAAAATATCACAAGTATCCATTTCCGGGGATTGCCTTTTCTGTTACAACACTTCGGCAAGCTGGAAAAAAAAGAGCAGCAACGTTTAGCCGACCGGATCTATAACAGTGTTTTGCATAACGCTACAGGTCTTGCATGGAAAGAAGGACGTGTGGCTGAAATGCAGCAATTGCTTACATACGGAATACAACTGTCTCCATTGCTAAGCGCCCGGCTTCGGCCGGGACTTGATAGGAACAGGTTACTCTACCAGGCGATGGTCAAAGATCTTCCTGGATTAAAAAGCCTGAGCGCTGCGATCGCAAAGCCATTGTTGTCGATCTCTCTTGATTCGATCCAACGGGAAGATACCCGTCGTTTTAAACAGATCATGCAGCCATTTTTTACCGGTGCCCAGGATAGCACCCGGATCCCCGGCTTTGCAGAAGAAAGGAAATTTGCAGAACACGCTTATTCCGGAGAGATCAATGCAAAGCTCTATGAACTAAGTATGGGCCTGGCTGATAATCTTGACCCGCGTGACCCGGCCTTGAAACAGGCACTGCAGTGGATCAACCGGGCTGATCAGATTTTGCCGGGCAAGCCTGCAATAACAAAACTTAAAGAACGGTTGGAAAATATGCTGGATGCACCAGCGGAATCTCCAAAAAGAGAATAACTACCATTATAAATTCAATGCCGTTTATTTAAGCTTTGTCATCGATTGATAAGTATTATTTATAAACTGAAGACAAGGATACTTTTCCCAAGCTTTCTTACCGTTCTTCCCGCCTTAACGGTAAAAAAAACGGGAAGGCGGGAAGAACGGTAAGAAAGTACAAATGAACCGGCTTGACTAAACGACATTGCCTATAAATTGTCTGCTTCATATTTCCCTGGGGCAAATGATTATCCCATCGGAAGAACGTTTACGTAACTTCCCGGAAGCAAACACATTAAACGCATATGACTTTACAAGATAAGAACTGGTATAAACTTGACGGTGCCTACAGGAAACCTTACGACGCATCTGTTCCGCTCATGAAAATGGAACAATCAAGCGATCCCGGAGTACATGCAAAGATCTGGGAGGAACTATGGAGCAACCTGCATCACCAGGGCAATGTTGGTCTTGCTTCTTATATGGCCATTCCACAATTGGTAAGGATCACAAAAGAAAAAGGATTGGTCGACTGGAATCTGTTTGGCTTGTGCAGCCTGATAGAGCAACACCGGCATGATGAAGATAATCCTGATCTGCCCGCTGCCGCTCAGGCTTATTATCAGGATGGGTTAACAGAACTTAATGAACTTGCACTGGAAATATTGAAGACGGATCAGGAAGATGCTGTTTTTACGACAGCGCTTGCAGCGATCGCAACATGCTCCGGAAGAATTAATTTGGGAAAGGCGTTGATACAATTGGAAGACGAAGACGTACTGGAAGAATTTTTAGAGCAGTTTTGATTTCAGCTTGCGGAATTATCATGGTTCTTTAACTGGCAGCATCGTAGTAGTGCGTGTGTCATGACTTGCCCACGTAATACTAATTGATTTTACATGAATGAATGATATCAGTTAATAAGTTTTCCTGGTCGTCTTATTTCCTTTCGGCGCGGTTACTTCATCAGTAGGACCAGCTGGAGCTGCAACGGTTCTGTTCAATTCTTTTTTGCATGCTGACGGATAGTTGCCGCGCGCGCTGCCATACTCTTCTCCTTCAGTTTATCTTCCACTTCTATGATTGCCTGCAGCAGGTTGTTAGGCGTATCGGTGAGTTCTGTAATGGCATCGATCATCAAATTCCAGACAGGTTTCATTTGTGTCACCATTTCCTGTCCCTTTTCAGTTAATTGGAGTAATCGCTTTCGCGAATCGATCTTATCTTTCTTCGATCTGATCAGTTTCTCTTTCTCAAGTTCCTTTAACAAACTGATCGTAGACGGATGAGTGTAACCGATCTCAGTGGCGATCTCAACAACGCTCAACAATGGTTTATGATAAAGGGTGTAGATCACCGGGAACCATTTTGGTTCAAAGGCGATGTTATGATCCTTATAGATCTGTAGCCCATCTTTACGGAACATTTCCGCCAATCGCTGCATTCTGGTGGCAATTGCCAGGATACCTACATCATCTATCAGACCCATGATTAAATTGTTGATAAAGACTAAATGTAGGGATTAATGAGCGTTTGGAACGGTTGTCTCCAAATGAATATCATAAAAGATATGATCTGGCTTCATCCGCGGAAAATTAGCCGGAAGGTCTTCTGCCGGTAATGGCTGAAACCCGTTCTTTTCATAAAAACGATGAGCAGCTTTCAATTGACCAACGGTACCAAGGCATACATGCGGTAGACTATGCTCCCGGCAATACTGCAATAAGATATCCAGCAACTGTTGCGCTACACCCAGGTCTTTACCCCTGTATTCTTTCTTCACAAACATTTTCCTGATCACGCCCAGGCCATTGCTGGCGTTCATCAATCCAATAGTCCCAACGAGCTGATCACCATCAAATGTTCCCCAGAAACCACCACCGGGATTGATGTAGTTGGATTCAATATCCAACAGATCCGGTTGGCCGTCCAAGGTTATGGGAACACCGAATTCGATCTGCTGGATCGGGAGTATAACATTGATAATCTGTTCACAATGAGCATTGGTCAATGGCCGGGTGACAAAATGATGTTCCATTTCATTTACTTTGAAAACAAATATACGTAGTTACCTACGTACATGGAAACATTTCTCTTGCCGCAGTTGCGTTTCTGTTTTTCAACCTGCGGGGTTTGTGCTGGAACTTTTAATCACCAGATACTTTGATTTTTGCCGCAGGAACCATGACTCATAGTAAGTGTACGATAAGTGCGCCACAAGAATCGTAACCAGCGCTTCTGTTACAAACATCAATCCATGTCCAATAGCTGATGGCAGAGACGGCAACACCGGCTTTAACGCCAGTGAAACCAGGAAAAGAATGATGAAGTGATACGCATAGATGCCATAGGAGATCTTACCAAGAAAATTGCAAACCTTGTTTTCCAGATCAACTAATGTTCCTGGATTTGTACTGACGTTGAGAATGATCACGGCATAAACGAAAGCATGAATTTCCTGCTGAAATCCTTTTATGAACGGAACCTGCACAGGTGCCCAGAAAATGGACACCAGCAAAAATAACCAGGCAATCACTTGCAGGATCGGATGGTAGATCAACGCCAGTATTTTTCTTTTATGATAATAGGTATCCGCCGCAATAGCCCCGATGGCCATTAAATGAAACGGGATGTAAGACATGAGTGCCAATACGTCTATCCCGGTGAATGACAGCATACCCATTGCGGCTGCGATCTTAATGCCACAAAAAATGAACAGTAAAATTATCAGCGTTCTGATAAGCACGGCAGATCTGTTCACTAAGAACGGCCAGAACGCGTAGAATTGTTCTTCCACCCCAACTGACCATAAAATACCGATCAGGTCAGGGCTGTAGCCAAGAAAGAAAGCTATGTTGGGTACAAGGATCGCATATAAACCAGCGGTAGTTTTCAGATCAAATCCAGCGGGCAGATGGATCTTGTCTCCCATAGTGGCAAGTATGATCACTCCGGTTATCAGCACGAGATAATAAACCGGCCAGATCCGCAGGATCCGGCGGATGTAGAATTTCCTGAAGTTGATACTCCCTTTCTTCTCTTTTTCTTTAAGCAACAAATAGGTGATCAAAAAACCGGAGAGAACAAAGAATAACACAACGGCGTAGGCCTGCATCCGTGTATTCCAGAATCCGTATGGAGTTAATCCAAAGTATTCGCTCCATTGATCGGTATGAAAGACCATTACTACCATTGCCGCAATCGCGCGCAATCCATTCAAACCTGGTAAATAAATGCTATCCTGCTTGGGGAGGGTATTAGGCATCAGCAAGTCTTGATTGATACGATAAAGGTATTCGCAAGCTGTTCCCGCCGGCGATTTCACGCAAAATATAAAATATATGCTTAATTAAGCAGGAGGAAATTACGGCGGGGCCACCAGGGACCCGGGCGCCACAATAGCAAATTATATAAAGTAAGACTAATTATTGGACCGGCGCTGCAGTAATTTTCATCGGTAGCGTTGGCTGGTCAAGGATAAAATTCAACACCTTCACCGAAACATCTTCCGGATTGATCAACTCTTGCAAGGAGATCTTATTCAGCAACTGATCCACCGTATGCTGGATCATCTGCCACAACGATCTTGCAGAGCAATCCACTGAATTAGTACACAAACGCATCGCACCGCCATGTGATTCACAAAAGCGTTTATCAAACAATACACCACCTAACGCTTCCAGTACCAGCTTTATGCTGATCTCTTTCGGCTCACGGGATAACAAATAGCCTCCCTTATGGCCCGGTGTACTCTTAATAAAACCGCCGATACGCAAAATGCGGGTGAGCTTCGCCACATAGTGACTGCTCAACCCTTCGGCTTCCGCGAGCTGCGGAATGCTAACGCCTACGTTGTCTGGACAACGGGCAATCCTTATCAGGATCCGCAAACCGTATTCTTCTTGAGCAGTAATTTTCATTTATATAGGTAGTAAGTATCTTAAAAATTGTCCTGCGTAGGTTCCCGCAGATTTCGCAGATTTATCTTTTCCTTTATAGAAAAGCAATCCGCCTCTGGAATTTTTCCTTGATCGCTTCCGCAGATAACGCAGATAACTCTCTGCTATCGGAAACTAATCTGCGTAATCTGCGCACCCGAAAATAAGTCTCTCCGCTTATCTCATGTCTCCTCAGAAATCAGACTAATATATCTGCGTAATCTGCGGGAACCCTACGCGCTTTCAAATCACATAAATCCCAATTCCAACTGCGCCGCTTCCGACATCATACTCTTATTCCACGCCGGGCTCCACGTCACCGCCACATGCACATCATTCACCCCTTCAATCTCATGCACCTTCTGATCCACTTCTACAGGCAATGATTGTGCCGCCGGGCAACCCGGTGCCGTCAATGTCATCACGATCTGCACATTATTCAACGGCAGGATCGACACTTCATAAATCAATCCCAATTCCCAGATACTCACCGGCAACTCCGGATCATAAATGGTCTTCAACACATCAATCACCTTTTCTTTCAGTTCTGCTTCGTTCATCATCGTCTATGTAGTTGAATGTTTCAATTTAAATCCTAATGCATACGCCTTGATCTGCTTCACCATCGACAACAATCCATTCGAACGCGTCTGCGCGAGGAAGGATGTCAATCCCACTTCCTTGATAAAATCCAGCGGCGCTTCAATGATCTCATCCGGTGTGCGTTCCGACAACACCCGCACCAGCATGCTGATCAATCCCTTCACCAACACTGAATCACTATCCGCACTGAAATAGATCTTGCCGTCTTTATAATCCGCCTGCAGCCAAACCGAAGACTGGCAACCGCGGACCTTATTATCGTCTGTCTTGTATTTTTCGTCCAGCGCCGGCAGCTTTTTTCCGAGATCGATGATGTACTCATATTTCTCGTCGTTGCTGTCGAACAGTGCAAACTCTTCTACAATTTCAATTTCTGTATCGCGAATCGATTTTTTCATCTCCTGACTAATTCCAATAACTTAACAAATAACTATGCCAGCAGTTTGATCGCTCTGTGCAGGCCTTTCACCAGTTCATCTATCTCTTCTTTTGTATTATATGCGGCAAACGATGCACGCGTTGTTCCCGGAATGCAGAACCGGTCGATCAGCGGCTGTGCGCAATGGTGACCTGTCCTTACAGCAATGCCGCGGTTATCCAGCAGTATCGCGATATCCTGCGGATGCAGTTTATCGATGATAAAGGAAACCAGGCTCACTTTTTCTTTCGCTTGTCCGATGATCTTTAATCCCGGGATCTGTTGCAATTGTTCTGTCGCGTAATCCAACAATTCATCTTCATGCGCCCGCATTACATCTTTACCATATTCATTGATGAAATCGATCGCGGTTTTCAAAGCAACCGTATCCGCAATATTCGGCGTACCCGCTTCATATTTATATGGAAGATCGTTGAAGGTTGTACCCGTGTACTTCACTTCTTTGATCATTTCACCACCACCCTGGTAAACCGGCATTTCCAACAGCAATTGTTTCTTGCCATATAACACACCAATTCCTGTAGGGCCGTATAATTTGTGGGATGAGAAAGCGAAGAAATCGCAATCCATATCCTGTACATCGATATCGAGATGCACTGTCGATTGCGCACCATCTACCATCACTAATGCACCAACTTTGCGTGCTTCAGCGATAATATCTTTCACCGGATTTACTGTTCCCAGGGCATTTGATACATGCACTACAGAGATCAGTTTCGTCTTCGGAGAAATCAGTTTCAAAAATTCTTCCCAGATCAATTCACCGTTATCATCAACAGGAATTACTTTCAATACCGCACCTTTTTCTTCACACAGTAATTGCCAGGGAACGATGTTGGAGTGATGCTCCATGTTGGTGATGATGATCTCGTCACCGGCTTTTACATTCGCTCTTCCCCAGGTGGCGGCAACAAGGTTGATGCCTTCTGTCGTACCTCTGGTGAAGATGATCTCTTCTCTGCTGGAAGCGTTGATGAAATCTTTAACGGTATCGCGTGTTGCTTCGAAAGCAGCGGTTGCTTCTTCAGCAAGGCTGTGAATGCCGCGATGGATATTGGCATTGAAACCGGAGTAGTAATTTACCAGTGCGTCGATGACGACCTGCGGTTTTTGAGAAGTGGCCGCGTTGTCGAGGTAGATCAACGGATACCCTTTCACCTGGCGTTTCAGGATGGGGAACTGCTCACGGAATGCTTCTACGTCAAATGCCTTTTTCAGTATTGTATCTTTTGTGTCGATCATGTCTTATAGTTTATCTGGCGTAAGGGCCCCCTCCAACCTCCCCCTTCAGGGGAGGCTATGCACAGTCATTCTGTTAGTATTTTCACATCGTATCGAACTTAGCTGCACAATATCATGTGACATTTCCACTTTAATGACTGTTCCAAGTCTCCCCTGAAGGGGGAGATTTAGAGGGGGCCCCTACGCAATTCAAAAAACATTAAGCCTCATACCCCAATCTCTCACTCACCACCTGGTCCACATACTCACGTATCACGTCAATCTTTATCTTCTCAATCACATCCCCCGCAAATCCATGCAACAACATCGCCTTAGCAGTTCTTTCAGGAACACCCCGAGATTGCAGATAAAACAAACCTTCTTCGTCAAGTTTCCCCACCGTACATCCATGCGAACACTTCACATCATCCGCAAAGATCTCCAATTGCGGCTTCGTATTCACACTCGCCGTATCTGATAACAAAACGTTCTTATTAGATTGAAACGCATTCGTCTTCTGCGCTGGCTGTCTCACAAAGATCTTCCCGTTGAACACACCCGTTCCATTCTCATCCAGCATGCCTTTGTACAACTCATTGCTGTAACAATTCGGCTGCGCATTATCAACAACAGTATGATTATCGATCAACGTATTCCCTTTCGGATAATACAACCCATACAAATGCGCTTCGCAATGCGCATCTTCCATCACCACGTTGGTGTTGTTCCGCACGATCGCGCCATTCAATGAGATCGTCACTGCATTTGCCAAACTCTTACCTACCTGCCGGATATGCGTCGTGCTCACCTGGCTCGCTTGCGCACTTTCATTCTGTATCTTATAATATTCAAGGATCGCATCACGCTCCACCACGATCTCCATCACCTGGTTGGTGAAAGATTCAACGTCTCCCACATTCACAAACGTTTCTACAATCTGGATCTGTGCATTCTCTCCCAAATGAACCAGCGTACGAGGCAATGCCAGCACCTGTCCATCCGTAATATTATAGATATACACCGGGTGCGAAACGATCTTCCCGCGTTTCACCGCAATAAATACCGCGCCTTTGGTCACAAAAGCCGTATTCAATGCGTTGATCCCGTCTTTCAGGTAATTCGCGCTATGGTTGAAATGTTTGTTCGCGATGTCAGCGTATTCATTTTTCAATGCTTCTTCCAGCGCGATCACATTCAGTTCTGCTGAACGGATCGTGGAGAGATCAGCCGCGTATTGTCCATTCACAAACACCAGTTCATTCGCCACTTCATGACCCGGCAAACGATAGGCATCGATGTTGATTGATTTCGGCGCACCGATCTCAAAAGATTTATTGAAGAACCCGCCGATCCTTGTGTACTTCCATTCTTCATGACGCGTCGTGGGGATGCCCCAGTTGCTGAATGCCGCGAAGGCGTCCTGCCTTTTGGCGCTCAGCGTGCTGCTGCCGTCAGTGGATTGAAGCTGTTCGAACTGTTCTTTTATATAAGTCGTTGTATCCATTACTTGCTTGTTTCTGCAACCTGGTCAGCTAACTCGGCAGCATCAATTTCGTTTTTAATAAAATCATATCCTTTCTCTTCGAGTTCCAGTGCCAGTTCTTTCGGACCGGATTTCACGATGCGTCCTTTATATAATACGTGAACGAAATCAGGAACGATATAATCCAGCAGGCGCTGGTAGTGCGTGATCAGCAGCACGGCGTTGTCTTTGCTGCGCAGTTTGTTCACGCCATTGGATACGATGCGGATCGCGTCGATATCGAGACCAGAATCCGTTTCATCCAGGATTGCCAGTTTTGGTTCCAGCATCGCCATCTGGAAGATCTCGTTGCGTTTCTTTTCACCACCGGAGAAGCCTTCATTGAGTGAACGGCTCAGCAGTGTCTGATCGATATTCATCAGCGCCATCTTCTCTTTCATCAGCTTCAGGAAACCGACTGCATCCAGCGGCTCTTCACCACGATATTTGCGCACTTCATTTACGGCTGTCTTGATAAAGTTCGTTGTGCTCAGACCCGGAATTTCCACCGGATACTGGAATCCGAGGAACAGGCCTTCACCTGCACGCTCTTCCGGTTCGAGGCCCAGCAGGTCTTTCCCGAGGAACTCCACCGATCCGCCCAACACCTCATAATCTTTACGGCCAGCCAGCACCGATGCGAGGGTGCTTTTACCGGAACCGTTTGGTCCCATGATGGCATGCACTTCACCGGGCTTGATGTCGAGAGAGATGCCTTTGAGAATTTTTCTTCCTTCAATACCTGCTTGCAGGTTGTCGATCTTCAACATGAATTATCGTTTACTATTGTTATTTTACTAAGGTTGTTTGGACGGCGGACCGCAGACCGCGGACCGCTGTACCAGTCTTTTGTTAGGCGCGCAAACTCTTAGTTTGTCATCCCGGCCGGGCTAATTTAGTTCGCTGCCTGCTTTCGTAAGGCCAGAGCCGGGACCTCCTCAATTCGTGGGGCTCCCGGCTCTGGCTTGCATTAAGTTCGATAGTGTACTTAACCAGCCCGGCCGGGATGACACATCTTTTCTCCACCGTTTCCTTCAGGAGAAAAGACAAGTTCTTTTATCCAACACTACCTTCCAGAGAGATAGCGAGAAGCTTCTGCGCCTCAACCGCAAATTCCATTGGAAGTTGGTTCATTACCTCTTTCGCAAATCCGTTGATTATAAGCGCCACCGCCGTCTCCGTATCCATTCCACGTTGGTTACAGTAGAACAACTGATCTTCCCCAATCTTACTCGTCGTTGCTTCATGCTCCACCATCGAGCTGCTATTCTTCACTTCTATATAAGGAAACGTATGCGCGCCGCATTTATCTCCCAGCAGCAATGAATCGCACTGCGAGAAGTTGCGGGCGTTGGTAGCATTCTTATTCACCTGCACCAATCCGCGATAGCTGTTATTGCTGAATCCCGCCGAGATCCCTTTCGACACGATGCGGCTCTTCGTATTCTTTCCGAGGTGCATCATTTTGGTACCGGTATCGGCTTGCTGGTAGTTATTGGTCACGGCGACGGAATAGAATTCCCCAACCGAGTTATCGCCTTTCAGGATCACGCTCGGGTATTTCCAGGTGATGGACGACCCGGTTTCCACCTGTGTCCAGGAGATCTTGGAGTTATCGCCTTTGCAGATCCCGCGTTTGGTCACGAAGTTGTAGATCCCGCCGTTCCCGTTCTTATCGCCGGGATACCAGTTCTGAACGGTCGAGTACTTGATCTCCGCGTCTTTCATCGCGATCAGTTCGACCACCGCCGCGTGCAGCTGATTTTCGTCGCGCTGCGGAGCGGTACAGCCTTCGAGATAGCTCACGTAGGAGCCTTCGTCGGCCACGATCAGGGTGCGCTCGAACTGACCCGTATTTTCGGCATTGATCCGGAAATAGGTGGACAGTTCCATCGGGCAGCGAACGCCTTTTGGTATATAAACGAATGATCCGTCGGTGAATACGGCTGCATTCAGCGCGGAAAAGTAGTTGTCAGTCACCGGCACGACCGTGCTCAGGTATTGCTTCACCAGCTCCGGATATTCCTGGATGGCTTCGCTGATGGAGCAGAAGATGATGCCCAGCTCCAGGAGTTGCGTCTTGAAGGTGGTCCCGATCGACACGCTATCCACGACCGCATCCACGGCAACGCCGGTCAGTCGTTTTTGTTCGTCGAGCGAGATGCCGAGTTTTTCGAAGGTTCTGCGCAGTTCCGGATCGATCTCATCGAGGCTTTTGGGCTTGATCTTCGTTTTTGGCGCGGAATAGTACTTAATATCCTGGTAGTCAATCGGATCGTACTGAATATTGGCCCAATTCGGTTCCTTCATCTTTTGCCAGGTGGCGAAAGCTTTAAGGCGCCATTCGAGCATCCAAGCTGGCTCGTTCTTTTTTTCTGAAATGAAACGTATGATGTTCTCGTTCAACCCCTTAGGTGCTTCATCCGCCTCAATATCTGTGACAAAACCGTATTTATAATCGGCCTGAATCGCTTGTTCCAGGTAATCTTCGGAATCGTGGATTGGCCTGGCAGGTTTTTCTATTTCTGTTTTCATCATCCGCGAAGTTACGGAAGCGTGTGTACAAAAAAGTATAAATTGATTTTTGATTTTAGCTATCCGGAATAGGCATAATTATATTGTAAGCTTAATTCGAAGCGAAATTGTCAGATAGTAGTATTAATAAAAAATTGATATAAGTCAATACCTAACAAACACTTATTATAATACATTAATATTTTTTATTTTGCGATACATGTCGCTTAATCGTTATAGCAACATGTATGACGATTAAAAAAATTGCCAAACTAACACAAGTCAATGTTTACTACTCCTTATGGAAGTTTTAATGGGAATTCTTGGGAAGAAATGATGCAGATCATTTTAAAAAGAAAGTATAATGCCATGAATTACCAGCGCGTACCCGCAACACCTGGCGATTACGGTATCGAAGGATTCACAAAAGACGGCATTTTATTTCAGTGCTATTGCCCGGATGTAAATACAGACAATCAAACCTTGTACAAAAAGCAAAGGCAAAAAATAACTGATGATATTAGAAAACTACAGATTTATGAAAAGGATATCTGTAAAATTTTAGGAGATGTAAAACTGAAAACTTGGGTCCTCATAACTCCACATTTAGGGCATAACAGCCTTTTAGCACATTGTAACACAAAGAAAGATCTTGTAAGAACGTGGGGATTAAGTTTTGTTGACAATGACAAATTCGACGTTATCGTTCATGAAATATCCGACTACGCTATAGATATCGGTGATTATCTTAATCAAGCCGGGAAAAAGCTTTCTCTAGTCCCAGATTCAACCGATGGTAATAGAGAAAGAATTGTCGAATGGAAAGCAACCCAAATTGATTTGGTGAATAACGCTCTTGCAAAAAATGAAATACGAGTAAACGCAGTTCACAAGGGTAAGGAAAATGGGAGAAAGATTAATGAACTCACCGATGAAACTGCCAAGCATTATCTAAACGGCGAGTCTGTCCTTCGTCGATGGCAAAGTACACAGCCTGAAAATCATCAACGCTTCATTGAATTAATAGCAAGCGTTGAAGATGAATTAAGAGAAAGATCTCTCCTAAATCTTAGTGATCCAAATGAGTTTGTAAAGGATATAACAATTTATATGGAAACGAAAATAAAAGGTGCGTTTCCTCATTTAGATGAATCAACAATAATACGTCTAAAAAACTATTCGATCTCTTTTTGGATTTTACGATGCCCATTATACTTCGAAGAAAACTAGAACATGCCAAACCCAATACAAACAATAAAGGCCGGTTTTAGGCTCAGAGCAATGCCACTTGCAGCTGATTATCGTCCCTTATATAAAATAGGTCAAATCATACTTATTCTTAGGCTTTGTTCCCATGGAGAAAGAGCCTCATTAAATAAGCTCCATTTTCTAATCAATGCCATAAAATCATCCCGTAATATTTTAGCAATTAGACGAGCGCTTGAGTTAAACGATGTTTCAAGAATATCATCTTGGGGAGCCGAACCAGCTCTTAATAAAGCGTTGAAGCTTGGTGTTGCGGAAGGGTTATTTTCTCTTCACGAAGATAAATACACTTTAAGCGATTCAGGTAAAACATTGGGAGAGAAAATCGAGGCCGATGAAAGTGTCTTCGCTCAAGAGAAGGAACTTCTTCATTTTATGGGAAAGAAAACTATTACTGAAGCCTTTATTAAGGATTTAACTAACAAAATGACAACCTAATATGCTCCAAATCGTTTCATTAAAGGTCATCATCCATACTACTGGTGGAACATATGGGAGGACAATTCTTTTTAAAAGAGGGTTAAACATTATTCGCGCCGATAACACTTCTGGCAAGAGTTCGGTGTTTGGCGCGATACTTTACGGCTTGGGGTTTGAAGAAATCCTAGGAAATAGAAATGATAAGCCTTTACAATCGGTATTGAAATCTTTTGTGAAGGAATCTTCTGACAAAAATGCGCGTCAATTTAATGTAACTCAATCTGAGATTTTTCTGGAAATAACTAATGGGAAAAAATTTATAACAACGAAACGGTATGTTATAAATGACAAAGTTAAGCCGCAAGCAATTGAGGTTCTTCATGGAAGAGCAATAACAAATCTTGAAGGAAACCTCGAGAGAAGTCCCATGTACATACATGATAAAGGAGGAGCTTCAGACGCGGAAGTAGGTTTTCACAAGTTTCTTGAAGATTTTGTTGGAACTCCGCTTCCTGAAATACTTAATCCAGACGGGAAACGGGTTAAACTGTTTTTACCCCTAATTGCTTCAGCCCATTTTATTGAGCAGAAGGCAGGGTGGTCAGATTTCTTTGCCAATATACCTTATTACGGAATAAGAGAAGCGAGTTTAAAAGTCTTCGAATTTATACTGAATATGGATGTGTTTGAGCTCGCAAGCAAAAGACAGGAAAATCTAAATCGTCTTAAAGAAATTGAGGACAAATGGAAGATTCTTTTTAATCTCTTGAAAGCAGCTGCAATTCGTATCGGGGGCGAACTTGTTGGCCTCCCTGAGAATGCGGAAATTTTGTCAACTCAGGCAAAACCATACGTTAGATTGAGGCGGGGAGAAAACATATACACCTTTGAAGATCTTGTTTCATCATTAACAGCAGAATTAGATTCAATTTATACTGAGATCAATGCGCCATTAAATGCCTCGATCGATCGCATAGAAAATACCCTGGAAAATCTGAAGACTCAAACTGACCAATATGAAGTTCTTTATGACCATCTCAGCGCTGAAATTAGTCAAGAAAAGGAGCGAAATCGCCAGTATCACGTCCAGTTGGCAAATATTAGCGAGGATATTCAGAAAAACAAAAATGCTGAGAAACTGGAAAAACTTGGACTGCAGTCAAATTTAAAAACGGCAACAAACTTATGTCCAACTTGCAATCAACATATTGAAGATTCATTACTTAGCGATCACGCTCATATAGTGCCTATGAGAATTGAGGAAAACCTTCAATATCTCGACGCCCAAAAAAAGATGGTTGAAGCCTTTGTTAGCAATCTCCGGGAAAGGATTCTCGATATGTCTACCAAATTGAGTTCCGTTGAAGAAGCAATCAAGGCTAATCGCAGCCGAATTCGCTCATTGAAAAGAGATCTAATGAGCGATGATCGACTTCCGTCACAAGAACTTATTGAAAGAAAAGTCACTACGGAAAGAGAAATATCATTCTTGCAAAAAAATAGAGAGGAAATAGAAAGGCGCTTCACAGACATATCTCTTCTAAGCAAAGAGTATCAAAATGCTAAAAACAGCGAAGCCATTCTTTCAAAAGAATACCACTCATTTGTAGACGCTGATAAAATCTTAACTTTCGAAAAAACTTTTAGGTCATTACTCCAAAAGTTTGAATTTACATCCAAGTCTATTAGTTCAATTCAAATTTCAAAAGATAAATATGTACCTGTTCACGAAGTGAAAATCGAAAGTGGTGTTAGTCGACAGGTTGATATAAGGTTCGAATCTTCTGCCAGCGACTTCATTAGAGCACAATGGGCATATTATATATCATTACTGAAAACATCTAACGCGAAAAAAGGAAACCATTTTAAGTTACTGGTTTTTGACGAACCGCAACAGCAGTCGTCCTCAACCAATAGCTTTAAGGCCTTCTTAAAAGAACTCGAAGTATACAAAACCAGTCAATCCATCGTCTTTGCTTCGTTCCAAAACTCTGAAGAAGACTTCAAAGAGGCTACCAAAGATTTATCTGAAGTCAACATTATCGATTTCGCAATGAAAAATGAAATGGTATTCTCAAAATTTCCTGAAAGCAAATAATAATCATCTACTACCTTTTCCGTTTTACTATGAAAACATTGAGCCCAGATATTTTACTTTTAGTCAAGTCTCTTTTTGAAAAAAATAAATGGGGAATCGCAAAAGGAGGAGATCCTCATAACACCTTCTCTCGATTCTGCGAGCGATTATCATTATTTGAAAAACAACACCAGCTATTTTTGTTGGAACTCAGTAATGAATTTATATGGATAAAAATGTCTGAGTATCTTGAAAGATTTTACGAGTCATTGTTTTGTATCCTTGATCAAATTGATCCTAAACAGAAAATTTATGTATACCCTTTGCTCGAACCATATACTGTAATAAGCGAATCTGCCAAAGAAGAAATAAAAATACCGAGGTCAAAATCTAAGAGTGCCAATTTCCTATGCTATTACTTTGAAGCAGAAGATTGGTCTTGGATTGGCCATAATTTCATTATAGGCCGAAGCATCAAATACCTAAAAAAGACCTTCAAAAATGACGATTCAAAGTTATTTCTTGTAGACGACTTTGTAGGGTCCGGCGAAACTGCAATAGCTGCATGCCGAGGCTTTCTAAATGAGTCATATAATGGACAAACTTTGAATCCAGATAACTTAAAAGTCATATCGATCGCTGCGCAAAAAGATGGTATACAGCGAGTACGCAATGAGCTTAATGTAGAAGTTGTCAGCAACATCATAATTGGAAAGGGAATTCAAGAGTCGAAAATGGGAATAGGACTTGAAGAACGATACAGTCTAATGGACTCAATTGAGAAAATCTTAAAGGTAGAAGATGAAATGAAATATGGCTATTGTCAGTGTGAGGCGATGATTACTTTTTTAAGTAAAACTCCTAATAATACATTCCCAGTATACTGGAAAAATACAAAGACAAAAATGGCACCATTTCCAAGAACAAAAGTTATTTATGGATAATTCTAGAAGAATTTTTTTGTTAAAAGTCATAAAGTTCAGTGGTGATATATCACCCTTAATAAAAGGAGGGCTGGAATATTATCAAGTTGTTGATATGATTGGAGCTGAAGTCGCAGAAGGAAATGCCGAAACCATAAACGGAGAACTTATTTTGACCCAAAAAGGAAACGACTTGCTTGAACAACTAGTAAAACAAGACAAGCGGAAAGGTTCAGATGCTTGGATTGAGCCAGAAGAAGAAAGTCGAATTCCAAAAATTGAAAAAAATGAGATATTTTTACCGAGTCAGAATGACTTGTCATTCTGACTTGCCTTTAGGCCGGCTTGGCGAGTCGTCAAGCTGTAAGAGAATAACCTTTCGAGCTGTGGGGGGTGTGACGGTCCGCAAGTTTCGCTCCGCTGCGCTACGCTCAACATTGCGCCCCCTCACACCCCCCTGTCTTAATAGGCTCAGCGTATAGCTGGGCCTTAAATGATTCAATACATGTCTTTCATTGTTTACGAAAAACTGTTCACCGCGAAAGCCGTAAAGGCTGGGTTCTCGCAAGACAATATACAGAAATGCCTTGCTTACGCGAAGCCCCTTATTGATAAAGGGCTTCCAGTCATATACAATACCGCCAACCTATGCGCCTTAGTTGGATACAACAAGAATTACCTAAAGCGAGCTGCGCTACACACACAATTCTTTTACAGGAAATTTTTTATTCGAAAACGGAATGGCAAAGCTAGGCTAATTGTTGAACCACTACCTAGCCTGAAGGAAATACAATTGTGGATACTGCACAATATTCTATACGAAGTTAAAGCCAGCCGATACGCAAAAGCATATATTAAAGGAAGAAATATTGTTGATAACGTCAGGTATCATAGAGAGAAGGATATTGTACTTCGTATTGATATTAAAGACTTTTTTCCATCAATTGGATTCTCAAAAATTCAGCTTCTTTTTGAGCAATTAGGTTATTCGTCAAACATATCAAACCTCCTTACCAAACTATGCTGCGTTTATGAAACACTTCCTCAAGGAGCACCCACCAGTCCATATCTATCTAACTTAGTCTTAAAAAACTTCGATAAACGTTTAGCAGAATTCTGTGTAGCGAAAAATATTAGATACACAAGATACGCTGACGATCTAACTTTTTCATTCGCAAAGACTATTGACCCCAATGAGGTTCGCTTATTTGTCGAGAATGAACTTTCCAAAGAAGGTTTTTCAGCCAATCCTGACAAAACGCAAATCCTAACTCCAAATAAAAGGCAAATAGTTACAGGAATTGTTGTTAACAAAGTACTTCAGATCCCAAAAATAGATAGGAAACTAATTCGCCAAGAAATGTACTATATTTCCAAATTTGGGCTTCGAGATCACATGAAAAAAACACAAAATACAAAAGCAAGTTACCTATTGCATTTGCTTGGGAAAACGAATTACGCTCTGCAAATTAATCCTGAAGATAAAGAAATGAAAAAATACAAGGCGATTATTTGGCAGATGCTAAATCAAGAATAAACATTAGAACCCATCTGCGAAAAATTCCTCTAAACTCATATCAAAAACCGAAACTATTTTCACTAAGGTCGAGAATCTTAAGTCCTCACCATTCTCATATCTAGCATATTGGGTTCTTCCAAACCCATGCTCATAAGCGAAAATTTCCGCACTTGTATACCCCATCCTATTTTTTCGCAAATCCTTTATGCGTTCACCAAGTCTCGATAGTTGAGTACCTGGCTCTATCGGAATTTTTTTCCCCTTCTTTGCTTTCATACATCCAAAGTAAATTATTCACCTCTTATAAATAACCCCAAAAAAGAACACCTCTAATATGAGGTTATTTCAAAAAGAAGTTTTACCTTGTATACAGGTTAGCAAACAAGTCCCGAACGAACTCTCCCATTCGCAGCCGCTACGCCAACGCTGACCATCATTACCAAACGATCGATTGAATCCCCGGATCAACTCCATTCCCCTATCACCTCCCCTGATAGTCGTAATGCCCTTGCCCCGCTCATTCAATCATCATCCTAAACCGAATTAAAAACTTTTAAACTTAATTTTATGAATATCCGTCTCAAAGCCCATCAAAAAATCCACATTCAATCTTCTTCCGATATCTACCAGATCCTTCAACCCATTTTCCGCCGTTACAGCAAGCTGGACCGTGATCGTGAACATCTTTGGATGATGACCTTAGACTGCTCTCAAACGGTCCGTAAACTGGAGCTGTTGGGGTTAGGTACTCAACGTACGGTTCTTATTGATCCGATGGAAGTGTATCATCGTGCTTTGCTGAGAAGAGCGGCGTCTATTGTGGTGATTCATAATCATCCGTCGGGCAGCTTAAAACCGTCCCGCGCGGACAAGACTGCTACGGAGAAATTAGTCGAAGCAAGTCGGTTTTTGAACATCAAATTATTAGACCATTTGATCATTTCAGAAGATGAGTATTTCAGCTTTTTGGATGAAGGTGTGTTTGAAACGCTGGAAACCAGGAAGTTCATAATGTTTAATTCAGTCCTCGCAATGGACTAAATCCAATTCTTAAGGAGTCTAGGACAAGCCGTAAAAAAACTTTAAATTTGCCTATGCGCTTGAAGCCAAGAGATATACAAATCATCCGGGAATATTTCAGCAGTAAACCTGTGTTGAAAGCATATCTCTTTGGCTCCTACTCCCGAAATGACGCTGACAGGGATAGCGATATCGACATTCTTGTAGAATTAGACTACTCCAGACATATCGGATTCGGTTTTGTACAAATGAAGTTTGACCTTGAAGAAAAACTGAAAAAGACCGTAGATCTGATTCCCGCCGATGGCGTTAGTAAAAGAATCTCCCCTTACATCGAGTCGGACAAGCAATTGATTTACGAAGCCTAATAAGTAACTTCTCCTATTTTAATGCGCGGAAAAATTGGCGATAAAGAACGAATCGGGCATATTATGGATGCCATACTCGAGATTGAGGCTTATACAGGAGGTATTAGCTTTGATCAGTTCGTTGCTAATTCGATGATGCGTTTCGCGACAATCAAGCAGATCGAGATCATTGGAGAGGCTGCAAACTATATTACGCAGGAAACTAAAAACCGTTATCCAGAAATTGAATGGAAACAGATTGTAGGAATGAGACACATTTTGATTCATGAATATTTTGGGATAGCTCCTGGATTGGTTTGGCAAGTAGTTTCAAATGATATTCCTGCATTAAAAGCATCTCTTTCCGACTACAAAGAAGACTCGGATACCGCTTAATAATTTCTATCTCTGTCATGATCTGCGGCCACACTCGAAAAAATACCCTCAATTTTAGAGAATCGTTGATCTACTAAAAACTTTGCTTTCACTGAAATTCTAACAACCTTTGTCTAGTCCTTCTAAAAGGGAGGAATTCGTTAAGCTTGACGAATGAACAACTACAAAACATTAAGTGGAAAAGGAAAAGAGATCCAAACCGATATCGCATTGCATCCCGGCGATATCATTATGGATGAGCTGCAAGTGCGTGATATTATGAAGTCGGCATTTGCTGAGCAATTGGGAATGAAGCCAAGCCATTTAAGTGAATTGCTACATGTGAAACGAAATGTGAGTGCAGCTACGGCGATAAAGCTGGAAGATCTCCTGGGCATTAAGGCCGAATACTGGTTGCGTGTACAGGTGTATTATAATTTATTCACGGAAAGGAATAAGCAAACGAGCCTGGCTTAATAGTGGCCAAATCCACATTCAATCTTCCTCCTAACCTGTCACCCCGGTCCACGTTGCTCGTTGCGTGAAAGCGTTTGCATTCAATGAAAGCCTTCGACTTTGTACGGGAGATTATAAGGCACTCTTGGCCTTCGATATCTCAGAGCAGAAACCGAAAGATCAAGAAATTAGTGTCGATATATACCGAAAAGTACGGCGTCTTCCTTTTCCGATTGGAGGCCGGTGTATCATGGATGCCGCAGGGCATACCCTGAAAGAGCGATATTTCTGAATGGAAAATAATAACTAATAAAATGTCTGGTCATGAAAAATAAAAAAGAAAGAAAAGAAGAATTTCAGGATATAGCAATAGGACAAGCGGAATATAAAGAATGGAGTGCAGAAAAATTCGCCGCGGTAAAAGCTGCCATGAAGGCGCACGCGGCAAATCGCTCGAAAGAACAGATACTGAAAAATGAAATGGTAGCCATTGAACTCAAAATGATTCACTATGTAAATCAGGAGAGCCAGGATACACGTAAACCCATCAAAATCGCCGACTTTGTAGGTCATTACCTGACTGTCATGAATCTGTCTTTTAAGCGATTCGCGGAAGCCCTTGATAGCAAAGACGGCAATCTTAAAAAACACGTAGACGGCGAACGTTCTTTCAATAGAGACCTGGCCATGAAGTTTGGAAGCTTCTTCCATACATCCCCGGACCTGTGGTTGAAAGTACACGCGAAAAATGAGCTTTTACAATTGCAGGAAGACAAGAAGAATAGTCAACAGTATAAAAGATACGATTATACAAGGGTGATCAAAGTCGGGTCTGCCGCAGAAGCAAAAGATTCGAGAAAACCATCTATCGAGGTAGGAAGCCGGACAGGCTCTTCTAAAAAGGGCTTAGACTACGCAAAACATTCGGTAAAGAGCTACAAAGCCGATAAATCATCGGTTCTTCGGGATAGTGGTAGCAAAGTGAAAGGCGCGGCCTCTACAGATATCCGCAAGAAATCTCAAAAAGTAAAGACAACTGCTAAGAAGTAATCAAACGAATATACCGTTTTGGTCGCCGGTTTTTCATATAGCATCCTCCGATACCACCATTCCATTTTGCTTGGTGAAGTAATTAATGTCGGGATCTTATTCCTTTTCCCAAGCGTAAGAAGGTTAGAATTTGTCGCAGATACCGGGACTCGGGTGCAAGCTATTTATCATGATTTTGATTCTACAGTTTACAATTACATAATCAACAATATCAGGAACAACGTGGAGAAAAATCAGCTCACTTTCTTTGAAGACATTAATTCAAAAAGTGCTCTGAAGAAACTTATCGACGCCAAGATCTTAGCTGAAGATGCTACTGTTTTGCAATTTGCAGAGCCTGTGAATGTCCTTGCGTGTGATAGCCGTTGTGATGACACTACAGAGAAGGAGCTCGCGAGAACGGTTCAAGAGTTTTCCAGATTATTGTTGCCCGGTATCTCTTAATGCCTGATAGTTGGGGGACATTCTCATTTAAAGGTCGAAACTTAACCGTAATTAGTTTCGTTGTTTATTATCTGTTTCATGCTTGATAGTTTATATGATTACTGATTGGCTGTGTATATAGAAACTCTGGATGCATAAAGTTAGAGTGTTATAATAATACTTCAAAAGAAAATGGTTGCATCAATTCGCAGAACAAGGCTGATAAATAAAATAAACATTCAGATCGAACAATTACCCCGACCTGCTTCTTTAAAGGCTAATCCAATAGAAAGAATGCTATTCCGACTTAGACAATTTACCCGTTTAACAATCTTGCCTCTTCTTCTAAATCAACCTACCTTTGCCACATGTTCTATCGCCGCAAAATAATTCTAGCTCTTCTGCAAACCTTCGGTGGTAATCTGGGTAAAACCCAGATGCAGAAGCTTCTATTATTATACGCGCAACGCCAGGACAAGCCCGCTTTTCATTTTGTTCCTTACAGATACGGATGTTATTCCTTCCAGGCTGCAGCAGACGTCTCCACGATGCAGAAATACGGTCAGGTTGCGGTCAGCAACACTGGTATCAAAGCCACTGTCGAAACCGACTTCATCGGACAACTGAATGAAAAGGATCGTTCCGCGCTTAAACAGCTTCATCTGTTGCACGGCAAAAAGAGCTATTCAGATCTTATAAAGTACACCTATCAGCATTTCCCTTATTACGCCATCAATAGTTCAATTGCTGAGCGCTATTTGAACAGTACCGAACTTCAGAAATTATCAGACCTTAAACCGTCTGCATCTAAAACAATCCTTTATACCATCGGCTATGAAGGGGTTTCGCTGGAACAGTACCTGAACAAATTGATCGGGAAAGATGTAAAGGTGCTTGTCGATGTCCGCAAGAACCCGATGAGCATGAAATATGGCTTTACCAAAAGCCAGCTCTTAAAGGCGTGTGAAGCGGTGGGAATCCAATATGTGCATTTCCCTGAAGTTGGGATAGTGTCGGAAGAGCGACAGGAGCTGAATTGCCAGGCGGATTATGATCGCCTTTTTGACAAATACAGACAAGAGACTTTACCACATACAAATTCTACTCAGGAAAAGATCTTACAATTGCTCAAAGACAAACAGCGGATCGCCCTGACTTGCTTTGAAGCGAACATATGCCAGTGCCATCGAAAACACCTTGCCGAAGCCATTATACGATTGCCAGAATGGAATTACGAACTTATCCATTTATAAATGCCTCGCCTGAAAATTCTACTACCCGTTACTGGCTGTTACGTAATTACAAACTCTTTATGTTGCTCCCGCCTAATACCAAAAATTAACGAAAAGGTTGGTTCATAAGCTAGCCATTACAAAAGTCAATCACCAATTTGCATACTTAAAAAAGTCAAATATACCGTGTAAACACGGAGAGAGCCCCGTTTTTTCACCCTATTACGGGAAACCGTCTTGTGTTCTTCCGCGTTTTTTTAGATATTCGATTTACCACCATAATTATCTATTAACAATTAAACCCGAACCAACTGACAAGAAATCTTGCCTTATCGCGTAGTACCGTCTAAAATGATTCCACTTTCGCCAAAACTTATGGCTATTTCTTGTCCATGGTAACACCAATCATGGAATTTAAAAATGTTTCTGCGATTCATTCAGCCTTACGAAGGAATCGGCTTTTCATTAAAGCCTTCTACAGCCCAGGATTTTACTCCACAAATAAATCAGTCATTCTTCAGTCAGTGGGAGCCAATACTCTTCGGGCTTTCAAAAACGACTCCGATAGGAAAATCAAGTATATAAGCACCCCTTCGAGCATTTATCGGACGTGGGCCGACTCCGTTTTCTTTAAGAAATACTATCCCACTTTATTGAAAGTAACAGATCAAAGTTCCTTTACGCGGTTACACAAGTCCGCAGTATACGATCTAAGTGCATATTGGAAAGGCGAGCAAAAATGCACCCGTACGCTCGACATAGCTTACGCTTGCAAGCTGGTGGATTTACTTTTCAAATTTATTCCACTTTGCAAAGAATTAGATATCTCACAAAGATCTCGAATTATGAACTTCATTCACTGTCCTCTCGACAGCTATACATTGAAAGCTATTAGGCATATTTGGAACAAGGAGCAAAAACCTAACTCGAAGTTTCATATCCCGAGGAATGCAGGAATGGGGCTTGTCGAAAACAATTATGCCTTTTATATCCGATTACAAGATTTCATCAAAGACACCATGCAAGCAATGAATAGCTCATCCATACAGTTCGATTTGATATCCTATAGAAAATCAGAGGAAAGTGAAAACTCATTTACCCTAGAGCCGGCCAAGGTCAAAAACAAGGGCGACCTAACCTAAACAAATTTACTATCAACATTACAAATACCCCCCAATTTCCTACATTCTTGGAGTCAATACGAATGTCTAAGTTTCATGACCAGCAAGCTAACTCAATGCTCAATGCAACCCATATGATAAAGAAAATCAAAAAATTAAAACGCTTTGGAATATTTCAGGACTTTACTGCGTCATCCGACCTGAGTGACTTTATGAAATTCAACCTTTTTTACGGATGGAATGGGTGCGGAAAAACAACATTATCTCGCTTGTTTGCTAGCCTGCGCGATAAGAAAATTCCATCGGATTTTCCAACTTGCGAATTCGAAATTGTTCTTCAAGATGATTCCTCTATAAAGTCCACCTCGATCGAAAACTTTACACCCAAAGTCTTTGTTTTTAATCAGCAATTTATTGAAGATAACATTGATTGGAAAAAACAAGGAGCGAAAAGTATCATCGTCATCTCAGAAGATAAAATAGAAGAACGGAATAGATTCTTCACAATTAGAGATAAAGATCTTCCTAGGAAAATCGCAGATCGGGACTCGCGTGAGACGCTTGCGAAGGCTTCGGAAAAGGATAAAGAAAACTTCCTAACGGATGTTGCACGAAGTATAAAACAGTCGTTTCAGCTCATAGATACTAGCGACTCGAGATACCTCAATTATGACAAGGGTAAGCTTCGAACATTTGTAAACGACCATGAAGCTGAAATAAAAGAAGGGAAAGCCACGCTAAGCCTTGAATCTCTTGATGAATTAAAGAAAAGAGCTCACCCTGTTGAAAAACCAAAGATAACATTTCAATTTCCTAAAAGAGATGATCAAAAGATAATCGAAGCCCAGGCCAAAATTAACAGTCTGATTAAACAAGAAATTGTATCCGCAAGTATAAAAAGGTTGCAAGAAAATGGAGACATCAACGTTTGGGTTGAAGCAGGTTTGAAACTCCATCAAGAACACAATAGTAAAACCTGCGAATTCTGCGGCCAGAATTTACCGATGAATCTCATATCCAGACTAAAAGAGCATTTCAACATTGAATATGATCAACTAATTACAAAACTGAGAAATGCCCGAAACTGGATTACAGAAATACAAGCTGCTTATAGTATGCCGGACACCAGTGACCTATATGAAGAATTTCATTTATCATATAAGGCACGATTGACAGAATTGCAACAAAGTCGATCCAACTTCGACAAAACATTAGCAGCTTGGTCTGCCGTAATTGAACACAAATTGGAGAATCCTTTCAGCACAGAGTTTGAGGAACAAACGGATATTGAGTCTGTTATATCAACCCTTGCGGCAAAAGAAAAAGAAATTTCAGCGATACTATTCGCACACAATCAAAAAACGGAGAATTTTCAAACTGAGCTGAAGGAAATAAAGTCTACGCTTGAGAAACACTATATATCGGAATCCTTTACAGAAAAGAAATACTTCACGTTACTTGAAAAAGTGGCTAAGGATCAACAGGATTTTCTAAATTCAAAAGAAAAGGTAGAAACGCTTCAAAAAGAACTCGACAGTTTATCAGCCAGCTTGGCAAATGCGGCGAAAGGTGCAGAAAACTTTAATGGAAAACTCCATAGATTTTTAGGTCGCGATGATATTTCATTGAGTTATGACGCTGGTTTAAAAGGGTATAAAATATTACGCTCTAAACCAGCCTCTCCTGCAGCCAATTTGAGCGAAGGAGAAAAGACTGCAATAGCATTCGTCTATTTCGTAATTAAAGTCGAAGAACAGGGAAACAAAATTTCCGATTCAGTTATTGTACTGGATGATCCGATCTCAAGCTTTGACTCTAATCATCTCTTTCATTCACTTTCTTTTGTAAAATCGCATTTTGAATCTGCCTTGCAGGTTTTCATTTTAACTCACAACTACAACTACTTTAAGATAGTTCGGGATTGGCTTTTAAAGAAAAATAGTCCTGGAAAAATAAAAACGGCTGTATTTGCCATCGAAGTTAAAAAGGCTGAAGGTAGAAAGTCAATGATTAGCAACGCGCACTCTTCGTTACTTAAGTACGGTTCCGAATATCACTACATGTTTAAAAAGCTTTATGAATATCGAGATGACCAGACCGTAAATGCAGAAAAAGCGTATCAAGTGGCAAACTTTGCCAGAAAACTATTAGAAGGCTTTTTCACATTTAAGTATCCGTTAGGTCGAAGCAATTTTTATGAGTTAATGGATACTGGTTGCAAGAATGCAGGAATATCTGATGTTACTTCAAACGCTGTATACAGATTTATCAATAACTATTCTCATAGTCAAATAATAGAGTTTCAAGAATCGACGATGGAAAATCTATTGGCCGAAAGAGATAATATAACTCAGCAAGTATTTGAAATCATATCTAAATGTGATGAAAGGCACTACAACGAAATGATCGAATTATGTAGCAACTAGCGTATCTCATTTAATATTAACTGAAGTCATGTTGAAAAATAAATTTTACTTGCCTTTAGTTAAAATATCGATTTTATCGCTTGTTATATATAATATAATCATCCTTCGACCATGAAAATTCTACTTGACACCAACATAATCATTCACCGTGAAGCATCCAAGCTAACCCGAAAAGACATCGGCGTCCTATTTCTCTGGCTAGATAAGCTCAAGTATGACAAAATCATACATCCCGTCACAGTTCAGGAATTAGAAAAACTAAAGAACAGTTCTACTGCCGAAACAATGGCAGCCAAGCTCGCAAGCTATCTCCTGATCCGCAACCCGTCACCCTTAGATCCAGCCCTCGATGCACTCAGTAAAAAGATGGACTCAAACGAGAATGACAGAAATGATACACTCATTCTAAACGAGGTAGTCAATGAAAGAGTCGATATTTTGATAACAGAAGATAAAAAGATCCACGAAAAGGCCCGGCTACTTGGTTTATCTGACAAAGTTTTCAAGATCGATCAATTCCTGGAGAAGGTAACTGCCGAAAATCCGGGTTTGGTTGACTATAACGTGCTGGCCGTAAAGAAAGCAGACTTTGCCCACGTACCCTTAACCGATGATTTCTTCGACAGCTTTCGAGAAGATTATCCCGGCTTTGATAAATGGTTTATCAAAAAAGCCGACGAAGTCTCCTACATATGCAACGACGACAACGATGAGCTTGCTGCATTTTTGTATATAAAAGTCGAAGGACCTGATGAAAACTACGCAGATATCTCTCCCGCCTTCCCAAAAAAGAAGCGGTTAAAGATCGGAACGTTCAAGGTAATAGCCAATGGTTTCAGAATTGGTGAACGGTTCCTGAAAATAATATTTGACAACGCCCTTGTAAATAAGGTGGATGAGATCTACGTAACGATATTCGATAAACGTCCGGAACAAACCAGGCTGATTGATTTGCTACTCGCTTGGGGTTTCAAGCTACATGGCAAAAAGACCAGTGCCGGTGGAGAGGAGAATGTATATGTAAAGGACTTTAACCGTCAGCAACCTGTAAATCTTGCAGAGCCCCGACTTAGCTTTCCATTCGTCTCGGAAGAAAGTAAAGTCTTTCTTGTCCCGATATACCCGGAGTATCACACAGAGCTTTTCCCGGATTCAATTCTTCGGAATGAATCGCCATTGGGTTTTATCGAAAATAAACCTCATCGGAATGCACTGAGCAAGGTTTATATCTCCCGTTCCATTGAAAGAAATCTTTCACCGGGAGATCTCATTGTCTTTTATCGAACCGGGGGATATTACAAAAGCGTTGCTTCCACTTACGGAATAGTCGAATCAGTCATAGATAACATTCCTGACGAAGAAACATTCATCCGTCTTTGTAAAAAGCGCAGTGTTTTTACAGACGAGAAGTTAAAAGAGCATTGGGATCACGATAAACGCTACCGTCCATTTATAGTGAATTTCATTTATGCTCATTCTTTCCGAAAGAGGCCTAATATGGAATGGCTCATTAATAATGGGGTACTTTCAGGCATTGAAGGTGCTCCGAGAGGGTTTATGGAAATTAGTCGGGAAAACTTCACTAAAATTGCAAAATATTCTTTTCAATGATGAAAGTCGTACTATCTATAAAACCAGAGTTTGCGAATAAAATATTTGATGGAACGAAAAAGTTTGAGTTTCGTCGGGCCATCTTCAAGAATCCGGAAGTGAAAACTGTTATCGTATATGCATCTTCACCTGTCAAAAAGGTAATTGGAGAGTTTGAGATCGATTCTATTATCAATGAAGAGCTGGAAAGCCTGTGGAAAAAGACAAGCAGCTTCTCCGGTATTTCTAAAGATTACTTCGATAAATACTTTTGGGATAAGACAGCCGGATACGCTATAAAAATCAAAAATGTCAAGAAGTATAGGAAGCCAAAATCTTTGAAAGAAGATTTTGAGTTAGCTCCGCCGCAGTCATTTGCTTATTACGGTATTCCATCTGCGTAAGTCATCTTACTCATAAACTCAGTTATATAAAAGCATTGCTTCTAGAATCAATTGTGATTTAGACGCAATGCTTTTTACTTTTCACTGTTAGTCAGATTCACCCGTTTGCATTGCTCGAGCTTTGATTGAAAGCTCCTCAATCTTCCGTTTCTCCTCTGGCGTTCTCTTCCCTGCATGCTCTTTTACAGCAGCTTTAACCGCCGCTATTTTTTCAGGACTCCATTCCCTCCATTCTGACTGCCCAATCCGAATGTCAACAAAATCATCTTCCTTTTTTTCTTGCATAAAACAGTTTTTAAAATAAATAATCAAGACTTGTCACCCTTCTCTTCCATCCTACACCTTTCCGCTGCTTCCTCAATCTTCTTTCTTTGCTCCGGAGTCCTCTTCCTATCAATCTCCTTTACAAACTTCTTTATCATCTCCAACTTTTCCGAACTCCATTTCTCTCCATCGGGGAGTCCAATTGCCACCTCAAAAAGCTCCTCCTTCTTTTCTTCCATCATAAAAACATTTTTACTAGTTCTCAAAAATCACCTTTCTATAAACATACCGTCCATTCCAAACACAAATTCCACAACCTCAAACAACTCAACTTCAATCCGCACTTCCTTCAACCTCTCAAACAAACTTACTATCCACCTCATCCAAAACAATGAGGGAAACACCGCGGAGCACCCGTATTTTCATTTTACTCCGCAAAAAAATTTTAACTGTACCAATTCCCTACCATCCCCCCAGTAAAACGCACGCTAAGTGTACCAAAACTGTACTAACGCCCCACCAATCCCCTACACTCCATACACCCTCTCTACCTATTCTCTACGATCTCCCTTCACCCTCAAAGCATTCATCCAGCAACACCACTCCGCCAATTACGTCAAATCACGCCAAATGCGTCAAATCACGACAATTCATGCCAATTGATGCCAAATACGACACCTCCTTTCCTCCTTCCTCCCATCCATCCTACCTTGCATTCCATGAAAAAAAACATCGCCCATTCAACCCCCAAAACTGAAATCCATCTCCCTGATGCACCTGTCCTCCTGCACACCAGCCGGCCGGCTTGTCAAACTATTACTGATCCGCAACCACCTCACCCGATCAATTCCCCTCTCTGCAGGTGGCCAATAGCGGCCAAAACCGGCCAAAAGAGGCCAAAACGGCCATTTCATTTGGACACCGCCCCTTTCCGATATTACCATTGCATCCAGCATCAACGCAACAACCAACAGTTTGCGAATGCGATCAACAACATAAACCATGACAGCATACAACCTTCAAATACCGAAATCTCCCATCCCGCGCGAACCGCCGTAAGCATCCGCCCCATTGTCCATCATCAAAACGGCCAAAATGGCCAATATGGCCAAAACGGCCATCTCGTTTGGCATCTCCCTAACCCGTATCCTAATTTCATAACCCACTTGCAAACCGGACCAACTCCGGAATGCTTCGATCTTAAAAAGTAAAAAATTATGTCTACAAAAAAATCTCAACAGCGCTCCACCAAAAAGGCAGGATCGCGTAACAACAAAAAGGCTGGAACTAAACGGGGGAGCTTGCCCCGGGCCAGACCCGGGGTCTCAAGCTACGATTTCAAAAACGCTCCCGAATTCGCCCGCTCCCGCGAGAACTGCAACGAGTTCGGTCTCGCCTCCAAAACCGGCAAACTTCTCCGCACAGCCCTCGGCCCGCGCGTAAAAGACCTTTGCGACACCATGTGTCACAATCGCCTTCGGAAAACCATGCATGATGTCATCAAGTCCGACCCCATCCACAAACGAGGCTCACGCGTATTCAACGCTGGCAATGCAGACCTGCTCCTCAACTTCCAGTTCAACGCATTCTGCGATTTCGCGACTATCCTGGATACTTCCCTGTACGCCACTTCCCTCGATCCGCACTCCGGCATTGCCGATATCACGATCGCATCCTTCATTCCCGACCGTGATCTGCGTTTCCCGGAAGCAGCCACCCATTTCCGTTTCATCGCAACGGCCCTCGCCTTAGACTTCGACAAACAAAACCCGCGGCAAAAGCCTGGCAAAGACACCAGCAACAGCGGCCCTCTTCCTATCGATAAACTTCCCACAGCGGTTATCAATCTAACACATCAGCTTCCACCAGATACCGGCCGCACCTGGCTGCTGATCCTCGGAATACAATTTGAAATGATCGTAAATGGAGTGAGCTATGAGATGAAGAATAAGAAGATGAATGGGATGGAGATTATTGAAGTGAAGAGTGTGAACGTATGACCAATTTGGAATGGATGATCTGGAAAAAGCTGGTACAAAAGTATCGAGATAATCATGCGTGAAGGCCTTTGAATTTCAAGAGACCCGACTTGGATCATTGTCTCCTGTTATCCGCAAAACTCCCCTTCACTGATCTCTTCGAGATAATTTTCTTCTGCATCAAAAACAAAGGAAAGATAAAGACCACCGAAAGACGGGAGCTTACCACCCGGATCATCATTCAATATAAAATATACATATTCCACATGATCTCTTCTGGGATTGCCATAGGTCGATTTACGAATAATATTCGGACGGCCAAGATATTTCATCAATTGATCCGTTGAGATACTGTCCGGTTTTGATTTACTCAAAGCTTCGAAATGTTTAAACCGATATCCAAGAAGCCCGAGAGAATCAGATTTCCACTGCTCATTCAATTGCTGTAAAACATGACTGGTTTTTGCGGAATGCCCATATGTCTTAACCTGAGCATTTAATAACTGGAATGATAGCAGACATAGAACAGGCAATAATAGGATTCGCATAATGCTTTAACGATTTCGATAAACATTAATTGTCAGTTAGCTCTAATACGCTTAAAAGGATATTTGTATTGATCTCCAGGCTCCGTCCGCCGTGCTCCTACGTTGAGCTCAGGCGCAAGGAGGATCACAGCCCACTATCAGAAGCTAATCAGCGAAATCTGCGCTCTCAATATACCAGTATGATCTGCGCCTCAAATCAATTACAAAACAAAGAATGATAGAATCTGCGGAATCAGCGGGAACCACCCCTCACTCCCTCCTCAAACTCCTCACAGGATTCCCCATCGCCGCCTTCACCGACTGAAAACTAATCGTAAACATCGCCACCCCTATCACCAGCAACGCACCAGACACAAACAACCCCCACGAAAGCGAAATCCTATACGGATAATATTGCAGCCATTTACTCGTTGCCATCCATGCCAGCGGTATCGATACCGCCAGCGCAATAAAGATCAATCGCAAAAAATCAACGGAAAGGATCTGCACGATCTGGCCAACAGATGCTCCCAGCACTTTACGAACCCCGATCTCCTTCACGCGTTTCTCCGCAGCGAGTACGGACAGCCCAAACAATCCGATGCAGGAAATAAAGACCGTCAGGATCGCGCTGAAGAGCAGGATCTGTTTCCATCTCGCTTCGCTTGCATAAAGCTGTTCGTTTTCTTCCTTCTTGAACTGGTAGCCAAACGCATTTAAAGGGAATAGATCCCTGAACACCCCGGCAATGTATCGCAGGCTGGACGCTTCGCTGCCCGGTTTGATCCTGATGAAAACGGTTCCATACGCATTGGCGGGATTCATGGTGAAAAGCTGTGCGCCGATCTTTTCCGTCAACGGTTTGTAATGATAATCTTTTACCACGCCTGCGACAGTGTACGTCTCTCCTTTTTCAAAAGTTGTTACACGCTGCCCCACCGGGTCCTTCCAGCCCGCTTCCTTTACAAACGCTTCATTCACGAGTACGGCAGCCGTTGCGTCTCCCGGATAGTTGGCTGAAAAGTTTCTGCCGGCGCTTAACGGCACTTTCAGCAGAGGCAGGAACGATTCGTCGATCGTTTCAACGGCAACATTGATTGCCTGTTCACCATTTACTTTTACCGTATTGTTATTGTCGCTGCTGTTCTTCACGGCGGCATCTATAATGTCAGGGCTTTTGAGCAATTCCCTTTTGAACAAGGCGGCTTCACTTCGGCTTAACCCGGGTTTGTTAATGGTGATGAGATGATCATCATCATAACCCAGGCTTTGCGAAGTGAGGTAATTAAACTGCAGGTAAATAGTAATGGAACCAATGATCAGGAAAGAAGCCAGCGCAAACTGAAAAACTACCAGGCCTTTCTGCAGGTAGTTTTTCCCGGCGAGGTTGAACCGGCTGTAAAGCGTCTGCACAGGATTGTAGTTGGACAGTACGATGGATGGGTAAAACCCGGCCAGCAGACTTGTTACAACAAACAGCAACAAATAACCGGGGATCATCCGGCCGTTAAAAAGATAAGACAGAGACAGCGCTTTGTTGGATAGCTGGCTGAAAACCGGCAATACCAACATCACAATAACGACTGCCAGCAAAAAAGCGATCAGGCATAACACAAACGATTCGCTTAAGAACTGCACACGCAATTGCGCGGTTGATCCGCCGATCACCTTGCGTATGCCGATCTCTTTGGCGCGTTTCACAGAGCGTGCAACGGTGAGGTTGACAAAATTAACGCAGGCGATCACCAGGATCAGCACCGCGATGGCGGAGAGTATATAGGAAAATGCAGGATTGCTTTTGTCCTGCAGAATTTCGTTTTCTGCCGGCACAAATTCGCCGAGATGGATAGCAGTAAGCGGCTCCAGCAGATAGCTGATGCCAATGCTCTTTACCCCGTATTTACTTTTGATCTCGCTGATGGCTTTGCTCGCATCCGATTCGAACACGGAGGCCATCTTCGCTTCAACCGCTTTTACGTCTGCACCGGGCGCGAGCACGACAAATGTGCTGAGAAATGAATTGAACCAATTCCCGTTATCGCTTTCAGTGATCGCTGAAACCTTCAGCGGCAGCAACACCTGGAATTTGATGGAAGAATTTTGCGGGCAGTTCTTAGCGATCGCGGTGACGATATAAGAAGTGAACACGCTGTCTTCTTTGATCAGCAGGGTTTGTCCAACAGCGTTGGTATTACCAAAATACTTTCGGGATACATCTTCTGTAATCACGACCGCGTTCGGCTCCGCCAGCGCATTGGGGTTACCGCGGAGAAGCGGAAAATTAAATACCGAGAGGAAATTAGTATCCACCAGATCAACCGGCTGCGATTCCACCATATCCCTGTTTTTAATGTCCACCCTCGAGGGCTGGAACCGGACAAAGCTTTTGATCTCAGGGATCTTTGCGGAGAACCGGGGACCGGGGAAATAGCCGGTATAGCTTCCGGTGGAGACGCGGCCATCATCCCTGGTGTTCTGCTTGTCGATGCGGTAGATCTGGCCGGCATGGTGGTGAAAGCGATCATAGCTCAGTTCATCCTGAACGTAGAGCATGATCAGGATCGAACAGGCCAGCCCGATGGAGAGCCCGGCGATATTGATCAACGAATAAGTTTTATACCGCAGCAAATTCCTGAAAGCGGTCTTCCAATAATTCCTGTACATACGATAGCTGTTTAAATTTACCGGAACCGGTTGTAGCACGGGTTCACGATTCAATATTAACAGCCTGGACAGGACCTTTCGCCTCGAATTATAAGTTGGGCGCTCTTTTTCCACCTGCTTTTTGTATTCCGTTGGGCTTTTGCCGGTCATTTCTTTAAAAATTCGGTTGAAGCTGGTCTTGGAATTAAAACCCGCTTCAAACCCGATGCCCAGCAGGGTCATATTCTCATAAGCCGGGTCAGCGATCTTACGGGCCGCATCAACCACCCGGTATTCATTGATGAAATCATTGAAACTTTTTTTGACGGCCGTATTGATGAGTCGGGATAGTTCATGTGGCGTCATTCCGACTTTCCCGGCCAGTTTAGGCAGACTTAAATCCGGATCTTCAAAATAGCGCCGGGCTTCCATTTGCTGTTTGAGCCAGCTGGCTTTTGCTTTCAAATGAAGAGGAACCGGTGGGCTGGTTCCATCGGACAGAAGACCCGGGCTTTGCTGCGGTTGAAGCAACGCGGCCGCAGCTGTCCAGATCAGCATCACCATAAAAAAGATATAGAACGAGTAGTGGACTGGCGGACCTGGTTCGCCGTGATAAAGGGTCAGGTCCAATACAGCACAAACGAGCCAGCCTATCCAAAGAAAGGTGGATGCTTTCAGCAGACGGCGGAGCCATCGGTATTCAAGCAGGGACCGGTCCATCAGGGAAGGTTGCAACCTGGTGTCATACGTCTTGATACGGCGATCGCATAGGCGTAGGTAGATGAGGTTGGAAACAACGATCAGGAGCTGCAGCACGGGGTTTAGCTGGTGGAATAGATTTGTTTGATAGGTGGGTTGACCCGTGCGGTGGCCTTCGATTATTTCCAGCACAAGTGCCAGGAGTTCCAGCAACACAGGTGTAAAGTAAAGCAGGTCTTTGCTCCTGAACTTGTGTGCAGGATCAGTCAGTTTCAATACATACAGGTAGAATAACGGACCGAGTGCGAGCAGCCATTGGGTGGGAAGCCAGTCCCAGTGGGCGATGTATTGATGCAGGTCGATATCGATCGCTACGATCCGCATCATCCAAAGGATCATAACGAGGAGTGCGAGGCTGAGTCGGCGGTTGGCGTTGCGATTAGCGGAGCGGGAGAACCATAGCACCCAGGTAAAGGTGATGCCGGCAAAGATGGTTGCGAGTAGGAACAGATCGTATAGGGTGATATGGAAGGCGTAATTGTTCAGGGAGTCGCGGTATTTGTTGGCTGGCCGATGGTTATAATTTAGACGGATGGGAAGAAAGGTTTGTTACAACTTATTCATCTGCGGTCTTAATGCGCAAAACAATCCCCGGTGACAACAGGTAACCAAATATCGATTGAAGTACCGCTACGCAAAGGATGCCAAAGATCAAAAAATTAACTTAGGTTCTTATCAATTTAGGTATTCGAAAATCAATCCAATAAATACGAACTCAATATGAGTTAGTTCACGGCAACATAGTTTTGACCTGATTATGATGGGAAAAACCGAAACGACAGTCATAAACATTCAAATCATCAGATCGCAGAATTCTTACCCGGTCAAATTATACAATATTTTGAGTTTGATGGACTGCTATTCAAATGCATCATATATCGACAGTGAAAATATCCCGAAAAAACCGTGTAAACACCCTTGCCATTTTTTAAAAAGGCGTTTATCTTTAAAAGACTCCTTACCCAGTAAGCTTATCCTAGTCCTCCTATAGCTTTCGACGTTTCTTCACCCTTAGAATTCTGTAAGCTAGTCTGTTTCTTCTATTACTGTCAAAATCCTGCCCTAAATAATATAAATGAAAATTTATTCGCTCGTTATGAAAATAGCGACTGCGAGTTGTCTTTATGGAACAATTCATCCCAACATAAACTATATATAATCATGAAATTAAAAGCCCTTCTTCCATTGCTCATCGCTGCGCTACCTTTATTCACAATGTGCAATTCTAGCGAAAAAGGCATTGACATTGTTGAACCAGTTGACGCTGATACTCTTATTGAACGGACGAATGCCATGACTCTAAGTGATACCACAGGAGAGTTTGTTTCCACTGCTGGCGCGCCTTCGATCTGGCAATCATTCGAGGCATTCTTTAAAACATGTGTTAAAAATTCTCAAATTAAAGACTATGGCTTATTCAGCAAATATGATCTCCTCTATCTCGGACCTACAAATGCCAAGTATCTGGGAACGATCTATTCAAGTAATGGTGTCGAAACGAAAACGGAATTGACACAGTGGGTTAGCGCCGATGAAATGTCAAAATTTATATCTAAAGGAATACCTGTTCCGAGTTGTGACATTTCCCAGGTAAAAGAGCAATTCATTTCTATTGCGTTAGGCAGAATCCCATTCAATAATAGTGATAGTACATTAAAGTTCGTGCTGAGCAATAGAGATACAATAGTAAATTCAGTCGGCTCTTGGACGATCGATGAAATCAATACCTCAAATTTTATAAGATACATCAATGAAAATGCTAGTAAACCAGATATAAAATTCTATAAGGATGTTTTGACCAAAAAAAATAATGTCGTAGCATTCAAAGTTGTGAAAGTATCAGGATTTCAGGCTGATTTAAAATACAGGAACGATCTAAACATTGGTGTAAATCTGAATATTCCAATAACAGCTACAAAAGCTATTAGCGGCGCTGATTCCATCCTTTGTAACCTTCGCTTCACAAGAACAGATAATAAAACCGTCCACATGGAAAGCAACGGAGAATTCTATGCTTTTGCGTTGGTTATGAAAGGCAAAAAGGTGAACTAAGATGAAAATTATACTTATTGCACTAGCAGTAACAGCGGCAACATCAGCAGTGCGAGGACAGAGCTGTTGCGACAGCCTGTTTTCATCGATGGGCAAATATGTCAAAAGTCCAGATAGTATCAGGCAAAAAATTCCTACTGATGATATCTTCAGATCAGATACTGTTGCCGGAGATAAAACAAATCTGGCAAAGCGGATCAAAGATTTTTACCGGGGATCCGATCAACAAATCTTTACACCATCAGAAGACTCTTCAGTCATGTGGTTTGGAAAAGTCACTAATTCTTCGATCCAATGGCTGGGAATCGCAACAAATTTACCAACCAGATTTGAACAACAATCGCGAATCCAACCAAGTAATAAATGGATACAGTCAGGATTAAATGGTATTAATAGCGCTGAAAAGATCAAGAACATGGATATCTTTTCTGAGGCTGAAGATTTTGACAAGTCCGTTGGCAGTGACATTGCTATTTACCAGGGCTCGTCTGCACTTTCGGATTTGAATTTCAATTTAACAACAACCGAACTCGTGCCTATTTCTAATGGTATAATTGCACTCAAGCCCAGCATTTACACAAAAATGATGGACAACCTTCCCTATATTGGTAATCAAGGTAATATTTATTCGTGCTCAGCCTGGGCAGTGGCTGCATTAAAATCAGTCACTGACAATATTCAATCAAAACGAGTATTTCCAAAGGAGAAAAATAACACTGAAACATTTTACAGCCCTTCTTTCATTTTTACAGCCTCCAAGATGAATACAGGAATTTCTGCATGCGGCGAAGGAATTGACTTGCTGGAGGCAATGAAAATTCTGAACGAAAAAGGTTGTGTGACATTTCAACAGTGGCCATACTATAGAAATAATATTAACTGTGTTCTACCGGCGCTTACATCTGACATCTTAAACATCGCTGCTTCTAACAAAATTGATATTTTTCGGCATGCTAGGCCAGACCTACTAGAATTCCAGTATTTGCTCAGTCATAATGTTCCAATTGCTGTAGAAGTCTTCATTGATAACGATTTTACACAAAAAGGTTTTAAGCCGTTATGGAGTGATTCTAATCCATTTATCTGGTCAAAGTTTGGTTCAAGTACTGATTCACGTAACACCAAGTTGCACTCAATGCTGTGCATTGGATATAGTGATAACATTGGATCATTTTTGATGGTCAACTCCTTTGGGCCTGAATTTGGCAACCGGGGTGCATTTTGGATCGACTATGAATTTTTTTTTGAAATACTTAGTGACGCTTATTATATCAAAACCCCAGAACTGGAAGCTAAAATAAAGGGCGATAAAAGCCTTATTCAGAAGCTAAGAACCTTTCATGTAAGCAATGCTCAACAGTCTACCTTCCTGCTTAAGGAAAACACAAATGCAAAATTATACCTGGGTGTTAAATGGAAGATAGAAAAGATTGTGCTTAATCCGGCTCAACGTGTAGTTGTTTTAAAAGCAAGAAAACCCGATGGTGTAATTATACGCCAAAAAATACCGGTAGGTACGGGTTTAGCTACATACTTCACCTATGACAACGCTCAATATTTTATCGAACTAGTAAATTTAAAAGCCGCAGCAACGAATAGCAATTACTATTGGTTCAAGGAGCCTGCGTCTGCAGAAATTAAGGTCACAAAACTGCCAGTCAACACCCTACCCTGAAAATATTGAAAAAAATAAGGTAATTTTCATAAATGCAATACGGCATCTGTCCTTCGCTTCTCTGAGAAGGCAAAAAACCCGTTCGACGAATTAAAACCAACATTGAACTTAACCGTCTCATTAAGCCAACAAGTCTATTCCAATGTAATTTAGTTAAGTCTTCGGCGGATTGTCATCCCGGCACCGCCTACGCCAAGCTTCAGCGGGCAGGCCAGGTAAATTTAGATCACCATCGAACTTAGTGTAAGCTAGAGCCGGGATCTCCGCAATGAGGAGCTCCCGGCTCTGGCAGCTTTAAATTTGCATCAAACATTAGGTCGCCCGGCCGGGATGACAAACTTTTTGCTCCTTAACTAAACGACATTGAATTCTATTCCGAAATCTTCGGCCCCAAAAAATCAATCCTGTCCCCTTCTACAACAATTAACCCAGTATGATTACCCCTCGTCCTGTAGGCCACAAAAGGGGATCCACCTGTCAACTTATATACAGACACTTTCTTATTCCCAGCCTCAATCACCTGCACTTGATGAAAAGGAATTCTCTCTCTAAGCAGTGTATCCACGGTTATCGTTGTATCGCCCCTATGCACAGATAAAATGGTCGCCTTAGGTCTGGTTAAAACAGAGTAAAGGCTGTCTCTATAAGGAAAAGTCACCAAAGACATTGCATTGAAATCATCGTATACACGAACATCGCCAACGTTGCTCTTTAACCAATAGTTTCGCAAGCTGTCGACAGAGACATACCAGTTACAGTGGTTTTTCAACTTTTCACCACTGATCTCATACAATGTCCGGGGATCCTTCACAAACAGAAAACTCATGTGATCACCCATGTGCGCGAGATTATTACAAACGACATACTGTTCACCAAACTGCAACACCTGAGACGGACAGGTAGCGAAATAAGAAAAGGTTCTTTCCGTTTTTTTATCACGGAAGAAAATTGCTCCGCCGAACTCACCCACACAACATCCATGTACCAGGAAATTGCTATCCTCCAGGAAAACATCCCCATAAGTTGTTCGATTTGCTTTATACGGGATGGCTTCAATATCCGGGTTCAGATAATAGTAATGATCTTTATTGCCGGCAAAAACAGTGTCATGATACGTAAATAGCCATTCCGCTTTTACATTAGACAGGCTCTTTTCAATCGCGGCTTCACGTTTGTACTCATCGTTCAAAACAGACAGTTTACCGTTTTCCTGCAAAAGCAATAAATGACCATTTAGATAGGCTATTGACTGAACAGTTGTATCCACCGGTAGATAAAGCCGTCTTACTGCAAAATGGTTTTCCAGCCTCTGCCTTGTTCCGGCCGGCCTGCAAGACGTTAATGCTATTAAAAGGAAAATAGATGCAGAAAGTAGCTTCATTTGCCAAAGAGGATTTAAGCAATAAACGAAATAGAACATTCAAAATTGTGGATTGCCGGGTCGTGTGAATGAACATATAATGTCGACTCATTTACCACATGCAGAAAGTTATCCGGAGATAAACGACTGCGTTCAAAATGATTCATACCCCACATATATCTTATCATTGAAGAAGTTGTAGACGTAAAATAACACAACAATAAGAAAGGAATAATAGTCTCAGGTTTTTGTTTAATTGTCTCTAGGTATGCCGCCCCATTTCTCCCGTCACATTATCCCATAAAATGGGACAGCGTTAAAACATAGCCAAAACGAAAACTCATCACAATCAACAAACCCCATCTATCGTTACCATCTGTCCTACCCGTCTTTTTTACTCATCACCCAACCACCCTTGCTTCATGAACCGCATACTCTTTCCCGTTTTCACCCTTTGTCTGTTGCAACTCCTTTTTGCCTGCAAGAACAGCAATACTGCCTCAAACAACGTATTAACCATCGCCAATGAAGCACTTCTCAACTCGATCGCTTCCACTGAAAGTGCAACAGAAAACGTACTTCTTGCATTCCAGGAAAAGAAAGCTGACCCATTCACTGCCGATAAAGCAAAGTTCTTTGAGCCAACCCTTCTTACCGTAGATAACCAGGCAAACGATCTTGTCAGCAGAATAGAACGGATCAAAGATGAAGTATGGAAAGAACGGAATAACCGGACAGTCAGCGGCAAGATCCTGAAGCAGACAGACAGTCTGCCGGCCATGATATTATCCTTTCGCAACTTCATCAGACAGACGAATCCTTATCTCGCAGGTGAAGCAAAAAGAAAGCCCATACTGTTTGCCGAAAAGTTTGATCAGCAGATCATCAATGGAGAATCTGTTAACAAGCTGCTGTTTGAATCCACCTCTCCACTGGAAACCACTTTATTGCTTAGCCGGTTTCAATTGAGCATTCGCGAATTAGCGCTCGGTAACGCGGTTACCCTTCTTGAGAATACCGCCCGCCGTTCACTGATCTGCACATTCATTATGCCGTTGATCAGCCAAAGCCACCAGGTGCTTCGACCTAATGGTCAATTGACCCTTGATATCGCATTGGGTGAGATCAGGTACAATGGATTACAAAAAGTAACAGCAAATGGAAAAGAAGTTCCGCAGGATGAAAAAGGTATTTGTAAAGCAACTTTCACCGCGCCTGCAACTCCGGGAAAATACAGCATACCTGTTGTGGCCAGTTATACGGACCAGGACGGAAAAGAGTGGATGATAAAGAAAGATATCCAATATGAAGTGACGGCCTGTGAAGGAAAAGACAAGTAAGCCTGTTCTTCAGAGCACAGATCATTCACACTTCCAAAGCCGGCAAACTTTTCCGCACGGGCCTGCTCCCATAACCCGTCAGGTTAAAAAAGGACTGACGGCTATAGGGCCTGCTCCGCACGCAAAAGATCTGTGTGGCCCTGCCTGCTGATACCCGGGACACAACTTGATATACTCTTGGATGGCTTAAAGCTTTGAAATGAAGAATAAGAAAATGAACGGAATGGAAATAATGGAGATAGAAGCTGCAAAGTGTCTGACATCTTCTGTTTCCTCCCAGGTAAGACTAACCTAAAGTTGATGCCTTACCCACTACACTACACGCAACCGCATACAAATAAATAAAAACAATCAATAAGATAATGGCAACGATCATTAAAACACGCATCCACATAAATTTTGGTATAGTTAACAGCAGTAAGAAGCACGTGTCAATAAATTCCATAGACGGAAGATCTACCCCGGAATAATCATTATCTTACTTCTTGAATTATGTCAATTACAACGCGCCTGCTGTTATCCTTGTTCTTCCTTTTTGGCTCCGCCACTTTCTGTGCATCGCAGAGCACCGGTATCGATACGCTCAGGTTGTCAAAAACAGTTGCTATCCAGCTCCAGCGATTGGCAAATGCCATGATGAAAGGCGATTATGAAACTCTTGCAAAAACAACCTATCCTTCCTTACTGGCAAAAGCAGGAGGACCGGCGAAAGCAGTTGCTAAAATAAAAGCTGAAATGGAAGAAATGCTCACAGAAGGCATCTCTTTTGATTCGGTGTATACTGGTACCCCAGTTAGCTTTGTGACCGCTGGTCCCGAAATTCATACGCTCATTCCTCAAACCATTCTTCTAACGGTCAAGGGTCGTAAACTGAAATCAGATAGTTTTATGATCGGGATCACGTCGGACAAAGGGAACACCTGGTATTTTATCGATGTGTCATCTAATGACGAAGAAAGCATCAGGCAGATTCTTCCTCACTATAATCCTGCACTCAAAATTCCGGCAAGGCAACCTCCTACGCGGATTCAATAATACTAATCACAAAATATTTGCAATCTATCATGAAAAACTTTTTATTACTGTTCGGCATCATGATTTGTTCCGTTGGCGCTTCTTCCCAAAAGATCGTTTTGGTGAAGGATAGTATCATGAATGCCTATATGAAAAGTGGTTTTGCAACAAAAAATTTTCGCCCTGACGGCCACATGGATAATGAATACATGCGTCAGGGACAATGGAAGGACTATGAAGTAATGGAATTTGGTGCTTATCAACTTAACGAAAAGGCACCGCTAAAAACCACAGGCATGTACCTCGTTTTCGGGGAAGGGGAGTTTATTAATAGTAAACGAACAGGTCCATGGCGCATGTATGTGATTGAAGACAAAACATTTCGTAAGATATTGTCACAAACCCTCACCTACCAGGCAGGCAAGGCTGAAGGTCCTTTCACCTACTATTACCCGGACGGGAAAATTGCTCAATCAGGGGTATATAAAGCAGGAAAGATCGAAGGTCCGGCAAGCATATTTTATCCGGATGGAACAATCTTTGGCAACCAGCTATTTATTGCGGACAAAAAAGATGGCCGTCAGGAATATTTTTATCCGGACGGTAAACTGAATTTTTTTTATACTTATGTAAATGGTATACGGGAAGGCGCGTACGAATCCTATTATCCCAATGGACAGCCTAAGGAATTCTATCATCTCGTTGGAGACAGCCTCAATGGCATTTACCGTTATTATTACCCCTCTGGTCAACTCTGGACAGAGAAGGAATATAAAAATGGCCTGACCTGGAACATAACCGGAACCTACGATAAGGCTATCCCCTCTCACAATTCCACCTCCATAAACACCAACCACTCCCTCAACCTTTCCGGCAACTCATAATACGGCTCACAATCCACAAAACCAATCTTATGATAAAGTCGCTGTGCTTCGATCTGCCGGTGACTCGTATCCAGTTTCATCTTATGGAAACCTAGTGCCCGCGCTTTTTCAACGATCGCAACCGCCAGTGTTTTGCCTACTCCCGCACCCTGGAACCGCGGATAAACAAACATGCGCTTCATCTCGCAGCTTTCCGCGTCGATTCTCTTAAGCGCCACGCAGCCGGCCGGCTCTTCATTATAGTAGGCGAGTAGCAAAGCTCCATCCGGATATACATACTTCCCGGGTAATTCCTCCAGTTCCTTATCAAAACTGGCCTTATCGAAATATTCACTGATCAGTTCCTTATCCTCGGTATGGCGCTCGAAATGCCATTGAACAAAAGTTCGAAGCAGCTCCCGAACGGGTTCTGCACTGGACGGATCAGTAATATCGACGACTTGTAGCTGGGATGTTGTTGTCATACCTCAGAAAGGATTTTGGATGAAATGAATCAACCGGCCAGCAGTCATATTGGCTGCAGTAATGAATGTACCATCTTTTATCCTTCGTGGGAATCACCTTTTTGGGCGATATGCCTTCTTGAACAATTGAGATCGCTATCCTTGATGGCATGAGCGTACTTCTTATATCCGGCATCCACAGCCTTTTGAAAGCTGGTAACGGCTATCGCTTTTTGACCTTCCAGCGCCTGATAACATGCCAGGTTGTAATACATAGCTGGCAGGTAACCTCTGAATTCATTTTGAATAGCAGGCACTTGCTTCTCGTATTCCTTTAGCCATCCGGTAGTCAATTCCAGTAGTTGCTTGTAATCCTTCGACTGTGCTGCTGCAGACAGCCTGGTGTTACATGACGTGGTATAGGATCCGAATGCTTCGGCTGTTAGGGTCTGCTGGGCTTTGGTTAAATAAAATCCAAGGCATAGAATGGGTAACAACAATGTTTTTTCATTGATTGTATTGATTTAAGATGTGCGTTTGAAATATGCCCGGTATCAGAGGACGTTGAGCATGGCTTTCACTTCTTCCTTCTTTCCCCTGGAGATGGGGACTTCAGACCCATTGGTTAGCAACAAGAAATCGCCCGAATCCTTTTTCCAGCTTTTAATAAACCGGCTATTGACCAGATGCGACTGATGGCAGCGAATAAACCCATAGTCTTTAAGAATGTCTTCATATTCATAAATCGGTTTACTGACCAACAAATCCTCCCCGTCCGCCAGATGAAAGGTCGTATAGTTATTGGATGATTCGCATCGCACAATTTCACCTGTTTTGACATATCTTATTTCTTTCATGGTATAGAGCGAAATGCGCTGTTCCTCTTTATCTGCCCGGTTTTTGAGCAACTCCATCAGATTTTCTATTTGGTGATTACCGGCTTTTAACCTGTGCTGCCGGATGGCCCGGTCTACAGCAGTTTGAAGTTCACCAATGTCAACTGGCTTGAGGAGATAGTCTATTGCGGCGAAGCGCATAGCCTGTATCGCGTACTGATCGTAAGCCGTAACAAAAATGACCTCGAAGCTGGGGCTTGAAAGGCTTCGTAACAAATCAAACCCACTTTCTACCGGCATTTGAATGTCCAGGAACAATAATTCCGGTTGCACTTTGTTGATCAACGATCTTGCGTCCTGTGCATTAACGGCCGTGCCGCAGATAATCAACTGAGGGCAATACTGCTCCAGCAATGCTTCCAGGTTCCTAAGGTTATGTTGTTCGTCGTCTATCAGGATAGCTCTGATGCTCATAAAAACCAGTTGTTAAATATTAAAGTAATACGGGTGCCTGAAGGTGAGCTCTGAATTTCAAAGTCGATCTGCTGTTCCGGCTTAAGTTCATTCAATAGCTTGATACGATCACGGGTAAGTTTTAATCCATAACCGGCCGGCGGGTAATCGGTATTAAAACCGCCTCCATTATCGCTCAGGTCCACCTCCATCGAGTCTTCCGTTCTACTGAAATGAATTTCGATCTTTCCACTTTCCCGCATAGTGGCAATTCCGTGCTTCACCGCATTTTCAACCAGGGGTTGCAGCAGTAATGATGGAATATTGGTTTCATAACAGTTGATGCCAGGCTGAATAGTTATCTGACTATGAAAACCAAACCGCAGGTGTTCAAGGTTAAGATAGGTTTCCAGTACGTCTATTTCCTTTATGAGTGGAATTTCATCCTTGTTGCCGCCCTTTAAGGACTCCCGCATGAGCTTTGCAAAATCGGCCAGGTAAATATTAGCACCCTTAAGATCCTGTTGGTTGATCAATCCCTGTATGGAACTGAGTGCATTAAATACAAAGTGCGGATTAAGCTGTGCATGGATCGCCTTTAACTCCAGTTGCAGTTTGGTTTTATTAGCTACTTCCAACTGCGTCCGTCTTTTTTGTCTTATGAGTAGCAGGAGGAAAACCAATAACCCTGCGCAGGCTGCAATAAAAACACCTGCGGCAATCTTGAACCAGTTGGATTGGTACCAGGCAGGGCTTATTTCAAAATTTTTTGCAGTTATATGCTGGGGCTGTGCCGCATAACGGATATTGAGCTGGTATTTTCCTGGTTGATTCGGCTTCAACCATACAAAACTATTATCATAGTCATTGTCTTTCCACGGAATAACTACATCACCATTTCGGATCAGCTCATACTGCAATTGTTTCCGGTGATAGATATCTGCTTTCAGAAAGAAGATCAGATTGGTATTGGCTGAAGAAAGTTTAATATTCTCCGGTATGAGTTCCTGTCTTGCGGCCTGGTTAGACCAGGGATACTGTAACCGTTGCATAAACGCATCGAAGTTATCCGATGTATAGATGTTCGTTACAACTGGCTTAATTGATTCCCACGCCACCAAAGCTGTAGCGATGATCTGCTTACCACCGATCTTTCGCACATCCACGATCAGCATATTGCTCAATTGTGCTTTGTACCCTCCCAGGTAAGCCATTTGAGGCAGCCCGGATTCTTTAATGACGGAAGAGTCGCTAAACCGGCTAACGGGAATCCAGGGTTCTACTACCCTGCCTGGATATTCGATCACACGATACTGATAACCGGCCGCCACTCGTTTATCTACCCCGTGCAGAAAGAAATGAACCCGGGCTGTGTCAAATGTAGTTCGTGCGATAATATTCTTCCCGTGCATGCGCAGAAAGGCAGAATCCTTCAATAATTCGTCAAAGTACTTGCTTCTTTCATCTGCCACCCAAAAGGAGTTATTGTCTCTGCCGATCGCAATGATCAATCCAATGGAAGATGGATTGTCCATGAGCCCTGAGGGAGCACTTTGAGAATAAGCGCCCCAATTGATCTGGGCACTGACCAACCGGGCTAAGCAAACAAAAAAAAGTAATAATGTCGCCGCTTTTCTCATCCAAACTATTTAACGTGAAAATCCTTTTTTTTGAGCTATCGGCCCTCGGAAAATGTGAATTCGGAAAGATTAAATGCGAATTGTGCGATATAGCGTATAACGGATCATTGATTCCAAAGTATTGTGTAATCCGACAGATTGCAGGGGCACCTATGAAACAGCCAAAAGAACTAAAATTATCAGTTATCAGATCTCCGGATTTAATTCCAATGTCTTTTAGTTAAGGAGAAGCACATGCCTTCATTCTATCTTCAATTTTCGGGAAGCCTCACTTGAGCCAACCTCTCCCCGCTCTGTTTCCCCGGGCGATCAAACTTAGTTCATTGTCGACTTTAAACGACCTTAGACCCGGGGCCGCTCTGAATGCCAGAGACTACCCGCCTCTCAAAACCACGGCCTCTTTGGCTGAGACAGGTTGGCAATCAGAGCGACCCCGGGTCTGGCAGGAATTAAGTTTGTTATTGGTTTTAGAATGGCCGCCCGGGGAAACAGAGCGGGGAGAGGTGGATCCAAAATATACCTTCCGAAAATTGAAGATAGAATGAAGGCATGTGCTTCTCCTTAACTAAAAGACATTGGATTTAATTCACATGATCATACTCAAGTCATTCCCGGGCCCGTCAATGAATTCCTCAAAGTTTTTGCAATAAGGTAAATTTGAATTTTGTATCAATAAGCCGCTCTTAAATAATAGTACCAGCAATACGACCTTGTCAAGACGTAATACAATCAAGATATAAATAAGATTTATATAAAAATTTTACCATCTCTTACGCTAAGCGCTATATAAAAAATAAATTGTGATCGGGGTTGCATAACATCTTGTTTTTGTCAATCTTTGCGACCTCAGTTCACGTAATATGCGATCATATTGCGTTCGCCACAAAAAATTCCAATACTATGACCAACCACACCCTGAAAGGCAAAGCCTTCTCATCACTGCTTTGCGCGCTCATCATCACATTCGTGCTCCTCGTCTCCTCCACTAACACTCTTAATGCGCAACCAACCGCCTATATCGGTACCTACGCAGGCGCAGGAGGCAGTGGCTATTATGCCGGAGACAATAATAACGCGCTTTCTGCAAAGTTCTCCGCCATGAAAGGCCTTGCGCTGGATGCCTCAGGAAACCTCCTTGTCACAGACTATCAGAATGCCTGTATCCGCAAGGTCACCACTGATGGAAAGATAAGCGTGATCGCTGGTATTCCTCAGAGCGCCGCCGGCGGCACTTCATCCACCTGGCCTAGCGGCCCCGCCACGTCCACCCAGATCCCTTACCCGGGCGGGCATATCACTGTTGCGTCCAACGGTGATATTTATTTTCAGACAGATGGTTTTACGATTGGTAAAATCTCCGGCGGAAATGTATCCTACTTTATTCCGGCGATCATGAGCGGCACCGGCTCGCTGGCAAGGCACAACACATTAAAAGCCTATGGCAATAACTTGTTTCTTGGATCCGGCAACAGGATCAACGTGATCGACCCTGTGCTTAAAAAACAGACAGCAGCCATCACCGTTACTGGTGCAGATAACATTAAAACACTCGCGATCGATGCAAGCGGCAATATGTTCTGCATTGCTGCAAATGGACAGGTGTCAAAAGTGGACGGAACCACTTATGCAGTAACCGTACTCGTTGCCGCAAATGCCGATCCGGATCTCTGGGTAAACCAGGGAGACATGGCAATCGATGCAGACGGAAACCTTTATATGGCTTATAATTTCAGTTACCTGCTAAAGGTCGCCGCCGGTACCTATACACGAAGCCGCCTTACTCTCAGCACCACTGCAAAGTATATCTCTGTTGCGATCACGCCGAATGGAGACATATTTGCAGCCGATCAATCAGGATGTGTGATCACGCGGCGAAGCATGCTCGATGCTAATGCTAACCTGACAAGCCTGACAGCAAGCCCCGGCACATTGAGTCCTTCTTTTGCCTCCGCCACGATCAACTACACTTCCACTGTTGAAAATAACGTCGATAAATTCAACGTAACGCCGACACTGGATGCCGCAACTTCTACTCAACAGGTACGGATCAATAACGGCGCTTACGAAACACTGGCAAGTGGTGCAACCTCCTCCGACATGAATCTTAATGTCGGAACTAATACGATCAACGTGGTTGTTTCAGCACAGCACCCATCCTATAAACGTACTTACACAATTACCGTCACACGAAAGGGACTGCCACCGGCCGTTCCCACAAACCTTGTCACCACGCCTGCATTAAACGGTGTCAAACTCACCTGGGACCCCGTTCCCGGTGCCGGAAGATATAATGTGTATCGCGGTACTTCGCCGGACAACCTCACACTGCTGCCTGGCATGCCAACAGTCCAAACCTCCACTACTAATGGCGCCACCGTCGGCATCAGTTATTACTATGCTGTATCGGCAATGGAAATAACAGGCGTGGAAGGTGAAAAAACAGCAGCCGTACCGGGTGCGGCAAACATTCCCCCGGTGATTTCCAACCTGACGGTAGCGGGTAACTTCTGGGAAGGCGCGACTGTCACTGCGGATTACACGTATACCGATGCTGACAACGGACCAGACAACTCGACCTATCTATGGTACCGTTCCACTAACGCTGCCGGCACAGGCAAAGCATTTACCGGCGGTACAGCCCGGACCTATACACTGACAACGGCCGATGTTGGAAAATATATCAGCGTCAGGGTTGCACCCACTGACGGCATCTCTCCCGGAACACCCCTTGAAAGCGCAAGAACGTTGGTAGTTGCGGGTACGCTCCCGGTCAAATTGAAATTCTTCGATGCAAAAACCGTGTCCGGTTCAGTAAGACTGGATTGGCAAACCCTTACAGAGATCAACAGCCTTCATTTTGCGATAGAGCGCAGCGATAATGGCAGAACCTGGAAAACGATCGGTATGGTGAATGCCACAGGTGACAGCTATCTTCCCGTCAATTATTCTTACACAGACAAAGACCCGTCGGCAGGCAACAATTACTACAGGCTGCGGACGGTAGATAGAGATGGCTCTGAAGAAATCAGCAGTACAGTACAGGTAAATGTCACCTCCCTTTCACAGGAAATTTCAGTATACCCTATCCCTGCATCCAACACTATTTATGTAAAAGGAATCGCCGGTAACAGCAGCCTTTCCTATATCATCATGGATCCGGAGGGAAAAACAATAAGAACGGGATTACTGTCAACGCCTGTACAGCAAATTGACATACAGGAGCTGAAAAATGGAATTTATTTTCTGAAGGCCGGAAACCAATCTGCGGTAAGATTTATAAAACAATAAGATTGACACTTATGAAGTGGCTTAACGAAAAAGCAGGCTATCGTAGCCTGCTTTTTTTATTAAGTCATTTCAATCCAATGTCGTTTAGTAAATCTCTTTCTCTACACTGGCGTAAGTTTCCCGCAGATGGACGCAGATTGGCGCGCAGATACGCAGATATTTGCCTGCTATCAGACGCTGATCTGCGTATCTGCGCGTTGATCTGCGTCCATCTGCGGGAACCCTACGCCAGTAAATGCTAATGGGGCTTCTTAACTTAACGACATTGGAGCCGGGACCTCCTCATTTCAAATCCGGTGCACTAAACGTATCCCCCTGCTTCACATCTCCCGTCTCATAGCCCTTCTTAAACCAATACATCCGTTGCGCCGACGTCCCATGCGTAAATGCATCCGGCACCACCCGGCCGCCCGACTGCTGCTGCAACCGATCATCTCCGATCGCACTTGCCGCATTCAACGCCTCTTCGATATCGCCCGGCTCCAGGATGGCGTTCATTTGATTTGCATGATGAGCCCATACACCTGCCAGAAAATCTGCCTGTAATTCCATCATCACAGAATACTTATTGAACTCGCGCTCACTCAACTGTTGCCGCATCCGGTTCACCTTTGCGGCCGTACCATTGAGGTTCTGAATATGATGCCCCACTTCATGTGCTACCACGTACGCCATGGGAAAATCACCGGGAGCATTCAGTTTATGCTGAAGGTCTTCGTAAAAAGACAGATCGATATACAACTTGCTATCCCCCGGACAATAGAATGGACCGCTCGCAGAACTGGCATAGCCGCAGGCGGATTCCACCTGTCCGCGGAATAAGACCAGGACCGGATCCTGGTAGCGTTGTCCCTGTTGCTGGAACAGTTTGTTCCAAACATCCTCGGTATCCGCGAGTACCACTTTTACAAACTTTGCCCGCTGGTCATCTTCCTGTTGTTCTTCCGCGGTCATTTGTGCCGGGGCATCGCCGCCAATTTGTTGTTGCACCTGCGAAGGATCTATCTGCCCTCCGCTCATAAAAGTATATACCAGGTAAATGAGCACGCCGATCACACCACCGCCGGCTGCAACCTTGCCGCCGGACATGCTGCGGCGATCTTCCACATTACCGCTTTCCCGTCTTCCTATCCATTTCATAATACTGAGTTGATTGATTGGTTAAAAGCTGCAGACTGAATGGCTGCATGTAACGCGAAGCAAATACTTTGCCGCAGTAATTAACCCAACTTGCTAGTTATAGCATCAAAGCAGTTCGATGAACGATGACCGATGGTCGATGGTCGACTTAACGCCATAGAAGTACATAACCCGGTAATAGAGCGATGACATGACCGATAAGATGAAGGACCTTCAGCCAAAAGGGAGGAAACCGGCCATCAGCCATCGGTAATCGGCCATCGAACTGCTTGGAGTATCATTAGCAAGTTGGGTTAATTAGTAAAAACGACCATGTCAACAGAGGTTTCAGGAGTATTCTGTCCACGTGCGCTAGTAGGGTTTCCGCCTTCGCTACAGCGGACACAGACCGCAGAATACGGGCGACACACCCATTGACTTTCTTAAGCTGACTGCTCGCATCCAACCTTCGAAACTTATTTCTTCACTTCAACTCCCCTTCCGGCCAATCCATCCAGCTCCATTCCTCCCAACCCGCATTTCCTCCTACCTTCTGCCAAGAAAATTTTGTATGAAGTCACTCCCACTCCTCCTGACCTTCCATCTACTCCTGACACTTCCCTCCTTCGCACAGCCGGCCTCATCTCTCCGTCCGATCCTCGACTCCTCTCTCGCCAAAATGGAGCAATACAGCCTGCATCGCCAACAGATCAATTGGAAAGAGTTCCGCGATCGTGCTTATCGCCTCACGGAGGGTCTCGATAATCCCGATTCGCTCTATCAAAAATTTACAACATTGTTTGAATGGCTGGATGATGATCATGGCGGCTTGCAAACTGCAGCTGTCTATATCTCCTGGCAGAAACGTAACAACAGGGAAAATGGCCGCTACGCATTCTTTGATTCGGTAGCCGGTAAGGTTGCGCCGTTGAAGGCCGCGCGATGGGAAGACCTTGCCTATCTCCGTGTGCCGGGCGGCACGACAAAATCGGTCCCGAAGGTGATCAAACTTATTACCGATTCACTTTGCACCATCACTCCCTCAACCGCGACAGGGTGGGTCCTTGACCTTCGCCTGAACCGTGGCGGCAATGTGTGGTTCAATCTCGCCTCACTCGCCACCCTGATTGGTGATGGACCCGCAGGTGGTATCCGGTTCCTCGATGACCGGCCGGAACAAACTATCCGGATCGAACAGGGACGTGCTTTCGGAAATGGTCAATGGTATGGCGCAGACAGTGCCATCTGTCCGTTGTTCAGCTCCCGCACGCCCGTTGTAGTACTAACCGGCCCACTCACAGCCAGCTCTGCAGAAACATTGCTGCTTGCCTTCAAAGGACGGCCGCACACACTGATCATCGGCGAACCCACTGGTGGCTTTACTACCAACAATAATAGCTTCCCATTAACAGACAAACTAACACTGGTGCTTGCCACTGGCTACATGACGGATCGCCAGGGAAAGGTTTACGCAAGCTCCATTGCTCCGGATATCATGATCACCGGTGGCGACAACTTTGCGGATCTTCAGCAAGATGCGAAAGTCGCCGCTGCTATTGAATGGTTGAAAAAACAAATGGATTGAACATAGCATGACAACAGCACGGAAATCTTAGGACAGTCAGATGCATTTAACCCGATTACGTTATCAAATGGTGAAACAAAGCGGTCAACGCAGGTTCATTCACTGAACGGCGTAATCTTCGTTTCTCCAACAACTCCTGATGTCTTCATCATTGAGATATTTATTCCTGTGACGCCAGAGGACTGAAGTTTCTTATGTAAACGAAGGGCAGAAAGAGTATTTAGCCGGAGTAAAGGTGCCGCAACAACAAATGGCAATTTGACTAATTATTTTTGTGAGGCCATACATCGACTGAACCATGCAGCCCATCGTACACCTGTTTAAAGACCAGTATTACTACTCTCATTTCTTCTCTGAAAGCGTTAACGCCGCCGCCAAAACCTTATCAACCCCCTCCACCAGATCCACTACACGTAAAGTAACAAAATGATCCGGCATCGTCCCCCGCCCCCTTTCCTTCACCTTCACCGCATTCCAATACTCATACAAATGTATCCCCACCCGCAGCTTCGAATTCGGTAATAACAATTCCGCATTCATCCCCGATGTATTCCCTTCAAATCCACCGCCCGTTTCTTCCCCGATAAAAACCGCTTTTGTTAACTGCCGCAACAATGCGGCTACATCCGCCGCAGTCGAGAATGTACCGCCATCCGTCAGCACAAATGTCTTCCCGTTAAAGCGATACTCACCGGGTTGTTGTTCACCCACTCCAGGATGCAATGCAGCAGTAACAAGAAAACCACCGGCCGGGTCGGCTGTGGTTCCCTCCCGCAGTTCCTGTAATGTTTTTGCCGTGAAAGTCGTGAAGGAAGGATGGATCGACCGGAGATGGATGCGATCGAAATAGCGGAATGGTTTCGTTACAAATTTTGCTACCAGGAAAGCACCATACATATCCGTGCCGCCGCCATTATCGCGCAGATCAAGGATCAGGCTATTGGCTTGTTTGTCGTGTATCGCTTTAAATACACTATCTATCTGCTTATAAAAATCATCGCCCTGGAAACCGCGGACCCGCAGATAGGCGATACCCGGTTGCGGAAACTGTAAAGAAATATTCTCAGCCGGCCCGGATAGAGAACCAGCAGCTGCCATTATCTTTGAATTCACCGGATTGATCTTCCCGTTTTCTTCCATTTCAGTCCGCAGCACACCGGTGATCAATGTGTCTCTCTGTTTGCCTTTCAGATCCTTTACCCTGATCCTGAACCGATCTGCGGAATCGATCAGCAACCAATAATAGGCAGCAAAGGAGTCTTCCAACCGTTTGCGTTTGCCTGTTGTTATATACCCATCGCCCGGAAGTTTGGCATACATGCTTTTGATCAGATCAGCGGGCTTTTTCCCATTAATGCCGAGGATCTCATAACCCGGTTGAATGCTGTTATCATTTTTCGTTTGATTATAACGTACGATCAGGTGGTTGTTTTCAATCAGAAAAGAGAAGGGCAGCAGTTTGGCCTTGCCGAATTGCGACATGGTCTCTTCATCCATGCTCAGCCGAATATGCCCATCACGTGTATCGGATAATATCTCCATCAGCAATTGCTTGAACTCGCGGTGGCTCGTCATAGAAGCGATGCGCTTGCGTTGTTTGTCAAACCTCGCATCAGTTGTTTGCTTGTCGGCAAAACGATAGAGACCGCCATGCGCCTCTTCCAGTGATTGTCGCAGCAGGTCAAAATCTTTTTCCATTCCGGCCACAGTTAAGCCTTCAGATTGCTGGGCAATCAACGACGAAGTCGTGATCAAAAAAATAAGGAATAAAGCTGTTCTCATACGTATATGACGCCGCAACTTACGAATTGTTGCAGGAGCGGTAATCTCTCGCAGCTGATAAAAGCTTCCCGAAAATGTAATTGTCTTCCTTGTTAAGATCTGCGGCGGGAAGCGGGATCAACCGGTGGCAACGAATATGGACGAGCCTGGCTTATGGCAATTTCTTCAACCCACCAGCGGCAACTCGATCTTCAATTCAAATCCTTCACCTGGCGCAGTCATAATATCCGCAGTACCATTGAACAGTCCCGCCCGGTGCCGGATATTCCGTAAGCCGATACCGCCAGCCTTATTTGCCGGCTCCATCCCTTTCCCGTTATCACCAATGCACATCCGGAACAATCCTTCTTCCGTAGTCAATGCTATATTGACGATCGTTGCTTCGGCGTGCTTCAAAATATTCGTGCATTGCTCCTGCGCGATCCGGTAAATATTGAACTTCCTGTCACTGTCAAGCAACTTTTCATTCAACGCAGTCGTATCAACCAACACAGCCACTCCTACAGCTCGCAGCATCTGTTCAAAAAGCAGCTGCAACTGCTCCGTCATACTGCGGGTATCAAGATCTGGTGCAACGAACTCATGCGCGATCTTCCTGTTCTCGTGGATCGCCTGCTGCAGATTGCCGATCGCCCGCGTCAGCACGTCCCTGATCCGGTCTGTATGGTTTTTCGCATGGGATAATAACAGGTTGGTGCCAACAAGGATCTGGTTGACGTTGTCATGCAGTTCTATGCCGATGGCTGTCCGCTCTTTTTCCTGCGCTTTCAGCATCGCCCGGCCGATCCGTTGCTGTTCTTTGAGGTTACTTTCCAGTCTTTCCTGCTCCAGGCGTTTTATTTCCGATATATCAATATGCATCACTACCGCGCCCCGGTAAAGCTGACCGGAGAGCGGCGTTACGATCATACGGTACCATCGTGTTTCCGTCAGCGAGTTACAGTTGTATTCTGTTACAAACTCGTCCCGGATCCGGGCCAGCACTTCGGAGATTCCGGCGGCAATGAGATCACCTTCGCTAGAGAGATCATTGATCCCGGCCTTTTCGCTCACGGAGAGATAATTGGCACCGATACCATACTCCGCGCCGCGGAAGCTATTCTGTTCAGCAAACCGTTTCCAGGACTCATTGACATCGATGATCGTTCCTTGTTCATCCAGCAACGCGATGTTCGCAGGCAGTGTGTTTAAAATCGCCGATAACCGTGCCGCCAGCGTCCGGTTCTCTTCCGCGCTTTTCTTCAGCAGCAGTTCGGCTCGTTTGCTGACAGTGATATCACGGGCCGTAATGCAAATACCCGTGACCCTGTTATCCTTGATCACCGGGCTGAATGCAAAATGCATCCACGCATCATCACCCATCAGACCGGGAACAGGCCGGTCATATTCAACGAACTCTCCTTCCTTCACACGTAACAGCACTGATTCAAAAAAGTCACGGCGGGAATCCTCCGTCAGCTCAAGAATGGACTGCCCCATCGTCATCTCCTGCTGGATATACAGCATCAGGAGCTGGCTCGCGCGACCATTAAAGGTTTTGATTCGAAAACCCCGGTCCAGCAACACAAATCCCTCCGATGTATTGTCGAAGATCGTTTGAAGGTTCTGCTGGCTTTGGTGAAGTAAAAAGAAAAACTCATCCTTTTCACGTTGAGCTTTGCGTTTCAGGATCGCCGCTTCAATCGCTGCCGGCAGCCGCGCCATCCTGTCTTTCAGCAAATAATCATCCGCACCGCTTTTGATCATCTCCGCAGCAAATTCTTCAGACACGGTCCCTGTTACAAGAATGAACGGAATATGCGGAGCATGCTCCTTCACCAGTTGCAGCGCTTCGGCCGCACTGAACCGCGGCAGTGAATTATCCGACAACAAAATATCCGGTTTAAACTCCGCGATGTTCTTGATGAGTTGTGAACCATTCGCTACAACCACTGCTTCCACCTGCCCAAATGCTTTTTTCAGTAAACGCTGGATCAGTTCCGCATCCGCCGGATTATCTTCGATGATAAGTGTTTTTAATTTCATAGGAAAATGTTAGGGAGCCTGATTCAATAAGAGCCAGTACATACCGATATGATGGATGGCCTGCGCGAATCTTTCAAAATTGACAGGTTTAACAATATAGCTGTTAGCACCCAGCTGATAGCAGCGCTGTATATCCGGGTCTTCTTTGGAAGAAGTAAGGATCACCACCGGCATCTTACTTGTCCGCTCATCAGCCTTGATCTGCTGCAGCACTTCAATGCCGTTCACTTTCGGCATTTGTATATCCAGCAGCACGAGCTTGGGCGCAAAAGAAATATTCCTGGATTCCGCATAGCGCCCGGTTCCAAAGATGAACTCAAGTGCTTCTTCTCCATTCTTCACATGAATGAGATTGTTAGCGAGGTGATGCTTTTTCAATTCACGGATGGTCAGCTCCGCATCCGTCATGTTATCTTCCACCAGTAATACTTCTACCGAGTTATAGTTCATGTCAGTTGTTTTATATGTTATGCCGGTTCCTCCAGCTGATTACTTTACGCCTGCTCACCATCCGGGTACTTTCTTTTCGGCCATCGAGCATCTTCTATCCCGGTAATGAGAAACTAAAACAAGCACCTTCTCCCGGTTTTCCTTCGCCACGGATCGTACCTCCATGTTTTGTAATGATCCGCTCAACGAGTGCCAGTCCCACACCGGTACCATCGAACTCATCGGCATCATGCAAGCGCTGAAACACACGGAACAGTTTGTGTTTATACTTTTCATCAAAGCCAACACCATTATCTCTGACAAAGAACTCCCATCGGTCAGCCTGCTTCACGGCTCCGATCCTGATACACGGGTGTTCAACGGTGCTGCTGTATTTGATCGCGTTGGACAAAAGATTGCTCCATACCTGCCGCAATGAATTCAGATCTGCATACACTCTGGGTAATGCTTCCACTTCCCAGTGCACTGCCTGCCGGATATCCTGTTTGCCGCATTCCTGCATCACTTCTTTTACCAGTTCATTTGTATTTAGCAATGCTTTCTGCAATGCCTGCTTACCGGTGCGCGAGAAGGCGAGCAGGTCATCGATCAGTTGTCCCATCTTATCAGCGCTTTGCTGCACGATGCCAATGATCCGGTCTGCTTCTTCATCCAGCTTGCCGCCATATTCCTCTTTGAGTACCGCTGCAAAGCCGATGATGCCGCGTAGTGGCGCACGCAGGTCATGCGATACCGAATAGGAGAACGATTCAAGTTCTTCATGGCTTTTGCGCAGCTCTTCAGTGCGCAACGCAATCTTCCGTTCAAGGTTTTTATTCAACTCAATGATATCCCGCTGCGCCTGTTTTAGTTTAGAGATGTCGATCGCCACCGTCATGATCGCATAGATTTCACCGTCCGCATCTTTAAGCGGGATGTATCTTGAAACAATATCAAACCCGTTGATGGATACTTCCCTCGTCATCACCCGGCCTTCCAGCACAGCATTCAGATGCGGTGACAGTTCACGGAATAATTCTTCGGGCAATACATCACCGGCCCGCTTTCCCATCAGTCCCTCCCTTGTATAACCCAGCTTTTCGAGCATATCTCCTTCGATCAGTGTGTACCGGAAATCAGGATCGAGGAGACAGATCACGGAACCTGGTATACTGGAAGCAATGGTCTTATAGGTCCGTTCACTGAGCAGCAAACGTTCTTCGGCTTCCTTGCGCTGCGTAATATCGGCGCGGATGGCAATGTATTGATAGGGTTTGCCCTGCTCATTCAGGAAAGGGACGATCGTCGTATCCACCCAGTAGATCGTGCCATCCTTTGCCTTGTTCCGCACTTCGCCTTTCCAGATCTTTCCATTTGCGATCGTAACCCACAGGTCGCGGATGAATTCCTTCGAATGATAACCGGAATTGATCAGGCGGTGATCCTTCCCGATCAGTTCTTCCCGGGTGTATTTGGAGATCCGGCAGAAATTTTCATTGGCATGGGTAATGATCCCTTTCTGATCGGTGATCGCCACGATGCTGGACTCATCCAGCGCAAAGCGATAATCTTTGATCTCCTTCAGTGTTCTGCTGATGATATCGGCTGCTTTTCTTTTTTCGGTGATATCCTGGTAGTAGATGGTCAGTCCATCGGATGAAGGATAAACCCGCACAGCGAACCAGCTCTGCAATGGATCAAAGAAAGCTTCTACTTCACGGATCTCATCAGAGCGGAGCGCTTCCTGTAATGGTTGGGCAAAAGAGCTTTCTGCAAGACCGGGATGAACGTCCCAGATGCGTTGCCCGATGATGGAAGATCTGTCCCCGGCGTGTTGGGCCATTGCGGCTTCATTCAAAAAGGTGTAGCGCCAGTCTTTATCAAGAGAGATCACACCATCGCTGATCGTATTCAGCACTGTGGCAAATTCTTCTTCTTTGTTTTTTCTCTTGGAATGCTGCGAGAGAGAAACGGTTGTGGTGAAGATCAGCAGCAGGCAGGAGATGATCACAAATGCCACGATCAATACCTGCACATTTCTCATCTCATGGTCTACCTGCTGCTGCCGGTATCCGATCAGGAAACTTGTACGTGAAAGTGCCTTGTCGGTGAGCGAGTTGATCTTCCATAACGCGTCGAGATGAGCCCATCCCGTCCGATGAAGAATCGAATCCGGTACATTGCTCTTCAGCAACCATCCTACTTCCTGCGTGAGCAGTGAACGCAGCGTCGCCAGCGTGCGGAGGTTTTGGGTGTCTTTCGAGGTCTCTTGCAATTGTCCGAGCTCGCGAAAGATCTCGATGCTGTCGGTTACAAAAAGTTGAGAATAGGGATATGCTTCCGGTTGCCGGTTCATATCCGGGTGTGTGACCGCAGCATTGTGTACGAGTTGATCCAATCGCTGTAATCTTTTAAAAACCGCCTGGTGGCGCATGGCTAAAGCAGTATGCGTATTCAGCGCCTTGTTGGCGGAGTAATAAAACAGCAGGATCAATAACAGCAGCAGCGTGGCGCCGGCACTGATAGCAAGATTTCTATGCATGGATAAGGTGTATCGACGGTGGCGCCTGCCATGCTATTTCTTCGCAACAGATCTTCGAGGCAGGTAGTGGTTACAACTTCGCTGCCTGGTTCGGGATCAGTCGAAGAAGTATGGGGAAGACTGTTTGAATCCATTTGAATTTCGTCAGACCGACCCCATTCAACCAAAACAAGAGTAAATGCCTGATAAATGCAAACCCCAATCCGGTCAATCTTCAGCGTTTGCACTTAATGGAGTTGTTGCAAATTATCTGGAACAAGGTTGCTCCCAAAAAGATTGTCATTCCGGCACCGCCTCCGCCAGGCTTCAGCCGCCAGGACCGGCAATGTCATTAAGCTAAGAAGCGAAAAGGTTGTCCTTCTTTATATGTGAATTACCGCCAGTAATTGCTTTTGCTTAAAAGTTGAAGCGCAGATCTCTCAGCGTTTCCGCGATAAGCAGCTGATGCGCTTCGGCCGCACGCCATAGATAAATGAAAATAGCCGGCAAGTAACGCAGCCGGCATAATGAAGTTGAAAATCTAAAAAGATATCTGTGCTACCCGATCAACTTAAACGCATCCGCCACTATCTGCTCCGTCCCCGGATGATTTCTTGTTACCTTATACATCTCCACCGTAACGCCCAACTCCTTCGCCTTTCTGAAATACTCTTTTGCCTTATTGATATCCTTCTCTTTCCGTATCAAGCCCAACGTAAAGGTCGCACTCGCCTGCAGCCGCTGCCTGTCGGGCCAGTCCTTCATCATCTTCTCACAGAATTGCTCCAGCTCCGTCATCTTTCCATATTGCTTGTAAATTTCATACGCATCTACATAAGCATGCAAGCTCTCCCGGCCCTGACCACCGATGAAAGCATTCAATGCATCTGCGGAACGCGCATCTCCGTTCTTCACATAAAAACGAAGAATGTCCTTTTGCACAAGGAATACGGTACGATGCAGCGTATCCGCCTGTTGATACCGGAATAAAGCATTCGCATTATCATTCTGCAGCTCATACGCTTCACCCATGATCCGTGCGGCCCTCGATCTGTCCCCACGTGAAGTGGTCATATCGAATACTTTTTTCGCCGTCTCTATCGCTTTCGCTGGTTGTTTCGACTGAACATACGCATTCGCCAGTTCTATCTGTCCCTCTAAAAATTGCGGGTTCAAATAAACGGCCTCCGCTAATTGCTTCGCCCCTTCAGCCGGCTGACCCAGATAGGTATTGGCGTATCCAACCACAAAATAATACCCCTGGTCATAACAATTCGCTGGGGTCATCTTTACAACATAATCGCGCACGGCGCTAATATTTGCAAGCGGCAGGCTTTCCCTTTCCTGCGTAAACACCCAGCCGTAAAATCTTGCGAGGGAGAAAAACACGGCGCAATCTTTTGGATAATTCTGCACGGCATAACCCAGCGCCGACTCCATCGGAAACTCAACCATTGTGTTAGGGCCTTCTCCTTTCGCCGTCATATCGCGCAGCCCCCATTGATTATACGAAGGATTATGCCAACCGCTATAGGTAGTAAATAAACTGACCACCATCGACAATACCTCGGGAACACTACCGTCGATCCGCATTAACGTGTTAAAGGCGGATAAGTAATTTTTACTTTTGATAAACGCTGATGCGGAATCAAGTCTGGCTTTATCGGTTTGCGAATAGGCGCTGATCGAAAAAAATAGCAGGGAAAAGATGATAAGTTTTCTCATGGCAGGAGTTGTGAACACCAAAATAGTACAGATATGTAATAAATACAAGAACCATGGTGGATGTAAACTATAGAAATCTGCAACCTAACTCAAGGGGTTAAGAGATACTTTTAATTTCTCCCTTTAGTGGCTAATCGTTACCCAAATCTATGAATGGCGTAAGGTTCCCGCGGATTTCGCAGATTTGTCTTTCCTGCTATCGAAATGTCATTTTATAAAGGGAAAGTTTCCGTATCAGTATGCGCGGATTACGCAGATGACAGTCTGTTATCAGCAACTAATCTGC
>QFQQ01000278.1 GCA_003243445.1 Citrobacter freundii
GTGGAATCCACCGACGCCGTGCTGCATGCGGCTGGCCACCTGCTGCGCCGGCTGCAGGATTGGCTGACGCTGCGGCACGCGGGGGTGCTGGCCATCGAACTGCGCTGGCGGCACGACATGGCCTCGCGCCATGCCGGTGGTGGCGAAGCCCTGGAAGTGCGCACCGCCCAGGCCGTGCGCCAGGTGGACCACCTGGCACGCCTGCTGGCCGAGCACCTGGCCCATGTGCGCCTGAAAGGCCCGGTGGGTGAGCTCGGCCTGCACGCCCGCGAGATCGAACGCCTGCCCGACCAGGCCCTGTCACTGCTGCCCGAGGCCCTGCCCAGCGGCGAGGCCTTGCGCCATACGCTGGAGAAGATCAGCGTGCGCCTGGGGCCAGGCCGTGTGCTGCGGCCCCAGGCCCTGGCCGACCACCGCCCCGGCCACATGCAGACCTGGGTACCCTGCACACAGGCCGATGGCGCCCGGCCCGGGCCGGCCAGACCGCCACCGCAGGCCATGCCCATGCCGACCTGGATACTGGACGAGCCCCAGCCACTGCCCCTGCGCGGACACCAACCCCAGCACCACGGGCCGCTCAGCCTGCTGGCTGGGCCGCAGCGCATCGAAGGCGGCTGGTGGGATCAGCACCATGCCGATGGCACCCAGGCTCGCGATTACTTCATCGCCAGCTCGCCCGCCGCCGGCCTGCTGTGGGTCTACAAAGAGCGCGTGCCCATGGCCGCCGAAGGCCAGGGCGCTGCGCACTGGTTCCTGCACGGGGTCTACGGCTGATGGACCGCCACGCCCTGCCCGCCTATGCCGAGCTGCACTGCCTGAGCCATTTCAGCTTCCAGCGCGGGGCCTCGCATCCGGCCGAGTTGGTAGAGAGGGCCTGCCAGCTGGGCTACAGCGCGCTGGCCATCACCGATGAATGCTCGCTGGCAGGGGTGGTGCGGGCCCATGCGGCCCTGAAAGACATCCAGCGGCAAGCCCACGTGGATGACCACCCCGTGCCGCTGCTGAAACTGCTGATCGGCAGCGAGTTCACTGTGCAGCCCGCCAGCCATGAGCCCGATGCACCCCCATTCAAACTGGTCGCGCTGGCCTGCAACCGCGATGGCTACGGGCACCTGAGCGAGTTCATCACCCTGCTGCGGCGCGACAGCCCCAAGGGGCGATACCAGCTGTGCGTCGATCAGATCAGCGCCAGCGCCTTCAAGCACTGCGTGCTGCTGCTGGTGCCGCCGCGCCCTTGCAGCCCTGAGGCCCTGACCCGGCTGTGCCATTGGGGGCAAGGCCTTTTCAGTCAACACATCTGGCTG
>QFQQ01000118.1 GCA_003243445.1 Citrobacter freundii
TGGCGTAGCCGTATTTGTAGACGCCAGTTTGTCTGTCCAGCGTGGCGCTCAGGCCATACTGGCTACGGTGCGCTTCATCCGAAATCACCACGATATTACTGCGCTGATTGAGTGCCGGATGGTTCTGCTCTCCGTCCAGCGGCGCAAACTTCTGCACGGTGGTGAAGATAATGCCGCCGGATTCGCGGGCATTGAGCAGCTCGCGCAGCTCGTCGCGGTCGTTGGCCTGTAAAGGCGTTTGCTTCAGTAAATCCTGCGCCTGGCAGAAGGTCGCACAGAGCTGCCCGTCCAGATCGTTACGATCCGTCACCACCACGATGGTCGGATTGTTCATCTCTGCCTGTTGCAGCAGCTTTCCGGCGTAACAGCACATAGAGATACTTTTACCGGACCCTTGGGTATGCCACACCACGCCTGCTTTTTTGCTGCCTGGGGTAATGTTGCTGCGCAGTGGCAGATGTTTGCCAGTAGACGCCACAATCGTAGCGGCAACCGCTTCACGCACCGCGTGGAACTGATGGTAAGCGGCAATCTTCTTGATTAGCCGTTTGCCGTCGTTCTCAAACAGCACAAAATAACGAATGTAATCGAGAAGAAGCGCACGGTTAAAGAAGCCCTGCACCACCGTTTTTAGCTGCCAGTCGAACTGTGGTTTATCGTCTTCGTTCGCCACGGTTTTCCATGGCAGGAAGCGCTCTTCATCAGCGGTCAGCGAGCCGATACGCGCATTCTGTCCGTCGCTTATCACCAGCGCTTCGTTGCAGATAAACAGGTCACTGAGTTCGTTTTTATAGGTCTGCAACTGGTTAAACGCAGCCCAGATATCGGCATTGGTATCAATCGGGCTTTTCAGCTCAATCACTGCCACCGGCAGGCCGTTGATATAACCAATGATATCCGGACGACGGACCTGTTTTATCCCCTGAATAGCTACCTGATTCACGACCATAAAGCGGTTATTGCCGGGATGGTTAAAATCCATTAGCAGCGCTTTATCGTGAACCGTCTTGTCTTCACGCTTGTACTCAACGGGTACACCGTCAAGCAGCAGATGGTGAAAGGCCTTATTGCTGACGACCAGATCCGGGCTTTCAGGGCGGGTAATACGCAGTATCACCTCTTCCAGCACGGAAACAGGGAGATGGGGGTTGATGGTTTGCAGCTGCTCCAGCATCACCGGGCGCAGAAACACATCATGGAATGAGGCACGCAGCGGATTGTCGCCATCCGGCGCGATATCGGGCCCATGCAGCACTTCCCAGTCCTGTTCAGCAAACCATTTCAGGCATTGCTGTTCTAAATCGTCTTCGCTTAGCATCAGGCTTCCTCTGTCTCAGGTTCTTCCGTTTCTTCCGGCGCGTTGGAAATATCTTTGAGCGCCATATTCAGTGGGGCAATAAAGGGAGCAAGCGCTTTTTCAAACGCCGTCAGGTTGACCAGCAGCCAGTCGATCATCTCTGGCCAGTTACTCTCGTCGAGGCTGGTGGCAGGCGTGGCGAAAGAGATTCGGCACGATTTTTTGCCTGGCAACGGCTCCCACTTCAGCGCATGGCCAAAGGTGTTTTCAATTGTCTCTTTATGCTCATAGAGCCAGTTAAACGCAAAGGTGTTACTCTCCGCAGAGGATTTGGCAATCCACAGCTCAACGCGGCTCTCTTTTTTACTGAAAATCAGGTTCCATGAAACGGCGCTGATACCGGAACCCGCGCTGATCCAATGGTCGGTCGAAGGGCTGATATTGTTGTACAACGTGCAGGAGCTGGTTTTAAGACGCTCAAGGGTTTTGGTCCAGAAGGCTTTGCGGATCATCAAGATAGCTTTAACTCCGCCGCTGGTAGATTGCTCTTCTGCTTCCTTCTGCGCCATGCCAATCATGAAGGATTCCGCTTCCGGCGTCGGGATCACCTGGCGGATATCAACAAACACATCGTTGTTGAATTTATACGGCTTAACCTTGAAGCATTGCACACGCAGGCCAAACTGCATCAGCCACAGCGCGGTGTTAGTCACTTCTTTGCGGAAGCTGGCCGCCACCATCATCACTCGCTGGGTGCGGCTCTGATTGATTTGCACTTCATCTAGGCTTTCGCACTCCAGAAATTCAGCCATCACCTCTGCCGCCGGACGGGTCTCTTCCGGCTCGTATTTGTCGAGATAGAGCTGGAAGATGTCTAGGATCTGATCTTTGCGCAGGTTGGCGCAGTAACCGGCATATTTCAGCGCCTGCCACACCACGTCGCGCCCGGAATCATCAAGCTTATTTTCGATAATCACCAGATTGCGCTGTTTATCGATCGCTAGCAGGTCAAGGCGCTCTTTGGTGTCGTCAAAACCGGCGAACTCTTTCTGGATGATCAGCAGTTCGTCGTCGTTATCGCGGGTCAACGCCTGCGGGTTCTTCGCCAGCCACTCCTGCAAGTGATAGCGCTCAGTAAAACCGAGGCTGCTGAACGACACCTCTTGCAGAGAATGCAGGCTGTTGGTTGACGTATCGACTTTATACATTTTCCGCCTCGCTTTCCGCCTGCTCTGCTTCCGGCAGGGTGATTTCGCCCGAAAGGAGTTTGGGGAGAAGGGTGTCACGGATATTTTCAAGTTTCCGAGTTTCTAACCGATTAGAAATAACCTTATTTAGTACCGGTTCGAAAAAAGGTGTAAAAGCATGAACTGTTTCAGATGAAGGTATGAGGCATTTTGCTTGGGACAAATGCTCTCGTTTTATATGTCCCATTGTTACTGCTTTTGCTTCAGCTATACGCTGAAATTCAATGAGATGATGGGCTGTATATTTATAGTAAAGCCATTTAGGGTACTTGGTAGATGAGACTTTAAATAAATGCTGATTAAGAGCTGCTTTGCCGCCGCACCAAATATCCACCATCAACGAACCTGACCATGAGAAGACGACATCCCCATTATCAATAATGCACTCAGGTTTGATATTTGGAGATGCCTTTTCCTCACCATCAGAAAAACCTTTCTTCAACTGCGCGATTTTCACAACCGGAAGGAAGTCATTCTCATTCTCTGGTCTAAATTTTTGTAACGCCAACCCATTTTGATAGGTTGCGATTCCATCTAATGGTTTAATAGACCACCCTTCCGGAATTTCCCCCAGCTCACTGTCCTGCATCGCCAACGGAAACAGTTCTGCCGTGGCTTTTAATTCGGCATACTGCTCAGGATGTTCACGCTCAAAAACCGCTAGCGCATCCGCATCTTTCCCAGAAATGGCGGTCATGGCGGCAAGTGTTGCGTCTGCCTGCGAACCGCCCGCATCCAGTACTGCCATTTTGGCTTTTACGGGGTCAAAATCAACAAACCAACTTTTGAACAGGGCTTGTGCCATTTGTTCGAGGGTTTGGTTGATGCGATTATTACTATCAATTTTTTTACTTAACGTAAAAATTAGCTTTATACATCTTTTTTGATATTTTAAAGAAGGAATCTTTATTTTGTAGCTCAGCATGGCCCCTTTATCACCTCGAGGCATTTTTGCGCCCTTGGATGTAAGATGGCTATAATTAATAAAATCATCACTGCTTAAAATCAAATGTAAATATTCACTTGTGAGTTTTTCATGTGTAGTCCTAAATACTAGCACATCAGGAGAAACACCTCCGTAAAATGTGGCAAACCATACTTTTTTAAAGTACGTTCGAATATTAGAAAATAAAGTATCACCTATTTCAAAAGAATTAAATTTGTTGACATCAGGGATGCCTGATGAAATAGTTACACCCTGACGGTCAGGCAACATATTTTCCGTGGAAATATAATTAGTAACATCTATAATAGATGCATCACATTTTTTTGTGACTATCTCTACAAAGTTACCTAACTCAGTTTCGATGAACTCAAAACTCATAACCCAGCCCCCCCAGATTCGCCTTAATCTGCGCTTCCAACTTCGCGCTCTCTTCAAGCTGATCTTTAAGCTGCGCCGTCAGGCGCGCCATCTTCTCGGCAAACGGTTCATCATCTTCAGCTTGCTCGGCGGCACCAACGTAGCGCCCAGGGGTCAGCACAAAGTCGTTTTTCTGGATATCCTCCAGCGTTGCTGAGAAGCAGAATCCGGCTTCGTCTTCGTAGTCTTTATCCGTCTGCCAGGCGTGGAAGGTATCGGCGATTCTGGCGATATCTTCGCGGGTAAAGTCGCGCAACACGCGATCTTTCATATAACCAATCTGGCGCGCGTCGATAAACAGCACTTCACCTTTACGGTGCGCTTTGCCGTTGCCACCGGATTTATCTTTGGTCAGGAACCAGATACAGGCTGGGATTTGGGTGTTGGTAAACAGTTGCCCTGGCAGCGCCACCATACATTCCACCAGATCCGCTTCAATCAGGTTGCGGCGGATCTCGCCTTCATTGTTGGTGTTGGAACTCATCGAACCGTTCGCCAGCAGCAGCGCCATCGAACCTTTTGGCGCGAGGTGGTGGATCATGTGCTGCATCCACGCAAAGTTGGCGTTGCCCTGCGGCGGTGTGCCGTATTTCCAGCGCACGTCGTTTTCCAGCTTCGCGTTCCACCACTCCTTCATGTTGAACGGCGGGTTTGCCATCACGAAGTCAGCGCGCAGATCCGGGTGCTGGTCGTCTAGCAGGGTGTCGGCGTTTTTACTGCCAAAGTTAAAGTCGATGCCCCGGATCGCCATATTCATCGCCGCCAGCTTCCAGGTGGTCGGGTTCGACTCCTGCCCGTAAACAGAGATATTGCGCTTCTGCTCGGCGGCGTTGTACTGCTTCTCGCCCGCGTGCTCTTCGATAAAACGGTCGCTAGAAACAAAGAACCCGCCGGAACCCATCGCGGGGTCATACACGCGCCCGTTATACGGTTGCAGCATTTCAACAATCAGGGTGACGATACTTTTTGGCGTGTAATACTGGCCGCCCTGCTTACCTTCCGCTAGCGCGAACTGACCGAGGAAATATTCGTATACGTGGCCGAGAATATCTTTGCTCTTTAAGCTCAGTTTCTCACCGTTATATTCCGGGTTGCTGAAGTTGGCATCAGAGAAGGTGTTAATCAGCCCGGTCAGTACCTCGTTGCCCAACTGGTACTGGCTAATGCGGTTCAGGATGCCTTTCAGTTTCGGGTTGGTTTTTTCGATTTCATCCAGCGCGTTGTCCACCAGCCAGGAGACAGAACGCAGCTTCACATCCTGTCCGGTCGTTTCATCCACCCACAGCACCGTACCGGTCGGCAGAATCGCTTTCGTTTTCAGCGTGTCCCAGCGAGCAGCTTTAGGGACCCAGAAGATGTTCTTTTCGGTGTAATAATCCTCGACTTCCAGCTCATCAACAATCGCCTGTGCGTAATCTTCGTCGGAGTCGTAATCATCGCGCGACATGGCGTAGATGTTGTACGGGTTACCGACATCGCGGAACAGGGTGATCAGCTCCTGCTGACGGGCCTCAAAGGCATCGGAGACATACTTCAGGAAGATGAGCCCCAGCACCACATGTTTGTAGTTGGCAGCGTCCATATTGGCGCGCAGCTTGTCTGCGGCCTTCCAGAATTTGTTATCCAGCTCGTTTAGGAATAGCTGTTCAGCGTTGTTCATGTAAATCCTCGGGAAAACACAGGGGCAGGCTAAAAGTGCCGCCACGAATTCGTTTTAGTGGTGTATGTCGCAAGATCATACCCGCAGGCACCTCAAGCGCAAGCTATACGGTCACTGAAATTGCGCTTGTTCTTTACAAGTACCAATCATCCAAAAAGCCATTTCAAAATCTTTGTAACTATATTTTTTTGAGAGGTTTGCTGCTTTGAGGTGCTAGCAGGGCTCGGAATATTTTGAACTGGCTGCGAAGCTGATGTTCTCGTCGGTGCTACATAATGCGTTGATGATTTATTAGGTACTACATGCTGAGTTTGCGCTCTTGCTGGTGCTACAGTTTGTGTAGAAGCCCGTAACTTGTTGAGGATTGCCTGGTTTGCAGTTGTGGCGTTAGTGCTCACAGGCTTAGGAGTTGAAGTGGTGCTCTTACCCTTAATGCGCTCCAGGGCTTCCTGATTGCTGCTAGTAGAAGTTGATATTTGTAGACTATCGTTTGGTCCAGCAAGGCGCCAACGGGCATCTGTTTCTGAAAGAACGGTCATTTGCCCGATGGTCGTAACTGTTATTGAGATATGTGAATATTTGTATTTCCCACTGACATAGGGCGGTTCCATAAGACCGATTACACTAATCCATTTCCCGATCCATGAGGCATCAGGTTTTGAAGGCAAAGCGCTAATGCCTTCGTTCCATATTGATATTTTGAATATATTACCGCGCCAATCACCGAAATTAACAAAGATATATGGTTTTCCATTTCGGGCATAACTAAGTTTGACATCAATAATTTTACCGATAACTTCAACTTTATCACCAACTCGCTGAAGGCAAGCACTGTAATCCATGGCTGACAGGACGGTGTAAGCACCAATGTAACCAGATTTCAGTCTGCTGCTTGGTATATCCCCATTTATACTAATAGTTGCCAGGGATACAGGAATGTTTCTGCCAGCAATGAAGTCATCAAGGGAAGGCGTTTTTTCCATCGCTGAAGCGCAGACTGCGGCAAAATTCTTTACATAGGGGGAAAGCTGTTGAATGCGCGATAGCATCCCTAAGATAGAAGATGAACCGGGGTCTACAAAGTCATTAGCTCGAAAAATGATTGCATCCAGTTCCGAATTTGATTTATCCCAAATGGACGGATCGATTTGCAAGGTTTTAAGAGCTAGCCAGAGCGTAATAAGTGAGAAACGGTCCAGAGTGTGATTGAACGGATTCGTTGCTTTACGGCGGGGATGCTGAAAATTGACATGCCCCAGCTCCGAGCTTCCTAATGTCTCAATCTCATCAACGAACATTCCGTCATAGTCGATTAACTGGACGGTTGCACCTCCGTCGGAAACCATCAGGTTTCCGGTCTGGAAATCACCATGTGCTATTTTTTCTTTTTCAAGGTAGGCAGCAAGTGATTCAATCGATGCAGATAGTTTCGCTATTGCTTGCGCAGAACGCCTGTTGACCTCCAGGAATTCTCCAAGTGTCTCTCCCTTGGCCCATGCCATTTTGACAATAGGGTAAGATATTCCTTCGACTTTGATCCCTTGGGGCTGAAACTGGAAGTCGAGAAAATAGGGGGAGCGAAGGCTAGAAATTTTCCTCGAGATAGCCTCATAACGGCGTTCTAAAGCCTTTGACTCTCTATGAAAACAACGAACGGCGTATTTCTTAACGCCTGATTTGATCGTATAGGTCAGTGCAAAGCCACCGCTGATGGCTAGGGGTAGACCCAACCCTGTCGTGGCAACAGAGCCAGATTTCAATTCAGGATCGATTAGCAGCTTACTATGTAGCTGAAACGCTTGGTTGTATTGTTCAAGAGATGGGTAAGGCATCTTTCTTTCCGCGTTAAAACGATAGTACAAGCAGCGTTGAGTCGTCGATATGCATACGTTTTGCTGCACGCTCTCTCAGAACTAACTCTGCAAGCTGTTCCTCAGTTTGCAGCGAAAGTAATTCGATAAAACTAGAATCCTCTGCCAGCGCTTGTTTCAGCGCCCATTCGCCGAGTGCATCTGTCATACAGAGGAGTTTGGGTTGGGTGAGTTTTTCAAGGTAAAAAGTTTTCCCATGCCGTGTCCAGAAAGTGCTTCCACCGACGAAATCGTTATGAGCGGACAACGTAGCAAGGAGTGTTGGCCGCTCATTAAATTTTTCTGGATGATCGAAAGGCCATGCGCAAATGAGTTTCCCGCAATCAACCAGCATGGTGATGCTATCTCCAATAGCAAGAATCTCTACTGCCTGATGCTCTTCAAATTCCTCTACACCTATTAGTGTCGCAAAACTGCCTCTTTCGAATGCCGATTGCTGTGACCAAGACATAGAAGGGAAGTCATGCGTGGCAGAATATTCCGCTAAAGCAGACGCTACCCATTCAGGATTTACTTTTGGATCTGCAGTAAATTTACGGGCAAGAAGATCGGCCCATAACTTTGAGTTGAAGGACTCACTCGCGCCATCACATAGCGCCAGCCTTCTCCCATCTTCGGAGAAGGCAAATTTATCTTCATTCGCCTTAGGGTATTCAGGATCTTTCGGAACTGTCCCTAAGAACTCAAGTTTCATTGCTGAATCAACGCAACTGAGAAGCACGGGTTCCGATGTCGAAGAAGTCGACGAGTTCGGCAGCCTCAGCATTGAACATGAATCCACGAGATTCGATACCGACTGTATGCCCTTTTTCCTGAGCGAAGCGCACCAGATGTTCCGGAAGAGGGCTGGACATACGGAAAAGCAGCTTAGCGTAGGCATCCGGTAAGCCAGTGTCTGAGGAAGGGTATCTGATTGGATCATTTCCGAGAGAACTGACATGAATATTAAGAATCAGAACTTCACCGTCATTGGTGCGAATCTGTCGTAGATGATTCGCAATCTCTTCCGGGTCACCGTCGTTTGATTCGCCGTCAGTCACATGCAGGATAGTCGGAGGATAGCAATCCGGATGGGCATCACACCAAGTCACCAACTCTTCGGCGGCTCTGGTCAGGGCTTCACGCATAGGCGTGCCGCCACTAGCAATAGCATCGAACCATACTGGAAACTTAATTGCTGTCTCGATGATTCCGCCAGCTCCATCATCCATCTTACGTTTGCGATCTTCTACTCTGGCTGGATTTTGTTCGAGAGCCGAAATTGGATTGAGGACTTGTCCTCCAAGTGGACCAGAGAAGCCATTAGAAACCCCTTGACCGCCATAACCTAAAACACCAATTTCGAAATAGTCACGTACGCCTTCCGATTTCGTACAGCGAGTGATTAGGTTCATTAAAGTTCGATTAAGCGCATCGGCGACAAACTCAGCCTTACTTCGACCGGAGGACATTTTGTCTGACATTGAACCAGACTGATCGACGACGAAAAGAAATGCTGCTGGATTAGTACGGCTGATCTGAGCTTCGTATGCCATATGTCATTTTCCTCTTAGAGATTATTTCCATCGTATCAATTTGTTAGACAATTGCGAGAAATGCCCGAACAACAGTTTAAATTTATAGTCGGTTCTTGACTAAAATCACACTAAGCCATGCTCTTTAGGGGGGATTAACATACTGTGCTGATTATTAGGATTTTTAATAGCTAGATTTCATCATATGATCCAGCCTGCTTATTGATCGCTACAAGTAATGGCGTATATCCAGTCCGCACATTGCGGACATACCTTTTCACCATTCCAACAGAGATGGCACCAGCAACACTGCCAGCTTTGTATCGTTGTATTGCGGGGAGGTTGGCGGGGTTTTACTGGCGGTAAGGGACCGTATTCTGCTTTCTGCCCATCGCCGAGCTTGCTTGCAGTTTTGTTGTAGGGGCATGTTGTAAGTCGCATTGTCGCCTCCAGTCGCAGTGGCGTATGAACAAAACTTTTTACACCGGTAAGTTCGTCATTAACAACGCTGATTTTCAGCCTACAGAATTCGCAGAACAGAATATCGTAATCTTCTTGTGCCGCAGTTTCCGGTTCTACCCATTCGCCATGATACGTAACGGCAAAAGGCGCATAGACTGGTTTATACATAATTAACTCCGGGATGAATGAAAAATGCCTGCGAGAAACACAGGCATCATGCGGTAGTGCAGGAAGGGGGTTACGATGGCTGAGTGCGTTTCCTGCCACGTTTGCTCTTCGGAGAGCAGGTTTTAATTTCGCTCCGCCCAAAGGTTCTCACGTTGCCAGGTAACGCCAGGCGTGCAAAGGTATCTATTTTGGTTAGATAGTTCACAGCACGTTGTAGCCCTTCCAGCTTCAGAATGTCGTCATACTTAACCATCCCGACGCCAGATTTCTCATAACGTTCAGGTCTGACATTACAGTTGAAGTACGTGCCTTTCCTTTCTGTAATAGCCGAAACCCAGTATTTGCCAAACTGCTCGCAGATATTGATCCCACAGCGGGATTTATTGCCGTCAAGGAAGAATAAGGTGTGGTAATGAAAGCCTCTGTCAGGCCCGTATTCCAGTTTCCATACCGTGCCCAAAACGTGTCTGAATATTCGGTTTCGTTTCATGTTACGCAGTAATTGCTGACGCTGTTGTTTCGCTATTTCAGGCGTAATGCTGCCTGAATGTGCTTTTCCCCAAGCTAGGGAAGGTGCGAACAAGTCCCTGATATGAGATCATGTTTGTCATCTGGAGCCATGGAACAGGGTTCATCATGA
>QFQQ01000003.1 GCA_003243445.1 Citrobacter freundii
CGATTACGGCCTACAGTAAGTCGTTCACACGCCCGGGCATGTAAAGAAGTTACACGCTATAATGAATGGACCGCGGTCCGCCGTCTGCGGTCCGTCGTCTCTCTAAAAACTTACATTATGAAAACTCCCAGAAAAGTATTTCTCTTTATCGCCATGAGTGTCGATGGCTATATTGCCAAAGATGAAGACAATATCGATTTTCTTTCTTCCGTGGAAGTACCGGGTGAAGATTACGGCTATGCCGCTTTTCAGCAGGAAGTGGATACGGTGATCTGGGGAAGAAAAACGTATGAAAAGATCCTTACGATCGATCCACAATTCAGTCATAAGGATAAACGCTGTATTGTTCTTTCCCGCACACGCCAGGGGCGTGATCAGCATGTTGAATTCTATAATGGCCCTGTGGAAGAACTGATCAGCATGGTGAAGAAAGAAGAAGGAAAAAACATTTACTGTGATGGCGGTGGCGACGTAGTTCACTCGCTGCTTCAAAAAGGATTGATCGACCGGATGATCATCTCCATCATTCCGTACATGGTCGGCAATGGCGTGCGTTTATTCAAATCCGGCAATCCTGAACAGGCATTGAAGCTCACCCGTAGTCTGACGTTTCCGTCTGGCCTGGTGCAGCTGTGGTATGTGAGGACCGCGGACGACGGACCGAAGACCGCTTAATGGACCACGGACGGCGGACCGCAGACCACGGACGAGTACGGCTTGAAGTAAGTCGTTCACATACCCCGCGCATTTAAAGAAGTTACAAGCTATAATGAATGGACCACGGACGGCGGACCGCAGACCACAGACGAGTACGGCTTGAAGTAAGTCGTTCACATACCCGCGCATTTAAAGAAGTTACAAGCTATAATGAATGGACCGCGGACGACGGACCGCGGACCGCAGACGAGTATGGCTTGAAGTAAGTCGTTCACATGCCCGCGCATTTAAAGAAGTTATAAGCTATAATGAATGGACCACGGACGGCGGACGACAGACCGCAGACGAGTACGGCTTGATGTAAGCCGTTCACACGCCCGGACACTTAAAGAAGTTACAAGCTATAATGAATCGTCTGCGGTCCGCGGTCTGCGGTCGGTCGTCCATTCCTCCTTCAAACAGCTCCCGCATTAAAACGACTTCACATCTTTATTGACTGATTCCGCGGTCTGCGGTCGGTCGTCCGCGGTCTCTCTCAAAAACACTATAACTCATCAATTACAAATTGTATATTGTCGGGCCAAACCTTCCCTATGTTACGATTCAATAAGGCATACTTTGCCCTGACGATTACTTTGTTCATTACTGAAGTTCTTATCGCGCTGTACGTACATGATGCCATTATCAGACCTTATATTGGTGATCTGCTGGTTGTAATTCTCATCTATTGTTTTGTCAAATCATTTATAGACACGCCTGCGCTGAAAACAGCTATAGCCGTGTTGCTGTTTGCCTATGCTGTTGAGTTATCGCAATACCTGAACCTGGTTAAACACCTCGGTCTTCAGCATTCACGCCTCGCGAATGTGGTCATGGGCAATTCATTTGAATGGATCGATATGCTTGCATATACGATCGGAGCCGTCATCATTGTTCTGGTGGAATATCTTCTTCACAAAAGAAAAACCAACCGCGTGATCCGGAATATCGAATTGTGAGCACTTTACTTTCCAAGCAATGATTTCAGTTTAGCACCAAGCCTTTCTCCCCGGAGATTGATCGCAGCAATCGTTCCATCCGGCCCGATCAAAAAATTCTGTGGGATCCCACGGACATGATAAATCGCAACAGCTTTTCCATAAAAGCCGTCCTGGTCGTTGATATTTACCCAGGGTAGTCTGTCCTTCATAACGGCGCTCAGCCAGCTTTCCCTGCTTGCGTCAATGGAAATAGCGAGCACCTCCAATCCTTTGGGATGATATTCTTCATAGGTTTTTATGAGTACCGGGTTTTCACTCCGGCATGGTCCGCACCAGGAGGCCCAGAATTCCAGCAACACATATTTTCCTTTGTAATCGGATAAACGGATCGTTTTGCCATTTTTGTCTTTTGCGGAAACATCTGCCGCCATCATACCCGTGACTGGCTTTTTATTCGCGAGATAATCTGTAATGGCGCGGCCGTGTTTGGTTGCTTTTAACGCCATTGGAAATTTCGCAAAAAGCGCTTTCAGTGTATCCTGTGCAAGATCCGTGCGTATAAAGAACAACTCGATCAGTGTATGTTGCGTCGGTTTTCCATGGCGGATATTATCCAGCCTGTACTGACCGATCGTTTGATCGATCGTGTTCACCCGTTGTATAACCCGCCGTTGCTCCAGTGAATCGGCATCGCCAAGTGTAAAATATTTCGACATCAGGCTATCGCGTTCCTTATTATATGGCTTTTGCCAGTCACGCGAGATCACTTCGAGTTCGTTTGTCTCCGTGCCGTTGATCTTTGCGTATTGAAAATCCGATGCATCGCCCTTTATATTGATCGGTTTATTTTCCAGGTAAACAACCAGATACCGGCCATCATCTGTGTGCATCCGGGCCGCCGTCAGTTCTTTTACTTTTCCATGAAAAACAAGTTTACCGTTATTGAACACGCTTGAGTCGATCACATCTCCGAGGTCAAGGTTAACGAGCCTGATCTTTGTTCCGTCTTTAAACCCGGTAAAGTTCAGGTTAAGCGTATATCCGTTCTGGGCATAGGATTGGAAGGCCGGTGCCATCAGCACCAGCAATACTAAGAGGTATCGCATATTAAAATTTTAGGGAGTTACAGGTTGTATTAAAATAACGCCTTTGGAAGCCTTGTTACCCCAATTCTGAATGGCCTGTTCATTATTTGGCGGATAATATGCTAACGCGGGGCGTGCGGATAAATGCATTTCATAAATACCATTTGCGGCTAACTCACGGATCTCACTGTCGCTGTATTCTTTTCCGTCAATGATATAAACGCCTTCAAAAATTTTTGCATCGACAGTTTCTACAGGTCTGAGGCTGATGCGGACTGTATCTGTTTTTGCATCTATATAAACATTGGTTCTTATTTTTTTGCCGGCTGTTTCCACTACCGTGCCTTGTATCTGCTTTTGAATTGATCTGGCATTGTCCGGCTTCAACTCCTTGCTTTGCGCAGCTTTCAAAACCTGCGATTTCCCGGGCCTGATCGCTGTGATCAGCTTTGCGCTTTCATCCAGCGGTGCGGCTGCTGATAAAACAGAAGAGACCGCTTTCGGTGGATTTACAACCAAATAAACAGCCAGCATCACCGGCATCAGAAAAACATACCGGAACGCTTTTATCCCCGACGGATTATCTGTATTCATCATTCCTATTCTTCTCCTGATCCCGGAAGAATGAAATGTATTAACAGCCATGGCCGGGCTTTGCTTCATTACATTCCGGAGCAAACTCAACTGGTATGTTTTACGGTCTGCGCCTTTCATCAATACGCTTTCATCGGCCAAAAATTCAAGATTTGTGCGAACAAGTTTTTTATACAGATAAATAAATGGGTTTACCCATAAAAATGCCGCGATCATTTCGCTCAGCAATGCATCAATGCTGTGCCATTGCTTTGCATGAGCTTGCTCGTGTAAAATGATCTGGTGATCTGTTGAGGCAAAGCTGTCTCGCGGGATAACGATATAATTAAAAAATGAAAAAGGTCCCTCATCGGCTGAACTGCAGAAGATCATTCCATCCCGCTTTATTTTATCGGCCGCACGAATGATCCGCACGGTTCTCAGGATATGGATAAAGATGCGGATCAGGAACAAAGCAGCGACCGAACCATAGATCATCATACACCATTCAATCGGCTTGTAGGCTGTTGATGACTTCCAGGGTGTTGCCGGTAATGAAATGAGATCGCCCGCCGGCAAGATCCGTTGCCAGTTTGAACTGCCTGCGGTATGCGCAACTTCGTAGGTAATATCAGGAAGGAATGGTAACGCAAAACCCGTAACAGCTATCATCAATAATACAAACCGGTTCAGCTGAAGGAATTTTTCGCTGCGGAAAAAAATGTAAAACACCAGTACCAGTACGGCGATGATGAGATTTACTTTCAGCAAATAATATATAGTCGCTTCCATATTATTTTTTCCTTTTCTTCTCGATCATATCCAGGATCTCCTTCAGTTCCGCGGCTGAGATCTCTTCTTCTTCAGCAAAAAAAGTCACTGCGTTTTTAATCGAGTTGCCGAATAAACCTGCGAGTAACGGCTTTACGAATAAAGTAGTGTAGTCTTTTTTCGAGACAGCGGGAGAGTAGCGATAGGTTGATCCAAAATCTTCGATCGTCAGAAAGCCTTTATCTGCCAAGCGGCGCATCATCGTCGCCACGGTATTGATATGCGGCTTTGGATCCGGCAATGCTTCGCGCACTTCTTTGGCAAATGCTTGTTTTCTGTCCCAAACGATCTGCATAAGGGCTTCTTCTTTTTCGCTGAGTCTGCGTTTCATGGCACAATGATAAAACTATTTCTGTAATTAACAAACTACATTTGTAGTTTTTGTGTGTTTTTTCTTTTTCCGCCCGCTGGATTTTTCGCCGGACCGCTTATCCATTATTCGTCCTGCGCAAGTATCGATGTTCTTACTTTAGTGTTCTCCACGCACACGTATCAGCCTAAAATTTTTTTATGCAGACAGTTCAATTCGGAACCAACTGGTTTCCGGACACAGCGACTATTGATACGCGTATCAGTGGAAACGTAAACATGCAGGATGTGATCTCCTGGGAGGAATCGCTTCACCACGCGCTTGCGCAGATCCCTGATCATGGCGAATTCAGGATCATGATCGATCTTTTTGGCTTCAAGGCGATCGACTTTGAAGCGCACAAGCGATTCAGAACGGTCATTCCTCTTACATTATCACATTACGGCTGGAAAGTTGGTTATGTTAATCTCTTCGATGAGCATGCTAACGCGATCCACTATTCCAACACGCGCGGCATCCGTTGCTTCGCAGCGGCGCATGCACACCAGGACGAAACCAAGATCGGGTTATACGAGCGCAGCTATAGCCGGACCGACGAACATTATTTTACCGATCCGGTTGAAGCACGTAAATGGCTTGCCCGGATACAATCTCCATCTAAATAATACCAGTTATGTTAAAAGGATTTTTGTTATTTGTTCCTGTAATTTTTTCATTTGCCTCATCTGCCCAGGATACTATCTGGGTAAAAGACATTCATCGCAAGCCTGCGCCGTTCGAGCGCCGCTATCTTCAGTACACAGAAATGCCGGATGGAAAAGTGAAGCTTTCGGCTTTATTAACCCGTAAAGCGGAAAAGACGAGCTATGATGGCCATGATGCAATGCTGATCGTACAAACTTATCAGCTTGAAAAGGGAATCGACCGCGATTCCAGTTATGTAAATCCTGCCTCGCTTTTACCGATATCATATTTTACGGATATCCAGTCAGAAGGTCACCATGAAAAGGTAATTTTTGCCGGCACAGGAATATTGAATAAAGTTGAATACAAGGATAGTACAACAGATGTCACCAAACCTTACAGTGATCAGTTCAACGGTGTGATCACCGATGATATTATCGGTAGTCTTCCTTTTAAAGAAAAAGCGGTCTTTGCATTTCATGCGATCAATCCGGGTAAAAGATTTTTTGAATATACTGTTGCAGCAACGGTGGAAGGCAAGGAAGACATAGACATTCCTGGTCTTGGCAAACGCTCCTGCTGGCGGATCCGGATTGGCAGTGAAAAAGATGGTACGATGGAATGGTATACAGTGAAGGAGCAGATACAGGTGAAGAAAAGGTTTCGCTTTAAAAATGGAAATGTGTTTTACCGCGTGATGGTCGTGGGTTAGAATACTCTTTAATAGATCACCGTAGATTCTCGTGATTTCGGAGATCCATTGTGTCCAGGGAGTTTACTTTTTGTAATATACCGGCCAGAGATTTAAAACTAATGTCGTTCAGTTAACCTGCTGCTTTTGTGTATCCTTACCGTCCTTCCCGCCTCACCGGTAAAAATTAAACCGGAAAGACGGTAAGGGCGGTAAGGAAGTCTGAGGAAAGCAGGTTAATGGATAAAAAAGCGAATGTGTGAAGGAGCATAATTAACTATACCGGTTTTAAAACGCGGATCATCCAAACTGTATTACATTGCAGTATGCTTCATCCCCTCTGTGCGCATATCCGGAAATTCATCGCCCTCACTGCAGAGGAAGAAGATCTCATTCTATCTTTTTTTAAGTTTAAAGAATTAAGCAAAAAAGATTTCCTCCTCAAAGAGGGTCAGGTCTGCAATTCTTCTTATTTCATATTGAATGGCTGCTTCCGCTTTTATTCGCACACAGAGCAGGGTGGTGAACAGATCATTCAATTTGCTATTGAGAACTGGTGGATGGCGGATTACATGAGCCTGAATACCGGTTCTCCTTCGTCGTTTTATATACAGGCAATAGAACCCTCTTCTGTTGCAGTGCTCGATAAACAATCACAGGAAGAATTATTAAGATCCTTTCCGGCATTAGAGCGTTATTTCCGCATCATTTTTCAACGGGCTTATGCCGCATCTGTCATGCGTGTATATTATATTTTCCTTCAGTCTGCAGAAGAACGTTATCATCATTTTGAGCAATCATTCCCAGAGTTCATCCAGCGCGTTCCGCAATATATGCTTGCTTCATTCCTCGGCTTTACACCTGAATTTTTAAGCAAGATCCGCGCAAAAGCAAGTAAGCGGTAAACTGAACTTTTTAATTCAATGTCTCCCATCTAACTCACAACTTTTTTACTTTCTTTCCGCCCAGTAAAAATTAAACCGGGAAGGAAGTAAGGACGGAAAGAAAGCGGTCTGAAAGCCATTTTGACTTTACTCATAAATAAGTCAGCTTATATTGGCACCTAACTAGGCTTTATTGATTTTTAATCGCCAATATTTAAGTTCACTCATTCGCGAAATCCGCGAATTAAAATCCGCGTCACTTCTTGAACTAGATTAAGATTTTTCTCTCCCGTTAACCGGAGCTTTGTGTCATCAAAAAATCAAAATTATGAGCACAAGATTAAACATCCAGAAAACAACGCCCGCAGCTTATACAGCCATGCTGGGTCTCGAATCTTACCTTGATACCACGCAGTTAACACCTGCGCATATGGACCTGATCAAGATCAGGGCTTCACAGATCAATGGTTGTGCATTTTGTATTGACATGCACACGCTGGAGGCACGTCAGCACGGAGAATCAGAACAACGGATCTATGGGTTAAATGCCTGGAAGGAAACGCCATTTTATACCGATGAAGAACGGGCAGTACTGGCATTGACGGAAGAAATCACACTGATCGCAGGCGGAGTTTCTGATGCCACTTATAATACAGCGGTAGAATTACTCGGCGAGCAATATACGGCTCAAGCCATTATGGCGATCATTGTGATCAATGCATGGAACAGGATCGGTGTGGCAACAAAGTTGAAGCCCGTATTAAGACGTCACCAGGTGAACGCTTAATAATGATTGACTGCTTTGCCGGCGCGCAGGCAAACGGTCAGTTATTGAACATCTTTTTCCAGAACGATCCTGTTCTTATCTATATATGGTGTTGAATACAACGCTGCAAATTGCGTCACTGGTTCATTTCCCAGGTAATAGAGGTTTTCCTTTTCTTTTCCGTTATTAAATGGATAGTAGAACTTTATATATTTCAGGGTTCTGCCTTCGGTAGTATAGCTATCACTCTCTTCATAAAGATTCACATTCCTGTCAGCAGCTTTTCCATCAACTTTAATAAAAAAACTGCTTTTATCAAATACATCAGAGGGCACATATACAATTCCCATTTTATTAGGAGAATACACTTCTGCACGTTTTACATCTGTCGACTTCAGCACATAGATCCAGCCTTTATATTTCTTCGGAATGTTGATGGCATAGCCAGCCTTTTTTGTGCAGCCAACATTGAACAGGATAAGAATGATTACAAGGAATTGCAGAAGAGTTTTCATATTGCCGGATTCAATCCTTAAATATAAAAAACGAATCTATGGGATGAAAACAGATGCTACTAAGTAAAAGCCCGATTCGTTTATCATACGAGCGTCTTCCAGAAATTTATTTCAGAGGATATGCTTTATGCTCGTACCGAATCAATTTAGAATTAATCCTCTATTGTTATTTCTTCAGGTTTATTCCATAAAAAATAATCTGGCCAAACAACAGCTTTTTGCTAAATAAATTAGTAATATTGTAGGCAAACCCATTAGCAATATGTTGATTCTCAAATCGATTTATGCAGTCGTGCCCGGCCGATATTATTGCTCGTCTTCAAAAAGAGATCCTTTCACTTCAAGGTCATAAGCCGGTCTCCGGCAGCCTTTCGGTGAGTCCCGGTCTTGCGCCTGTACGCGATGCTTTTCCGGATCAGCAGATCCCGCTTTCTACGATCCATGAGTTTATATGTCAGGGCCCTGAATCTTTCTCTACTACGAATGGATTTATCACAGCATTGCTTTCTTCCTTGATGCAGAAAGGCGGCGCGTCTTTATGGATCAGTTCTTCTCCTAAAACGTTTCCGGCGGCTTTGCCGCTATTCGGCGTTCAACCACACCGGATCATTTTTGTACATATACCGAAGGAAAAAGATGTGCTGTGGGCGACGGAAGAAGCGTTGAAGTGTAATGGCCTCGCAGCTGTGATCGCAGAAACAAAGGAGCTGAGCTTTACTGCAAGCCGCCGGCTGCAACTTGCTGTGGAGAAAAGCCTGGTCACGGGTTTTTTATTAAGACCCAAACCAAAAATGCTTACACCAAACGTTTGCTCTGCAAGATGGATAATCACCCCTGTATCAAGCCTACTGCCTGATGGCATGCCCGGCGTTGGTTTTCCAAGATGGAAAGTTGAATTACTGAAAGTCAGGAATGGAAAACCCGGTCAATGGGAACTTGAATGGAATGGCAGAACGTTTAATCATATTATCAGGCCGCAACAGCAGCCGGAAATGCTGCGCAAAAAAACCGGGTAATGGCCAGACGATTTGTTTCCATATGGTTCCGGTTTTTAAAAACCGATTGGTTTGTTAAACAACACCGCTGCAATCCACAGAAGCCGATTGTTCTTGCCATGCAGGATCATGGAAGAAAAGTGATCTGCGATGTAAACGCTGTTGCGGTTTTACAGGGGATCGAACCCGGAATGGTATTGGCAGATGCGCGAGCGATCTATCCGGAATTGCAGGTGCAGGACGATATACAGGATCTTGCCGATCGTCTGTTGAAAAAAATTGCAGAATGGTGTATCCGTTATTCTCCGTTCGTTGCGATTGATCAGAATGACGGTCTTATCATTGAAGCAACGGGTTGTGCACATTTATGGAAAGGTGAAGAAGCTTATTTGAATGACATTATTATTCATTTAAATAAACTGGGTTACCAGGCTCGCGCTGCTATCGCGGATACAATTGGTACCGCCTGGGCGGTAGCAAGGTTTGGAAATAATGCAACGATCGTTGCGGAAGGAATGCAATCGTCCATACTTGTCACATTGCCTCCGCAGGCATTGCGGCTGGAAAAGGAAAGCCTGGAGTTGTTATACAAACTTGGGTTGCACCGCATTGGTCAATTCATCGGCATGCCGAGGACCTCATTGAGGCGGCGATTTGGACAACTGATCTTACAAAGGCTTGATCAGGCAACAGGCGCTGAGGAGGAATATCCAGAACCCATTTTCCCAATCGAGCCATACCAGGAAAGACTTCCCTGTCTAGAACCGATCTCAACAGCAACCGGGATCGAAATTGCTTTGCAGCAATTGCTGGAAACCGTTTGTGCGCGTTTACAAAAAGAGCAAAAAGGGTTGAGGTCCGCCACATTCACAGGATACAGGATCGATGGAAAAGTTGTTTCCATTTCTATCGGAACACATCGTGCTTCTTCAAATGCAAAGCATTTGTTTAAACTATTTGAATTAAAGATTGATTCCATCGAACCGGATCTCGGCATTGAAGTTTTTGTACTTGAAGCAAAAAAAATAGAAGACGCGCCGGCTTTGCAGGAACAGTTATGGGAGAGTGTGTGCGGACTCGAAAATAATTCGCTTGCGGAACTGATCGATCGTTTGGCCGGTAAGATCGGTGAGGGTCATATTCATCGTTATCTGCCGGATGAACATTACTGGCCCGAACGATCCATTAAAGCTGCAAAGTCCCTGGAAGAACAACCTGCTACAAAATGGCGGATGGACCGTCCAAGACCGACACTTCTTTTACCAACACCAGAACCGGTGGAAGTAACGGCCCCGATCCCTGATTATCCGCCGATGCTCTTTCGTTATAAAGGTATTTTACACAAGATCGTTCGCGCCGATGGCCCTGAAAGAATTGAACAGGAATGGTGGTTGCAGCAGGGGCAGCATCGTGATTATTATTATGTGGAAGATGAAGAGGGCCGGCGTTATTGGTTATTCCGTCTTGGACATTATGATGCGGAGAAAACATATACATGGTTCATTCATGGATTTTTTGCGTGAAAAGAAAAAGTGAGTTATGGATTATACAGAATTACAGGTAACAAGCAATTTCAGTTTCTTACGCGGTGCATCACACCCGGAGGAATTAATATACAGGGCCACAGAATTAGGCTATAAAGAAATCGCGATCACAGACAGGAATACGCTTGCGGGTATTGTGCGTGCGCATAGTGCAACAAAAGGAAAAGATATCCGCATTATTCCGGCTGCACGGCTTGATCTGCTTGATGGTCCGGATCTGCTGGCTTATCCTACAGATATCAATGCCTATTCGTTATTATCTTCTTTATTAACGAAAGGAAATCTCCGTGCGGAAAAAGGCGAATGTCATTTATATAAAAGAGATGTGTATGAACATTCGAAGGGAATAAAATTTATCGTTATTCCTCCGGTGGACCTGGATGAGCAATTTGAGCTGGATAATTCTTTTCAGCAAACATTGAAAGAATACAGCCGGTTTTTGAGAAATGATCTTTATCTCGGTTGTTTTCGTTTGTATAACGGCAATGATTCAAAACTGCAGTTCCGGCTGGCTGAATTGTCTGCAGAGACAGGCGTTCCCCTGGTTGCCACAAACGATGTGCATTATCATTCGCCGGAGCGGCGTGAGCTGCAGGATATATTAACGTGTATCAGGGAAAAATGCACAATACATACAGCAGGCTTTCGATTGCATCCGAATGCTGAAAGATTTTTGAAGCCATCGGAAGAAATGAAGCGGCTGTTCCGTCATTATCCGGATGCCATACGACGGACAAAAGAGATAGCAGATGCCTGCAGGTTTTCCTTGAATGAATTAAAGTATGAATATCCTGAGGAAATTACGACAGGGGGCCGGTCTCCGCAGGCAGAGCTGAGTCGTCTTGCATGGGAAGGTGCTCAGGAGAAATTTAAAGATGGTATTCCTCAAAAAACACAGAACGCCATTAATTATGAACTGAAATTCATTGAAGAGATGAATTATGCCGCGTACTTTTTGACGGTATATGATATTGTTCGTTTTGCAAGATCAAAGAATATCCTTTGCCAGGGTCGTGGTTCGGCGGCTAATTCTACGGTTTGCTTTTGTCTTGGTATCACCTCTGTTAATCCTGAAAAATTCGATCTTTTATTTGAGCGGTTTATTTCTTCTGCGAGAAACGAGCCGCCGGATATAGATGTGGATTTTGAGCATGAACGTCGTGAAGAGGTGATACAATATATCTATGAAAAATATGGCCGGGACCGGGCCGGTATTGTTGCAACGGTAACGCAGCAGCATCAGAAAGGTGCGATCCGTGATGTTGGAAAAGCGATGGGGCTTTCGGTGGATACGATCAATCGTTTATCAGGTGCGATCTGGGAGTTTACGGACGAATGGTTTGAGGGAAAACGGATCAGGGAGCAGGGGCTGAATCCCGGAGATAAGCACCTGCTGAAAGTGTTACAGCTTACACGTGAGTATATGGGTTTTCCAAGGCAATTGGGCCAGCATACCGGCGGCTTTGTTATCACGCAGGGAAAACTTCACAACCTCTGCCCTATCCTAAATGCGCGGATGGAAAACAGGACCTGCATTGAATGGAACAAGGACGATATCGATACGCTTGGTTTTTTAAAGATCGATGTATTGGCGCTTGGAATGTTAACCTGTATCCGGAAAGCTTTTGATAAGGCAAAACAGCATTACAACCTGGATCTTACATTGGACAATGTGGAGCAGGACAGGCCGGAGGTATACGAAATGATCTCCCGTGCGGATACGATCGGTGTGTTCCAGATAGAGAGCCGTGCACAGCAGTCCATGTTGCCAAGACTAAGACCAACCTGTTTTTATGACCTGGTAATTGAAGTGGCGATCGTGCGGCCGGGGCCGATACAGGGCGATATGGTGCATCCGTATTTGCGTCGAAGAAATGGAGAGGATACGGTTGATTATCCTTCAAAAGAATTAGAAGATATTTTATTAAAAACGCTGGGTGTTCCTCTTTTCCAGGAGCAGGCGATGAAGATCGCCATTGTTGCTGCAGGCTTTACGCCGGGTGAAGCGGATGAGCTGCGTCGAAGTATGGCCACATTCAAGGCGCATGGGCAGGTTTCAAAGTTTCATGAAAAACTGATCACGGGAATGACAAGCCGTGGTTATGAAAAAGAATATGCAGAGCGGGTATTCCGGCAACTGGAGGGTTTTGGTAGTTATGGTTTTCCGGAAAGTCATGCTGCAAGTTTTGCTTTGTTGGTTTATGTTTCGTCATGGATCAAATGTTTCTATCCGGATGTGTTTGCCTGTGCTTTGTTGAACAGTATGCCAATGGGGTTTTATCAGCCGGCGCAAATCGTAATCGATGCGCAGAGGCATGATGTTATTGTAAGACCTGTTGATGTGAATTATTCCGATTGGGATAATACGCTGGAAGAAAAGGAGGGAAAGTATCATGCGTTGCGTCTTGGTTTCCGCCAGGTAAAAGGTTTGAAACAGGAAGAGATGAACATGCTTGTTGCTATACGGAAAACGCCTTTCACACATATAGATCAATTACGGGATGCCGGTGTTTCAAACGCAGCAATGGAAAAGCTGGCGGATGCGGATGCTTTTCGGAGCATTGGTCTTGACAGGCGGCAGGCTCTTTGGGAGGCATCAACGAAAGACCGGCCGGAGGCATTATTTAAAGGTCAGCGTTCTGCTGAAAAAGGCGGACAGGCTGCTTTGCCAACAATGCAATTGTCGGAACACGTGGTACATGATTATGCAAGCGTAGGTCTTTCTTTAAAATCACACCCGGTAAGTTTTGTCAGGGAAAAATTAGCGCTTTTGCATATTCTTCCGACGGATGATCTGAAGCATGGTAAGAATGGGCAGATGGTGAAGGTTGCAGGTCTTGTTCTGGTTCGTCAGCGGCCGGGCACAGCAGGAGGTGTTTGCTTTATGACGATTGAAGATGAAACGGGTGTTGCTAATGCAGTCATCTTTGAAAGTTTGTTTGAAAAATTCAGGAAGGAAATATTACAATCGAAATTGATCATGATCGAAGGTCGGTTGCAGATAGAAGGCGAAGTGATACATGTGATCGTACGGAGCTGTTATAATTTATCAAAGCTCCTGCGCCGGTTAACGCCACAATTAGAGGAAGAGCCTGCTGTGCTTACATTATCACGGGCAGATGAAAAAACAATTCCTCCCGGTCAAAATAAACGATCACAGGTAAGAAAAGCCGAAGATGAAAGTGTTTTTCATGGTGGCAGAAACTTTAGATAACCCAACTTCCTAGCTATAGCCCTACAGTCGTTCGATGGCCGATGACCGATGGCCGATGACCGATGGCCGATGACCGATGGCCGATGGTCGATTTCCTCCCTTTTAGCTGAAGATCCTTCATCTTGTCGACCATTTCATCGCTCTATTACCGGGTTATGTTCCTCCTATGGCGTTAAGTCGACCATCGAGCATCGGCCATCGAACGACTATAGGGTAATAGCTAGCATGTTGGATTAGATAATACAATTAAAACAGAGATTATGATGACGCTTTTTGACGATACACAATTATTCAATTCCGGAGAGCTTCGCATCCGTGAGTTCGATATTCCTGATGCGGAGTTGACGCTATGGGAACACTTTATTGAACGCGGTCAGGCGGATGAATTTTACCATACCATTCTTGCGGAAACACCGTGGAAGCAGGAGGAGATCACTGTATATGATAAAACGCATTTGACGCCGAGGATGTGTGTATGGTATGGCAAGAATCGTGATCCGTTAAAACCCGTGCGGCCATTGACGCCCACGCTGGAATTGATCAGGCAGAAAGTAGAAGCAACGTGTAGTGTACAGTTTACCAGCGTATTGGTGAATTTGTATCGTAATGGAAAGGATGGTGTGGGCTGGCATCGTGATCATGACCGTGAGTTGGGACCGAAACCGGTTGTTGCTTCCGTTAGTTTTGGAGAAACGAGACCATTTGAGATCCGGCATAAGTACAGAAAGGAACTGGATAAGATCCGCATTCCGTTGAATCATGGAAGTTTTTTGCTGATGGCGGGAACGATGCAGCATTTTTGGGAACACCAGATCCCGAAAACGGCGAAAGAGATAAAGCCGAGAATAAACCTGACATTCCGGATTGTATATTGAATTGAATGGTATTTTAAGTGCATTAATTTGTTTAAGAGTCGGCACGGATGGTCCTGGAGATTGAAAGAAGTGTCTTCTTCAATACTCGTATAAGAACCTCCTTCGATCCGCTACGGCGTAGGTATCCCGCAGATTTCGCAGATTTTATCCTAACTACTATTGAAATAGCAATTAATAAAGTTAAATCTCCATATCGGATCCGCAGATCACGCAGATGACACGCTGTTATCAGAGAGCAATCTGCGAAATCTGCGCATCTGATAACAATCTGCACACATTGTAAAAACATTTCAATAATAGTAAGGACAAAATCTGCGAAATCTGCGGGATACTTACGCCGAAGCGAAGGAGGACTTTTACTCCAAACCACCAAAGAAGCCATATCCGCATCCGATCAAACCACTCCACAGCGTCTTTCTACGCAAAAAATAGAAAAGCCCCGTGAACGGGGCCTTTGTATGTCGCCTGCGCGACTTTCAACTTCAACCAAGTTCTGATAATCTGACGCAACCGCCTGGTTCCGGTTACAGTTTAGGGTCTATTTTTTTATATCCATTTAACTAAAGGCAACACACCTGAGGGAGATCCGAGGCCTGCGTCGCTTTTATTGTCGAGCTTTTCCTCTGTAGAAGCACTCGGTTGAGCGCGTTTTTGTTTTTCCTCCAGTTCACGGATGCGTTTCTCGCTTTCATCCCTCTTGCGTTTTTCTTCCTGGATGATCTGCTGCAACTCGATAGAATCCTGTTGCGCACTGTTATAACGGTAGTCGCCGGTCCGCTTATTGCGATCATTAGGTTCGCGTTCCTCATCATTGTAGCGGTCTCCTGTGGAAGAAGCCTTCCGGCCGGACAGGTCTTTCAAACCGTCCTGAGTCATCACATAATCAGTGTTTGTGGTGTAATTAAATCCATAGTCGTCATCGATCCTGAAATTATTGAGATACCGGTTTTTATTTCTTCTGATCGTGAAACGTGTTGGGTTCAGCTTTTCCCTGATCGATCTGTCAAAGCGGATTTTCTTCCCTACAGGAACCTGAATTTCCACTTCAACCTGCTGGAACCTGAATTTGCTTTCCTTACTGATCGCGTATCCGTTTCCAAGATTCAATACACTGTCTTTAAAGCTCATATGGTATTGCATATTATTGGCCCGGCTCCTCGCATCCTCTGTATCTCTTCCGTAAGAGACCTTTCTTTCAATCACATGAAAGGCACTGTCGTCGCTTTTTACCACATTGAATCGCAGGGTTGACATTTTCAATGTATCATCAGAAAGATCCCAGCCATCACCATCGTCATTCAACCAACCAAAACTTCCATTGTATTCAAGTGCGGGTTCTTTTACTGTCACGATCATTTTACCGTTTGTTGGTTGGGAAGACAAATCGATCGTACGATCCACATGCTGCTCCACTGCAAAATCGCGGGTGATTCCTGAAACAAGCAGTATCGCGCAAACCCAGCCGATCGTCCAGAGGAAACCGAATGTCCAACCCAGATAACTGTTTCTTGAACGAACACCGATGATGCGGCGGATCACCCAGGTGATAAAGCCGATCAGGGGCACGATCAGGAAGAACACCAGTGTTCCGATAGCCAATGCGCTTTGTGTATTGCTGATCCAAAGGAAATGTGTGATAGGCCACCAGGCTACACCGCCGAACAACAGCGCGAGCAATCCTGCAAACAGCGCAAAAGCAATCGATCCGAAAATGAACAGGAAGAAGGCTTTGAACAACACGCCGATCATGTGGCCGATACCCTGGCTGCTACGACGGGCTGTTTCATTTACTTCAGTGCCGAATGCTTTTCCTCTTGTATTGGCAAACTCTTTCGCACGGTTGCTGAAGCTTTGCGCAGATTCTTTCACCTCTTCTGTCCAGCTTTTTACTCTTTCTTTTACGCCATCCATTTCCTGGCGCACATTATCGCGGATCCGGTTCACGTCAACTCTTTCTCCGCGCATTTCCATCTTTTCATAATTCGTTTTTGCCTCTGGCAAAACCATCCACAGTACGATATAGATCAATGTCAGCGTACCGTTCAATGAGCCGAAAACGATGTTGGGAAATACATCAAAATGATGGTTCCAGCTAAAGCCGCTGAAAATGCCTAATAAAATGTTCAGCGCGAGCGGAGCAAGAAAGATCAGGCGGATCAGCCATGTTTCTTTATTGAAGTATGCAGCAAGACCGCCGGCAACACCTCCTACTACTTTATCATCAGGGTTACGGTAAAGCCTTTTACCGGAAAACCCTTCAAGGTCCTTGGTAGGAAGCACCATCCAGAGAATGATATAGATCAGGAAGCCAACACCAAATCCGCCGAGGGTAATGATCGCGAACAGGATTCTGACGATGGAAGGGTCGACATTCATGTAAGCCGCAAGACCGCTACAAACACCGCCGATCAGCTTGTCACTTGTATCGCGATAAAGGCGATTACGGTAGGATTTGTTCGCACCGGTATAAGAAGAAGATTGCTGATATGAATTGCCAGACTTAGTGTTCTCTGTTTCTGTTTCATCACCGAAATCTTCAGGTCTTCCCATGATGCGGATGATCTCGTCGATGTCGCTATCAGTTACGCAATTAGCACCTTTACGGATCTTATCATTCATCAGCTCGGCAATACGGCTTTCAATATCGTTAATGATCTCGTCACGCCCTTCCTCGTGAGCAAAATGACGACGCAGGCTTTCAATATAACCTTGCAGCTTCTCGTAGGCCGAGTCTTCGATAGGTATTACCCTGCCGCTAAGGTTTATGTTAATGATCTTTTTCATGACAAATATTTTGGGTTGAAGCGATGTTTGTTATGGTTGGTTAAGGGGCTTATCGTTCTTGTTTGCGAGAGCATTCACGCCGTTTGATAGTTCATTCCATGTTTGCTCAAGCTCTTTGTAAAAATTTTCACCTTTTTCTGTCAGCGAAAAGTATTTGCGGGGCGGTCCGGAATTGCTTTCGACCCAACGGTAGGTAAGCATATCCGCATTTTTGAGGCGGGTGAGCAGCGGGTAAAGGGTACCTTCCAGGATCTGAAGATTTGCCGCCCTCATTTCCTCCACGATATCGCTGGGGTAGGCCTCACCCCGGCGGATGATGGAGAGAATGCAAAACTCCAAAATCCCCTTCCGCATCTGGCTCTGTGTGTTCTCAATATTCATAAACTCTTTTTTGTGGAGGGGGCCAGGATAAGGTTTGTGCCCCTTAATCTCCGATTGTAGATCAAAGATAGGGTGATATTTGGTACTATGCAACACAAAGTACCAGCTTTTTTAAAGTAATGTTTTATGAAAGGTGTGTCGGTTAGGTTCGTATGGTTTGAAATACAATGACTTGCTCCGATTGTAAGTTTTTAAGGAATTTTGAGGGGCTTGGACCTGCGGAGATTTTTAGGGTTGAACGGTTGATAATGACTTTCCGTACTTGATCGGTTTAAGAAGATTTTCCTGCTTGTGGGACGGGCCTCCGGAAACCAGGCCACTATATCGAGATATTTTTGATCGGTTGGCGTAAGCGCTCCAAGACCACCAGATAAAGAGGTTCCAAAAAAAATCGCAGCCCATGACGCATTTCCGCGACGCAGGCTGCGATCTGCCGTGAAATATCAAACGGCTTATTCCTTACTCATCCATTCCAGCTCTTCCTTATCCGGAGACACGATCATATATCTTGTCACTCCGTTGATCAGTGTTTCATCGAGTGCATCCACTACTTGCTGATAGTTCGAGTTGGGTCCCGGTTTGATGAGAAGGACCAATCCGTCACGGCCTTCTGGTGTAATATTCGATTTTTCCAACCAATCCTGGCGTTCGCGGATGATCTTGCCGATTCCGTCTTTTAAAGAAAAATTTGTTTCGTAAATTTCGTTGTTCGCCTTCGCGTTTTCATATCTGCCAGCGTAGCAGTACATTTTCTCACCGCCGATCAGAAATGTAAGCGCTGTGGATTCCCGCAAAGGAGGCGGCTTTTCATTATTGACCTTTGGCATATTTAATTTTGTAACGGCAGGTTTGCTCATTTCTGTCGTCATAACAAAGAACGCAATGAGCAAAAAACCAAGATCGACCATCGGGGTCATGTCTGGTCTGCTGGAATGCCGTTTCAATTTTGCTGCGCTGCGCGAGCGCGCGCGGCCAACTTGTGGTTCGGATATGTTTGCCATAATGCAGGGTTTTCGTTTTAGACGCTGGCATTGACAAAATCCATACACAATAAGCCCCGGCACTCTTATTGCTACCTAGTTTTAAATAGCTTATATATATGAAAACAATCATCGTCCCCACCGACTTCTCACCTGTGGCCGTTAACGCACTGAACTATGCGGTTGACATGGCCATCGCTATTAATGCAAGCATAATGTTGCTGCATATCTATCAGATCCCTGTTGCAATTACAGATACTCCGCTGATCCTCGTTTCTGTGGAAGATCTCAAAGCGGATGCAGAAAAGAAATTGGAAACCGCAAAACAAGAGTTGGAAAGAGTTACGGCAAATAAGGTAAAAATCTACACAGAAGCGCGTCTTGGAAACGTTACGGACGAACTGGAAGAGTTAGGCAAAACGATCAACCCGTTTGCTGTTGTGATGGGTACAACCGGTCAATCTGCCGTAGAGCGCGTGATCTTCGGAAGCAATACACTCAATGTTATCAAACATATCAAATGGCCGGTCATCTGCGTTCCAACCGGAAAAGCTTATGGCGGCGGAATAAGGAAGATCGGGCTTGCAAGCGATTTCCGTGAAGTTGCAGAAACCGTTCCGGTAGAAGCAATCAAAACGTTTGCCGCGCAATTCAATGCGGAGTTTCATGTATTGAACATCCATTACCAGGATCTTCCGCGGGAATTGCCGGAACAATCTGCTCTTCTTCAGTCAGCTCTTTCAGCTCTCAATCCACAATATCATTTTATAGAAAGTAAAGATCTGGAGCAAGGCATACACGAGTTTGCAGAGAGAAACAATCTTGATCTTATTATTACTATTCCTAAAAAGCACAAACTGCTCGAAGGAATTTTCAAAAAAAGTTCAACAAAGGAATTGATCTATCACTCGCATATTCCAGTGATGTGTCTTCACAACTGAACATTCAGCTTACGGCAATAAAAATTAAGTTATACCAAAAACAAAAGGAGAATGATCGTATCATTCTCCTTTTATCATTATAAAAATATACTCTTAAAACTCCGCAGAGCCGGGAGTTCTTGGGAATGCGATCACGTCCCTGATATTTGTCATACCAGTTACGAACTGTACCATTCTTTCAAAGCCCAGGCCGAATCCCGCGTGAGGCACGGTTCCGAATCTGCGTGTATCAAGATACCACCATAGTTCTTCAGCAGGCACATGCATTTCCTTCATTCTTTGCTCTAAACGATCAAGACGTTCTTCTCTTTGTGAACCACCAACGATCTCTCCAATACCAGGAGCAAGGATATCCATTGCCGCAACAGTTCCTCCACGACCCAGTTCAGGGTTCGCGTCGTCGTTCGAACGCATATAGAACGCCTTAATGGCTGCAGGATAGTTTGTAACGATCACTGGTTTTTTGAAGTGCTTTTCTACCAGATATCTTTCATGTTCGCTTTGCATATCGATACCCCATTTCACTTCATAAGCAAACTTCTTCTTTTTATATGCAGGTGATTGCAGTAAGATCTCGATCGCTTCCGTATAGGTGATCCTTTCAAAATCGTTATTCAAAACAAATTCCAGTTTCTCGATCAGTCCCATTTCGCTGCGCTTATCCTGCGGTAATTGCTTTTCTTCTTCTGCAAGGCGCTGCGCAAGAAAATCAAGATCTTCCCTGTTATGTTCCATTGCATAACGGATCAGGTATTTGATAAATTCTTCTGCAAGATTTGCATTGTCTTCAAGATCATTGAATGCAACTTCCGGTTCGATCATCCAGAATTCTGCAAGGTGACGGGCCGTGTTGGAATTCTCTGCGCGGAACGTTGGACCAAATGTATAGATCTCTCCAAACGCAGTGGCTCCGAGTTCTCCTTCCAGCTGACCGCTTACAGTCAGGTTTGTTTGTCTGCCAAAGAAATCTTCCTTGAAGTTGACAGAGCCGTCTTCATTTTTCGGTGTATTCTCCAATGGCAATGTCGATACCCGGAACATTTCACCCGCACCTTCGGCATCACTTGCGGTGATGATCGGTGTATGCAGATAAACAAAACCTTTATCGTTAAAAAACTTATGGATCGCGAAGGCGAGTGCATGACGTACGCGGAATACAGAACCAAAAGTATTTGTGCGGAAACGCATGTGCGCGATCTCACGCAGGTATTCCAGCGTTGGTTTATTTTTTAACTGCAACGGGTATTTAGCGCCATCGCTGTCTCCCAGGATTTCAAGAGTCTCTGCCACCAGGTCCATCTTCTGTCCTTTTCCCAATGAAGGAATGGCTTTGCCGGTAACTTTTACAGAAGCAGAAGTGGTGATGCGCTTCAGCGTATCATCATCAAACTTTCCGAGTTCAAGAACAACCTGCACATTATTATTTGTAGAACCATCGTTCACGGCCATAAACTGGTTATTACGGAAGGTTCTTACCCATCCCATCACGGTTACTTCCTGTCCTGCGGGATCTTGTGCCAGCAGGTCTTTGATCTTTGTGCGTTTGTTGAACATAATTGAATTTTTCGGAGGGCAAAGATAAGGGTCAATGCGGTTGAGGGGAGAAGTTTGCCTGCTCAATTCCAATGGCAGAGGCGCGGGTTGCGGCTGATTGCCTCTGAAACGAGATCCTATACGGCGACCACTGGCTCGGTTAATAGCAGTTTCGTTCGACTTTGTTCATCTGTCGTTGGCCGTCGAAGCATTAGTAATTAGTCTCTTAACAAAGGCTTCGCTTAACTGTAGCGAAAGGCAAATTTTGTTTTTTTACGAAAAAGAACGTATACTTGCAGCGGAAAGACGACTGGTTAGTTCATTACTCCCTATAGTTAGCTCATCAGGTTCTACCATTTCCATTCAACAAAAACTCATACTTTTTTTCACTTTTCAGATTCGTGATCACGGTATACTGTGTTAACCTTCAACATTTTGTATGTACGATATCCTGCAATTGAACGATATGCTCGTTCCTGAGTTGCTTGACATTGCCGAGCAACTGCGTATCCCCAACGCAAAAAAATTAGACAAACAAGAACTCGTTTACAAGATCCTCGACAGCCAAGCCATCGCCGGTTCAAAAGGCGGTTCCCCCACTGAAGACAAAGGCAAACGTAAACGCATCATCAAAGCATCTACCGGTATTACAACAGAGGAAGCTGTAGTAGAAGACAGTGGTGATGATAAAAAATCCAATAATAAAAAAACACCCATGCCCAAAAAGGAAGACAAGACTCCTGTAAAAAGAGGCCGTAAAAAGCCAGAGGAAAAAGAACCAGAGCAACAGGAGCTGGCGATGGAACAACAACATCCCGAGCCCTCAATCGAAGAAGCCCTCCCACAACCAGCAGAAGAACCTGCCGTAGTTGAAGCAACCGCTCCAGCTAAGGTTTACCCTCAAAGACGCGAACAGCATTTCAATATAGAATTCGATGGCGTGATCCTTTCTGAAGGTGTTCTTGAAATGATGCCTGATGGTTACGGATTCCTGCGCTCTTCTGATTATAACTATCTCTCTTCTCCAGATGACGTGTATGTTTCTCCTTCACAGATAAAATTATTCGGTCTTAAAACCGGTGATACTGTTTTTGGAGCCGTACGTCCTCCCAAAGAAGGCGAGAAATATTTCGCATTATTGAAAGTTGATACGATCAACGGATTAAGCCCTGAAGAAGTGAGGGATCGTGTTCCTTTCGACTATCTCACACCTTTATTCCCTTACGAAAAGCTGAACCTGTTCACTGCTCCGAGCGATTATTCAACAAGGATCATGGACCTGTTCACTCCTATCGGTAAAGGTCAGCGTGGATTGATCGTGGCACAGCCAAAAACAGGTAAAACGATGCTGTTGAAAGCTGTGGCAAATGCGATTGCCGCAAATCACCCCGAGTGTTACCTGATGGTTGTACTCGTGGATGAGCGCCCTGAGGAAGTTACCGATATGGAAAGAAGCGTTAGAGCGGAAGTGATCGCTTCTACATTCGATGAACCTGCAGAGAAACACGTGAAAGTTTCTACCATCGCTTTGCAAAAAGCAAAACGCCTGGTAGAATGCGGTCATGATGTGGTGATCCTGCTTGATTCTATTACACGTCTCGCCCGTGCGCATAATACTGTTGCTCCGGCTTCCGGTAAGGTTCTTTCCGGTGGTGTGGAAGCAAACGCAATGCAAAAGCCGAAACAGTTCTTTGGTGCCGCACGTAAGATCGAGAATGGTGGTTCACTCACTATTATCGCTACAGCGCTGGTTGACACCGGTAGTAAAATGGATGAGGTGATCTTTGAGGAATTTAAAGGAACCGGTAACATGGAGCTTCAGCTCGACCGTCGTTTGGCAAACAAACGCATTTACCCTGCGATCGACCTTACTGCTTCATCTACCCGCCGTGATGATCTTCTCCTGGAGAAAGACGTGCTGCAGCGTATGAACCTGCTTCGCGTGTTCCTCACAGATATGAATACGGAAGAGGCGATGCGTGAGCTGCAAAACAGGATGAAAGGGACCAAGAACAATGAAGAGTTCCTTGCAAGTATGAACAGATAATTATTCTGGTATATAACTTGAAGCCCTGGATTAAATCCGGGGCTTTTTATTGCCTATACCCGGCCGCTGATTCTCTGATTATCACACGAAAACTCCTGTTTATTCGTTCTATTTTTGCAATAATCTCATATCATTTAACCTATATGAAAACCCTTAGACTTTTTGCTTTTTTCCTGACCTTTTCAATCGCAGCCAATGCTCAGAAAAGTCTCACCGGTTTATGGACAGGTACACTAAGCAATGACAGCACGACCATCCGCAAAGACCAGGCATTTGAGCTGGCCTTGACAGAATACCGCGGAAAGGTGTATGGATACTCGCGTGCGTCGTTTATTGTAAGGGATACATTTTTCTATATTGTTAAACGCGTTAAAGGAACTGTCGATGGTAGTGTTTGCGAAGTAAAGGACGATGAGGTCATTTCAACAAACTTTCCCGGCAGACAGGATAAGGGAGTAAAAGTCACTTACACGTTCACGCAACGCCAGGAGGACACAACCTGGCATCTTGAGGGAAACTGGAAGACCAACAAAACAAAGACATACTATTCTATTTCCGGGGGCATCGCCTTGCGCTCAGAAAAAAATCTTGATAATTCAAAGCTTTTCCCGCACCTGGAAGAACTCGGTAAGGCAAATGACGTTGAGTTTTACAAAGAAGTAAAAAAGCCTGCGCCTGTTATTGCAAAAACAGAACCTGTTAAACAGCCAGCAACAGAGAAAAAAGAAAAGCCTGTTCAGGAAAAGGCGCCACCCGTTGTAGCTAAAACAAATAAAGAAGAAAAGAAAACGCCGCCCACCGTTACCAAGCCTGTAGACGTAGTGAAGAGTACGCCGGTTCCTGATATCCCGACCATTCCAGCAGGTCCTGCAGCATTGGTGAAAGAAAGAATAAATGGGACGCCGCAGGTAATTACGTTTACCTCAGATAGCCTTGTGCTGGCATTATATGATAATGGGGAGATTGATGGAGATACAGTTAGTCTTTTGTTTAATGGAGAGATAATTGTTGCAAAACAAATGCTGAAAGCCTCTGCGTTGAAAAAGACCATCTTCCTGCCACGCGGCTCCGATGAATCCACACTTATTCTTTATGCAGAAAATTTGGGTAAATATCCTCCCAATACAGGCTTGTTGGTCATACATGACGGGGAGGAAACTTACCAGCTTCGATTTAGTGCGGACCTGCAGCAAAATGCTTCAATAATATTCCGGCGAAAGAAAAATTAGACACGAATTTCCCCTGATAATAATAGAACTGTTTTATAAAAGCTTGTCGATCAACCCGGCAAGCTTTTCGTCTTTTTCGGTTACCACATCTCCCGCATCATGCGTGGAAAGCCAGATTTCCACGGTGTTGTATACGTTCTTCCATTCCGGATGATGATCCATTTTTTCTGCGGCCAGCGCCACTCTCGTCATAAAAGAAAAAGCTTCTGAGAAGTCTTTGAACTCGAATTTCTGATAGAGCTTATTATTTTGTTCTTTCCACATAACGTTTTTTATAACTGCTACAATAATTCTGCCACGCGAATACCACGCGAATGAACATGGATATGCGCGAATGGGTCACTTACCGATTTATGATGTGATTATCAGAAGACCAGGTGTTCTTTATTTTTTATTCTTTCATTTGTCAGTTCGGCCACCAGTTGTACCCCCGAAATATTTTTTACCTGTAGTATGAACTGTTGCAGATCGGAGTCAGAAACCCAATCATCTTTCATGAGCCAGAGAAAGTCGAGGTGTTTGAATTCGGGCAGCAGATATTCTCCGTCGAATTGATTTTTATAGAGATAATGAGCAAGCGAGCCGGTAGGTTCGCGGTATTCAAAAACGGAAAAAAAATAATCGCGTTTCTTTTTATTAAGCCTGATCTCTATGTCATTGTTGATGCGGAAGTCCATGCCGAGCATATTATTCAATTGCCAGCAGAACTGGTAATCCTTCACCGGTGCCATGATGCCTAACAAACGGGTGTCTTCAAAAAAGGCTTCTGCAAGATCATGGTTGTTGATAGAAAGTTTCAGGCTTGACATAGTAGGCGTTTTAATAAATTTATAGAATAAAATCTATATCAGATTACTGTCGCTTTATAAAACAAAAGTCCCGCTTATATTCTAAATAAGCGGGACTTTTTTATGTTGATTGCTTAAAACTGCACTTCGGTTTCAATCACCTGGGTTCCTCGTTTGAATTTCACCTTTGTCTTTTCTCCTTTATTAAATGAATTCAGCGCCTGCATATAGCTTTCCACTGAATTCACCTTATGGGGACCAAGTTGAATGATCACGTCACCCGTCTTCAATCCGGCTTTTGCAGCAGGGCGTCCGTCTGTTACACCATCGGCACGAACACCTTCACCGGGATAAGTGTAATCAGGCATGATGCCCATTGTTACTTTAAACGAAGACGTTGAAACCTGTGTTTCGCGCGTTTTTGTAAACGCCAGCTTTTTGTTTTGTTTATTGAGCTTTGTAATGATCGACTCGATGTAGTTGATCACGTATAATTCTCCGACATAGTTAATACGATCTGCATCATCTGTCGGGCGATGATAGTCTTTATGCTGACCGGTAAAGAAAAATAAGACCGGTATATCTTTTCTATAAAAAGAGGTATGATCGCTAGGGCCGGATCCACTTGAGTCTATCTTAATGCCAAAGGGCAACTTTTTATCCGCGGTATTGATTACTGTTGCCCACTCGGGTGAGGTTCCATAACCGCCAATTGTGATCATATGCGTGCTGTCGTTCAACCGGCCAACCATGTCCATATTGATCATGTAGTTCACATTTTTCAGATCGATGGTTGGATGTTCTGTATAATACTTTGAACCAAATAATCCGAGCTCTTCGCCAGAGAAGGCCAGGAACAGATAGTTACTGCTTTTATCCTTGCTTCCTTTGAGGATCCTGGCGAGTTCCAGCAATGCTGCAGTTCCGCTTGCATTATCATCGGCTCCATTGTGGATCAGTTTTTCGCCTGTGCGAAGCATAGAATTACCGTCCTCACCATATCCCAGGTGATCGAAGTGAGCACCCAGTACAACCGTTGAAGCAGCGCCATTATCGAGATAAGCGGCAACGTTGTGGCCTATGCGACTTTTTTCACCAATATCAACTTTGATCGAGATATTCAGTGTGGCTGTCGGATCGGCGAAGAATTTTTTAGCCGCCTCTTTTCTTACATAAACAACGGGAATGGCAGTAAGCGGTGATTTGTCTTTTCCATCGAAAGAAAGTTTATCATCCGTAGAAGATGTATTAAAGACAATGATGGCGGTTGCGCCTTTGTCATAAGCTTTCTTCGAATTGGTTCGAATATATTCTGTCAGATCGAAGTGTGGATTATTTTGATTATCTGCAAGAATTTCTTTGAGATCAACGAACCAGGGCATATCCGCTTCCTGCAATGCGATAGCTGGAGAGCCTTCTATGCTTTTCAGGGCGCTGAATGCGAAGGGGAAGAAATCCTTCTCTTTTTGCAGAGAAACGCCATTTATTACGAAGGAGGTTCCTTCTTTTATTTGTTTACCCTCCTGGATGTCGAACGGCTGAAAGAAGCCGTCTGTTCCTTTGGGGGTCAGTCCGAGGGTTTTGAACTGGTCCGCAATATATTCCATGGCCAGTTTTTCGCCAGCGCTGCCGGCTCTTCTTCCTTCCAGCTTATCATCAGCCAGATAGGAAATATGAGCTTGAAGGTTGGAAACGATTGCCTTGTCTGCTTTTTTCAACTTTTGTGCGGAGGCTAATGTGCTGACAAAAAGCAAGGCAAAAGCAAGTCTTGCGCGCGTGGACACCATATACTATGAATTGTTTCCGCAAAGGTATTAAGCCCGGCCCTTTTTTATGGACGTGAAGCGATTTAATTGCCATAAATGTGTGGCAGCGCGGTTTTTTAACAAGGTGCTGTGTCATAAAATCGTAATTCGTAAACCGCTTTGGCCTATCTGGTCTATTTTTGCAACCCTTGAATAAGCGATTACATATTGCATTGGTGGGCAATCCAAATAGTGGTAAAAGTTCACTTTTCAACTGCCTTACGGGTCTTAACCAAAAGGTGGGGAATTTCCCCGGCGTTACCGTTGACAAAAAAACAGGCACCACCAGCCTTTCGACCGGAGAAGCAGAGATCATTGATCTGCCAGGAACTTACAGTCTATACCCGCGTCGGCTTGACGAGTGGGTGAGTTATCGTGTGCTGCTGGATCAGGATGCGCAGGTGAAGCCGGACGTTGTGGTTGCGGTTGCTGATGCAAGCAACCTGAAGCGCAATTTGTTATTTTGTACTCAGCTGATAGACCTTAAGATCCCGATTGTGATAGCCCTGTCTATGATGGACCTTGCAAATAAGAAAGGGATCAAGATTGATCTTGCCGAGCTGGAGAGGGAACTTGGCGTGCCGGTCGTTTCTATCAACCCACGCAAGCAGAAAGGCATCCCTCAGTTGAAAAAGGCGATCGAACAAACCGCGCAGGGTTTGTATAAGGCACCGGTCAAGGATTTTATAGATAATAAGGCTTTGGCGCCAGCGTCTATTGATGACCTGAAAAAGATCCGTGGGGATGTGAGTGATTATGCAGCGATTCACTACCTGATCAACCATGAGAATTTCGAACTGGATCAGTCCACGCAAGATCTTATCGAACAGGCGGAGAAGCGCAATAATTTCAATCCCACGAAAACTCAGGCGGAAGAAATTCTTCAACGATACACACGGATCAAACATATTATGCAGGTTTCTGTGTCTGAACCTGATCCGCTGCAGAAATCTCTTTTTACGGAAAGGCTGGATGATGTTCTTTTACATCGCCGTTGGGGTTATGTGATCTTGCTCGCCGTGCTGTTCCTTTTATTCCAAAGCGTGTTTTGGCTGGCCAGTTATCCAATGGATTGGATCGATGCCGGCACGGCTTCATTTAGCAGTTGGTTGTCATCGGTTTTACCACAAAATAACTGGACAGATCTTTTCATCAATGGTATCGTAGCAGGACTTGGCGGTATTGTGATCTTCGTCCCGCAGATAGCAATCCTCTTTGCATTGATCACTATCCTGGAGGATACCGGTTATATGGCGCGCATCAGTTTTCTCACGGACCGGCTTATGCGCAGTGTGGGGCTGAATGGAAAAAGCGTGATGCCAATGATCAGCGGATTCGCCTGTGCGATACCTGCAGTGATGAGCGCGCGCAATATTGAAAACCGGAAGGAGCGGTTGCTTACAATATTGATCACTCCGCTAATGAGTTGTTCCGCGCGTCTTCCAGTTTATACAATACTTATCGGTCTTGTAATTCCTAATAAATATGTATTTGGTTTTATTGGTCTGCAGGGGTTGGTAATGCTGGGTCTTTATCTCATCGGATTTTTGATGGCGCTGATCGTATCTTATGTTGCAAAGTGGTTTATTAAGATCAATGAGAAGAGCTTCTTCATACTTGAGTTACCTACATATCGTTCGCCAAGATGGAAAAACGTATTTCAAACGATGTGGTCGAAGGCGAAAATATTTGTGGTTGACGCGGGTAAGGTGATCATGATCATCAGTCTTGTTCTGTGGGCCTTAAGTTCTTTTGGTCCGAAACAAAGAATGCATGAGGCTACACTCGCTTATGAGCAGGCGCTCGCGAGACCGGGAGTTGACAGTGCGCAGGCTGACTTCAACTATGCGAATGCCAAACTGGAAAATTCTTATGTTGGTATTGCGGGCAAGGCGATAGAGCCGGTTGTAACGCCTTTAGGTTACGATTGGAAAATTGGCATCGCGTTGATCACGTCTTTTGCTGCGCGTGAAGTGTTTGTTGGTACGATGGCAACATTGTATGCGGTGGGTGATGAGGAGAACGAAGGTCCATTAAAGGAAAAAATGCGTGACGCAAAAAGGGCGGACGGCACACCGGTCTATACATTGGCGACAGGCGTTTCACTTATGTTGTTCTACGTATTCGCAATGCAATGTATGAGCACACTTGCTATTGTGAGACGTGAGACGAGGAGTTGGAAGTGGCCGATGATACAATTGATCTATATGACGGGCCTGGCTTACATGATGAGCTGGATCGCTTATCAGCTTCTTAAGTAGCAGAAAAGAATTTTTATAACGGCAACGTGAACTTCGGTTCGCGTTTTTTTATGCACTTTTCTATCTATTGATGTTCGAATATTATGCCCTGATAACCGCGGTTTTTTCACCATTATTTTGCCGTTATTTTCTATCGAGATTTTGTTTTTAACCCAAGGACTTCGTGAAGCGTGGTGTTATCTTTATAATGTTGAAGCTTCTTCAGTCACCGCTCTCAATGGAGGGCCGGAGGCGTCGGGCAGGTCCTTTGTTGAGGGCGGTGCTTTTTTTTAATTGACCGAAAGGTCGAAACAGTTTTAATTATTGAAAAAATGAAAAGGAGGTAGAAAATGGAAAAAATACAAGGTTGTGAAGCACGTTGGGTAAGCTTATTATCTGGCCGGGGATCTCACCTATCATTTAGTGAACGGAAGTCACTCACACAAAAGATAAGTTGCGAAAGGGGTTTCCGGGGAACTGGAGAAACTGAAGATTATAGCATAACTTATCGATGGGTAAAAAAGGCTTTATGAATTTTGCTTAATGAAAGTAAGCGCTATTTTCTCAATGCCTTTTGAGAAAATCTTATTTATAAATGGCTTTCAGCAACTCATTTTCCTTTCTTCAAAGGAAGATAGAGAGGAAGCCTTCTCCCCGGGGCCCCGGGGCACGGGGAATCAGGTCTTGTCTTAAAAAAACGCTTAGACAATTATCGAATATATCTGAGAGATTCTTTAAAAACCCCGGCCGGTTAATTCCGTTTCCCGCTTTCACTACTATCACCTTGTGCCCGGCTTAACCCATTTATCTTTTGGTTCAAAATACTCCCACAGCAAAGTGGAAATTTCCCGTGTTAACGTCCAGGCTTCATTTGCATGAGTCCAGCTGTTGTCCCTGTTATTCTTTGTGAAAATGCAAAATACGTAGGGATTATTAGGAGCGTTTACAATCATCGCTTCATTTCTTGATGCGTCAACACAACCATTTTTACTGAAGACTTCTATATATGGAGGTATCATGGAGATGCCTTCATTCTCATCCCAAAAGTTTCTCCCGAGACAACGCATCATACGGTCGCAGGCGGCTGGTGAGAATATTTTATTACGGTAAATATTTTCAAGGATCTGCCCCATTTCGACCGGCGACGTTTGTCCCCAACCGAAAACTTTTCTGATCTCTTCTCTGCCAGGTGTTCGTGAATTCACTTTTGTATTTGGAAATCCGAGGCTATCGAGGAGCTGATTGATCCGCGATCCGGATCCGGCAAGTTTTTGTAACCAGAGACTTGCTGTATTGTCACTGGTTGTAAGCATCAGCATCATAATTTTTTTCAACGCAATTTTTTCCCCATCCCTGAAGGATCCAAGAATGTCTTCACCGGCATACAACAGGGAATCTTTGTAAATATGTACAGAGTCATAATGTAATTCTCCTTTTTCCATCTTATCAACAATTCCAAGCATGATCGGAATTTTTACAATGCTGGCTGTTGGAAAAGCAGTATCAGCATTGATCATCACCATTTTTCCCGTTTTCAAATTCTTTATATAAATGCCAATGTCACCGCGAAAACCCTGGATTTTTTTCTCGACCATCTTTCTCAATCGATCATCTTTTTTCTGCGAAAAAGATATACTGAAAATAAAAGCGCACAGGCTCAGTAAGAAAACCTTTTTCATACTTGTTATTTAAAATACCGCGGCGTATGCAATAGAGTTTGATAATACTTCGATTGCATACGCCGCGGTCAAAAAAAGAGAAATTATTTCACGTTCATATAATCCGTCACCATTTGACAAAAAGCCTGAATACCGGTTTTCATCGCGCTATCCGTAACAAAGAAATCCGCAGTATGGTGCGGTGGCGCTTTTTTTGGATCATTTCCCTTCGGCATTCCTCCAAGATATAAGAAAAGTGCAGGTGCTTTTGTTCCATAGTATGAAAAATCTTCCGCGCCTGTTACCCATTCTCTTTCTTTTAAATTTTGTGCCCCAATGGCTTTCTCCAGTGATGGGATCATTTTTTTTGTAAGAGCAGGATCGTTGTATGTTACCAATGTTTTTGTATCGATGATAACTTCTGTAGTCACCCCGGACGCATCGCCGATTGTTTTGATCGTGTGACGGAACTGTTCGTGAACTTTCTTTTGCATATCACTGTCCAGTGTTCGTATCGTACCGAGCATGATCGCATCTTCCGGAATAATATTGTTTCTGACCCCACTTTGGATTTTCCCAACAGTGATGACTACGGGTGCTTTTGTGAGTTCCGATTGGCGGCTTACAATATTTTGCAGCCCTTGTATGATCTGTGCGGAGGCGGCAATCGGGTCTATTCCAAGCCAAGGTTGAGAACCGTGGCTGGGCCTGCCTTTAACTTTAATCGTAAAGAAATCCGCAGCAGCCATAAATGACCCGGATTTATATTCGATCGTCCCCTCTTCTATTGCTGACTCAATATGAAGGCCAAAGACCACATCCACTTTAGGGTTTTCCATTACCCCTTCCTTAACCATGAGCGCAGCACCACCTTCTTCACCTTCGGGAGCTCCTTCTTCTGCTGGCTGGAAGATAAATTTTACAGACCCCTTCAAGTCATTCTTTATTCCGGCGAGGACTTCTGCTACGCTCATGAGAATTGCGACGTGTGTATCGTGTCCACAAGCGTGCATGACCCCAACCTCCTGGCCGTTATATGTTGTTTTGTCTTTGGACGCATACGGAACGTTCACCCGTTCTGTCACAGGAAGTGCATCCATGTCCGCACGGAGGGCGATACATGGACCAGGTTTACCACCCTGCAGGATTGCAACCACTCCGGTTTTTGCCACACCTTCTTTCACGTCCAGCCCAAGTTTTTTCAAGTGGCCGGCGATCAGCTTTGCCGTATTTACTTCACGATTTCCCAGCTCTGGATGTTGGTGAATTTCCTGCCGCCACGCAATACATTGCGGCTCTATCCGGTTGATCGCCGTTTCGATCTTTTGCTTAAGCTGAGCAGTGGAAATTGTCGAGAGAGATAAGAATGTTGTCGATAGCAGCAGGTGTTTCATCCGAAAATTTTTATGAATATAACATAAAAAGCTTTTTATCGCTATCTTCAGCCGCAGGTTAGAAGGCTGAATTCCTCTCTTTCATTTTATTTTCAACTAATGCCGCTTCGCCACTTACCGTTTCTGAAGGCCGTGCTGCTGCATAGTGTAACGGCTTTTGGTGGGCCACAGGCACACATTGCCATGATGATGAAAACATTCGTCAGGCAAACGAATTATATCACGGAACAGGAGTTGATCGAATACAATGCCTTTTGTAATTTATTACCTGGCGCGTCTTCCACACAAACGCTCACTCTTATTGGATATAAGCTAGGAGGCATTCCCCTTGCCATTGTCACATTATTTGTTTGGATCTTTCCTGCGTGCTTTTTTATGGGAGCGCTGTCTTTTCTCCTGCCATATATAGATAGCCGCGCTCTTCATACGGATATTTTTAAATTCATCGCACCCATGGCTGCCGGCTTCCTGGTGTTTGCCTGCATAAAAGCTTTTCCACACGCTATTAATAATACCATCACATGGGTAATTATGTTGGTGGGAACTGCCGTCACCTATTTTTTCTTTAAGGCCCCTTTGATCTTTCCGTTACTGATCGTGGTGGGTGGGATTGCAACCAATCTGAGTAAAAAACGTATTCCCCAGGTAGAGCAGATTCCAAGGAAAATCAAGTGGTGGAATTTCTGGCTATTCGGTATCATCTTTATCATCGCGGGTATCGTCAGTGAAAAAGCAAGAAAAGAAGATTGGCCAAACCGCAAGCCCATCAACTTATTTGAAAATACCTACCGGATGGGAAGTTTTGTGTTTGGGGGCGGCCAGGTACTGATGCCGATGATGTACGAACAGTTCAGTGTAAGGCCCGAGGCGATCAGGCAAAAAAATCCAAATGTTGTACAGATAGATAAGGAAGAAATGTATACGGGCATGGGGATCGTCCGGGCTGTACCGGGACCGGTTTTTTCCATTGCTTCGTTTACTGGGGGAATGGCCCTGAAAGACATGGGCACCCATATGCAGATCTGGGGATGTATCATTGGATCGGTTGCGATATTTCTTCCAAGTGCGTTACTCGTCCTCTTCTTTTTTCCGATCTGGCATAATCTTAAAAAATATGCGGTGATCCACCGGTCGCTGGAAGGAATTAATGCCGCAGTCATCGGAATCATGATCGGCTCGACATTATTTATCATGAAAGATATTTCGCTGATCGAAGCAAAGACCGTCAGTGTGCTTAACGTCGTAGTGATCCTGGGTACTACCTTATTATTATGTTACTCCCGCATCCCCTCTCCCGTTATTGTTGCCGCCTGTTTGCTGCTGGGCTATTTTATCTGATTCAGGATTTCTTGTTTTTATAATAACCGCCTTTCTCAATTTCTTCGATCACATTTTCAGGGACCATGTACCTGATCGATTTTCCATGCCGGATCAATTCGCGTATCCCGGTTGCAGAGATCTGCAGCAGCGGGGCATCAAGCTCAACCAATTTTGCTCCTATCGAATTTTCAATCGGAAACCCTGGTCGGATATATACATATATGGAGTAATTGGAAATGATCGAATCGACATTTTTCCATTTATTAAGATTTTGAAAGCTGTCACTTCCCATAATTATGGAAAACTCATGTTCCGGGTAGCGTTCCGACAAATGAGCAAGCGTTACACTTGTGAATGAAGGTTTGGGTAAAGAAAATTCTATATCGGAAACTTTTATCCTGGGGTCGTCGGCTGTTGCAATTTGTAAAAGATGAAGCCGGTCATATTCATTCAGCAGTGAGTGATTAACCTTAAAAGGATTTTGAGGGGAAAGGATAAACCAGATCTTTTCAATACCGGTTTCGTTGAGAAGGTGGTTGGCGATTATTAAATGACCAATGTGTACTGGATTAAATGAACCGAAATAAAGGCCGATTTTCATAACGCGAATTACGCGAATAAAGCTGAATCAGGACTAATTCCTGGCAACGCAATTGTAGAACCGCAATGGCGCGTTGATTCTATATTAAATTTATAGGCTTGTACCTTATAGGCGAAACGACAACATATTGATAATCAACGAATTATATCAACAAGTATGTGCTCTGCTTCGTCAAGCCTGAGACTTAATGTATAGCCAGCAACCTGCACAGAAACCGGATCCCCCATTGGAGCAATCTGTTCGAGGGAAATTTGTTCGCCAGGAAGGCAGCCCATTTCCATTAGTTTCAGATGAATCTCCTGACTACCGAATTCCTTTATGATTGCCTTTTGTCCAGGCTTTAGCTCTGATAATTTCTTATTCATGTTATTCTTTAACCTCAGTCCGGCAAATCTAACATTGTATTCTGTGCATTGTTTACGAATTTTGAAATTATGTATTCTTCAACAGCGCCACAGGTGAGTTTCTTTTATGAGACTTCTGTAAGTTTAAAAAACAGAACAGCCTTAAAGAGTTTTATCCAGTCCATTTTCAGGAGCGAAAAGAAAAAGCTTATTAGCCTTAACTACATCTTCTGCTCGGACAAGCGTATTCTGGAGATCAATCGTCAGTTTCTTCAACACGACTATTATACGGATATCATTACGTTTGAACTATCACCCCCTGGAACACCGGTAGAGGGCGAAATCTATATTAGCACTGACAGGGTAAAGGACAATGCTCAAACTCATGATTCAAGTTTTACCAGAGAACTGCATCGGGTTATTTTCCATGGGGTATTGCACTTATGCGGTTATAAAGACAAAACACCGAAAGAGGAAAAAGCAATGAGAGATAAAGAAGACTATTACCTGAAACGATATTTTCAATAAGATAGCGAGCCTCCTTGTCGGAGGCTTTTTTTATACCATTAATGACAGTACAAAATATTTATCAGGACATTGCCAGACAGTATTCATTCCTGGTAACAGTAAAAGTCAAACAAGGCGATAATTGGTAGAGTTCTCACCTCTATCCGCTTGAGTAAACGCCCTTAGGCAACTTATCAGATCATAACGGCTTGATTCTGTCGCATCTCCTTCGTTTCTCATCTAAGCCTGTGTTTAATGTAATTCCTGTATGCTGGTCTCCTTAGAAAACTCTTTTAGCAGATAGAATGCCGTTGAAGAGAAACTATCGCCTGTTATATGCCTGAAAAGACCTCAACCTTGGTTAAATGTGTTCGATTAAACCTGCGTTTCCGGGGTTTGTGCCCGGTAGGAGGTATTATAATATAACCACCACTTTAAAAGAAGCCGTATTGACTCCTTTTCACCAGACTAAGCAGTTAACGGATTTTACTTTACATTCCCGTCTAGCTTAATCTAGCAGTATTGCATATAGGATTATTAAGAGCTCACGCGACGCTAGCCTTCTTGGCAAATAGCCGCGACTATGATGCTCATCTTTGATACTGTTTCCACGTGGAACATCACCAACGCGTTACATAGGCATCACATTCACTCGTTAAAGTGGCCATATTCGGTATGCTTGTCTATCGTCAGCTCCAACCTCACTAATATCAACCCCTCAATGTTTCATGTGGAACATTATTCTTTGGCTAAGTCTTAAGCGAAGGGTCTTATCTAGTCCTCAGGTTTGCGCTACCTTTGCAGAATGTTTCCAGAATATGATATAATCGTAGTGGGAGCCGGCCATGCAGGATGCGAGGCGGCCGCCGCGGCAGCAAATCTTGGATCGAAGGTGCTGCTTGTTACAATGAACATGCAGACCATTGCCCAGATGAGTTGCAATCCGGCAATGGGAGGAATTGCCAAGGGGCAGATAGTGCGCGAGGTGGATGCACTCGGAGGATACTCAGGAATAGTGACGGACCTCTCCATGATCCAGTTCAGAATGCTGAACAGGTCAAAAGGGCCGGCGATGTGGAGTCCGCGCGCTCAAAGCGACCGGATGATGTTTGCCGCTAAATGGCGGGAGATGCTGGAAAAGACTCCCAATGTAGACTTCTACCAGGACATGGTCAGAGGGCTGGTTATAAAAGACGGACGTGCCTGTGGGGTTGTAACTGGACTGGGACACGAGATCAAGTCAAAGGCAGTAGTACTAACCAATGGAACTTTTCTGAACGGAATCATTCATATTGGTGAAAAGAACTTTGGTGGTGGCCGGGCCGCTGAAAAGGCTGCGACAGGAATCACTGAACAGCTTGTTAGCCTTGGATTCGAAAGCGATCGCCTGAAGACCGGAACACCGCCAAGAGTGGATGGGCGAAGCCTCGACTACTCCCTTATGGAAGAACAGCCTGGCGACGAAGAGATAGGCGGGTTTTCTTACACTGATACAAACAAACCATCACAACAAAGAAGCTGTTGGGTAACATATACCAATCAGCAAGTCCATGATATTTTAAAAACCGGCTTTGACAGAAGCCCAATGTTCGCCGGTCGCATCGATGGAGTCGGTCCACGATATTGCCCAAGTATTGAAGATAAGATCAATCGATTCGCAGAAAGAGAGCGTCATCAACTGTTCATCGAACCGGAAGGCTGGGACACGGTTGAAATATATGTAAACGGCTTCTCCACTTCACTCCCGGAAGAGGTTCAATACGAAGCGCTTCGTACGATACCCGGATTTAAAAATGTTCGGATCTTCCGACCGGGCTATGCAATAGAATATGACTACTTTCCACCAACACAGCTGAAGCACACATTAGAAACAAAATTAATATCTAATCTTTTTTTTGCCGGACAGATCAACGGAACAACTGGATATGAAGAAGCCGCCTGCCAGGGACTGATGGCAGGGATGAATGCACATCAAAAAGTTCGTGAACTCGAACCGGTGATCCTCAAAAGAAGTGAGGCCTATATTGGCGTACTGATCGACGACCTGATCAGCAAAGGGACCGAAGAGCCGTATAGAATGTTTACGTCGCGCGCCGAGTTTCGAACCCTGCTCCGCCAGGACAATGCGGATCTGAGATTGACCGAACTCAGTTACCGGCTCGGCCTGGCATCCCAGGAACGAATGGATAATGTCATCTCCAAACGCGAGGCGGTAGTTGAGATCCGCCAGCTTTTAAAAGACCTCAGCGTTGAACCCGGAGAGATCAATGGATTCCTCGAAGAACTCAAGATCTCCCCTATTTCTGAAAAACAGAAAGCAGAAAAAATACTGCTGCGCCCGGATGTTGAACTGGAACAATTAGCGAGTGTTCTTCCAAAACTCGGTGAAGCCATCTCAAAATATACAAAGGACCAGATCGAACAGGCTTCCATCCAGGTAAAATATGATGTCTATATTAATAAAGAAAAAGAACTCGTCGCCAGAATGAGCCAATTGGAAGATCTTGAAATTCCTGAAAGCTTTGATTATAAAAAAATACAGGCTCTCGGAAATGAAGCCTGCGAAAAATTAAACCGGGTGAGACCGAGGACGCTTGGACAGGCGAGCAGAATATCCGGCATCAACCCCAGTGATGTGCAGATACTAATGGTATATATGGGACGATAATTCCGATCCGAAGTTGATGCGTATATGATTTCATTCCATATACGCATCAACTATATTTTTACTTCCGCCATTTCCTTGTGGAAACCTCTCTCACAAATTATCTCATGGTTAAACAAAACCTCGACCATGGATAACAAACAAATTCTAAAAGCCGATCTGCTTGATCTGATCTTTGATCAAAGAAACAAAGACTATGGTGCTTACGAACTTCGCAGGCACTACAATCGCAGGATCTCAAGATCACTATTGATAACCGCAAGCCTTGTGGGGCTAACCTTAACGAGTGTCGCGGTAGCTAACAGATGGAAACCGGAACAAGCACTAACAATTCCAAAAGAAGAAATCAAACTGACAGTTATCGACGAGACCCCTCCACCAGAAACGCCACCGGAAACAACCCCTCCTCCTAAACAAGAACCAGTAAGACAGGAAATCTATGTTCCACCGACAATCGTACCAGACGATAAGGCATCTGAACCCATGACCACACAGGAGGACTTGACAGACGCGCAGGTCAGCACCGTAAAAGTCGAAAGCAATGTGCTGTCTGATGGAACAGTGATTGGGCCTCCCAGCGAAGGCGAAGAGAAAGGAATTATTGAGCCACCCAAAAAGGAGCCGGAAATATATACCACTGTACAGGTTGAGGCAAAATTTGACGGTAACTGGGAAAAATTCCTCACCCAAAATCTTAATGGAGATGTACCAGTAAACAACAATGCTGCTCCCGGGCGATACCAGGTGATGATACAATTTGTAGTTGACGTTGACGGCACGGTCAGTGATATAACACCGCTCACCAATGTTGGCTATGGTATGGAACAAGAAGCCGTGCGGGTACTAAGAAAAGCAAGAAAATGGACCCCTGCTATACAAGCGGGCCGACAAGTCAAAGCCTATCGAAGACAACCAATCACCTTCCTTGTAAACGAAGAATAGCAAAAAATAAAGAGAGGTTTTCACATTATCGTGAAAACCTCTCCTAATTACTTTCAAACCCGGCCTATACAACAATTTGCTGAATGACCGCAGCTCCTCACCCGGGATATTAAAACCGCAGCGGTTATTCAGCTTTAGAACCGGACACAAGTTGCTCCCGTGAATTGACTGAATTGTTCAGAACTCCATTTATCAGACCCCTGCAGTTTGTTGCTCCACATCTGCACTCGAAAGGCTCCATATTCTGATCAAGAAACTGCGCATAGTCTAATGTCAACTCCTCGTTGCGCATTATATTTCTAAGCGCGATTACATTAAGTCCATCAAGTCCCGTGTTTGCATTACAACTATGATTCTGCGGAGCCCATTCAGATGGATCTTCATCCCATAACACGAAAACCTCCTCGCTTATGGCATAGGCGTATCTCCTAAAATTTAACTTCTGTTCTTCTGTCCAGTTCTTATCGACAAACCGGCGGGTTACGATTCTCTGAGACTTCTCTTCACCTGAAAAAATTATATCTCCCTTCCTAATTGGCCGGGTTGCATAGATACCGAATCCTGCTATCGAATTTCCCTTCATCGCATACGGCTTTTTCTTTCGGGCGTGCCTCGCAATTCCCTCGGCAATGATAGTATCGAGAAACCCCTTCTGCCCGGCCTCGTCAAATTTCAAAATGAAATCAGCCGAGCCCTCATATCCATCGGTGTAGAAGACCGAACAGGTAAAATTGATCTCCAGGAAAAAAATCTCATTCCTGTCATTCACCCGAAAATCTAACCGCGCATAGCCTACCCCATTAAACCCCTTGAAGATCTTTTCAGATGCTGCCCGCAGCGCTTTGTCAAGCACCGGATCCGTACATGGAAAATTGCAATCCGGATGAAGCTCGGAAGTTTTCAACGAATACGTCTTGAACGATCTTCCCTCTGGAAATACATACTCCACCGGCTTAAAAACCCGGCAACTATTACCATCCGGATTGGCCGCCACCAACACGGTAAACTCCCGTCCGTCTATATACTCTTCCACCAGTAGTGGGCCGTAGTCATTATATATTTCAACAACTTTCTTCAACAAGTCCTGCTTGCAATAGAGCACAGAGTTCTCATCTATCCCCAGGCTATCTCCTGCTTTCGATGGTTTAATAAACATTGGATAGGAAAGGTAATTTTCGACGCGATCAATATCCTCCGGCTTCTCTATAAGAAAGTATCCGGGCGTACGCACACCTTCACAATGCGCAACATATTTCATCAACTCTTTTGTCGGGTCATAAAGCTTTGCGGTAGGACCGGTATGGGGAAGATCTAAAAGATCAAAACTGTGGATAACATCTATTGACGGAACCTCCCATTCAAGATACCCTTCACACAAATTCACGAACACATCATAGTTCTTCTTCTTCAACTCTTTCAACTGCTTGTACGTTGTGAGCTTATTTAAAAAAACATGATCCACTTCGTCATCCGGCAATAACGAATTTAAATACCGGGGAGGGTCATAGTTTTTATAATCCACGCCGGTAGTGGAATAATCCGGCTGCAATACGCAAACCTTCATACAGTAAATTTTGCAGTAATAGATAATTCTGGGAAACGTCCTTATAAGATCATTTGCCTTCTTTCAAAGGCATCTTTTATGATATCGTGTACCACACTGGAAAAAGATCTGTTTGCATAACGAAGTATAGCCCCGATCGATGTGAAGTCTTCATCCTCGCTTAAACCGCATTGGGCATTCACTTCAAGCATATACAATTTTCCGGTACTCTTGTCCATTCTTATATCCAACCGTCCATAGCCCATCCCTCCAACGGACTGATACGCCTGAAGCGTTATCTCCCGTAATTGATTTTCCAGGGACACCGGTGCCTTTTGGTAGTTATAAAAATTCTCATTCCCGGGCATCGGCTTCTCGTCTTCATATATCTCCCACAAGCGATCGAATGAAAGAAACTTCTCTTCGTCCGGGAGAGATTCATGAAAAATACGCTCGACCCCTGTAAAGACCTCGCACTTCTTAGGTGACGTCGATGAGCCCACGACAAAGGTTGTAAATTCGGGGCCTGTTATAAACTGTTCAACGATCAACCCATCAGCCAACAAATTCCATCCCCGGTATCCTTCCGCCAGTTCCTTCACGCGCTCCTTTAACTCCGCATCGGTATACACAACATTCTTTACAGAAACGCCCATGCTGCCACCGGAAACGGCCGGTTTGATGATCAATGGTGCTCCAAGCTTCTCACACAAGCCATCGAGCTGCTCATTGGCATCACGGATAACCGCCCACCTCGCATTGGGAACGCCAGCCTTATCAAAAGCTTCCTTCATAGGAACCTTCGACGTAGTTATATTATAGTAATGTGTATCAGAACCCGTATAGATCAACCTATTCTTTTCCAGCTCGCCGATCACCGAAACTCCAGGAGTTCCGTTTACCTCATCTCCATCACATAGATTCAACACCAGTGGGATCTTCCTGCCGGAACGTTTCCTGATCCCGGCAACGACATCCTTATAATCGGACATAGTCACCGGCTGCCAGATCCAATCAGCATTGAGCTGCTTGAAAACCTCGGTATATTCCTTTAAGCTTTGGGAGAAGTCGTAATAATATTGAAGGTTGGGGTCTTCTGTCTGAAGATACGGATACAGCACCCAGATCTTTAATTTCCGGAGAGGGCTACTTTCAACTTTCTTTTGGACCTTTTTCTTAAGCTCTCTTTTCCCTGTTTGAGCGATCATGCAGTTGCTGTTGTATAAATCGGGTAAGGGTATATGTATTTATGATATCCGGATTGATATGTGCCGCACCTCTTATCTCTCCTAAACACTTATTGCTACCGCAATAACATTTAAAAGGTTGAGCCATGCTCCACTCCGTTGAAGGATAGAAAAAAGTCATCTCATCCCCCTCCGCGATCGCTTTCAAAGCAACGATCTTCATCGTATAAGTATCGAAGAACACATTCGGATCACAACTGTGATTGATGTACTGCAAATGCTCGGGCTGTAGCATGATGTGCTCGTCGATGCCGACCTGAACGGTCAGATAGGTGGGTTCTTTCAAAACAGCCCCGGCAAAAAATTCAGCCACCACATCCCCTGGCTGATAAGATCTCTGCGCGAAAAAAGCGTTTTGATTATTGTCTACGTTCTGCCGTACCGCGGCAAAAACATGATCGCTTATGAGGCGATAGCTGGGGTTAGTAGCTGTAATCATAAAATAATTGATATGAAAAGATAGTTATAAAGTATCACGTAGACTTCACCCTTTCATAAATGTGAATAATTCAGCGTTTATACTTAATAAATCCATTCCCTTCAAACCCTGCTCCGCCATCGCTTCCAGGGGAGACTATGCTGTTCTATCCCTTCCATTCCTCCAGGCTATAACAAATCGTATATCCCCGAAACCCACGGCATCCCCCAGTAAGCCCTTAACCGCACCAATAGAAACGCTATCGAGTTTGGTGATCGCCTCCTGTATAAGATCGATCTTATCACCCGAAACAACCTCTTCAATCCCGATATCGCCGTTCTCTATATAATATGCCAAATGTCCCTCGATCGTTTGTAGCACAAACCCTCTCGTTGTGGCAATATCTTTTATGCTAAGCCCTTCCCTATAGAGACGGTATGATTCAGCTTTAGTATCAACCTTAGGGGGGCGCGTCTTACCGGCCTTTTCTATAACATCACCACCAGGATCGTTTGCGGGAGTCAGGCTCTCCTCCTTCTGCTTTTTCTTCTTGGCTGACTTCGGCTCTACGACAGGCATATTTGAGCTGAGTCCATTTTCGTCGCAATAATTGCGGATCAGCTCTAAGAACTCAGCCCCATAATTCCTGACTTTTACCTTGCCAAAACCATTGATCTTCTCCAGGTCCTCCTCTGTCAACGGTAGATATGTAACAAGCTCTTCAATCGTTTTACTGCTGGCTACCAGATACAGCGGAAGCTCCCTCCTCGAACTGATTGAATCACGAAGCTGCTTCAACTGCCAGTAAAGAGACGGGTGGGAAAGGCTCTTTCTGGTTCCGGCATCACCCCCATAGACATTTATACTAAACGCCGGGACCTGGAAGGACCGTTTTTTTTGCTGCCATGAATCCAGATCAACCGATATGGAAAAGTCGAAAAACAGGTGTTGTCTCAATGCAAGCGTTCCGAAAAAATCTTTCAGTCTATCGTTCACATCCTTCGCGTAGCCCTTATTATCCGTACTTAATGTACAGCTTTGCAAGTGCGCGATCATTTGCTTCACCTCACCCGAAAAATGGACAGCTGCCCGCTTAACCCTCTCCGCCAATTGAACATTCTCCTCCATGGGTGACGCTCCCGATAGCTGTTGCCTTATCCATTCATGAAACTTCAGACCGGTCTCCCGTAATGCAGCAACCATCTGTTCCAGCTTTTCGATCCATACCATGGACTCACCCTGGAAAGACGAACCGTTCTTCCGAATGAACGAGCTCAATTCAGCAACATCCTCCGATTCCTTCTTGAAATCAAAAACCTGGAAAAGAAGCTCCTGCCTGGCCGCATCCGTGGCCTCCCTCAACTCATGACGAAGAGCCTCGGCAGATGCACTGTTACGAGCGAACTCAGCTATTCTCGGATCATTTCTTAGACTCGCGGCATTGATACGACTCTTCAATATTAGTCCTTCAAGACTGGTACACCGGCTCAGTGCCACATAGACCTGTCCTGGCGCAAATGCCTTACCTGCATCAATGATCGCCTTCTCAAATGTGAGACCCTGGCTCTTGTGAATGGTGATCGCCCAGGCCAACCGTATCGGATACTGAGAAAAAGAACCGAGTGTCTCCTCCTCTAAAAGTCTATTAGATGGATTAACCGAATAGCGGATATTCTCCCATTTATCCTTCTTTACTTCGATATCTTCTTCCTCCCCACATCTAACCCAAATCTTTTCTCCCTCAATCCTGCTTACAAAGCCAATCTTACCATTGAAAAATCGCTTCCCTCTCTCTGTATCATTCTTTATAAACATAACCTGGGCACCCTCACATAAGATCAGGGTTTCATCCGCCGGATAGCTTCCTTCCGGAAAATCTCCGGAGACCTCCGCATTGAAAGAAAAATGCCTGGCCGTCAGCTTCTGCAGCTCTTCTGAATTTATCTTTCTTACTATCTCATTATGCGTAGTAAGAATAATGAACCCATCATTGGCATGTCTCTCAAAATCCGGGTTATATCGTTGTTCCAATAACTCATATCCATCCTGATCAAGATCGTCATTCCTCACCTGGTTCAGTACATTGATAAACTGGGCTTCGTTTTGCCTGTATACTTTATTGAATTCAATATACACGGGCAACTCATCCTGCAACACTTTGCTATCGAAAAAATATGGACTCCTATAGTAAGAGGAAAGCCACTGCCAAACATCCTCTCTTGTGACAGGCGGCAGCTGAAACATATCCCCGATAAACAAGACCTGTACACCACCAAAACGATCAGCGGGTCGCTTTCTCACATGGCGCAACACAGTATCTATCGCATCGAGCGTATCAGCCCGGACCATGCTAATTTCATCGATCACTAACAATTCCAGTTCCTCAAACACGCGGATCTTCTCCCTCGTCATCTTTAAACGATTCAACAACGCCGATGTATTTGTCACCTCATCTGACGATGGTGTAAAACCCCGGCTATTATTGTCTGGTAAGAAAGGAGATAATGGCAACTGAAAAAAAGAATGAATGGTAACACCTCCTGCATTGATTGCAGCAACGCCTGTTGGTGCGACGACTGCGATCTGCTTCGCACAATTCTCCCTAATGTATCTCAGAAATGTAGTCTTACCTGTACCGGCCTTTCCCGTAAGAAAAATATTTCTTGTACTCTGATTCACCAATGCCAGCGCCAGCTGGAACATTGTATTTGCTTTATCTATATTGCTTCCTGCTTCCACTTATATATCTGGTAATTTGACAAAATAAGGTAAAAACCTGTTACAAAAGCCGCTCTCTCCGATGCTTTTGAAACCCCGGGGCTCAACAGCCGTAATATTCATTCTGCTCCTGAACCTGCATATCAAGGATCAGTAACTCACTTACCTGAACTTCCGTAACGGTGCGTTTAGAACCGCGGCTATCTCTGAAATTGCGATTGATGAGTCGTCCATTGATAGCGACCATCATATCTTTATCAAGATATTTTTCGGCGAGGGTTGCTATCTTCCCCTGAGCAACAAGTGTGTGCGACTGTGTATCGGTTATACGCAGACCCTTGGCATTGTTATAAGAGTCTTCAATAAAAATGGTGAACCTGGCCACCTTTCTTCCATCGCCGGCATCTCTTACCAGCGGCCTGTCAACGATACTTCCGACCAGCTGAACGTTATTCTTTATTGCATACATAACAATCAATTTAAAGCAATGTAGAAACATCGCCGCGCTATACGCACAGAAAAAAACACTATCATTTGTTTTAATTCCCAATACCACATCGTATGTAACACTCTCCGGAAGGCCGTTGTACAAGCCTGTAAGTTTTTTTTACCAAAGAAGGCGCGGAAACACCCATTATTTCCCGGTATTCTTACGTACACAAAAAATTAACCTTCTGCCATATAACACCTTATATAATATGCACAAAAATGCCTCTGGATAAACAAAGACAGATTGACTAGGTTTATATTGAACCCCATCCAATAACCAAAACAATCCTTATGAAGAACCTGACCCTGCTCCGGCTGGCTGGAATTGGATTATTTGGTGTAACATTCGTGTCTCCTGGTTCGATAGAGAAAAAAGACTGGATTTCAGACGAGCTTAGTTCTGTACAAATTTTTCGGGACCTACCCTTCACATTATCGGCTTTTTGTCAGGAAACCAATTACCCAAAAAGATCAGATCGTCCGGCTGTCGCAATCATCCCGCTGTCCGAAATTGAAGTTTCATCCATTGATGCGACAGTATTCCAATCACCAGTATCGGCTGTCATTCCTGAAAAGCAAGAAAAACTCCCGACGGGATGGAAACCTGCATTTAAAAAACCCTCTCAGGCAAAGCGGCCCATTACCATCACCTACCAAAACCAAATTGACAATCGATCAAACTCAAATGAACTTGTTGCAACAACGTCCGAAGAGACAAGACCAGAGGATTCAATATTGATTTACAGCCACGCAACACCTGTGATGGAAAATGATGAAGAGAACCTGCTGCCACCCACAGAATATGTGGATGAAATAAAGCGGGCACCGTCTTATTCGCGGCTAAGATCAATTATCCCAATAATAAACAGGTCTGCAGAGGTTGGTCTGTCATACTACCCTCACCAACTATTAGCAAATAGAATTGAAAGGCTATCGCAGTTATCAGCCAGGTTCGGCTATTCAACCAAATACGCATTCCTTATAAATCTCGGTCTAAAATCCGGGAAGAAACGCTTCCTTGTATTAGATCTCGAAAGTAAATCGGTAATTGCCAGCGGCCTCGTTGCACACGGCCGGGGAAAAGAAAAGTTTACGCTAAATAAGAAATACTCCAATCGGTATGGCAGTTCATGCAGCTCCCTGGGACTTTATAAAGTCGGGTGCTGTTATAAGGGAGACTTTGGAAAATCATTCCGTCTGATTGGACTCGAAAAAACAAATAATAATGCATTGAACCGCGCAATAGTCCTTCATTCCATGGGTTGTATACCGGATGAAGAAATAGACTATCCGATCTGCCAAAGCGAAGGATGCCCCTCAGTCTCGCCCGGGTTTCTAGAGACGATAAGTAAGATCATTAAATCGACAGATAAACCGGTTTTGCTTTGGGCATTTGACCCGACTGTAGATGAAGATCTTTCCCCTTAGTTCAGCTTTCTCATGTGACCGTCCAATGTAACCGCTCTTTTTCAAGGGCGGTTTTTTTTAACCGGCCGATACCGTAAACGTCTCCTCACATCAATTTAAAGTGAAAATATCCGCTTGTCTGTCTACTTCCCGCCCTTATCGCCTTACCGGTAAAAATAAACCGGGAAGATGGGAAGAACGGTAAGAATGGCCTTCACTACCATCAGCCCTGTAATGACAGACGAGTTGTAACCAGGGAAATCCTTTGATCTCCGATAAAATCCGGGTAATGTTTCCAAAACAAAAAGGGTCTCATACTTTCGCATGAAACCCTCTTCCGTGGTGTGGGGCGGGATCGAACCGCCGACACAAGGATTTTCAGTCCTTTGCTCTACCGACTGAGCTACCGCACCGTGGGGGTGCAAAAATAGAGGTTTTTGCACAACCAAGAAACTTTTATGTGAATTATTTATCCGAAAAAACAAATCACATCCCGTATTCACTCAGGAACTTAATACGCATGATCTTCAACTGCTCCCAATTAAAATTATGCTCAGACAACTCCTCCTGCGCAACCTGCAATGAGGAAGTATCGCAACCTTTAAAATAATCGATGATCTCGTCCTGCTCATATTCGTCCAGCATCTCATCGATCGCATAATCCAGGTTCAACTTCGTACCGCTTGCAGCGATCGTCTCCATCTCCTCAAGCATCTCATCGATCCTCCAACCCTTATTCCTGGCAATCGTCTCCAGTGAAACCTTCTTATCCGTATTCTGAATAATATATACCTTGTTCCCGCTCTTATTCACCACGCTCTTCATCACAAAATCATCGGGCTTCTCAATATTATTCTCTTCAACATATTTCGCCACCAGATCTACAAATGGCTTACCATATCTCATCGCCTTTCCTTTACTCACACCCTGGCACTTCTCCAGATCCGAAACTGTCGTCGGATAAAGCGTAGCCATATCCTGCAATGAAGTCTCCAGGAAAATAACAAAAGGAGGAAGATTCTTCTTCTTTGCTTCCTTTTGTCTCAGCTCCTTCAACATCTCGAAAAGCTTCTCATCAGTAGCAGCACCAGACGATGCTTCTGCTCCTTCTTCATCATCCGCATTGGCCTCTTCATAAAGATTATTGAGAACGATCTTGAACGATTTTGGCTTTTTGAGAAAACCCTCACCCTTCTTCGTAAATTTCAACACTCCGTACTCTTCAATATCTTTCGACAATAAACCCTCCAGTAACATCTGGCGGATCAATGAATTCCAGAAATGTGCTTCCTTATCGTTACCACTTGAAAACGCTTCGATTCCATCGTGACGGAACATCTTGATCTGCGGAGTAAGCTTACCAGTAATGATCTGTACCACATAATCCGTTGCAAATCGCTCATCCAAGCCCTTGATCGCCTTCAATACGATCACCGCTTCATCCTTCGCTTCAACCTTTTCTTTCGGATGCTTACAGTTATCACACTGACCACAATTCTCTGTTTCGAATTCCTCACCGAAATAACTCATCAACACTTTCCGACGGCAAACCCCGCTTTCAGCATAGGCCACAGTCTCATTGATCAACTGTGCACCAACTTCTCTCTCACTAAGCGGCTTATCACGCATTAAGTGCTCGAGCTTGTTTACATCTTTATGAGAATAATAGAGAATACACTTGCCTTCCATGCCATCTCTTCCTGCACGGCCGGTTTCCTGGTAGTAATTCTCAATAGACTTAGGAATATTATAGTGGATAACGAAACGGATATCCGGCTTGTCAATACCCATCCCAAATGCGATGGTCGCACAGATAACCTGAACATCTTCATTCAGGAATTGATCCTGTCTCTCTGCACGAAGCTTACTATCCAGACCAGCGTGATAAGCGACTGCCTTCACACCATTAGCCATGAGGATAGCAGCCATCTCTTCAGTCGTCTTTCTATTCAGTGTATAAATGATCCCGCTCTTAGATTTCATGCTCTTGATGAATCGAACAATGTTCTCATCAGTCTGCGACTTCTTAATCTTAGGTTGGATCTCATAATACAGGTTCGGCCTGTTGAATGAGGAAATAAAAATATTCGGATTCTGCAGATCAAGGTTCTTGATGATATCACTCTGCACCTTTGGTGTTGCCGTAGCAGTAAGCGCGATCACCGGAATATCAGGATTGATCTGCGTCATCATTTCACGAAGGCGGCGATATTCCGGGCGGAAGTCATGACCCCATTCAGAAATACAATGCGCTTCGTCGACAGCGAAAAATGATAATTTCAGATCGGAGAAAAACTCAAGATTCTCCTGTTTGGTCAATGTTTCCGGGGCAACGTATAACATTTTTGTTCTGCCGCTCAGCAGATCATCATGAACTTCCTTGATTTCCTTTTTTGTGAGCGTAGAGTTTAAAAAGTGAGCTACTTCATCGTTACTGCTGTAACCTCTGACCAGGTCAACCTGGTTCTTCATCAATGCGATCAGCGGAGACACGATGATTGCCACACCTTCCATTACCATTGCCGGCAATTGATAGCAAAGACTCTTACCACCACCGGTTGGCATAATAACGAATGTATCATGACCAGCCAGTAAAGACTCGATCACTTTCTCCTGTGTGCCTTTAAATTTATTGAAACCAAAATACTCTTGTAATGACTTGTGCAGATCAAACCGTTGTTTTGGCTGACCTTCCTCTTTCACTTGTTTTTTGGCTGCGCCTTTTTTTGCAGTTGTTGTTCCCATTTGCTCTACTATTATTTCTTCCGGGCAAAGTCCCGAAATCTTAACCCATTATAAGATACTTATTTCCACGCAAACCTGCATAGGCAAGCTTGACTCGCAAACATCCGGTACGTTGGAAGAATAAGGTTTCTCTTGCAAAAAGCCGGGAGATGATCGGCAGAAGGATTTAAAAAGCCCGGCTTTGTAATGCCAGGGAGCATTTTTCAACACAGATCTTTACCCCGCTCAAGAGGATTGCGAATTTACAACTCAGATGCGGTTTCTCATAGCCTCATTCGTTAAAATTCAGGGAAATGGGTGGTTAACGGCAATTTGAAGTGAAAAGCTCTAATTTTGCCGGGCATTCGCCGTTGGCGAACAATTTCTTATGGCTGTTTCCGTTAAAGAGATCGCGCTGCAAACGATTGGCCTGGAAGCCCAGGCGATAGCAGATCTTCGGTCTCACATCAATGAAGACTTCGAAAAAGCTGTTTCAGCCATAGCCGGTTGTAACGGCCGGATTGTGATAAGCGGTATCGGGAAGAGTGCCGCCATTGCTCAAAAGATCGTGGCCACATTTAATTCCACCGGCACTCCCTCCATCTTTATGCACGCTGCGGATGCTATTCATGGTGATCTTGGTATTGTGCAACAGAATGATATAGTGATCATTATAAGTAAAAGCGGTGAAAGCCCGGAAATAAAACTGCTCGTTCCGCTGATCAAGAACTTTGGGAATATCATTATAGGGATGGTTGGTAATATTCAATCTTTTCTTGCAAAACATTCCCAGATCATTCTAAACACAACTGTAGACCAGGAAGCATGCCCGAATAATCTCGCGCCAACTTCAAGCACAACGGCGCAACTTGTTATGGGCGATGCATTAGCAGTTTGTCTAATGGAACTAAAAGGCTTCAAATCCGAAGACTTTGCAAAGTTCCATCCCGGAGGCACACTTGGAAAAAAACTGTACCTCCGTGTATCGGATTTGTATCCGTCAAATGAAAAGCCCCAGGTGTCTCCTGATCACGTGTTACATGACGTTATCATGGAAATGACGCAGAAAAGATTGGGCGTAACTGCCGTAGTGGATGAACAAGGATCACTACTCGGCATTATCACTGATGGTGACCTGAGACGAATGCTTCGTAACAATATCAAATTTGATGATCAACTAAAGGCGTCGGATATCATGACAAGATCTCCAAGAACAATTTCGCCGGATCAACTGGCTGTTGAAGCGCTTGATGTTCTTCGAAAGAACGAAATAACTCAACTCGCCGTTACAGAAAACGGGACCTATCTTGGCATAATTCATTTACATGACCTTGTAAAAGAGGGATTAATTTAACCAATCCAAACGATCACTTTCTTATTACTATGAACAAACATCATTATGTAGCGATCATGGCCGGCGGAATCGGCAGTCGTTTCTGGCCAATGAGCAGAGCCAATTTTCCAAAACAATTCCTTGATATCCTTGGCACAGGCAAAACGCTCATACAACAAACCTTCGATCGTTATAAGCAGCTCGTTCCTGAGGAGAATATCTACATTGTAACATCACAGGAGTATGTAAATCTCGTAGCACAACAACTTCCCACATTGCCTTTTGAGAATATTGTTGCAGAGCCATCGAGAAAAAACACTGCTCCTTGTATCGCTTATATTGCTTTCAAACTCGCACAAAAAGATCCGAATGCGCTGATGATGGCTGCACCTGCTGATCACCTCGTTCTTGATACAAACGGTTTTATTGAAACAGCAAGAAAAGCGTTGACTTTTGTCGATCATATCAATGCACTTGTCACGATCGGCATCAAACCAACCTACCCTAATACCGGCTATGGCTATATTCAACACGATTCGCCGGAAGCCGCCCCTGGAGTTCATAAAGTGAAAACATTCACCGAGAAACCAAACCTTGAGCTAGCGAAAACTTTCCTGGCAAGCGGCGATTTCTTGTGGAATGCCGGCATCTTTACCTGGAAAGTAAAGAACATCATTGACGCATTTGAGAAGTTCCTTCCAGAAATGTACGAGGTATTTCACGCTGAAAAAACAACATTCAACACAACAGCCGAAGCGGAAGCAATTGAGAAAATCTATCCATTATGCACCAATATCTCCATAGACTTTGGCATAATGGAAAAAGCAGATAACGTCTATGTAATTCCAGCTTCCTTCGAATGGAGCGATCTCGGTACATGGAACAGCGCCTGGGAGAACATGGAAAAAGACTATTTCCACAATGCTGTTGTTGGCAACTATGTGATGGTAGTAGATGCAAAGAATACCATGGTGCACGTTCCCGATAATAAATTGGTACTGCTGCAAGGCCTGGAGAACTATATTGTGGTAGATACAAAAGACGTCCTGCTTATTTGCCAAAAAGACAAAGAACAAGAGATCAAAGACTATGTAGCAGAAATTAAGCGCAATAAAGGAGATAGATTTTTATAAATTATGTTCAGAAAATTAAGAACTGTCATTTACAAAACAAATGATCTTGCTGCAGCAAAATCGTGGTATATCAAAGCGACAGGTGTAGACCCATATTTCGATGAGCCGTTCTATGTTGGATTTGACATTCATGGCTTTGAGCTGGGGCTTGACCCGGACATGAAAGATGTAGTCCCGGGCAACCAAACAATCTCCTATTGGGATGTTGAAGATGTGTCGAAAGCAGCTGCACACCTGACTTCAATCGGCGCGAAACTGGTACAGGATAAAACCAATGTGGGCGGTCCCATTTTCGTGGCAATCGTGGAAGATCCATTTGGAAATCACCTCGGCCTGATACAGGGCGCTTAAAAAACGCCAAGATTCCGTTTTTATACAACCTTGTTAACGCAAGGTTTTTTTATTTTTATACAACAAATAAAAACATGTCACCTTATCCTCTACATAATATCCTTTTCCTGGACATAGAAACGGTACCACAGTATTCAGAATACGAACAGGTGCCTGCTGAATGGAAAGAGCTATGGTCTAAAAAAGCCGAGATCCTCTTACGCAACCGTGAAGATGATACAGCTGAATCCATATATAACCGCGCCGGTATTTATGCAGAATTTGGTAAGATCGTATGTATCACCTGCGGTGTAATCCAGGGAACTGCCAGTGAAAAAAGATTGCTGCTTAAATCGTTCTACGGTGATAACGAGCAAATTCTCCTGTATGAGTTCTCAGAAATGATCAGAAAATGGTCCGGTAACGATCCTAAATATCTATGCGCTCATAACGGGAAAGAATTCGACTTTCCATTTATGTGCCGGCGAATGATCATAAACGATTTGACTATTCCCACTGTGCTTAACTCAAGTGGAAAAAAGCCATGGGAAGTAAATCATCTTGATACAATGGAACTGTGGAAATTCGGGGATTTTAAAAACTATACATCGCTTAATTTACTCGCAACAGCCCTCGGAGTACCAACTCCGAAAGACGATATAGATGGAAGCATGGTTTGGGAAGTATATTGGAAAGAAAATAATCTCGAACGTATTGTAAAGTACTGTCAAAAAGACGTTGTGACTGTAGCGCAGGTTTTTTTAAAAATGATGGGAGAGACTTCCATAAAGCCCGCCAATATCGAAATAAAAGCATAGACTTAAAACCAAGTTATGAAAAGAACAAATTATTCATCAGGCGCAAAATGGGAGGATATAGTAGGATACAGTCGCGCCGTTAAAGTTGGCAATACCATTGAAATAACCGGAACCGTCGCCGTTGATGAAAACAATAGTCTTATTGGAGAAAATAATGCTTATGAACAAACGAAATTCATTCTTCAAAAAATAGAAAAAGTGCTGATACAAACCGGAGCATCACTGAAAGATATTGTACGAACAAGAATGTTTGTAACAGATATTTCCCGTTGGGAAGAATATGGAAAAGCACATGGAGAATTCTTTTCGGCAATCAAACCCTGCACTTCAATGATCGAAGTAAAAGGGTTGATCGAGCCTGGTTATCTTATAGAAATTGAAGCAACAGCGATCTTAACTGATTAATATGAATATTGAAACCTTACAGGAATACTGCCTGTCAAAACCTGATGTAGAAGAAGCACTTCCGTTCGGACCCGATACACTTGTTTATAAAATAAACAGCAAGATATTCCTGCTGGTAGGTCTTGAATCAGATCCACTGCAGTTCAATGTAAAATGCGATCCGGATAAAGCATTGGAATTACGTGAAGAATATCCCTGTGTGATACCCGGATTTCACATGAATAAAAAGCACTGGAACACGATCATTGTTGACGGGTCTGTTTCAAATGCCACTTTAAAAGAATGGATCGATTGGTCATACGATCTTGTAAAAGGAAAACCGAAAAAGAAATAATTATCCCTGAATCACACAACTAATCACTTTGTCATTCCAATCAAAATTACCAGATACAGGCACCAGCATCTTTACCGTGATGAGTGCACTTGCAACGGAACATAAAGCTGTAAATCTAGGCCAGGGCTTCCCTGATTTTTCAATGAACCAGGACCTGATAGCTCTTGTTGAAAAAGCTATGCGCTCAGGATTCAATCAATATGCGCCGATGCAGGGCTATACACCACTGCGCAATATCCTGGCCCAAAAGATCAGTTCTTTATACAACACTGTGGTAGATCCCGATTCTCAGATCACCATCACACCTGGTGGTACCTATGCGATATATACAGCATTAACAACAATCCTGCATCCCGGTGATGAAGTGATCATATTTGAACCGGCTTATGATAGTTACATACCAAACGTGGTATCAAACGGAGCAGTTCCAATATTGATAAATCTTAAATTTCCGGAGTACAAAATAGACTGGGATGAGGTAAAGAAACGGATCACTTCAAAAACAAAAGTGATCATGCTGAATACGCCGCATAATCCTACCGGCGCCATCATCAGCGAAGAAGATATCAATCAATTAAGCCAGATTGTTGCCGACACAGGTATCTATATATTGAGCGACGAAGTGTATGAACACCTCGTATATGACAACGCCTCACATCTGAGTATTCTACGCTATCCCGATCTCCTGGAAAGAAGTTTCGTATGTTTTTCCTTTGGAAAAGTATATCACTGTACAGGTTGGAAGCTCGGTTATATTGTATCATCGGCAGGGTTGATGAAAGAATTCCGCAAACTTCATCAATTCAATTGTTTCTCCTGCCACACGCCTTCACAGGTTGCACTCGCAGAATTCCTGGAAAATACAGAAGCTTATACGACGCTAGGATCGTTTATGCAGAAAAAAAGAGACTATTTCATTGATTTAATGAAATCAACAAAATTTGATCTGCTTGACAGCAAAGGAAGCTATTTTATCTGTGCAAAATATCATCGGATCAGTGATGAAAGTGATAAGGATTTTGCTGTAAGGATTACGAAAGAATATGGCGTTGCTACCATACCGGTGTCCGCATTCTATAAAAATGGAACAGATAATAAAGTGATCAGATTCTGCTTTGCCAAAAAAGAAGAAACACTGGAAAATGCGGTCAACAGATTAATACGAATCAGTTAAAACAACTCACGCAACCCTGATATAACTCTGAAGAAATGTATATTTTTCCCAGGCATAATGGCTTCCTGGGGCATAAAAGCCCGCATTTCTCCTATTAAAAAACAAGGTATTACAAGCCTGCTTTAGCGCTGATCTCCAGCATACGATCAATTGGCTTCTTAGCCGCAATTCTCAGCTGCTCATCCATATTGATCTCTGGTGTTTCATACTCCATGCAGAGATACAATTTCTCAAGGGAGTTAAGCTTCATGTGCGGACAATCATTACAAGCGCAGCTATTGTTCGGTGGTGCAGGAATGAAGGTCTTATCAGGTGAAGACTTCATCATCTGGTGAAGGATGCCCGTCTCTGTGGCAACAATGAATTCCGTGGACGGATCCGTTTGCGTAAATTTCAATAAACCTGTTGTTGAACCAATATAATCAGCCAGGCGCAACACCGGTTCCTCACATTCCGGGTGTGCGATAAATTTCGCGTTCGGATGACGTTGTTTCAATTTCGTGATCTTCTCCAGGCTAAAGATCTCGTGCACCATACAGGCGCCATTCCACAACAACATGTCGCGGCCTGTAACCTTGTTGATGTAGCCACCAAGATTTTTGTCCGGTGCAAAAATGATCTTCTGATCTTTTGGAAAGCTATCCACGATCACCCTTGCATTGCTACTGGTTACGATCACATCGCTGAGCGCTTTAATGCCGGCACTGCAGTTGATATAGCTCACAACGATATGATCAGGATGTTCCTCCTTAAAGCGTTTGAACAACGGCGGCGGACAGCTGTCACTCAACGAGCAACCGGCTTTAAGATCAGGTATAACAACTTTTTTTGTTGGATTAAGAATCTTGGCAGTCTCTGCCATGAAATGCACGCCAGCAAACACGATCATGTCAGCCTTTGTCTTCTCCGCCTGCTGCGCCAGTCCGAGACTATCCCCGATGTAATCAGCCACGTCCTGTATGTCCGGCTCCTGGTAGTAGTGCGCAAGCACCACAGCATTCTTCTCTTTTTTCAATCGCTCGATCTCTGCAAACAGATCAAGCGTCGGATCAAGATCGATGTCGAGAAAACCTCTCTGTTCAACTTTTTGTTTTGCCGCGATGATTGTTGCCGTTTCCATTTCCGATTTTTTTTGACTCGCTGATTGATTGGGGGAGCAATATTCCATCAGCTTTGCCGAATTTTCAAATCATTTTTTTTCGATGCCCTCTTTAGTTCTAATATTAATAATATAATATTTTATAAAAAAGAGTTTATTATTATTAGGGCTGTGAATTAGTGGAAAACACATTTTTACAAAAATAGCTTTTCAACGTAATCCACATTTAAAACAGGGAAATCCACATAATGTTCTGCCTTGCTTGCTGCATTTCAGCCTCACAATCCACAAGCGTGCAAAAAGCAAGTCTGGAAAACTTGGACTTAATATTCCGGTAACATTTTTGTGAATTGTGGTGGAATAAATCATGAATTACGGACCAGGTTGGAGGTGACTAAGCCCGTATCAACAATTTCTATCCTTATAATTCCATTTCATACCCACGTTCCACATTGGATTATTAACAGTCAGGCAACGATATTCACAGGGTACTGTGGGTAAAAACCCGTTTTCGGATAAGGAAATTTACTAATAACATTCGAATGGGGTATCGCTTGAAAGCCTGATTTGTGGACATCTCCCACAATTTGGGTGTAAGTAATTTAGGACCATACACCGCAAAAAAACGCAGTCAGCAAACCAATGGGGCATTTATCAAAGCCAGAGCGTTGAAAAACCGGGGAACTTGTAAACTGCGGCAACAGAAAACAGACATTTTTGCATATACCTGGCCAAGGGGGAAATAAGACGGTATTTGATGTGTTCTTGTGGATGGTTAGATGTAGGTTTGATGTAGCTTCATGAAATGAAGGAAATCGAACGGAAATGAGTTCCTGATCCGCTATTTTCCTTTAAAAGCTGCCATTATGGCGATTTCCAATTAGAACCCCTTCAATTTGGTAAGCTGCTGTATTTGGTTGTCAAGAGACATCAGTTGCCTCTGTAGAATAGTGGTCATTCCGGGAAGGACGGAGCCAGCTCAGCCATATTATATGAATAAATAAACGCCTGATGGCCCTGTCCTGTATCTTTTATACAGGCCGTGGGAGGAAATTCATCGTTAACCGGCGCGGAAAAGCCCCTGATTTTGTGAGTCTTCAATCCTCCAAAAGCCTTGAAAAACTTGGCTTTTCGGCGGTTTTCCACAATTTGTTCATAACCATAATTCCCCTATTTTTGCCATCCGTTTTTTTAACCTTACATATTAATATGTCAGTAATTCAGAACATACAGGAGAAGTATGCAAAACTAATGGCGGTGATCATTGCCGTCGCGCTTATCATTTTCGTCGTAATGCTTGCTTTTGAGAATGGTGGAAGTTTATTCCGCAGTGGAAACACAACCGTTGTTGGTAAAGTCAATGGCGAGGCTATTGAGTACAATTCGCTCGAAGCAAAAATCAAACAGCAGGAAGACGCTAACAAACAACAAGGCTATCCTGGTGACATGGCCCGTGAGCAGGCTATTGAACAGGTATGGAGCCGCGAAGTGGGAAGAATCGTTCTGGAAACTGAAGCAAAGAAGCTCGGTATGCAGATCGGTAAAAAAGAAATGGGTGACATATTATATGGTGCTAATCCACCAGAAGATCTGAAAAGAAGTTTCACTGATCCTGCTACTGGTGTTTATAATGCAGCTCAGGCAAAACAACAGATAGACATGATGTTGAAAAGCAAAACCACCACTAAAGAGCAGAAAGCGCAATTCAACACTTACCTGAATTACCTGGAGCTTATCAGAATAAATGATAAATACAATGCATTATTGTTGAACTCAACAAATTTCCCAAAGTGGTTTGTTGAAAAACAAAATGCAGATAACAGCCAGATTGCAAACGTTTCACTGGCACGCCAGCTTTACAGCAGCATTCCTGATAGCGTTGTGAAAGTAACTGACAAAGAGATCGGTGACTATGTCGCAAAACATAAAGACATGTTCCCGCAGGCTGAAAGCCGCGGCATTTCTTATGTAGCCTTCAGCGCATTGCCTACTGCCCGCGACAGCGCTGCAGCACGTGAGACACTGGAAAAAATGGTACCGGGTCTTGACAGCGCTTCGGATGTACAATCTTATATGGAGAGTCAGGGTAATGACAGATTCTATAATGGATATATCTCCGGCTCAAGGATCCAGGTTCCTTCAAAAGAATCGATCATCAGTCAACCAACAGGTTCTATTTACGGACCATACGTTGACGGTGGAAGTTACTCGGTTGCAAAACTGCTCGGTTCAAGAACCCAGCCTGATTCTGTGACAGTACGCCATATCCTGATCGCAACTGCTCAGCAGGATCAGTCAGGGGCAATGATGCCTGTAAGAGATTCTGCTTCTGCAAGACACCTGATCGACAGTATCAGAACTGCAATCAATACAGGTTCTAATTTTGATTCTGTTTGCGCAAAACTTTCTGAAGATCCCGGCAGTAAAGACAATGGTGGTAAATATGAAAATATGGTATCAGGTCCGCCTTTGGACGCTGCATTCAGCGAATACATCTTTGGAAATCCAGTAGGTTCAAAAGGTATCATTAAGTCTGTATTCGGTTACCATTATATAGAGATCCTTTCTGCAAAAGGTTCTTCAACTGCATACAAAATTGCTTACCTCAGTGTGCCTATCGAAGCCAGCAACGAAACTGATGGAGCGGCGAGCAATGAAGCTTCTCAATTCGCAAGCATCAGCCGTGACAGAAAATCATTCGATGCAAATGCAGAGAAACTGCAGGCAAAAGGAATCAACAAAGCATTCGCTCAGGATATCACACCAACTTCCTCGCAGATCATGGGCCTTGGTTCATCAAGACCATTTGTAAAAGCGATCTATGAAGCAAACCTTGGTGATGTAATTCTGTCGCCTTCAAAAGTTGGTGACTCCTACGTTGTAGCGGTAGTTACTGAAGTAAATGAAAAAGGAACAGCGAGCATATCCAAAGCACGCATGATGGTTGAGCCACTGTTGCGCAACCGGAAAAAAGCTGAAGAGATCTCTAAGAAACTTGGAAACATCACATCACTGGAAGCGGCCGCAACAGCAATGGGCAATGTACCGGTGGAAACTGCTGATAGCGTGCATTTGTCTGGTAACCCGCCTTCCCCACTGATTGGTTCTGAGCCAAAAGTGTTGGGTGCTGCGTTCAACCCTGCCAACAAAGGAAAAGTTTCTCCAGCCATCCCAGGCAACAACGGGGTGTATGTTATAAGAGTGAACAACGTTTCTGCAACTGCATTGTCTGATGCAAACGTGGCTGATCAACGTGAACAACGTTATTTACAAGTGAAAATGAGAGGAGCGTCAGCTTACCAGCAGGCGCTGATCCTGGCAGCTGATATTAAAGATAACCGCGCAAAATTCTATTAATCAGGCGCAATGATATAGACAACGGCCACGTAGCAATACGTGGCCGTTTTGTTTTAAACAAACGTCTTCTATGGTTGTTATCTTTGTGTTCAAATTCAAATAGATTTATGGAACCCATCATCAATAAAGTAGCCGAAAGCGGGTTGATCACTCTTGATCCGGCGAGTTTCCTTCCAAAAGGCGAAACTGCGGTGTTCGATCTGAAAGACTATCTTTTTATGGGTTTGATCCTGAAAGAAAAAGATTTCCGTGAAGCATTGAAAAACCTCGATTGGGAACAATATCGCGGTAAGAATGTGGCGCTGACTTGTACCGCTGATGCAATCATTCCTGTTTGGGCCTATATGTTGGTAGCTTCATATTTGCAGCCGGTGGCAAAGGAATTTGTGATGGGAGATGAACAGCAATTACAACGCGAGCTATTCCTTAAAAATCTTGCAGCTATTAACCCGTCAGATTATACAGACAAGAGAATTGTGGTTAAAGGATGCGGAGATACTCCCATAGGTGATTTTGTGTACATGGAGCTTACCAAGATCCTGAGACCGGTTGTAAAAAGTATTATGTATGGAGAGCCGTGCAGTACAGTTCCTGTATATAAGGCTAAGAGTTAAAAGGGGGAAAGAGAGTTATATATATTACTAAACTGTCTTCTTTTTAATTATTTCGATCCCAGAGGCCCCAAGGATTTTTATAAGATAACTTCTTTTTATCCTTCCCTCCTTTTTAACTCTTAGCTTAGAACCATCCTTTCTTTCTGAACATCCAGATCATCCAGACTGGAATAAAGAGCATGAGACCCACGGCAATCCAGAAACCGTATTGATTGTGTAGATAAGGAATATCGTCAAAGTTCATCCCAAAAATACCACCGATAACCGTTGCAGGCGCCAGCAAGCAGGTTACGATCGCCATCACTTTCATTACTTCATTTAAGCGGAGATTCACATTACTCACATACAGATCCTGCATGCTGACCATGATATCGCGGTAGTTCTCCCCGAGATCGATCGCCTGAACAATGTGATCATAGATATCCTTATAGTATTTTGTATTTCGATCATCCAGCAGATCACTTTCGCTTCGAATAATTCCTCCTATCAGATCACGTACAGGAACCGTATTCCGTTTTAATACGATCAGCTCTTTTCGCAGCTGGTTGATCTTTGCCAGCGAACGTTTATCACTTTTGCGGATAACTTCTTCTTCCAGGGATTCAATTCTCTCCCCGAGTTTCTCCATAACGAGGTAATAGTTATCTACAATAAGATCAAGCATGGTGTAACAGAGATAATCCGCACTTCTTTGCCGGGCCTTGCTGGTTCCCAGTTTCAAACGGTCACGCAAAGGGTTGAAAACATCGCGGCTCGCGTCTTCCTGGAAGCTGATCACAAAGTTCTTACCGAGTACTATGCTGATCTGTTCCTGCTCCACAGTTTGTTTTTCATCATTGTAATACAGCATATTCAATAAACAGAAAAGAACACCTTCCACCTCGTCCATCTTTGGCCGTTGATTGATGCTTAGAATATCTTCAATCAACAGAGGGTGAATTCCAAACTGGTTGGCCATGGCCTCGACGTCAGCTTTGCGTAAGCCATCGATGTTTATCCATGAAATGCCACTGCCATCTTTGTATTGAAAAGTATCGTGTACATCAGAAAGTTTTTTTTCGTCCACACGCTGGCTATCGTAGTTATACACGCAGATAAGAACGTCGGTGGCCTCTGCACGTTGAGGAATAATGGTTGGATTAACGGAAAGGATCTCCTTGGTCCGTTGAGTTCCGAAGAGAACGGGCAGATAAAGATAGCGGAGATATTTCTCCGGGTTCAGCTTGACATTCATTAAAGAAAGTTATGAAAAGATCAGGAAACGAATGATCGGTACAGAAATCAAAAAATTTTCCTAAAGCAAAAACCCGGCTAAACCAGGTTGCCTGTGCCAGGTCAAAAGGTAAAATGTGCGATATGAAAAAGATATTTTTATTGATGTTCCTTGCTGCAGGTATTAGTTTTTATGCCGGGGCACAACGGGTTCAGGTCAGATTGGATTTTCCGGTGAATATGTCAGTAAGGCCTGTTGGTCCTGCACCGTTCAGAGGAGCTGTGTGGACCGGTCCGCAGTGGAGATGGCAATCCGGAAGATATGTAGCCGCTCCTGGCTATTGGGCAAGACCTCATAGACATAGGTCGATGTGGGTTGAAGGCTACTGGCGTCATTCCCGCAGGGGTTATGTCTGGGTGCCGGGATATTGGAGATAAGGCTTTTTTTCATTGTGTTTGCATACGGCCTGCTATTTATTGGCAGGCTTTTTTATATATATAAAGGAATGTGTGCCGAAATGTTAACCAGACCTAATAAAATATTAGCATTCCTCTCGCTGTTTCCGCAATCGTTCCGTGAATTGAAGCGGAATGATCCGTTGCGAATGGCGGGCGCCACGGCGTTTTTTACAACTTTTGCACTGCCTCCTATATTGATCATTCTTTTTCAGCTGTTCAGCTTGTTTCTCAGCAGGAAACTGGTAGGGTCGCAAATGCGGGATATCCTCTCATCCACGCTTGGTACCGCAGGGGCAGAACAGATACGAATGACAACCCGCGGCTTCAGAAGCCTTGTTACAAACTGGTATATCGCGATCGTCCTTTTTGTGTTCCTGATCTTTGTTGCCACAACATTATTCCTGGTAATAAAAAATACGCTGAATGATATCTGGCACGTGAAGGTAAAGGACAAGCCAGGTTTTTTATTTGGATTGAAAAACCGCGCAAGATCATTTGGAGCGATACTACTCGCGGGGATCCTGTTTCTTGCCAGCATTGTAATTGATAGCTTTGAAGTCTTTGCCGGAAAATATATCACACGGATCTGGCCGGATGGAGGGCATTATTTCACCGGCGTGATCAATGAATTGCTCGGCGCGGTGGTTGTTTCTATATGGTTCACGATACTTTTCCGCTATCTCGCAAATGCACATCCTTCATGGAAGGTATCACTGGTAGGAGGTGTGATCACCGGAATTTTTTTTTCCATAGGGAAAAATGTGCTAGCCTTTCTGATGAGGCATAGTAACCTTGATAATTTGTACGGCACATCGGCATCGATCGTATTGATCCTGCTGTTTGTATTTTATTCATCCTTTATACTGTATTTCGGCGCATGCTTTATTAAAGTGTATGCAGAAGCAATACAACATCCATGGCGTACCGCCAGAAAAGCCTATCGCTATCAATTTTCAGAAATGAAGGAGGGTGGATAGATCAATGCTCCGTTTCATAGAGATCTCCCTGCGAATCAAGAATTTCCCTGTATTTGTTAAAAAGTTTGCTTTTAGAAATAAAGCCCACAAATTTTTTGTCTTTATCTAATACGGGCAGATACCAGCTTTGTGTAATGTCAAATTTCTCCATTACGATATGCATATCCTGATCTTCGCTCAATACATCTGCTGGTTTCTTTAATAGTTTTTTGATGGGTGTTTTTTCAAAGATCTCCGGCTGAAAAAGTAGCTGTTTTATATCATTCAGTTCAATTATGCCGGCAAAACGTCCCTTCGAGTCAATAACTGCGAAAATGTTTCGATCGCTTTTTTTGATGATATCAACAAGATCGCGAAGTGTTTTATCGATGGAGATGCTGTCATACTTATCCTGCAGCATTTCCGAAAGCTGAATGGAGGTAAGAATGTTCTTTTCTTTTTTATGTGTAAAGATCTGTCCGTCCTTTGCCAGCTGCCGGATCTCCATGGAAAATGGATCATAGCTCTTCACAATAAAAAATGAGATGGAAGAAACGATCATCAGTGGAATGAATAATTCATAGCCATTTGTAATTTCTGCTATAAGGAATATTGCAGAAAGAGGGCAATACATAACGCCGCTTAAAACGCCGGCCATACCGACCAGGCTGAAATTCCCTTCAGGGATCTTGACCCAGCCTGTGTTATTCAGCAATTTCGAAAAGAAAAAACCAAGATAAGAGCCGGTAAAAAGTGATGGCGCGAAGTTCCCGCCATTACCACCGCTTCCTATGGTTACAGCTGCGGATAGAGGTTTCAGCAGAACGATCAGACCGGTGAAAACTACAAGTGACCAATCTTCCTGCAGATAAGAAAGCAAAGCTGTGTTGTCATTGATCTCACCGGGATTGTTGTTCGCCAACATGGAAATGCTCTCATAACCTTCGCCAAAGAGTGGCGGGAAAAGAAAATACATGGCCATGAGGATCAAACCGCCAATGATCGCCTTTGTGAACATATTGATCTTCCAGTGGTGAAGCCGGGTTTCAGCTCCTTTGAATGCCCGTGCATAGTATCGCGCAACAAAACCCGCAAGAATGCCGAGCATTATATAATAGGGGACGTTGCGGTAATTGAAATTTTCTTTCAAAACAAAATTGAAAAGAAAAGATTCCTTAAGAATGACCTTGGAACAAAGAGCGCCAATAACAGATGAAATGATCAGTGGAATAAAATAACTGACAACGATTGCTTCTGTTAATAACACTTCAATGGAAAAGATCACACCTGCTATGGGTGCGTTAAACACAGCCGCGATACCGGCTGCTGCACCGCAACCAATGAGCAAAGTTCGTTCACGATAGTTCAGATCACTGATACGTGCGGTGTTTGAACCGATCGCGGACCCGGTGGCAACGATCGGAGCTTCCAATCCGGCAGAACCACCAAGACCCACAGTCAATGAACTGGTGATCATGTGGAGGTATGTATGTTTCAGCGGAATAAAGGATGACTTTCGGGCAATGGCGCGCAACACCATTGCAATTCCTTTTTCAATATGTGAATGGAAAAACAACCGTATAACAAGAACGGTCAACACCAGGCCAATAACAGGAAATAATAAAAATGCAAAGCGGCTTAAATGTATGTGTTTGATCCATTCCTGTAAATAGTGAACGGAGGATTTCAGCAGCACCGCAGCCAGTCCGGAGAAAAGACCAGTGAGCGTTGCCACCAGCATGATGTATTGAACACGGGTTAAGCGGGTACGTAAAGAGTGAATGATAAGCTGATATGCTTGCTTTATTGGCTGCATGAAAAGTGTTTCGTTTAGAAAATAGGGTAATGAGCATTTTCACCAGAGCGGGCCTGGTGAGATGATCATCACAGCAGTTTTCTGGCTATTTCCAGATCTTCCGGTGTATCTATTGCAACGCTGTCGAATGCTACTTCAGCCATGCGGATGCTTACGCCATTTTCCAGATAGCGTAATTGCTCCAGCTTTTCCACTCGTTCGAGTATGCTGGCTGGCCAGCTTGTAAAGTCGAGCAATGATTGCTTACGAAAAGCGTAAACGCCGATATGAAGAAAATGAGGAACGTCGAGAGTGGTATTGGCGATATAAGGGATCGGGCTTCTGCTGAAGTAAAGCGCATCCATGAATTTGTTGACGACCACTTTTACTTCGCTTACATTTTGGGCGTCGTTGATCTCCGTCATTTTTCGCATTAGAGAGCCAACTTTTACAGAGGGGTCATCAAAGAGCCGGACCAATTTTTCGAGGGGTTCTTTTTTTACAAATGGTTCATCGCCCTGAACATTAACCACGACGTCCACGTCCATGGTTTCGATCGCTTCTGCGATGCGGTCGCTTCCGCTTTCGTGATTGCTTTTGCTCATTACGGCTTTTCCTCCGTGGGAGGTGATCTCGTTATAGATAATATCACTGTCGGTAACAACCACAACATCATCGAACAGGCCCGTAGCAACAGTAGCGTCATAAGTGAAGCGGATAACGGTCTTATCTCCAAGTTGCTGCATGAGTTTGGCAGGAAAGCGGCTGGCGGCATATCGCGCCGGTATCATTGCGATGATCTTCATGGCTGCAAAAGTAACTAACCAGAGGTTACTGACCGAATTGGTGGTTGGGGTGGCTTTGGGGAGGAAGAAGGGCCGGGCTGTGAACGGGAAGGGTTTTGAGGGCGGTGAGTGGGGTGGTTGAATGTAGATGAGGGTCGACTGGCGGGAAGCGGGGCAGTCCGCTGTAAGGGCCCACCTTCCTCCTCCGACCAGCCCTGCCGGGCTCCCTCCCCCGCCTCCACCTCCGAGATGTTTGTTTGTTGATTGGGCACATGGTACCCAACCGGATCAGGTCAATCTCCCCATGATCCGCTCATCTGCAATTTTGCAATCTCTTTACAAAACCTGGTGAAAACCCTGATCGCTTCCATAATACCGGTATTACTTGATCAATCAGCATATAAATATCCTCCATCCCCAAAGCAAGACCATGGGAAAAAAACATTTTTAACCGGGAAAATAATGATTGCTAATTCCAATAAAGAATGTAAAACCGAAGACATCAAGGACTGCAACTCCTACGGCTCCAATCTCTGAAACGGCTTTTTCAGCAACCTAACAAAATCTTCATCCTTCTCATTCGGATAATGACGGTCCAACCCATACCGGATCTGACTGATATCCAATTTCCGGAAAGTGCCAAACAAACGGTCCCAAATAGAAAACACCGCACCATAATTACTATCCGTATACGGCTGCTTCCAGTGATGATGCACTTTATGCATGTTTGGAGAGATCAGCAAATAGCTTAGCATCCCATCCAATCGTTTAGGCAAACGAATATTCGCGTGAGTAAATGCAGTAGCCAGCACAACCAATGTCTGATAGATCATCACACTGTACATCGGCGCACCCGAAACAAAGATCAGCAACAGAAAAAAAATTCCCCGCAGAAGACTATCCCCCGGATGATGCCTCAAGCCTGTTGTCACATCAACATTATTATCACTATGATGTATCAGATGAAAACGCCAGAGTAAACGGCTCTTATGCATCACAAAATGCACCAGCCAGCTACTGAAATCCAATGCCAGCACCCCAATGAGGATGGTAACGATCACATTCGCATTGAACCAATATACCAGTCCAAAGTCTTCAGCTTTACACCAATCAGACAGCTTCACGATAAGAATTGCCAATAATGTATGGATGATCAGATGGATAACTGTAAAGCCGAAATTTACCGACGCATGCCGTAGTTTATTCTTCTTGTACTGCATGGGAAGCAGCGGAATGGCGCCTTCAATGATCCAAAAGAGCAACAGGCCACCAACAAGAATAGCCATGCGCTCAAGCGGCCGCTGTTCAAGGTTGGAAAAGTATTGGATGATACGATCCATGGCAAGCAAGGTTAAATAGTAGTTACAAACTAATCACGTATGTTCACATCCTCCTCTTCGCGGATCGCAGGTCTGCTGAACTCAAGATTGCACTCCAGACAATAATAGACATTCTCTTTTCCGAGGAATGATTTTCCAATGAAAAAAGCCACGATCGACTCGAGCCAGGATGAAGGCTCCGAAACAATTTCCTTTGTAAGAAATTCCTTTGAACCGCACCTGGGGCAGACTTGCCGGTCCCGCTGATTCCGTGTGAGGATGCTATCTGCCTGCTCTGCCTGCAAAGCCGCAACCATTAATTTAATTCCTCCTACTGCATTTGTTAGAACAGGATTCACAGTCACCGAATGCTCATCTTTTAGCCAGCTATCTATTCCTTCTTCTTTTAACAAACCCATATCTATATGAGCAGGAACATAATTATCATACGAACGGATCGGAACAAACTTCATATAACCAATTTACAAAAAAAGGGTTGATGTCCCGCAAAACGGTGCATCAACCCTGTTAAAATTTTTGTACAAAAATTATTGATTCAACATCAATGGCATCACCAGCATCAGCAATTCTTCATCCTCATCCTGATCCGTTGGTTTGATCAGGCCTGCTTTAGTCGGTGTTGACAATTCTATATTTACCTCCTCACCGTCTGCTGCATTCAGCATTTCGATCAGGAACTTTGCATTGAATGCGATCATCAGATCTTCACCATTGTACTGACACTTCATTCTTTCATTACCCTCAAAGCTGAAGTCAACATCCTGCGCTGCCAGTTGCAATTCGCTTCCGCTGATATTCAGTGCGACCTGGTTGGTGCTTTTATTACTGAAAATGCTCACACGGCGAAGTGCGCTTTGAAAATCAGCTTTATTAACAGTTAGTCTGTAAGGATTATCAGCGGGGATCACCACCTTATAATCAGGGAAACGGGCGTCGATCAGCCGGCAGCTCATTTGCGTTGTACCATGCATAACAAATAAGTGATTGGTATTGTAGCTGATCGTCAGTTCGTCATCATTTCCGGGAATTGCCGTTTTCAGGAGGTTCAGCGGCTTGCGCGGAACGATAAACGTGTCTGTTTTTGGACAGGTAACGTCTTTTCTTTTATAACGGACCAGGCGATGTGCGTCCGTAGCCACACATTGCATACCTTTTTTATCCAATTCAAAAAACACACCTGTCATTGCCGGGCGAAGATCGTCCGTGCTGGTCGCAAACAATGTTTTGTTGATGGCCGTGATCAATGCGGAGGCGGTTACTGTAAACGAAGTTGTGTCGTCAGCAGCAGGTGCTTTCGGGAAGTTATCAGGATTTTCACCCATTACTTTATACTTACCGTTATCGCTGGTGATCTCGATCGCAAAGTTTTTGTCGATATTAAAGGTCAGCGGCTGATCAGGAATATTTTTGAGCGAATCCAACAGGATTTTAGCAGGAATACACACTTTTCCACTGTCTTTCGCCTCAATATCCAATTGTATCCGCATTACAGTCTCCAGGTCGGTAGCCACTACCGTAAGCTTGTTTTTTTCTACTTCAAAAAGAAAATCTTCCAGGATTGGTAAAACGGTATTGGCATTGATCACACCGGAAATATGCTGCAGTTGTTTTAAAAGAGAAGAGGAGGATACAATAAACTTCATCGTACAATTCGTTTGGGCGAAACTACTGATTTTTAATATATCCTAATACATAGTTGTCCACGCGGTTTCCGCAATTTTAAAGTGTTTTCAACACAGCCGATGGCCGATGACAGATGGCCGTTGGCCGAGGATTCTACCACCAATTTTGCGAAAAAAACAGCACCAGTTTGATTGAAAAACAGAAGTAATTCCCGCCACCTTTGAGGCAAATCGGCCAACGGCCAACGGTCATCCGCCATCGAAACAAAATTCACTGATTTTCTTATGTAAACGCGTATCTTTCAGGCACCCAAATCTTGCGCTGAATATGTTTGAGAAACTCTTTGGTTGGGGGAAAAAGAAACCGGCTCCTGCGCCGGAAACGGAGATTCCTTTTGGCCGCTATTCGGATAATAATAAACCCGTAACAAAAGTTAACCGCTGGACGGACGCTGATAATTTCTTCAAGGAAAAAAAATATCCCGAAGGCCTTGACGCATTCTTTGATTACCTCCGGGATGACAATGCAAAGAACGTCGTGTACGAACGAAATGGCGGCCAGGGAAGATTTGAATTCTACCAGGGTTCCAAGATCGTCCGGGGAATATTCGACAGCACACAACTCAAAGCAGAAGTTACGCTTGCAAAAATGCCACAACCTTCCGTACCCGTTATGCGACGGTTGCTGGAAATGAACTTCAGTCTTTATTACAGCCGCTTTGCGCTAGATAACGATCGCTTATGTATGCGCTTCGATAGTCATATCGATGCAGCCAACCCCAGCAAACTGTACTACGGTCTGAAAGAACTTTCCACAAAAGCCGATAAACAGGATGATCTGCTTGTTCAGGATTTTGCCGTTCTGCAAACCGCAGACAGCGAACACGTGATCGAAATTCCCCTCGCCGAAAAAGAGATCAAATACGAGTACATGCAAAAATGGATCGGGCAGACGCTCGATACAGTCACCGGCCTCGACGCAGATAAGTTCTCCGGCGGCATCGCTTATATGCTGCTTTCGCTGGTATACCGCGTGGATTTCCTGATCACACCCGAAGGAAAACTGCTGAACGACCTGGAAAAGATCGCTAACATCTATTTCAAAAAGGATGAAAGACCAGCGGTTGAAAAAAACCGCGACATGATCGAAGAGTTCCGCAAACTGAAAGCAAAAACAAAAGAAGAGATCTTCGCCTATCTGTTCCGCTCAAAATATACGTTTGCCATCGTGGCGCCACAGAACTATAAAGCTGTTGCAGATTCAATCCACGGTGCCAATCAAAGCATGGTCTGGTACAGGGATAATCATTATCCTTTCATTGCTACACAAGTCACGGAATACGGCATTTCCTATTGCCAGTATTCATACAGTTTGCCAAAAGTGATCTCTGAACTTTTCCTGCTTTATATGCAGATCAACTACAGCGATTACTTTGCCGCTCTGGGAAACAAACGCGTTTATTATAATCCGGCAAATAATTACTTTGATAATGAAGCCATCGTTGAACGGATACGTTCTATCCAGGAAAAATGGCGAGATAAATATCCTAATATGGATTATAAAGTACAAAACCTCCGGTTTGATAACCTGGTAAATTTCAACCAGACGTTCACCACCGAACTGGAGTTTTTAAATATGGAAAGCAAGTAAGATTTGTGAAGACAACAAAAACTTTTGCCGATGGACGCGCAACAAATAATTGAACAATACCAGAACGCAGTAATACAGATCGCCACTGCAACCGGCACCGGTACCGGATTTTATGTAAAAGAATTCGACATCATTGTCACCAATGACCATGTGGTTGCTGAAAACGCGGAAGTAACTGTCGCGGGAAAAATGTTCGACAAGGCATTGACCCGCGTTTGGTATACAGATCGTAAGCACGATCTTGCTTTTCTTGAAATGCCCCAGGGGTTGACGCTTCCCGAAGTAAGATTGGGTCAATATGAAAAAATGAAGGACGGCGATCATGTTGTTGCTATCGGTCACCCGTATGGCTTGAACTATACAGCAACACAAGGCGTGATCTCCAAAGTTGATCGTATCCGTGACGGCCTGAAATTTATACAGATCGATGCCGCGATAAACCCTGGCAACAGTGGTGGCCCTCTTGTGAATTATGACGGCGAAGTGATCGGTGTAAACTCATTCATCATCCGCGGCGGCGATAACCTCGGCTTTGCGTTGCCGGTTAATTACCTGCGCGAAGCATTGCAATTGTATACTCCGAATCGCGGCCTGGCCTCTACAAGATGCTTCAGCTGCGGTTTTCTTGTAACAAGTTCAAATATCGATTCAACAAAATATTGCCCAAGTTGCGGAACAGAAGTGAAGCTGCCGGAAATTCCGGAAAAGGAGATCGAACCTGTGGGCGCCGCAAAAACAATTGAAGAGATCTTAAAAGATCTTGGTAAAAATGTCCGTCTTGCCCGCGAAGGAGCTAACAACTGGAGTGTGAAAGAAGGATCTGCAAAGATCAAGATCGCTTACAATCCCGAGAATTTCTTTGTGGCGGGAGATGCGTATCTCTGTCAGATGCCAACAGATCCAGCGAAAATAAAACCGTTGTATCAGTTCCTGCTGGAAGAAAATTATCGTATCAGCGGAATGGTATTAAGCTGCATGAAACAAAATATCGTACTTAGCTGTATCATGTATGATATGGATATGACGAAAGAAAACGGAGCGGAATCTTTCCGGAACCTGTTTCAACAGGCAGACTATTACGACGATTTCCTGAAAAAAGAATACGGCTGCCTTGACCGGCTCGAAGAATAGCTTTTAAGAATAAGTAACCGCAACACAGTTACGATCTCTTAAAACTATTGCCATGTATAAAAAACAATTGACGAAAGAACAGGCGCTTCAAAAATTGCGTCACTACTGCGCTTACCAGGAAAGAAGTCATAGCGAAGTGCGCGATAAGCTGTACCAGCTCGGTGTCTGGAAAAAAGATCATGATGAGATCATCGCCTCACTGATTGAAGATAACTACCTGAATGAAGAACGCTTTGCCATCGCTTTTGCCGGTGGTAAATTCCGGATGAAACACTGGGGCCGCGTAAAGATCCGCTATGAGCTGAAACAAAAACAGGTCAGCGAATACAGCATCAAAAAGGCAATGAAGGAGATAAAAGAAGAAGACTACCTGAAATTGCTGGAAAAACTTGCTGAAGATAAATATGCCAGCCTCAAAGGGGAACAATATTTCGTAAGAAAGAAAAAGACACAGGATTACCTGATGCAGCGCGGATTTGAACCGGAACTGATCACAAGAACGTTGAATGAACTGACGAATAATTAACTCAACTTGCTAGTTATAGCGTCAAAGCAGTTCGATGGCCGATTTCCCCTCTTTTGGCTGAAAGTCTTGTATCTTATCGACCGTATTTATTCAATCAGAATTTTCGCCGTGAACTGTTCACCTTTCCCAACCACACTTACAACGTAGAATCCTTTTTGTAAAGAAGGCAAACCAATTGAGAAGAAACCATCCGCACCATTCAAATCCTTACTATAAACCTCCTGACCACTTAGAGAAGAGATCCGGAGCTTTTCAACGGGAAAACCACTTACGACGTTCAGCAGAGAATTTTTAACCAATGTTGGATATACTTTCACTTCTTTTGTTCTTACTCCGTTCACCACGATCACTGCTGAATAACTATGGGAATTACTCCGTTCATTAATCCTCAACCGGTAGAAAGCTTTTTCGCGCGTACTGATCTGATGCAGGAAACGGTAGTTTTTTGTAATAGTATTATTCGTCGCTGCCACATCTCCGATTGTAATAAAGTCCATTCCGTTTTTACCGTATTCAATAGTAAACCGGTCGATATCCTGTTCGGAAGCCGTAGTCCAGTTCAATTCATTATAACCGGTAAATGGTTTGGCGGAGAATTGCGTCAGTACAAGGGGTGTTACAACAGGAACAATGATCCGGTATATAGCATTACCCGTTAGGGAGATCGCGTACAATTCTCCATCAGCTCCTTCGCTGATCGAGGCGATGTTGGAAACTACGGGAGTTGGTGTTACTTCAGTAACCGACCAGCCGCCACTGCCATTTGAACGGATCGCGAGTACGCGATTGGAAAAATAATCCGTCATCAAATATGTGCCAACCAAAGAAGGAAACGCAGCTCCGCGATATACATAGCCACCGATCACGGATCGTCCGGAATCCGCACCTGTGGGATAATCAAAGATCGGATTGATTGCAACAGCGGTCACTGTATCACAATCACCAGCGCCGGGCGCACTGGCGTTCGCGCGGAAACCCTCTCTGCACGGCCAGCCAAAATTCGGACTCACACTCGTTGCGGGCAGGTAATTGATCTCTTCCCTTGATCCCTGACCAACATCAGCGATCCACATATCACCCGTTGCGCGATCAAAGCTCCAGCGGAATGGATTGCGCAATCCGCGCCCCCAGATCTCCAATACCGGGGTGGGCGCATCCACATTTATGCGGAGCATTTTACCCAATAATGAAGAAGGGTTCTGCGCATTATTGAATGGGTCATTGCCGCTGCCGCCATCGCCGGTGGCAAAATAGAGATAGTTCACACCTCCCTCCACCCGGAATTGAAGATGACCTCCATTGTGATTATCAAAAGGCTTTGAAATATTTGCAAGCGGAGTCGCGGGTGTCGGCGTTGGATCTGCAATATCAGGATTTGAAGAACGCTGATACCTCGCCACCGTGACGTTGCCATTGTTTGCATTGTAATACACATAGAAAAAACCGTTCGTGGCGTATTGCGGATGAAACGCCATGCTCAGAAGACCTTGTTCGCCATTATCTTCCACCAATGGATTTATGTTAAGGAACGGCGTTGATAAAACCGAGCCATTATCCCAGATCATGATCTCGCCGGTTTTTTGAACGATAAAGAATCTACCGGCGGGGTCACCAGGCGCTGAGTGTAACTCAATCGGCTGGCTTAAACCCTGGGAAGAGGAGATCAATTCCATATAGCCGACATTCGTCTGGCTATAACTTAGGGTTGCAGATAATAGAGTGATCAGAAAAGCGCAAAGAAGCTTGCGGGAGTAGAATTCTCTAAGCATAGAATGGTTTTTAGAAGAGGTACAAAATCAATGCCCCGAAAAGAAAGCGTAATGGCGGGGTTTGGGGTATCCCGCAGATAATTCCCATTGCAGACATAATCAGCGTCATCTGCGGTACGAAGGAATAGAATCGCTTGCAGGCAGGCTACTTCAAACACAGGGAATTTGAAATCCGCGAATCTGCGGGCGCCAACGCACTATCGGATAAAAGACCTGTCCATACACTAAGAAAAGGCCAATCGCCTCTTCGATCACATTGATCCTATTGTATCATTTATAAACAAACTAGGCTTACTTTTACATACTATTAATGCATTCCTATGTCTTCTCTCACCATAAGTATTATACAGGCGGATCTTCAATGGGAAAACAAAGCGGCGAATCTTTCCATGCTCGAACAAAAGATCATGGCAATAAAAGAGAAAACAGAAATTGTGATCCTGCCTGAAATGTTCAGCACCGGTTTCAGTATGCGGCCGGAGTTGCTGGCAGAAAATATGGAAGGTGAATCAATCGCATGGATGAAGCGGGTTTCCGCTGCGAAACGTGTTGTCCTTACCGGTAGTCTCATTATCGAAGAGGGCGGAAAGTTTTACAACAGGCTGATATGGATGCTTCCCAATGGTGAATATGGTATTTATGATAAGCGTCATCGCTTTGCTTATGCTGGCGAAGACGATCATTATACTGCCGGATCAAAACGATTGATCGCTTCAGTTAAAGGATGGAAGATCAACCTGCTGATCTGTTATGATCTTCGTTTCCCGGTCTGGGCAAGACAACAATCACAACCCGAAGGACCGGAATATGATCTGCTCGTATATGTTGCAAACTGGCCGGAACGCCGTAATCATGCCTGGAAAACATTACTACAGGCGCGGGCTATCGAAAATCAATGTTATGTTGTTGGTGTGAACAGGGTTGGCGAAGATGGAAACGGCATTTATCACAGCGGCGACAGTATGATCGTTGATGCCATGGGTGAAGTGCTTTATCAAAAGAAAGACGGGGAAGACGTTTATACGATCACAATAGAAAAAGAACCGCTTGATTCGATCCGGGCGAAACTGCCATTTCTAAAAGATGCGGATGGATTTATGCTGATGAATGATTGATCAATGACGTGCATTGCCCATTTTATTTTCATTGATCAGTTGCATGGTTTTTTCCAGCTTATAATCGATGCCTTTTCTCACTGCGTCCACGGTTGGTAAAGAAGAGATCTCAGGTTGAACGCCTTTACCGTTTTTCGGGGCGTTCTTATCTATCACCAACCGGAATAAGGGTAATCGGAATCGAACGCCGGTATTTGGCAAGGTCATGTCAGGGATCAGCCAGGCAGAATTGCCGTAGGCGCCACCGCCGGTTTCTTCTCCAACCAGCGTTACGTTCGGTTGTTCTTTTACTGCACTTGCAAACAGCGTTGTAGCAGAAAAAGAATTGCCGCCGATGAGTATATAAGTTTGCCCGTCAAAATGATTTTTCTTTTTGGGTTTGAAAGCATGACGTTCGTAATAACGGAAATGATATTTCCCGTCCTTTCCTTTATGTGCAAAAAGCGTCATGAAGAGCCGGTTGAAAAAATCATTATCGATATAACGGCTGTAGGTTTTCCTCTTTCGCACGGCGTATAAAGTATCTGCTACCTTGAACGGATGATCTGAAATAAACTTTGTTAACAACGTAGAATTGGTCACACTGCCGCCGCCATTACCTCTTACATCGATGATCAGGTTCTGGATATGATTTTTCTTAAGTGCGCTGAATGACTGACGGAAGAATTTTTTCAACCCATAACCACGACCAAATGAATTCAGGTCCATCATTGCAACATGCGTAGTCGTATCGATCTTCAATAAGCGAACGGAATTCTTTCGCATTTCTTTACGCTCCTTGCGCGAAGGCTGCGGCATTGGCCGCACCGGGAAAGCCTGTGATCTGGCCATTGTATCCGCTACCGGTCGATAAGGTCTCAGCAGCACAGTGCCCGATCTGCCGGCACTATCAATAAAACCGATCTGGTAATTTGCCGGGTAACCGAATAACGTACTGTACAGCGAGCCGAAATAACCGCGATTGCTCAGGATCTGGTATTTGTTTGTACGATTATAGCCGTCGGTGCCGATATAAGAGAATAACGTATCTACAAGGCGATTCATCGGCATACCATTAATACTTGTAATAATAGTACCTCGCTTCAGGATCGAATCCCTTCTGTTAAGATTTGCGGCAACAACTGCAGTATCCTGCCAGATTTTCAAACTCAAAGGGAATATACGGCCGATCCGCACAGTGTCCTGGTATTTTGAATAGGCTTTTGATGGACGAACGGAGGTATGTCCACAATTGATCTTTGCTGTTACATACGCAAGCACTTTCCTGAAATCGGGCTCAGATAAGGAATCATTCAGTTGCTGACGGCCTTTTTCGAAATAATAATCCATGCTGTCTTTACTTGTGTACCAATAAAGACCAGGATGTGCTTCTTCAAGAGTTTGTCTGTAAATGGAGTAATCTTTCTGTAAAGCCTCTGGCGAATATTTCCTGTTGGGGGAGAAAGAAGATTTTGCAACGCCGCATCCTGTGAGGACGATCAGAATGTATAAAGTCAGCAGGTGCCGCATAGTTGGATCTACAGGGTTAGATTAGAGCGTCATTTTAGCCATTATTTCCCATAAACACAATAAAAAACAGTGAAAAATAAGGTAATACCGGGCAAAATCAACGATTCTGCCCGGTAAATTGATTATTTGGCACTCAGGTGATTCCAGCCTTGTGCGGTGATCGGATGCTTACTGCCGCCTTTGGTGATGATGGTAGAACCCTGTTCCGGCTCAGTCATATAGCCGATCACACTGATCTGTTCATTCAACACAAGCTTATCATATTCCGCTTGCGGAATGGTAAACAGCAGTTCATAATCTTCACCTCCGCTCAATGCGCAGGCTGTCGGATCGATCTCAAATTTGAAAGCTGCTTTCTTCATATCCTCGGCAATCGGCAACTTATCTTCATAGATCACGCAACCAAGATTACTGTCTTTGCAGATATGCAGAATCTCGGAGCTCAGTCCATCACTCACGTCAATCATAGACGTAGGCATGATCTCAGATGACGCAAGGAAGTCAACGATATCTTTCCGGGCTTCGGGCTTTAATAAACGACCGATCACGTAGGTTTCACCTTCCAGATCGGGCTGTACGTTCGGGCTTTCGCGGAAGATCTTTTTTTCCCTTTCAAGAAACAAAAGGCCAACATAAGCGCCGCCAAGATCTCCACTCACGCAGATCAGATCGCCTTTCTGGGCTGTACTTCTTTTTACATATTTATCAGGATCAACTTCGCCGATCGCCGTCACTGAAATGATAAATCCTTTCTGGGATGACGTTGTATCTCCTCCTACCAAGTCCACACCGTATGCCGCACATGCAGCGTAAACGCCTTCGTAAAATTCATCCAGCGCTTCCAGACTGAACCGGTTGCTGAATGCAACACCGATCACGATCTGCGTTGGCGTGGCATTCATTGCATAAATGTCGCTCAGGTTCACCACCACGCTCTTATAGCCAAGATGTTTGAGTGGCGTGTACATAAGATCAAAATGCACACCTTCCACCAACATATCTGTTGTTATCACGGTTTGTTTGCCGAAATGATCGATCACAGCTGCATCGTCTCCCACGCCTACAAGTGATGAGGCATTCTGCAATTCAATATTTTTTGTAAGGTGGTCGATCAGGCCAAATTCTCCGAGAGAAGAAACTTCTGTACGTTCCATACAAGTTCTTTAAAGTTGAACAATGTGTAAGTAAAAATGATCCGTTTTATTTACAGGTCTTTTCGCTGGTTGATAATATCCAGCATTTCATCATGGATCTTTCCGTTTGTTGCCAGGATGCGATGCTGATAAGGAGAATATTTATTTCCGTCAAAATCAGTCACACGGCCTCCTGCTTCTTCTACCATCAGGAAACCTGCGGCGCTATCCCATGCTTCAAGTTTGTGTTCATAAAACCCGTCAAATCTTCCTGCGGCAACCCAGCAAAGATCGATTGCTGCCGAACCGAGTCTTCTGACAGGAACGCCTTTTCTGATAAAACGATCGAACACCTCAAGTGGTCCGTTTGGTGTGTTTATGTAAGTATAAGGAAACCCGGTTACGAGGCATGAATGGATCGCGGCTGTTTCTTTGCTTACGTGGATAGGCTGGTCATTCAGCGTAGCACCCGCGCCTTTTTCAGCAAGGAAAAATTCATTGAGGTGTGGATTAAAAACCGCCCCCAGGATCACTTCCCCATCTTTTTCAATTCCGATAGATACGCAATTGAGCGGGATGCCATGTGCAAAATTGATCGTTCCGTCGATCGGATCGATGATCCATTTGTAATTGGAATCCTGCACAATCTCACCAGCCTCTTCACTCAACACATAATGTTCAGGAAAGCGGGATTTGATCACGCCAAGGATCGCCTTTTCGGCAGCATGATCGGCCTCTGTTACAGGGTTATTGATCCCTACTTTGTTCGTTATCTTGAATTCTTTCTGAAAAAAACGCTGCACTTCCGCCGCGCCGGCCTTTGCAGCCTCGATGAGGGTTGTTTTAAGCATGCGCAAAGATAAGATTCGTTGTCCGTTGCCGGTTGTCCCTTGCCCGGAAAGCCAGTCTATAAATCGATGATCTTTTTATAAACAGGACCCCGGACAACAGACCACGGTCAACGGACAACCATCTATGCATTGACGATCTTCATCATTTCCTCCGGGTATCTCAATCCTGAAGCCACTCCCTTTGGTGCGATCTCATCGATCGCCGCCAGGTCTTCTGCGGTGAGTGTAACATTCAGTGCGCCGGCATTTTCTTCCAGATAAGAAACGCGTTTTGTTCCCGGTATTGGAAATATGTGATCACCCTGAGCCATCACCCAGGCAAGCGCAAGCTGAGAGGCTTTACATCCTTTTTGCTCTGCCAGTTCTTCGAGTTTTTTCACCAGATCCAGGTTTTTCTGGAAGTTTTCACCCTGAAATCTTGGAGAAAAACGGCGATAATCATTTGGTTCGAGGTCTTCAAACTTCCTGAATTGCCCGGTAAGAAACCCTCTGCCGAGCGGGCTATAGGCCACAAATGCAACGCCGAGGTCTTTGCAGGTCTGCAGCATCTCATCTTCCGGATCACGGCTCCAGAGAGAATATTCTGTTTGCACCGCTGACACAGGAAATACGCTATGTGCTTTCCGTAATGTTTCCGGAGAAACCTCGGATAGCCCAATCCCTTTTATCTTTCCTTCCTTCACCAGCTGGCCCATGGCGCCAACAGTTTCCTCAATAGACACATCCGGATCTTTGCGATGGAGATAATAGAGATCGATCACATCTGTGCCCAGCCTTTTCAAGCTTCCTTCAACAGAGGACCGTACATATTCCGGGCGACCATTGATTCCCCGTTTTGTAGGGTCATTCGGATCACGAACGATGCCGAATTTGGTGGCAATGGTTACGGTCTGGCGGTGTCTCTTCAATGCTTTTCCAACCAATTCTTCATTGGTATAGGGGCCATACATATCCGCCGTGTCCCAGAATGTAATGCCCAGTTCTATGGCCCTGTCCAGCACCTGCAGCGACTCAACGTCATTCTTTGATCCATAAAAATCGCTCATGCCCATACAACCCAGTCCTAATGCTGAAGCCTCCAATCCCTGCGATCCTAATTTTCTTTTCTTCATACCGCTATATTTTGAATAAAATGATTCTTTAAATCTGCGCCAGCCGCATACATGACCCGGAGATATACGCAATTAACGACTGGTCCGGATCGGCGAAGCAGGCAGCTATGATAATAATCCTGACCAACTGCAAAAAAGTTGCCTGAGACGATCTGCGATCACAACTCTGTCCCGGGAAATACTCATCCGCTCCGCAAATGCTTCCACAGACGCAGTCAAGATAACAGTTGGATTTTGTGAATGTTCGCCCGGTTTCTCTTTCTTTGCATTAACTGTCAAAATGAACTGTTTGGTGGACCTGTCGATCATCATAGTCAACTACAATGTCAAATATTTTCTTGAGCAGTGCCTCTGTTCGGTTGAACGCGCTGTGCAGGGGATCAATGCCGAGATCATTGTGGTTGATAATAAATCGACAGACGGCAGCATCGCTTATCTTGAGCCCGGTTTTCCATCGGTGCGGTTTATTGTCAATCAGGAAAATCACGGATTTGCGCACGCATGTAACCAGGGGTTACATATTTCTTCAGGGAAATTTATTCTTTTTTTGAATCCTGATACCATTCTGCCGGAAGATTGTTTACAAAAATCAATAGCCTTTCTTGCCGAACGACCATCTGCGGGAGCGCTCGGGATAAAAATGCTTGATGGCAGCGGGAAATTCCTGCCGGAGTCGAAACGATCGTTTCCTTCACCGTTAACATCATTATACAAATTATCCGGTCTGGCAAGGTTATTCCCGCATTCTGCAGTTTTTGCAAAATATCATCTTGGCAATCTGAACGAAGACCAGGATCATGAAGTGGACGTTCTTGCAGGAGCGTATATGCTCATCAAAAAAGAAGTGCTGGATCAGATCGGTTCGTTTGATGAAACCTTCTTTATGTATGGTGAAGATGTGGATCTGAGTTACCGCATACAAAAGGCAGGGTTCTCCAATCATTATTTTTCCGGAAGCAGCATCATTCATTTTAAAGGAGAAAGTACGCGACGTGGAAGTATGAACTACGTCCGCATGTTTTACAACGCAATGAGCATCTTTGTCCGCAAACATTATGGCGGAAAAAAAGCCGGCATATTCAATTTCTTCATTCATATAGCTATCTGGACGAGAGCGGCACTTTCTGCGGTGGCTGCATTTATCCGCAGGATAGGTCTTCCCCTGATCGATGCAATACTGATCCTGTTGTCATTTCTCGTAATGAAAAACGTATGGAACGCCTACGTAAAAACCACTACGCAATATGAAGCAAGGATCCTTTGGATCGCCTTTCCCACATTCACCTTTGTATATCTGGTTGCCGCATATTATGCAGGTTTATATGATCGCTGGTACAAAACGTCAGAGCTTATAAGATCGACACTTATTGCCACGATCGTTTTATTAGCAGGATATTCTCTTCTTCCTGAAAATCTCCGGTTTTCAAGAGCGATAGTTCTATTCGGTGCGGTCCTCGCCTTTATTGCTATAAGTACATTGCGGCGGATACTTGTCCGCACAAATGTGCTGACTAAAGGAAATGACCGCGAATCGAATGCGAACACGATCATTGTCGGCACAAAAGAAGAATTTGACAATTGCGCTGCGATATTAAAAGAAGCCGGTGCAGAACAAAAGCTGATCGGGCGCGTGGCTGTGGAAGCAACGGATGACTCAGCGATCGGCAACTGGTCTTCTCTTGGTCAGTTGACAAGAACGATACCTGTGCAGGAGATCATCTTCTGCCAGGGTCAGTTGAGCTTCAAAGACATTGTGGATTTTTTGCCCCGCCTGAATAAAGGAGCAAAAATGATGATTCATGCAGCGGCCAGCCATAGCATTGTGGGTAGTAGATCAGGGAAAAGCTCAGGAGAATCCTTATCTGGCGAGAATGGTTTTGCGCTGGGCGATCCTCACACACGAAGATTGAAGAGATTGCTGGATGTAAGCATCGCCATTTCCGGAATTATTACATTTCCTGTTCAGGTATTCGTGGTGAAAAAGCCGTTTGGATTTCTGACGAACTGCGTCAGGATCATTGCAGGAAAAAGGACCTGGGTCGGGTATAGCCGGTCCGGATCATCATTGCCAAAACTTAGAAAAGGCGTTCTTGCCAGCAATGGGCTATCGCGTAATAATAAACAACCACTTCCGGAAGAAAGCCTTCAGATGATGGATTACTGGTATGCGCGTGATTATGAAATTTCGCGGGATATACGGCTGATCAGATCCGGATACAGGGAATTAGGAAATTAATCAGTAGAAAACCGGACTTATTGGCCCGAATAATGCGTTTATATAGTAAAGAGCCCCGCAAAGGAGAATGTGTATTTTATACGCCTATTGCTGCGTTCTGATTATATTCGCAATATTCGCGAAATCCGTGAAATTCGCGTAATTGGCGAAATTCGAGGATTGAAATTCGCGTAACGTATTATGGCATCAATCATCGATATAAAATTACCGAAGGCGCTTGCCACAGCCCTCAGGATCCCTCAGAACGATCCCAGGCGTCAACAGGTGAAAGTGCTGAAAAAGTTATTGAAGAAGGCCCGGTTTACTGAGTTTGGTCAGCGTTATCGGTTTGATGAAGTGTTATTGAACAGAAACCCAGGGAAAAAATTCCAGGAATTGGTGCCCGTCCACGATTACAACAAGATCTATGAAGAATGGTGGAAGAAAACGCTGGATGGAACTCCGGACGTTACATGGCCCGGCAAAATAAAATATTACGCACTCAGCTCCGGCACATCAGAATCAGCCAGCAAATACATTCCCGTTACAAAAGACCTGTTGCGCAGCAACACGATCAATTACGTGCGGCAACTGATCAGCGTATTTGGATATGAAGATGCAAACCGCAAGGCACTCACAAAAGGCTTCCTGATGCTGGGTGGTGCTACAGATCTGCAGAAAGGCGAAGCCGGCTGGTATGCCGGCGATCTTAGCGGCATTCTCGCGAAAAAAAGACCTTTCTGGTTTCAGACGTTCTATAAACCGGGTGGCCGTATTGCCGCGATCAAAGACTGGAATCAGAAGCTGACCGAGATCGTTGAGCATGCAAAGGACTGGGATATCGGATACATTGTGGGCGTGCCTGCATGGTGCCAGATGTGTATGGAGATGATCATCGAGCACTATAAGGTAAAGAACATTCATGAAATATGGCCCAATTTCGGCGTATTCGTTCACGGCGGCGTTGCATTCGAACCATATAAAAAAGGGTTTGAAAAACTATTGGGTAAACCGATCGTTTATATTGAAAACTATCTTTCAAGTGAAGGGTTCATCGGGTATAAAACGCGCGAACATGCAAAAGGCATGCAGCTCGTATTAAACAATAATATCTTTTTTGAGTTCGTACCATTTGACGATAAGAATTTCGATGCCGATGGAAAAATAATTGCAGATCCGGAAGCAAAAATGATCCATGAAGTAGAAGAAGGCAAAGAATATGCGCTTTTGATGAGCACCAATGCCGGCGCCTGGCGTTACCTGATCGGAGACACGATCAAGTTTGTGGATCTTCAGAAAAGTGAAGTGGTGATCACCGGCCGGACGAAACACTTTCTCAGCCTGGTTGGCGAACACCTGAGCGTGGAGAACATGAATAAGGCGATACAGGTTGTTAGTGAAGAATTTAACATCAGCATACCGGAATACACTGTTGTAGGGTTTCCTTATGAAGGATTTTTTGCACATAAATGGTATGTTGCATCTGATGATAAGATCGAGGATACCGAGCTGGTGCGCCGCCGGATCGATGAAACTCTTCGCGCGTTGAATGATGATTATGCCACAGAAAGAGATAGTGCATTAAAAGGCATGTTCCTTGAGGTATTATCAGAAGATCGATTTTTGAAATTTATGGAATTGAAGGGAAAGCTGGGAAGCCAGCACAAGTTCCCAAGAGTTATGAAAGGTAAAATGCTGGAAGAATGGACCAGGTTCCTGGAAACAGGATCTATCTGATCAGGATGTAAACAACGATTGTTTAAATAAATTACGAACGATTAATAAGGCCTCTTTCATAATTTTGAAAGAGGTTTTATTTTTCAGACACTTGTATTTCTATGTGGGAAGCCTTACTAAAAGGGATCACGTTGGGTTTATGGCTGATGATATCGGTTGGGCCAGTCCTGTTCTCTATCATAAAACAGAGTCTGAACAACGGACACCGTGGCGGTCTTGCTTTCGTGTTCGGTGTTTCATTCAGTGACGTGCTGCTTGTGTTGGTGAGTAATGTATTCACAGGTCTGTTCGCCAGTATCAGCAGCCACCAGGTGCCGATCGGCATTACAGGAAGTGTTTTCCTGATCGGTCTGGGTGTATATTTTATTTTTTTTAAAAAGGTAAAAGTAGATCAGAATGGTCAGCAGTCGACCATCACCTTCCGGAAAAGTGATTTCGTAAGGATCTTTTTCTCCGGTTTTTTTATGAATCTATTGAATCCGGGGATCTTTATTTTCTGGATCACCACCTCTGCAACGCTGGTCAGTCATACCGTTGAACAACGGATCATCATTTACGTAACATGCTTGTTGCTCGTGCTGGCAAGCGATATCGCGAAAGTGATGCTGGCCGGGAAGATCCGTAACCGCCTTACACCGCACAATGTGCATATCATCAACCGGATCAATGGGATTATCCTTGTGGGGTTTGGAATGCTGCTTATTTATGGGCTGTTGGTTTACCTGAAATGATATTCCGCTATTTTTTGGACCGGCGTAGGTTTCCCGCTGATATCGCAGATTTTACTTTTCCTAAAGAGAGATTTATTTAATGCCGCAATCGACCCTATTCGAGTGCGCGGATGACGCGGATGACTTGCTGAAACCGGAGTGTGATCTGCGTCATCTGCGTATCCGGATACAGCCGGTTACATCGTCAAACGAAATTTCTATCCAGGAAAAGTAAAATCTGCGATATCAGCGGGAAACCTACGCCAGCCTGATTTGGGTTAAAACCTTTTAACAAATAAAGAAGCCAGGAGATTGTATGTTTGAGTTATGAACCGGCTGTACATATTCTTACTGCTTATTTTTTCATGTCTCACCGCCTCTTCTCAATCGGGTTATCTTTTTGTAAAAAAAGGATTGAAAAAGAAACGCACCTACACCGAATATGATAATATCTTCCTGATATTAAACAATGGTAAATACAAATATGGGATGATCACGCGGCTTATGAATGATACCATATGGGTCTCCGGTGATCCTATACCCAAGAACGATGTTGCCGAAGTGGTGATCAAAGTAAAAGAAAAAGAGAACTTTCATATTGGCCTGAAGAATTTTGCATTGATCACGGGTGGAGTGGCGCTGGCAACAACGGGTCTTACTGTCAGTAAACAAGCCAGCTTTAAGCAAGCGCTCGTCGCGGGTCTTACTCTTGGATATGCTCCGCTGATCATTGGTTATCTCAGCAAGAAGATCTCATTAAGCCGGAGAAGCTATAAGATCGGGCGTAAATTCCGTTTGCAAATGCTGGACTTTTACATTCCCCGCAAACGCGCATTCTGAGGATCATCTTTATTCAATCTTATCTTTTCGTATAACTATTGCCCAAAAGCTACAAACAATAAGCACTATTCTGTATTATTGTAGCCAATGAAAAATTCCGGATTTTTTAAGAAGCTTTGGTGGTGGACCAAGCGTATTTTCATTACACTTTTCATTGCACAGTTTGTTTATATCATCGTGCTGAAATGGGTGGACCCGCCTATTACCCTCACGCAGCTTGGAAGCTGGATCACGGGTCATGGTTTAAGAAGAGATTATGTGGACCGGAATGAAATTTCCCCTAATGCGAAACTTGCGGTGATCGCTTCTGAAGATCAGTTGTTTGTTGATCATAATGGTTTCGACTGGAAAAGCATCCAGAAGGCCATGAAGTATAATGAAAAGAAACCCGGCCGTATCCGCGGAGGGAGCACAATCAGTCAGCAGGTAGCGAAGAATGTTTTTCTCTGGCAGGGAAGAGGGTATATCCGTAAAGGGCTCGAGGCATATTTCACTTTCATGATAGAGAAGATCTGGGGAAAAAAGCGCATTATGGAGGTCTACCTGAATGTGATTGAAATGGGTGATGGGATCTTTGGCATTGAAAAAGCCGCAAATGTCTATTTCAATAAATCAGCTGCCGGGCTCAGCCAGGCAGAGGCAGCATTGATCGCAGCGTGTCTTCCAAGTCCGAAACGATATAAGGTGAAACCACCGTCTTCATTTATGCTGGCCCGTCAGCGCAAGATCATGCAGCAGATGAATTTTCTCCGGCCAGATCCGGATATACAGGCCGTGATCTTTCCCGACAATGTCAAAGTAATCAAGGCAACGAAATAGCCATCAGAGATCTGCTTCCACCGCGCGTATAGCTTTGGCCAGCCGTTCTTCGTAAGAGCCGCTGATATCAATCCAGGGAGTGGATTGATTCACCATAATGTCTTTGTAGATATGATATAGTTTTTGCCGGGTTTCCAGGTCCGGGTATTCGCGCAGTTCGTCTTTTACCCAGGGGAGGTCTACATTGCAAAGAAGGTAGAGATCATATTTACGGGAAACGATGTTGTCAAGAATAAAACGATGGCATTCGCCAAAAACAAATTCGCACCACACTTTCAGCACATACATATCTGTGTCGATAAAAAGCGGGATGTTGCCGCCATTTTCCAGTAATGGCAATGAATGTTCTTCAAGTTCCGCGGTGTATTCATCTTCAAGCGCAAGCTGTCCTTTCGCAATGGTCAGGAGATCATCATACGTATAGTCTTTACCGTTTGAAAGCAGGAATTCGCGGGCAAATTCCGGGCACCAGGCGGTTTCAAAATGCTCAGCCAGTTGCGCGGCGAGCGTGCTTTTGCCTGTGCTTTCGGGTCCGATAATGACAATTTTTTTAAGCATGATGTTCTCTCGTTCTTTTCTTCCATTCAATTAATCCAAATATGGCCATCACCAGCAATACGATATAATACAAGCTTGTTAAAGGTAAATGCTTTACAAAATACAGTGGTATGGAAGCGATATTGGTTGCGATCCACCAGTACCAGCTTTCTACTTTTTTTCTGGCCATCAGCCACATGCCGGTGAAAGCTGTTGCTGTTGCAAATGCGTCTCCGGCAGGGATCGTTTCCGGGTAGAAACTTCTTTTTAAATAAGTCAGCGCAATGAAAACAACTGCATAGAACGCTGCAAAAAACAGTAATTGCTGTTTCCATTCCCTTGCGCTGGAGTACGTGATCCGTACTACGTGTTCATTTTGCGGATCACGCTTTGCCCACATCACCCAGCCATAGATACTCATCACCGTGTAATACAGATTGACCGTAGCCTCGCCAAACAGGTGATTATTGAAGCTGATATAAACATATCCGATCGTGCTGATCAGGCCGACCGGATATACCAGGATGTTTTCGATACGGCTGAACCATACGCTGGCAATGCCGGAGATGATCGCGGCATATTCCAGTACGGACGCATGTTTAAAATCCTGGATGATCTGCTGATAGATTTCGTGGAAACGCACGCTACAAATCTAAGCTAAGAGCGAAAGGAGAAAAAGAGGAAAGAGATTTATTTTGAAACAGATGAATTCCGGGGTTTCTTATAACGTTTGATTCCGCGGAGATAGCCGGTTACCTTGGTTGTCTCGAAGCGGGTCGGTACCTGGCGCCAATTGCCGTCTTTATCGAAGTCCCAGACAAGAAAATGAAGATGGGGAAACGCTGCATAACCGGTTTTACCGCTTAATCCGATGACCTGACCTTTTTGCACGGAATCGCCGACGTTTACCAGGGCGCCGTCTTTTTGAAGATGCCAGTAACCCGCACGTGAGCCATCTGCATGTTGTATAACGATGTTGTTCCCGTCTGCGCGGTATTTTTTATTTAATCCGCCGCGATCACCGTCCTCTTTGACGCGAACCACTACGCCTTCACGGGCAGCACAGATCTTTGTTCCGCGTTTCATTTTGAAATCAAGCGCTACTCTTTCTTTATGGGAAAAGCGGGTAAAATAACCCTGTACCATCCAGTATGCTTTGCCTGCTTCAAACGGAAGATCATAAACATAACTTGTGTCGTCTGCGATAATCCCCCGTTCAAGCTTTTTGACCTCTTTGCGTAAAGGATTTTTGCTGACAGCACAACCGGCCATTAGAATTAAAACAACAAACCAATACTTCATCATACAGCTGAGAAGATAGAAAATAAATAATGAAATACTGGGTGGCTTGTTCAATATCTGGTTAAAATTGTTGGATTATGTGGGGCGGGAGACAGCTTTCAGTTTTTGACCGCCGACCGCGGACCGCCGACGGTCGTTTGATGTTGTAGCTTTTAAAAGAGTTGGGGAGTAAGTGGGAGATAAAGTCTATGCTTCGCCAGGCCGGATGTATATAAGCGGAGAACTGTTCAACTTATTTTATGAAAAAGCGGAAACATTATATGCAAAGTGAATCGCTTCAAAAGTAGTTTAGGTTAACTACTGTGATTAACAAGTTAGCTTTGTTAAGTTAAATTTCCTGCGCCGACACGTATAAATATTACTACCAAAGCGACCGTCTGCCGTCGGCGGTCACCCCTCTATTCCCCCTCACACATTTTTTTCAGGTTTTGCAGGCCTTGTTCGAATTGCGTATTCAGGCTCTTGTTCAGCACAGGTCCCATCAGGCGCGCGATGGGCCAGGGAAGCTCGCCGCTGTTTTGCCAGGTGACTTTCGTATCTGTATTGCCCCAGTGTTCAAACAACCAGTTATCCTTCGCTTTGCTTTTAAATGGTTTTATAAATTCCAGTTCAAAATGTATGTGTTTATCATCGATACTCAGCAGGGTAAGGCTTCCGATACCAACCTTCCGGCCGGTCCAGCTGTACTTGTGGCCGGGCGTTTTTGGTGTGCCTTCAATTGTGGTTTTAGCAGAGGGATCCATCTTTTGCCAGGGGTTCCAATCGCGGTAATGATGCAGGTCGCCGACATTATCCATTACAGTATCCACCGGTTTATTAATGACGATCGTCTTTTCAATATTGAAACCTTTTGGCAGAAAGGCCGCGATAAGAAGCATAGCTGCGATAAAGCCGAAAAAAATGTAGAGAAAGATCATTAAAGGTGGTTTTGGTTTGTCAAAATACTGAATTGGATTGGAAGACGCAAGAGTAGTTCTTCGGAGGCCGTCATGACACCAATGGGAAAAATTTACCTTTATTGCCAGAAAACGATCCATAATGAAAATTACAGTCCTCGGAGCTGGAATGGTCGGCCGTGCCATTGCACTCGATCTTTCAAAAGATCATGAAGTGTCATCCTTCGACATAAGTGAGCAAAATCTCGATAGTTTATACGCTTCCGGTAAAAATATCAGGCTTATAAAAGCAGATCTCTCCCTTACACACGAATATGCGGAATGGCTGCGGGATGCAGATCTGGTAGTTACAGCCGTTCCCGGATTTATGGGTTATGCTACACTGGAAGCTGTTATCAATACCGGAAAAAATGTGGTCGATATTTCTTTCTTTCCTGAAAATGCTTTGCAATTAGATCAGCTGGCAATTGAAAAGAACTGCACAGTGATTACTGATTGCGGTGTGGCTCCGGGCATGAGTAATTTTATTATAGGAAGATATAATGCGGAAATGAAAATCGAGGAGGTAAGCTGTTATGTTGGCGGTTTACCCAAATACAAGATTCCGCCATTCGAATACAAAGCGCCATTCTCTCCGGTGGATGTGATCCAGGAATACATCCGTCCCGCAAGGTTGAAAGAAGGCGGGATCATTGTTACAAAGCAGGCAATGAGTGAACGCGAATTGCTGCAGTTTGATGAGGTGGGCGAACTGGAAGCTTTCAATACAGACGGGCTGCGAAGCCTGCTGTATACGATGCCCAACATTCCGGATATGAAAGAGAAAACACTTCGTTATCCAGGTCATGCAAAACTGATCAGTGATTTGCAGCTTGCAGGATTTTTCAATACAGACCCTATCACTGTAAAAGGAACGGATATAATTCCGCTGGACTTTACTTCACAATTACTGATCGATCAGTGGAAGCTCCAGCCCGGCGAGGAAGAATTCACCGTTATGCGAGTTACTCTGAAGGGTGAAGGTAAAACCATCGAATATAACCTGCTCGATCGTTTCGACCCGGCGACAAATACATCATCCATGGCCCGTACCACCGGCTACACCTGCACCGCCGCCGTTAACCTCATCACACAAAATCTCTTTAACCGAAAAGGCGTCTTCCCTCCCGAACTCATCGGTCCCGACAAAGCCTGTTTCGACTTCATCCTCAACTATCTCAAACAACGAAACGTCCGCTGGATTGCCAATACCGCCGATTAGCGTTCATTCGCGAAGCATTCGCGCCAATAAAAAAGCACGTAAGAGATCTTACATGCTTAATGGAATATTTCAAAAATTAAAATCCTTATTCAGCTTCCGCTACCACTTCCTTCACTTCAGGGATCATTCTCTTCATCATACCTTCTATACCCGCTTTCAGCGTGATCATAGATGAAGGACATCCGCTGCAGCTTCCCTGCATAGCGAGGTTAACGGTACCGGCTTCGTAGCTTTTGAACTGGATCGCACCGCCATCCATTTCAACAGCAGGACGAACATAATTATCGAGCAGTTCTTTGATGCGCTTAACCACATCATCATCGTCAGCGGCAACTTCATTGCTGCTGACAGGTTTTACCGTTGCGAGCTCATCTTCATTTACCACAGTCTTGCCTTCTTCCAGATAATCTTTCAGGAATTGACGGATGGAAGGGATGACATCGTTCCAATCTGTATCGGTCGTCTTTGTTAGCGTAACAAAGTTGCTTGCGATGAATACAGCCTTGATGAAAGGAAAGCCAAACAGCTCAGTTGCTAACGGAGATGGTTTCGCGCTTTCTGCATCGGGGAAATCGATGCTTCTGCCAGGAAACAGAAGTTTATTTGCAACAAACTTCATTGTTTCCGGGTTGGGGGTCATTTCTGTATAAATGCTGATAATCGGGTTGCCTGTTTTGATCATAACACGTGATGTTTAAAATTCCTTTTCAGGATGATCCGCCGTCGCTTAAGCTTTGGCGGATGGTCTATTTATCCCTATATTAGCGACAAACGGACCACGAAAATAACAATAAATGTCCATGGATGTTCAGAATAAATCCCAGGGAATTTTCATGACAATCGCTGGCCTGCCCTAGTTTTGCGCCGGAAAACCGGGTAAAATGAAGAAAATGTATCATCTGGCGACCTGTACAACCTGCCAGGCAATTATCAAAGAAACAGGCGTGGATAAACTGGCCGAAGCCGGCAAAATTGAAATGCAGGATATCAAAACGGAAAAGATAACGCCGGCCCAACTGGACGAAATGAAGAAAATGGCGGGCAGCTACGAAGCGCTTTTCAGCCGGAGAGCATTGAAATACAAAGAGCTCGGTCTGAAAGACAAAGCACTTACGGAAAAAGATTATCGCAGCTATATACTGGAGGAATATACATTTCTGAAGAGACCTGTGACCATCTGGAACGACAGGATCTTTATCGGTAATGATAAGAAATCCGTCGCAGCATTGAAGGACGCAGTGCATTAAAAATTAATGCACGACCGGCTGATCTGAGCTTTTCCCTTCGATCACATCCAGCATTTCCGGGTGGTGTTTTTTGTCGTCTTTCAACACCCAGTAGGCAAGTACAGCGCTGATCAGCATCAATATCGCGCCCAAAAAGAATGCGGCACCGGGGAAATAGACCGTTGATCCATCCTTTTTTGTGAAGTAAGAAAATACATAGGACATGAGCAAAGGTCCTACGATCATTGTAACACTCATGAGACTCGTCATCGCACCCTGCAACTCTCCCTGCTCCTTTGGTGAAACATGCCCGGAGATAATTGCCTGCAGCGATGGTCCGGCAATACCGCCAAGACAATAGGGGATAAGGAATGCAAACATCATCCAGCCCTGCGTTGCAAAAGCAAACAGGAACAGCCCGATCGAATAAAGGAACAACCCGAGATAGATGCTTTTTTCATTTCCTATTTTTGGATTCAGCACTCGCACCAGACCGCCCTGTACTGCACCAACGAGCAATCCTACCACGGCCAGTGATGCACCAACGACGCCCTCACTCCATTTGAATTTTTCCATGGTAAAGAAATTCCAGGTGCTTTGTACAGAATAACCTGCGATATATACAAGGACAAGCGCACTTGCCAATCCCCAAACAGCCGGATATCTTTTTAATACCATGAATGCTCCGACGGGATTAGCACGTTTCCATTCAAATTTTCTTCGTCTTTCAACAGGTAGTGATTCAGGAAGAACGAAGAACCCAAACAACCAGTTCAATGCTGTTAATATCGCAGCTGCTATAAAAGGGACACGTGTACCGAACTCGCCCAAAACCCCGCCCAGCGCCGGTCCTATGATAAAACCAAGGCCAAAGGCGGCACCGATCATTCCAAAATTCTTTGCACGTGTTTCTGCATTGCTGATATCGGCAATATATGCGGTGGCTGTAGAAAAGCTTGCACCGGTGAGGCCTGCGATAGAGCGGCCGATAAACAACCAGAATAATGTTGGCGCCCAGGCCAGGAACATATAATCAACAGCAAAGCCAAACATTGATATCAGTAATATTGGCCGGCGACCAAACCGGTCGCTCAGGTTGCCGATGACCGGCGCGAATACAAATTGCGGAATGGCATAGGCCAGTGTCAGCCATCCGTTGACGCGGGCAGCATCACTAAGTCCGCCATGAGAAACCTCTTCCAGTAATTTTGGTATAACGGGATAGATGAGACCCATGCCCGTCACATCGATCACCATCGTTACAAAAATAAACCCCATTGCAGCTTTACCGGATGCAGCCATATCTTGTATAATATCGTCAAAGGTGTGTATTTTTCTTAATAAGAATATATTTGTTAATAAACAGGCATGTTTTTGGTTTAATCGAATTAACAAAGCGAAAGGATTTCTCCCATATGAAGGAACTATCTTTGCGCACCGCCACCATGCCGTTATTAACGTAACAGCAAAACCAAAACATTTTATCACTAAAAACAGGACCAATGAACTTCAAACAAATTATGCTCCCTGCCGTATCAACGGTTTTATTATTCTCCTGCGTGAGCTCAAAGAAATTCAAGCAATCACAGGCAGACTATGCTACCTTACAAGGTCAGTATACATCATTGCAAGGCAACCTGAATGATTGTAATACTGCAAAAAGCCAATTGCAAGGCCAGAAATCTCAACTGGAAGCAGATATTGCCAATCTCAACAAACAGATCGAACTTCTCAAACAAAACAATACCAGCGCGTTAAAACAACTGGAAGATATGTCTGTGATCACCGGAGCACAGGCAGAAAGCATCAAGAAATCAATGGAGAATATTGGTGCGAAAGATGCGTATATCCAGACATTGCAACAGCAAATGGCGCGTAAAGATTCACTCAATATGGCTCTCGTGATGAACCTGAAAGGTGCCATCGGCAACCTTGATGACCAGGACATCAACATCAAAGTTGACAAAGGTGTTGTATACATCGATATCTCTGACAAACTCCTCTTCAAGAGCGGTAAATATGAAGTAACTGAACAGGCTAAAACAGTGCTTGGTAAAGTTGCTGCGGTGCTGAAAAATCAACCTGACATTGAGTTCATGGTTGAAGGTCATACAGACAATGTTGCTTACAAAGGTGGTGGCGTACTGCTTGACAACTGGGATCTGAGCGTTAAACGTGCTACTTCTGTGATCCGCATCCTGCAGAATCAATATGGTCTTGAGCCGTCTAAAATGGCAGCAGCCGGCCGTGGAGAATACAAACCTGTTGCTGATAACAGCACTGCAGAAGGTAAAGCAGCTAACCGCCGCACACGTATCGTGATCCTGCCTCAGCTTGACCAGTTCTTTAAACTGCTTGAGCCAAATGGCGGCAAATAATTAAAAAGTAAAAGTCAAAAGTAAAAAAGGCTTGTCCTCAACAGGGCAGGCCTTTTTTACTTTTGACTTTTTAATTTTTACCTTCATTGGCTTACCTTTCAAAAAACAATATCTATGCGTCGGATACTTTTACCAGCCTGCATTGGGGCAATAGTCATCAGTTCATGCGGTGAATCAAAAACAACCGTGGATGAACAGGACGGGTTATCAACCTTCAATGTTGATTCATTAAAAAAAGCTATTGCTGTATTGGCTTCGGACGAATTCCAGGGACGGAAGCCGTTTACCGAAGGTGAAACAAAAACCATCGATTTTCTGAAAGCACAATTTGCTTCCGCAGGTCTTGAACCGGGAAATGCAAACAGCTATATACAGGATGTGCCGATGGTTCGCATTACTACCACCGCCGCTCCTTCCATGTCTGTTGAAGGCCCGAAAGGAAAGTTCAATCTGAAAGGGTTTAATGATTATGTGATCTGGACAGATAAAACAGATTCGTCTGTCTCTTTGGATAAATCAGAACTTGTATTTGCCGGCTACGGTGTTGTTGCGCCGGAATATAACTGGAATGATTACGAAGGCCTGGATGTAAAAGGAAAAGTGGTGCTGGTGCTGGTTAACGACCCGGGTTACAACGCGCACGACTCTTCCCTCTTTAAAGGGAGCACAATGACATACTATGGCCGCTGGACGTATAAGTTTGAAGAGGCTGCACGCCAGGGAGCAAAAGGTTGCCTGATCGTTCACAATACCCAGGCAGCAAGCTATCCCTTCACAGTTGTGCAAAACAACTGGAATGCCTCAAGACTTCGCCTGGATAACCGCGGCAAAAAAGAAACGCTTTGTGATGTGATCGGTTGGGTTTCCGCGCCTGCGGCGAAACAATTACTGGCAGCGGCGGGTAAAGATTCAACCCTGTTGGCTACGGCAGATAAAAAAGGCTTCAAAGGCGAGTCGTTGGGATTGAAACTTTCGACTACGATCAAGGTTGTTACGAACTATAATATGTCGCACAACGTCATCGGTAAGATCACCGGCTCAAAACACCCTGATGAATATATTATATACAGTGCACACTGGGACCATCTTGGCATTGGCAAGCCCGATGAAACCGGCGACTCCATCTATAATGGCGCACTGGATAATGCTTCTGCAACTGCCGGACTGCTTGAGCTGGCAAGAGCATTTAAAAGTTTGAAAACAAAACCGGAAAGAACTGTTGTATTCCTGGCTGTCACCGCAGAAGAACAAGGTCTCTGGGGCTCGGCGTATTATGCGCAAAACCCGGTCTATCCAACAGCAAAAACGCTTGCGGATATCAATATGGATGGACTGAATTCCTATGGTAAAACGAAAGACATCATTGTGATCGGTCGTGATCAGAATCAACTGGAAGATTACCTCAGTGATGAAGCGAAAAAGATGGATCGTGTTATTTCTTATGAAACGCATCCGGAAGCCGGGTATTATTACCGCTCAGACCATTTCAACTTTGCAAAAGTTGGTATTCCTGCACTGTATACAGAAAGCGGTATAGATGTGATCGGCAAAGGCAAAGAATTCGGCGAAGGGAAGAAAGATGAATACACAGAAAAGAATTATCACCGGCCCTCGGATGAATATACACCGGAGAAATGGGTCCTTGACGGGGCGATCGATGATCTGAAGTTATTCTTCCAGGTGGGTAAAAAGCTCGCTTCCGATGAAAAATGGCCGGAGTGGAAGACTGGCTCGGAGTTTAAAGCAATCAGAGATAAAGATCTGGGTAAATAATAAGGAACTCCTGAAATAAACAGGCCCCGAAGTATGATACTTTCGGGGCCTGTTTATTTCAGCACTACAGGAAATCAAGCCCTAAAGTAGTAACTGATGTAAAAATCAGACACAGCAATACGCTTCATCCATCCTTTCAGCGAGCATTAATTACACTTTGCATAGATTAACTACGAACGAATTCGTTCATGTTTCATCTTGCATGCATGAACAAGCTGCTTTTGTTATTAGTGATGACTGCATTCGCAGTATCAGCCCATTCGCAAAATCCGAGGGGAAGGATTTCTTTTAGTATAAAAAATGAACAACAAACTTCTGTTGAAAATGCAACAGTTGAATTATTGAAAGCGAGGGATTCCCAGCTCGTTAAAACAGCTATCAGTAATGGTAATGGATTGGTTGAACTGGAAAACCTGAACATGGGTGAATATAAATTGCGCATCACCGCAGTTAACTTTCTCCCCTTCTATTCCGGTGTGATCAGTCTTGATCCGGAAAACCTTAATGCAGATCTGGCGGTCATAACGCTCACGACCAAATCCGCTGAGATGGGCGGTGTAACAGTCACAGCGCGCAAGCCGTTCATTCAAAAACTAAGTGATCGAATAGTTGTGAATGTGGAGAACAGTATCATCAGTGCAGGATCTTCCGCCATGGATGTACTGGAGAGATCTCCCGGCGTTAACATTGATCAGAATGATGTGGTGAGCCTGCGCGGCCGTACCGGCCTGATCATAATGATCGATGGAAAGCCATCACCGATGACCGGTGCCGATCTGGCGAATTATCTGCGCGGTCTTCCATCAGCGGCGATAGAGCGGATAGATATAATTACCAACCCTTCCGCACGATATGATGCAGCCGGTAACTCGGGCATCATCGATATACGATTGAAAAAAGATCAGCGTAAAGGAATGAACGGATCATTAACGGCGGGCTATGGCCAGGGCGTTTATCCTAAGGCAAACGGCGGCGTGGTATTTAACTATCGCAATAAAGCGGTGAATGTTTTTGGCAACTATAACTACGGATACCGGATCAATTTTAATAACCTGCTGCTCGACCGGAGCTTTTATACAAATGGAATTTATAGCGGAGGTGATCTGAAAGATAATTACGGTAAAACGCCGGCGAATTCACATACAGCAAGAACGGGAGCAGATTTTTTTGTATCAAAGAAAACGATCGTCGGCTTTGTTGTAAATGCAAACTTCAATCACTATACAAGAGATAACAGAAATAGTTCTATCGTTCTCGATCAGCAAAAGCAACGGCAAAGTACATTCAACGCGAATGCGTCGAATAATGATCATGCGAAGAATATTGTCGGCAACATCAATCTCAAACACAGCATTGATTCAGCAGGGCAAGAGTTCACGGCTGATATTGACTATGGTACATATAACTCAACGTCTCTCTCAACAAACTCGACGAGCTATTATAAACTGGACGGGTCACCTCTTCAACCACGTTATATTTTGAATGGTGATCAGCAGGGAAAACTTGATTTCAAGATCGGTAAGATCGATTACGTAAAACCGTTCAATAAAGCTACAAGGATGGAAACGGGAGCAAAATCAAGTTTTGTTTCATCGGACAATGACGCAAAATTCTTTGATCTGAGTTCCGGCTCTCCCGTAGACGATGTGAACAAGACCAATCATTTTCTTTATAAAGAAAACAACAATGCCGGGTATGTGAATTTCAGCAAAACTTTCCGGAAGTTCGATCTCCAGCTTGGTCTTCGCGGCGAGCATACACACATACAGACGGAGCAATTAAAAGGGAATATTAAGTTTGATTCCAGCTATTTTCAATTATTCCCGAGTGCGTTTTTCAACTATAAATTGAAAGAAGATCAGGTATTAGGGATCTCTGTAAGCCGTAGGATCGATCGCCCGGGATATTCTCAACTTAATCCGTTCCTTTTCCTGATAGACGTGACAACTTATGCAACCGGCCGGCCGGGATTGTTGCCACAACTTACCTGGTCGTATGAACTGAGTTACACATTGAAGAGTCTGAATTTCACCCTGGGCTATAGTCATACCAAAAATAACCAGGACATTTCTATTGCGCGATTCAAAGATGTGTTTCCGGATATTCCTTCTGACGATAATGTTACTGTACAGATACCTACAAACCTTAGCTCTTCTGATTATTTTGGTTTGAATATTTCCGCTCCCATTCGTATCAGTTCATGGTGGAATATGCTGAATGACGGAAATGTTTATTATAATCATTTCAATGGACAATTGGGTGTGACCAGGTTGAATCGAGGTAAGCCGGCTGTTGATCTGCGGAACAATAACACGTTTACTTTTAAGAAAGGCTGGACTGCGGAATTGAACGGAACATTCAACTCCGGCGGGCAATCCGGGTTCATGGTATTTGAAAGCCGCTGGAGTCTGAACGCCGGCGTTCAAAAAACAATACTGAAAGGAAAAGGAACCGTTCGCGCAAACATCACCGACATTTTCTATACAAATCTGCCCCAGGCTGTGATCACATATGATAACTATATCGAAAAATGGAAGGCCTATCGCGAAACGCGCGTGGCAAATCTGACGTTCACGTATCGATTTGGAAGTAACAAGATCCAGGCGGCAAGGCGAAGAACCACGGCTTCGGAAGAAGAACGTCAGCGGGCGAATTAGGGCGGATGACAGGGATCGATGGCGGATGGCAGTTGGCCGAATTCAAATCAAAACACTCTTACTGAACAGATATCCTCTATCATTAAGGGCATCTGTCTTGCAATAGGGTTTCAATCTGGATTCGGCCATCCGCCATCCGCCATCGATCCCTTTCATCCTCCGCTCACCCGGTGCAATTTTTCAAGCAATTTCAAATGAGGTTGAATATCTGTCAGCGTGTTCTGTTGCAGGAACTGCCGGAGGTGTTTATAGAAATGGCTGTGGTCATAATAACCGTACAGCGTATGGTCGAAGGTTTCTGGTGAGTGGGTCAGGTGCGTTGCTGCTTTCCTGATCCGCATGATCTGCAAGGCTTGTTTGCTGCTGATGCCGGTGCAGGTTTCAAAATACCGCTGCAGGGTCCGGCTGGAAATGCCATGTTGTGCAGCGAGTTTCTCTACCGGCGTAGTGAAAAGATTATGCTGAAAGCAATCGTCCATGATTGCACTGACCTTGTTCACCGGGTGTAGTGGCCCATCATAGTCCGCTAACAGCGATAGAAAGTTTGCGCTTGCAGCGGAAACGCGTTCTTCAAATGTTGGTGCTCTTTTTATTTCAGCAATTACTTTTGGATCGATAAGATAACTGAGCGGGAAAATGTATCCCTGGTATTCAGAAAAGTCGACATCTTTTTGAAAGACGATCGGTGAGATCCTGAATTTGATGCCGAACAGGTGATTATCTTTTCTATGAAAGCATTCAATGGCATTGAAGCGTGGAAGAAAACCGTCTGATTTCATTTCGAACTTCCGGTCATTCACCTGCATCGTGAACGTAGTTCCAAGATTGATCAGGTACGTGTAGCCGATATTGGGAAACTGTGCATCTGAAAAACCTTTTGGATAGTGGTCCCACAGTTCATCAAAACGTGTTTCCCAAAAGAAATCGATATATGGCGCCAGGTTCGCAGGCGGTGGGACCCGGTGATAGTTATTTTCGAAATGATCGATATGAAAAAACTCGATGTGCTGCATGGTTATGCCGGCTGAGAATGAAAGTTATTCAAAAGCTCAGGGGGCATAGTTACCGTATATGTAAAAGTTTCAGAGGTTCCAAAAGTTCCAGAGGTTTCAGAAGTTGGGCTTGCCTAACCTATGAAACCTTTGGAACTTATGGAACCTCTGAAACCTACTTTATCTCTTCGAACACGCCTGTCTGGCGGTTTTTGCGCACGTTGTCCCAGTTAAAATATCGTCCATTCATGGCCACATATATGCCGGGGGGAAGGGTTTGTGCGAATGCCAGGGCGCTGCCAAGGTTGAATAGACCATCAGAGCTACCGAATTTGATGGGAATCATTGCACCGGTGAGGACCACGGTCTTGTTTTTTACGTGTTTAGCCAGCCACTGGGCGGTATTGCTCATGGTATCAGTGCCGTGAGTGATAATGATCTGCGTTTCTTCACATTGATTGCACTGATGAGCGATCAGTTCGCGGTCTTCATTGGTCATTTCCAGGCTGTCGATCATCATTAAGGTCCGGATTTCCACGGCAAGTTTGCTGCGACCCATTTCCAGCAGATCAGACATATGCGTGTCCTTGAAGTAGAGCTGTCCGTTTAATTCGTTATACTCTTTGTCGAACGTGCCACCTGTAATAAAGATCCGGATACTCATGGTTGAAGCAATTTGGACAGTGAAATTAATCATCTCCTACCGGACGGCAACTTGTGATGCAGCTTTTACAGCAAATTTCAACGTTGGAAATCAAAACGAGTTGAAACTTAGATGTTTTTCAAGCTTTGCAGAGATTTGTTGGAGAATGCCGATCGGCGTGAATTTTGACCCCTTGAGGGTATGGAAGCGACTGGTTTACAGAAAAGTAAAAGTAATTTTCACATTTTTTTGCATAATACGAATATGCTACTTAATTTAGCCCCCGCCAGAAACTAAAAAAGGCCCTTCCGTAGAAACGGACTGACCTCTAACGATTGCTTGCCATATGAAAAATCTTCGAAGTAAACTTTGATCCCGTTTTACCGGGGGATAGTTCCTGCAGGTTTGCTTCTCTCACTTTGACCTCTGACGACTTGCCTATTTCTCAACGATTGCCTGCCGTATGAACTATTTAATGAACTATCACGACACAAATGTAGCGCGGCCTGCATCAGCTTTCAAAACAAGTTAATTCTGTTTTAAGCATGTCAAACAGGTTCAAAAAACAGCGAAACCCTTACTGGTAGCCGATTCTGTGAAAATTTCTGCCTGATGTCCAACCGTACACATGATATATTATTTCAATTAATCAAGTCGCTCGAAAAGGCCGAAAAAAGGCATTTTAAGCTCTACATTACCCGTAGTTCAGGTAAAGAAGAGCTGAAGATCGTGCGACTTTTCGACGTTTTGGACAAGCAAGAGACATATGATGAAAAATCTTTATTGAAAAAACTGCCTGGAACAGAGAAGAGGCAGCTGTACAACCTGAAGACCCACCTTTACAAACAGATCCTGGCCAGTCTTCGCCTGTTGAAAAGTGCTGACAGTATTGATCTTCAACTAAATGAGCAATTCGACTATGCTCATATCCTTTACAAAAAAGGCCTGTTCGTACAAAGCCTGAAGTTGCTCGAGCGCGCCAAAGAGCTGGCAAAGGCGCACCAGAAGTTTTATTTCACCGCACAGGTTATTGCATTAGAAAAAAGAATAGAGAATCTTCATATCACCCACAGCGTTGAGAATCGGGCGGATATCCTCGCGGAAGAGGCGAACGCGGTCAGCCGGCATATCGATATAGTATCCCGTGTCAGTAACCTTTCGCTGCAGTTGTTCAGCTGGTTTACATTACACGGTCACGCACGAAATGAAAAAGATGAAGCTGGTGTAAGGAAATTCATGCAACAGAACCTTCCGCCAAATACGCATGAATTGACGGGTTTTTATGAACGATTGTATCTTAACCAGAGCTATTGCTGGTACGCGTTCATACGCCAGGACTTTATTCAGTACTATCGTTACGCTCAAAAATGGGTTGATCTTTTTGAATCCAACCCCTTGATGATACGTGTTGAAACGAGTCATTATATCAAAGGGCTCCACTACTTATGTAATGCGCATTTTGATCTCCGCAATTACAGTGGCCTTGCAAAGACATTAAAAAAATTCGAGCATTTTTCGCATACGCCCCGTGTGCAGGAGCATGATAACTTCCGCATACAGGCATGGGTCTATATCACTACGGCCCGGATCAACCAGCATTTTATGCATGGCACATTCAAGGAGGGTCTGAAGATCGTTCCGGAAGTGGAAGCCAAGCTGGAAGAATATGCGCTGTTCCTCGATCAGCATAGAATAATGGTGGTGAACTATAAGATCGCAACACTCTACTTTGGTAGCGGTGATTATAGCACCTGTATCGACTATCTCCAGGAGATCATGCATAATGGTGGTGGCCTTCGCACCGATCTTCAATGTTACGCACGCGTGCTGCACCTCCTGGCGCACTATGAACTGGGGAATTATGAATTGATGGAGTCTTTGACCAAATCGGTTTATCGTTTTATGGCGAAAATGGAAAACCTGACAGTGGTGGAAGAGGAAATGTTCAAATTCTTACGTCATTCATTCCATAATATTCCTGCCAAAAAATTGAAGCCCGAACTCGAGCTTTTTCTGCAAAAGATCAAACACCTTGAAAAGAACCGTTTTGAGACAAGGGCGTTTGCATACCTCGATATCATTTCATGGGTGGAAAGCAAAGTGTATGATAAGCCGATGAGCCAGATCATTCACGAAAAATATCTCGCGAGTAAGAGAAAAAACTAAGCCGCAATAACGCCCGCCCATTTGGTTTGTCAATCTTATAGAATATTTTCTAAGATATTACCTGTTTTCGTTGTGTCGATTGCGATTATAGCTTTTTGACACGAGTCAGCATATCCTGTGAAAAAATTCCTTTTATTCTTCTTCCCGAAACCTCCCCTTCTCACCGTAAATTGCACCCTATGCAAGACTATTTACAAGGGTTGAATGACCGGCAGAAGGAAGCGGTGCTCCATATCGACGGCCCTATCATGATCGTTGCCGGTGCCGGCAGCGGAAAAACAAAAGTATTGACCACGCGGATCGCTCACCTGATGGCAAGCGGCGTGGATTCATTTAATATTCTCGCGCTTACATTTACCAATAAGGCGGCAAAGGAAATGAAAGAGCGTATCGAAAAGATCCTGGGCAACAGCGAAGCCCGGAATCTCTATATCGGTACATTCCACAGTGTATTCGCCCGCATTCTGCGCACAGAAGCACCACGCCTTGGCTATCCAAGCAATTTCACCATCTATGATACCGATGACGCCAAGAATGTGGTGAAAACGGTGATCAATGAAATGAACCTGGATGATAAGCATTACAAGCCGAACCAGATCTATAACAGGATCTCTTCCGCAAAGAATGCGCTGGTTGGTCCTGTTGAATACGCAAATGATTATTATCTCCAGCAGGAAGATATGCGCAGCAATCGCCCGGCCATCGGCCAGATCTATGACGCGTATGTCAAACGTTGTTTTAAAAACGGGGCAATGGATTTTGATGATCTGCTGCTGAAGTTTTATGAACTGCTGAAAAACTTTCCGGATTGTTTAAGCAAATACCAGCACAAATTCAAATATGTGCTGATCGATGAGTATCAGGATACCAATCCTGCCCAGTATGAAGTGATCAAGTTGCTTGGCGCTATGCATGAAAATGTATGCGTAGTAGGAGATGATGCGCAAAGTATCTATTCGTTCCGCGGCGCGACGATCCAGAATATCCTGCAGTTCCAGAAAGATTACGATAACGTGAAAGTGGTGAAGCTGGAACAGAATTACCGCAGTACACAAACGATCCTGAAGGTTGCGAACGAGGTGATCGCAAATAATAAAGGTCAGATTGAAAAAACGCTGTTTACCGAAAACGGTACGGGCGAAAAGATCAAACTGGTGCGGACCATGTCTGACAATGAAGAAGGCAAGTATGTGGCAGACACCATTCAGGAGCAGAAACTCCGCAATCACTTCAATAACCGGGATTTCGCGATCTTATACAGAACAAATGCACAAAGCCGGGCATTTGAGGAAAGCCTTCGCAGAATGGCGATCCCCTATACGATCTATGGCGGTATGAGTTTTTATCAGCGTAAGGAGATCAAGGATCTGGTCGCTTATCTGCGTCTGCTCGCAAATCCGAGAGATGAAGAATCGCTGAAAAGAATTATCAACTACCCCGCGCGTGGTATTGGCAAAACAACCATTGATAAAGCGATACTACTTGCCAATGAAGCAAATGTTCCGATGTGGGATATTCTGGAAAATGCAGCGCAGTATGGTTTTCGTGCGGGTACACTTCAGGCGATCGAAGAGTTTGTGATCATGATCAAAAGTTTTTCGAGCATGTTGCAAAAGCAGAATGCTTATGAAGTGGCTTTTCATGTGGGTAAGCAAACAAATATCGTTAAAGAGCTTTTTAATGATAAGAGTACCGAAGGTGTGCAGCGATATGAAAACATCCAGGAGTTGCTGAACAGTATCAAGGAATGGGTGGAAAGCCCGGATAACGAAGACGGTGAAGTGGTTGATAAATCACTTGGTTCTTATCTTCAGCAGATCACCTTGTTGACAGATACAGATAATAAGGACCCTGACGCTGATACGGTCAAGTTGATGACCATTCACGCCGCGAAAGGTCTTGAATTCAGTTGCGTATTTGCAGCGGGACTGGAAGAAGGTTTATTCCCGAGTGCAATGAGCATTAATACAAGGGAAGAACTGGAGGAAGAGAGACGTCTTTTTTATGTGGTGATCACGCGGGCGAAGCAGCGTCTGTGGATCTCCTATGCAAATACGCGTTATAAATTCGGATCGCTGGTGCAAAATGAACCAAGCAGGTTTATTGAGGAATTGCCGGAGCAATTCCTGGACAGGTCGTTTGCAGGAGGCGGTACGAGAAATCAATCAGGCTTTGGTCAGTCATCATCCGGATTGACGGCATATCAACGGATGCATGGCAATAACTGGAGTGGTGCAAACCAGGCGGAAAAGCGTTATGGCCCACCTCCGGGAAAGAAAGAGGAAACGCCATCGTATATGAAACCACAGAGTCCTTATCCAAAAGTAGTAGAGCATAAGCCTTCTGCGGATTTTGTAGCGAGTGATACATCTGCGTTGCAGGTTGGGCAGAAAGTAGAACATCAGAAGTTTGGATTTGGCGAGGTAATGAAACTGGAAGGTGCTTCCCACAATCCGATCGCAACGGTTAAGTTTGAGCAGAATGGGGAGAAGAAGATCATGTTGAATTATGCAAAGCTTCGCATCCTTGAATAAGCAGATTTTTTCTAGGTCCTTTAGACCAAGAAAAAAATAGAGAGGGAATGTTGTAGCGACCGAAGATTTTTGTGGGTATATTTAATATATGAAATCAGGAATGAGCTGAAAGGCTGTTCCTGATTTCGTGTTTTTAGGACGTTAGTCAAAAAGTCTATGTTGATCGACAATTTTCTATCATTTTAAAAAATATCATATGACGGATGAACAGTGTGCAAAACAAATAGTGGTTCTGCAAAAAGCCGCAAGAAAAGCTTTAAGGAGCAAAGAATCCGCTTTACAGTTTCTTATTGACGCGGGCATAGTACGCCCAACTATGAAAACAGCAACAGGGAGTTCTAGCATAAAAACACAAAAGAAATGACATATTATCAACCATATCAAATAAGGGGCTTTCACAGTTGCGATAAAGATGTTGGTTTAAGAATTTTGAAAGGAGAAGATTAGCTCATTCCCAGCAACAATGAATGGGATTGGCTTGGTGATGGTATTTATTTTTGGGAACAAAATCCGGGTCGGGCACTGGAATATGCGATTGATTCTGCCTCTGGCAAACAAAAGAACAAAACGAGGATCAAAACGCCGTTTGTTATCGGAGCAATCATAGAATTAGGAAATTGCTTTAACTTGTTGGAGTCAAATGCTGCCAATGTACTCATACAGGGCTATAACCTACTCCTTGATCTGAAGCGGAAAAGCGGTGAGCCTATGCCCATCAATAAGGGCGCAAACCGGCGGCTTGACTGCGAGGTGGTGAGATACGTACATGAAGCGAACCGGAAAAATCAATTTCCTCCATATGATAGTGTCCGAAGCGCATTCATGGAAGGCAAACCTGTTTATCCGGGCTCAAATTTTACAGATAAGCTCCATATAGAAGTGTGCGTTCGAAAACCCGACCTGATCAAAGGATATTTCCTTCCTCAACCAATAGAAAAGTATAACCCTTTTCTCAAGAAAGACTTTCTGCGCCGATAGACAAAATCTATCGGATATAGATTATCATTATTGACACCTATATTCCTTCAGCTTATATTTGCGGCATCTAACGGGTAACGCTTCAGTTACTGCTTTGCCTCAAACACATTTTATTTTTTTAAACAATTATTTATTCCTCAATTTATGAGCAACAGAGTATTATCTGTAGGAAGTCAATTTCCTTCATTCAAGAAGAAAGCAGTCGTTTCCATCGAAAAAGGCAAAGAATTTATCGAGCTGACCAATGAGTTCGCTTCAAAAGACGGAAAATGGACTGTAATGTTCTGGTGGCCGAAAGATTTCACGTTTGTGTGTCCAACAGAGATCGCTGAATTCAATAAAAAAGCCGGCGAGTTTTCTGATCGTGACACCGTATTGATCGGCGCGTCTACAGACTCTGAATTCGTTCACGCTGCATGGAGAAGAGATCACGCCGATCTGCGCGATCTGAAATTCCCAATGCTCGCCGATACTTCAAAAACTCTTGCTGAAGAACTCGGCATCCTCGACCAGGATGAGAAGATCGCTTACCGCGCTACCTATATCATCGATCCTCAGGGCATCGTTCGCTGGGTTAGCATCAACGACCTGAATGTTGGCCGTAATGTACAGGAAGTGATCCGCGTACTGGATGCTTTGCAAACAGACGAGCTCTGCCCCTGCAACTGGAAAAAAGGCGAAGAAACACTTACCACACAACTGAGCCTGAACTAATAATCCCTCACTCCATTCAGCAGGCTTCCTGCAGACTTCACCCGGAATGAACCTGCATTAAGGGAAGCCTTGCTTAGGGAGATTAAAACGAACACTGATGAGCGAAACACTCGCAATACAAAACGAAACATTCAACAATCTGCTGGCCGATCTGCAGATCTCCGGCTACTTGCCGTCTGCAAACGTTCAGGCCCTCGTAGTTGCCGAATCCCGTTTTATCAAAGATCTTAAGATCAATGTTGGCAACGCGCTGAACAATACGCAATATCTTAACCGCAAAGAAGCTTTGCTGATTGCGCTTGGTGTTGCAGTGAACGAAAAATTTGTTTTACTCCAGGAAAGCTTTACCAACCTGGCGAAAGAAGCCGGCGCAACTGATGCGGAAATTGCAGAAGTTATAGCATGCACTTCCCTGATGAATACAAACAACGTGTTCTATCGCTTCCGCCATTTTATGCAGAAGGACTTCTATACAAACCAGCCTGCGGGAATCAAAATGAGCATCATGATGAATCCCGTTACCGGAAAAGAATTCTTTGAGCTGCTAAGCCTCGTGATCTCCGCGGTAAATGGCTGTGAAATGTGTGTTTCATCACACGAACAGTCTGTATTGCAACACGGCAGCAGTGAGTCAAAAATCTTCGAAGCTGTAAAAACCGGTTCGATCATAAAAGGACTGATCACGATACTGGCGTGATCTCCTGCCCATAACAGGAAATTAAACTGCGAAGAAAATGTGTGAATCGCTCCACATTTGCTCTTCGCAGTTTAATTTTAACGGCAATCGAATGTGATGAGCCGCTTCTCCACTATATTATTAGGATACGCACTTCCGGCTTTATTATTTGTTCATATAAACAAAAAAACGGAGCCCTGTGAAGACTCAAAAAATGCATCATCCATTCTTTCAGATCTGGCCCGGTCAAAGATCTTCAATGAAGCAAAAGACGCTCTGACCAGTGCTACTACGGATGGAAAAGAACATACAGTTGTCTTCGGAAAAGATGCGCTTGGTAACAATATCATCTCGCAGGTAAAATCTGCCGGCCTGAAAAACAGATCGTCGGTGGAACCAAATTTTCCCGGAGCGTTTGCAGATATGCACAATCATCCCGCGAATACGGTTCCCTCAACAGGAGATATCTACAACCTTATCCGCATTAGCGGGAAAACCCCTTTACATAATTCGCGGATCACTTTGCTGGCCAACGGAATTGTTTATGCGGTGTCTATCTATAACGACCAACTCGCGTCGGCGTTTATTAAAGACTATCCTGCCGAAGAATCGGGTGAATTCTCTCCCAGATTCCCGGAGAAATTGTTCAATGAATTCGCCGAGTTGAAATCGTATCTCATCGGCATTCAACGTATGGATAAAACAAAAGCAGATGAAATGGCTACTGCCTATATTCTGGATAAATATCAATCAGGCGTGGCTCTGTTCCGGTTGCTGGAGGATAATACATTTGCCCGTGTTTATATCACACAGCAAAAATCACCCAATGGAAATACTGTGTATCAATTCAACAGTTGCAAATAATGCCACTATTTATCATAAAAAGCTCCGGCTGCAAACTTTCCTTGACATCCAGATCTGCATTATCGCAGAAGTAAAAAGCAGCGATACAGCTATCCAGGATAATACTGAGTCATCTAACCAGATCTTATTCGCAACCAGCATAGCAGAAGCGATCAAAGACAAGATCCAGCTTCCGTAGTGCTTAACTTTCCTGGCTTTCATAAACCCCAGGAAAAGATTAAGCATCAGCAGAAGACCCAATACCGGCAGAAAATAAGGGAAATATTTAGTGATGGATATGCCCATGATGCTAAATACATTCAGGTATACAACCAGACAAAGCCCGCATTTTGGCAACAGTAAAATAAACAGGGCGAGTGAAATACGCGCCCCGTTTTGAAGCAGGCTGGAAGATGTGGAGACAGATTGCTTCATACATTAAGATTAGTGATGATTGATTATTTGTGACAGCAGGATGAGCCAACCGTTTTTATCTTCGGCTCGGACGGCGGTACGTCATTCGCCGGATTCTGTGAAAAGAACCCATTCGGTTTTAATAAGAACCCGATGTAAGCTGTTGGCATCACCGGGTAATCTTCTATTCTCGGTATATGCGTATGCCCCATTGTGTACCAAACGACCAGGTCTGTGTCGGCAACCTTTCTATCCTGTTCAGTCCATTTGATCAGACCATCGCCGCCTTTATGCTGATTTGGATAATCCCCTGCGGCAAATAATTCGTTTTCAGAAAAAGGAGTGACCCATAAGTGATTTTGTACAAAGCCCGCCCGGCGGTACCAGCTTGTCTGTTCGTTTGCATAAGGAATACAATTATCCCCTGGCATCAGCTTATACCCCACCGGCTCTCCGATATGATTTTTCGAATTTGGGTTTACAATTTTCCATGTACGGGCTGTTGAGAGATTCATCTGTCTTCGGGCCAGCTTTTCGGTTTCGAGCAGGCTGCTCTTTGCGTAGAATGCGTTTGCAAAAGGATTATCAGGCCCTGCTTCTTCTGCAACTACATCAAGCTCATATACAGAATTAGCTGTTCCGTCAAGATCAAAGTCAAGACGCATATTAAAAAAGTGCTGATGATTCGGTGCATACAATTGAGGTGCGACCAGGTTCCCATATTTTGGTTTTACACCCTCAGGCAGCGCTCCAAGTGACAGTATACCGGTAAGTTTTATTTCAAACTGAATGTTTCCATCCTGGTATAAATACCAGAAGAAACCATATTCGTAATTCTCAACCGTTGAAATTGAAGAGATCACCAGCCGGCGGGATCGTCTTACTTCCGCACGGCCATCTCTGCGATCAGTATGCTTCCAGAGAATACCATAATCTTCCTCATGCATGCAGATTGCATTGGCGATGGTGATCACTTCGCCGCGGCTATTATTCAAATAGGCATCGAAATAGCGAATGTAGCCAAGACAATCACAGCCAAGCGTGAGGCTATTTGCACATTGCCCCATTCCATATTCACCTGTATCGAAAGCATTTTTTCTTTTTTGCGTATCAGTCGGGTCGCCGTAGGGAACAACCATTTCTGATAATGAAGCGCGATAGAGGATAGGCCGGACTTTACCTTCATCATTATATGTCAAAGCGTGCAGCGTTAGTCCCTCCCTGGAGTTAAAGCCGATTACGAAGTTCCATTTCTGCCAGGCAACCTGGTATCCGTTCACGCTGAAACTTGGACCATCCGGTTGAATGATCTCAAGTGGCTTTATATCTGTTCTGAAAGTTTTCACTCTATCAGAGCGGTAATTCCCCGGTTGAGGAGGCAAAGGTGTGAAACCATAATCTTCTATCCGTATCAATTTCATTTTTTGCAGATCCACTACAGGGCGCAACCCTTCAATTGGACGAGCATATCCATTATCCGTTTCATCGCTTCTGACAAAACATAAAGGTCTTGCAAGCCGTACAGTATTTTCTTCTTCTGAATCATAATTACCCGCAGTCCAGATATCGATCATAACAAGATCCGGACGATCGATCCCATGCTTCAGCAATGCTTCTGCGAAGGCTGGATCGTCCTTTATTACCTGCTCGCATTCAATTTGCTCATCGGCCGTCATTGTAGGTTGAACACCTGTCAATTCCTTCCATGAAAGCAAGGTCCGGTCTGTTAATGAAACAATCGCTTCATAGGTCGTTCCGCTCGGACTGTCATATAGTACTCCAAACGCGCTCCTCGAAAAAGAATCACCGGGTTTAAACGCATATACACTTTCCTTTGAAGGCTCTTTTAAACTGACTGAAACAAAGCGCGTGTCGTTGTAAGGAAGATTTTTTTCCTGTCTGATGAACCCGACAAAGGCGGAGATCTCATCGGGCGTGAGTGATTGCAAGGGATGTAATACTCTAACAGATGATTTCGACTTGTTTTCCATGTCCTGTGGTTTTTATTGATCAATAGAATGACTTCCCCCGTATTAACAGGCGGCAATATTTTTAAACAAGAGGATAGATACCTGTGGTAGTCAGGTCAACAGGCAAGCGCGCAGGTATATGGTCAACGGCAAGACAAACAATTATTATCAGCGGCAGGTGGGGGAACCTGCGGGATAATAATACCGAAGAATTTTTATTTATTTTCCGGGTACGTACACGAATATATCGTTTTGAGCTGAATATTTCAAATTTTATCCGTCATTCTGTTTGAAAAATAGACAAGGTTGGGAAAAAATAAAACATGAGAAATTTATGGTATTTATTGTCTGTATTCGTCACCGCGGACTATCTGACAGAACAATACTCTTTTGCCGGGCTGTAATGATGCGAATAAAATGATAAAAATGGAGGATAGTAAGAGCGTTTACAAATTTGAACCCGCTCTTAGATGCAGGTCATTTTTCAGACTTTCTCTTTCTGAGCATCAACCGGTTCTTTATTTCTCATGCTGGTCAGCATTACGCCGGCCAGTACCAATATACCTCCTGAAATCTGCCAGGCCGTGACCTTCTCATTCAAAAAGATAATGGCGATAATAGCGCCGACAATGGGATCGAAATTCATGAAGTTGCCAACCTGTACGCCGGAAAGGATCTTCAACACGCGATTGTAAAGCACATAGCAAACTGCGGAAGAAAGTACACCAAGATAGATCACGGAAAGCCAGCCATAGAAAGAGATGGACGGAACCTGCGGTTGACGCGAGATTTCAATTGCAACGGCGGGTATCAGCCCAATCGTACCGATAGTTGTGCTGACCGTTGTAAGTTGAACCGCATCATATTGCTCGAGACTTTTGGAAATGATCGTGTAAAAGCCCCAGGAAAGCACGGCAAAGATCATGAGCGTATTTCCAAGGATCGCATTTCGCGCGCCGTAAAATTCACCTACAAAACCGATCATTACAACGCCGATAACAGAAAGGATCACTCCGGCGAATTGTATTTTTCTTAATCGTTCTTTTAAAAAAATAATAGAAAGCAAAATGATCGACACGGGAATAAAACCCTGGATCAGCGCACCTGCAGATGCCGTAGTGTAATAGAGGGCAAGGTTGAAGAACAGGTAGAAAAATGTAATACCCGTCAGGCCCATCAGAATGATCCTTTTGGAAGGCAATGGTTGATCAGGAACAAGCCCCTTCTTTTTCCGGTAGATAAAATAAGGGATCAGACATGCTGCAGCGATACCGTTCCGCAGAAAAGCAAATACATAAGGTGTGATACCTTCCACCGCAAGTTTCGTAACGGCCGAAGCACTTCCCCAGACAGTAACAATAAAGATGATGCTGAGCAAACCCCGCGTTTTGCGGTTCAGCGAAAAGACCGGCATATCATAAAGTAACGACAAAGGAGCGATATGGCATGATTGCACGACAGGCTTTTGTTAATTCAGACATCTATTTTGCTACCAAACAGGAGTGTTTATTAAGATGTTTTATGACTGGTTATTTTTGGTCTGAAGTAATCGATATAGCGGGCAATCTTTTTTTCACTATGGAATATGCTGGTAAATGCCGTGATATCGAATTTTTCATACAGCACCATATCGTTCTTCGCCAGAATAAGATATGTCGTAGTTGAGCGGCCACCGCTTTTATACAGGAAGGCAGTTTCGTGAATATCATTCCACGGATATAATACGTTCATTATCTTGATGCCATTTTGGTCGATAAAAATGGAGAAATCATATTCATCTTCAACAAAGAAGGCCCTGCACGTAACAAATAGCGCAATACCCGAGAGGCCAAGCATAAAAAAGCTGAAAGATTGTGTTGAGCTATTGTAATCAGACGAAATCAACCGATTGCCAAATATTAAGACCATCACAAAACTGAAGATCAGCAAACCGATCCTGGAGCTCCAGCTTTTGCGAACCGTATGTGAAGTAATGCCGGCGACCATTTTCGGAAAAGGGCTGAAATCGGAAGTGGGCTTTATCGAATAGTCATCCCGAAGGAATTTTCGCAGGCCTTTTGCTTTACCGCGTTCCGCATCTGCAATGCGATTTAAAAAATCTTCAGTGGGGTTCATTGCATACAAAATACAATTTCTTTCAATAGAAATATTTTGAAGCAGTGTACAGTATAAGCAAAATTCAACCGAGAACTTTCAACACTTCATTCCTGTACAGCTTTCCGATCGGCAGCTCTGTCTTTTCGATCTCAATCATTTCAGAAGTGAAAGACCTGATGTGCCCGAGGGAAACGATATAGGAACGGTGCACGCGGATAAATTCCTTCTCCGGCAACATAGCTTCCACAGAGCTGATGGATTGCTTGGTAATGATCGTTCCTTCAGTCGTGATCACTTTTATATAATCCTTCATGCTTTCGATATATAAGATATCACGAAGCATGACCTTGATCATTTTCCTGTCTGCCCGGAAATAAACAAATGAATCGTTTTTCTTTTCTTCTACCGGTGTGATTTCCGGTTTTGTATGTGTTAATTGGAACGCTTTGTTCACAGCTTTCAGGAAACGGTCAAACTGAATGGGTTTTAGCAAATAATCCACCACATCCAGTTCATATCCTTCAAGTGCATATTCAGGGAAAGCGGTTGTGAAAATAACTTTAGGGGGAAGTTTTAGCGTTTTTAAAAAATCATTTCCATTCAGTTGCGGCATCCGTATATCCAGGAAGACCAGGTCAACTGTATTTTGCTGCAGGAAGGCAAATGCCTGAAGTGCGTTGCCGCATTCTCCGGAAAATTGTAAACCAGGCACCTGTTCGATATATCGCCGGATGATCTCGCGTGCGGGCGGTTCATCGTCCACAACGAGGCAGCGTATCTGTGTCGATTCAGGCATGTGCGAGCGGTGTTAGGTTTACTTTTAAAGATGGTTCGTTTATAGTTTCCAGATCTACTTTCAAATTAACGATAAAAACGTCTTCATCATTGGTGATGATCAATTCGTGTTTACCGGGATATAATAAAGCCAATCGTTTTTCTACGTTGCGGATCCCGATACCGGAACTGCCATTGCTGCGGGATGATGACTGCTGAGTTGATTTTCCGTTTAATAACTTCATTCGTAGCTGCCGGCCCTCAAGCGTGATCTTCAGGCTGATCCAGGGCTGCTCCAGTATCTGGCTGGTACCATGTTTGAAACAGTTTTCGATCAGCGGCAGTACAAGCAATGGTGCGATCTGTAATCTGCCGGACTCTTTTTCATCAGGAAGATCGATATGAAGTTCCAGCTTATTTCCATAGCGCACTTTTTCCAGTTCAATGTAATCGCGGATCATTTTCAATTCCTTTGAAAGCGGTACCATTGGCTGATTGCATTCATACAGGATGAATCTAAGCAGGTCAGACAAACCGGTCACCAGGCGCGACGCTTCCGGCGAAGTGTTCTGTGTGTAAGAATAGATATTGTTCAGCGTATTGAAAAGGAAATGCGGATGAACCTGCGCTTTCAGGAGTTGTAACTGACTTTCTGCGTTTTCCTTTTGCAGTTGCAGGTTTCGTTGTTCTTTCAGATATAGCGATTTCATCAGTTTGATGGCGGCAGCGACCCCTCCGATCGTAATGCCTCCACGAAGCCCCGCCATCAGTGAAAGATGGACTTTAATGTAGAGGGGCGCCGGAGGCCCTGTATACTGACGCTGGTCGCCCTGCAAGGATATCCGGAGCGGGTCAATGAGCGTAATGGAAAGTAAAGCAGAAAGACCTGCTGCAATCAATACTAGAAATGCAACCCAGGCAATCGTGGCAATATATTTCTGTTTCAGAATATACCTGGGGATCACAAAGTACATAAGAGAATAGGACAGAAAAATATGCACGACCAGGAAGATCGCCGATTCAATCAGCGAAACCGGCAGCCGCTCCAGGAAGGCATGCGAACTATAAAGCGCAACGAATGAATACAGAAATCCCTGGAAGAGCCACCACGTGATCCAGAAATACAGGTGCCTGCGCAACCTGTACTTAGGCTCATCAGAAAATATGAAGGGAAAGCGATCCATAATCTTACTAAAAATACAACAGGAACAAATCCCGGCATAAAGACCGGGGCGATTATCGCTATACGGATGATTTCCGGCGACGAAAGATCGCTGGTCGTGATTTGATCAGAGGTCGCCGTGAGCGATATGCACGTCCTTTTTAAACAGCCTCAGCCCTCAAAACCCGGCCATCGGACATCTTCATTGTTAACTGAGCTTCCAATCAGAAAGACCCTGTTCCGCCAAAACGAAACAGGGTCGAACCCGCTTTTGCGCCTGAAAAGGAGCTGGAGCTTTGCCTAAGTGAATTTGTAAAATCAAACTTAAGGCTTCCCCTCCGCAGATCGTCGATCTTTGGCGGGAACCACAATCACGAGGTATCTTAAAGAACGGTTTTTACAAGGGCTGTGCCCACTGCCCGTTCGTCTTTGCCGGCTTTGGCAAGAATGGCCGATTCAAGCACCTGTTTCAGTTTCATTCTTACTTTTCTTTTGTTGACGTTCAGCTTTACCCCTTCGAGCTGTTCTGTGTATATCAGTTCGTCATTGTTATCATAAAAGCGGATCGTATTTGTCAACGGCGCTTTTACATTTCCTTCTACAACCCAGTAGCCTTTTTCTGAAACCCATTTAGGGCCGGAGCGTTTTTGTTCCTGCGCAGGTGCTACAAAATAGTTTAATGTAAATATGGCTACAAGAAGACCAGCAGTAATCATTTTTTTCATGGTTTAATGGTTAAGTTTTTTTGAATGAGCGATGCAAAATCAAGTATCCGATCCTGCTCTCTTTATTTGCAGGATAAAGCTACAGTTCATTCAAAGGGAAAATTTTGATTGTTGCCCAACGCTCTTCCGGCTTCTGCGGATGATACGGAATGGTAGACAAGCGATCTACGGCAACCGAAACGGCTGTTGATCTTCTAAAACACGCGTTTTGTCTACGAACGCCTGTTTTGCTTTAAACTGAAGAATGAATTATTGATGTTCAACGGTGATAGGAAATGATCAATGGGCAAAGTTCGTCGACGAAACACAGATGAATGCGTTCAATAGTTAATCGCAAACACATACCTGTATCATACCCTTATGAGTGATAGCTGAAGGGGGCAGAACATTCTGATGCCCAATTACTGATGAACTTTCCATAGTTATTCACATTTTTTGGGTTTGGAACAGCATTTGCCAATAGCAGGTCGAGGTTTGTTCCGGTAATAGTTCATGAAAAAAATGATTTTATGTGGAATGATGACATATACCAACCAGGGAAACAAGCCTGCCATTTTCTTACCTTGAATACGGTGGATTGCGTGGATATATTCATTCGACCCGTATATAAACAGGTGATCGTACATACACTGAACCATTTTATAGACAGTAAAGGCCTTGTCGTTTTCTCCTGGTGCCTGATGACTAATCACCTTCACCTGCTCGTTCAGCACCAGGATGGATATTCGCTGGATGAAATAGAACAGGAGTACAAAGCATTCACTACTCAAAAAATACTTGCAGCAATGGAGACCGAGCCGGAAACGCGCAAGGAATGGATGCTGAAAAGGTTTGAAGGTTTTGTGAATGATCCGAACAAACTTCGTCAATACAATATCTGGCAAAACCGCAGCAGCCGCAGCATAATTGAAATGGATCAGCCTGCGCGCCTTGTTGAATACTACGAATACATACACGAAAACCCCGTGCGTGAAAGATTCGTAGATCATGCTCCTGATTTCCCTTACAGTTCTGCCCGGGATTATGCCGGATCACAAGGACTCGTAAATATCATTAAACTTCCTTCTATTGAACAATTGCTCGCAGCTTCGGAGAGTTTTAGCGGAAGTTTTCTGGTGAAACATATCCGGAATTAGAAAACGTCCCAAAGCTGTTCGATGGCTGATTGCCGACGAAGGATTCGGGTTGCAATTATCACTTCGTACTTTTCTCAAAATCCAGCCGGACTTTTGTTATAAGCAATGTTTTTCGACCATCGGTCATCGGTCATCCGCCATCGATCGTATATTTGTGCTTCAGCATAAAGTGAAGCTCCTGCATGGCTACCCGCCCCAAAAAAAAAGTTCTCCGCGTCATTTTTATCGTTTCGATTCTTCTGTTTATCAGTGTTGCTGTCTGGTTCATGTATAAATGGCTAATGTACCGGCAGGTGAAATTCACACGGTACCCTGAATTTGGTATTACGATCCCGAACCAATACACGATCCACGGCATTGATGTGTCCCGTTATCAGAATATCATCGCATGGGAAGAAGTGAAGAAGATGAAAGTTGGTGAGGTGCAATTGGGTTTTACTTTTATCAAAGCCACCGAAGGGATCGGCAATATGGACCCGCAATTCCAGCGCAACTGGAAAAAAGCTAAAAGCAATGAAATGATAAGGGGCGCCTATCATTTTTTTATCGCGAGTAAAGATGGAAAACTGCAGGCGGAAAACTTTATAAAACGCGTTGAACTTGAAACAGGCGATCTTCCGCCAGTGCTGGACGTCGAACAACGCTTTGGCGTTCCGAAAGCACAGTTGCAGCGCGAAGTAAAGAAGTGGCTGCAGACAGTGCAGGCTTATTATGGTGTTACTCCTATCATCTATACAAACGTTGATTTCTATAAACAGAACCTGGGTTCCGATTTCGATGGTTACCCGCTTTGGGTAGCGCATTATTATCAGCAGGAACAACCGCGCATCGCACGTAACTGGTCATTCTGGCAACACAATGACCAGGGGAATGTCAATGGCATTACCTCAAAAGTTGACTTCAATGTATTCAGCGGCGATTCAACAGACTTCAAAAGCCTTTTAGTGCCGTAGCAATCCTTAAAAACCGTACTTTGCCCATAAACAGGTGATATGGAGCAAGGCTGGGACCCCGATGTGAAGCGTTATTTCCGGAAGATCCTCAATACGATTTCTGTCGGATTGTTTTGGCTGATGTCCGCTGCGGCGGCTGGTTTATATTTTGGCCTTGCCATTCCTGGTGAACACGTTCGTGTTCCCAACATTATCTTCTATGTTGTACTGTTGCTCACTTTCGGCTTATTGATCCGTTATTTTATTCGTTTGTGGAAGAACTGATCTTTAGCTGCTATGATCAGAGATGATCACCCATTCTCCGTTTATCTTCCGGAACACGAGCGTATAATGACCCGAAAGATCTCCCGCTGATCGCTGTAGCATCCATTTTCCGATAACGTGATAATATTCAGGGGAAAGACGCTTGACGGAAAGAATATCAAACTTCAGTCTGCCCATTGCTGCTGTATCAGGGTAACCTCTTTTGTAATTATTGAGCGTATTCTGCCACCCATACGTAATGCCGGATTTACCGATAAAACACAGCGAATCGTTTTTCCAGTAACCGCTCATAAAGGTATCAAGATCGCCACGGTTCCAGGCCTGGGTTTGCTTGTCCAGTATTGAAAGGATCGTCGCTTTATCTTTATCCTGTGCGTTACAGATCAAACAGACGATCAGGCAGCATGCGGTGATCAGCGATCTCATGATTTGAAGTTTGTCGGACAATGATCCAACAATTATTTGAGAGTTGATGAATTGATTTCGGGAATCCCAGCTTTAAACGACAAAATAGCATGCCTGGAAAAGGCTTTTTATAAGGAGGTTATTTAGAGTCTTCTTGTTCGAGGTTAGTTCGATTCTTGTTCGAGGTTAGTTCGACGTAAAGAAAAGCAGGAAAATGCCCGAAAGAGATGATTTTTCCCCCTATTTTAATCCTGATCTGATTCCAAAACAGACATAACGTCTTACCACATTTTTTCCGGGATCTGGTGAGATGAAGGTGATCAGTGATCACAATCATCCGCATGCGCGTGGTCATGCACACGGCAACGGCGATAATTGGAAAAATGCGCGGTAATGATCAGTGCCACAGCCGGAATGAGCAGCCAGGTGTCATAGTGCACAAAGAAGAGTTTTACGATCAAAAGAATGATGCCGGCACTGAACAAGATAAACGGCCACTTGTTATGATGGTGTTTCCTGTAACCGTGATAGAAGGACCAGGCCCCGATACAGAACGCGAGGAAGACCATTCCGGCCTCAAACACCATGTTATGGATGATATTGATGCCAAATAGTGGAAGAGATGATAAAAACAACGGCAGCACGGCACAGTGAATAGCGCAGGCAACAGAAGCAGTAATCCCCAAAGCGTCCCAATTGATTTTTCCTTGCATAGCGGACTGCAAATATAACGATAAAAGCAACAACGTTGCAAAATTTGATCGATTTGTGGCAAAATGAAGGTCCTGTGGTAACTTTGCGGCACAAAACAGCGATATGTCAAAGAAATCGGCGATTTATATTGGATTTTTTGGAGTACTGGTGATCATATTCTTCCTCGTGGTGAGAAAATGGCTGGTGAAGGATGAATATATTTCCGTGGTTCAGCCGTTTTCCTTTACCAACCAGGATGGCCAGCAGGTAACGGACCGCGACGTGGAGGGGAAAGTGTATGTTGTCGAATACTTCTTTACAACCTGCCGCGGCGTTTGCCCGGTAATGAATAAGAATATGCGTCAGGTATACGAGAAGTTCAAAGGCGAGAAAGATTTCAGGATCCTTTCGCATACCTGCCAGCCTGAAGTTGATTCTGTGCCTTTGCTGAAGCACTACGCAGACTCAATGCAAGTGGATACCAAACAATGGATCTTTTTAACCGGCCGCAAAGACAGTTTGTACAATATGGCGCGGGTAAGTTATACGCTTGATGACCCGGCAAACAACCTGCAAAGTATCGACGATGCTTTTATGCATACGCAGTTCTGGGCGCTTGTGAATCGCAAAGGCCAGGTAAAAAAAATCTATGATGGACTGAAACCAAGTGAGGTGGGTGAGATAGAAAAAGATATCAGAAAATTGCTGAAGGACTAAACAATATGACTAACGACATCAAAGAAATATTGAGAAAGAACCAGCTGAGCGTTACTGCCAGCAGGGAGAAAATACTGCAGCTTTTCCTTGAGCAGCAGGGTGCTTTAGCGCATGGCGATATAGAGAAAAGAGCCGGCGAAAAATTTGATCGCGTTACCGTATACCGCACACTACAGACATTTGTTGAAAAGGGAATCGTTCATACGATCCCTACTTCAGACAACTCCATCCGCTATGCTTTATGCAAAGATGATTGTGCTTCCGGCCATCATCATGATCATCATATTCACTTTGTATGCAGTGCCTGCAAAAACACATTCTGTCTCGACGATGTTGTCACTCCTACTGTCAAACTTCCCAACGGCTATAAACAAGAGCACATTGAGGTAGTGGTTCAGGGTGTTTGTAAAGATTGCAGCTGATAAAGTCAAAATTAAAAAGGAAAAATGCCCACATGACAGCGGGCATTTTTCCTTTTTAATTTTGACTTTTTAACTCGGTTCCGGAGCAATTCCCTTAAAAATAAAAGCCCCCGTATAGACATACGGGGACTTAGGTTAAGGCTCTGATTAGTAGCTATTTTAAAATACGGCCGCCAATTTGAACATGTCGGCGTATAATTAGATGAAACTTAATTCTTATTCAAAAATAAAGAGGAGAAACGAGATTTCCGAATTTGTCTCATACCACTTTGGGGGTATTTTTTTACGCCCCTTTTTGCAGACCATCCAGCTCTTTTTTTACAAACTGCATTAATCCACTGATGTGATCGGGTGAAAAGTTGAATTTCAATCCGGCGGCTGCGAAAAGTTCGGGTAAAGTTCTTGTTCCGCCTAATTGCAGGGCTGTTATATAATTATTAATTGCCGTATCTGAATTCTTCTTGAATTGCTGCCATAAACCGATCGCACCCAGCTGAGCAATCCCGTATTCGATATAGTAGAACGGTACTTCAAACAGGTGCAACTGACGCTGCCAGGAATATTCGCGGTAAGCAGATAAGCCTGTGAAGTCTATAACCGGAGAAGTGAATTCATCAAGAATTCTTACCCAATTCAGCTTTCTCTCTTCCTCTGTATGATTGGGGTTCTCGTATACCCAGTGCTGGAACTTGTCGATCGTGGCGATCCATGGAAAGATCGTGATCACTCTCTCGAGTTGCTGTTCTTTTGCCCGGATCAGCTCTTCCGCATCATCAAAAAATACATTCCAGCTGTCCATGCTGAAAAGCTCCATACTCATGCTTGCCACTTCCGCGATCTCAGTTGGATATTCTTTAAACCCGTTCAACTCCAGCGGATGGGCAAGAAATGAATGAATAGCGTGTCCGCCCTCATGTACCATTGTGGTAACATCATCCAGCTGTCCGGCCGCATTCATAAAGATGAATGGCGCTCCGCTTTCCGCGAGCGGGCAGTTATACCCGCCGGGAGCCTTGCCCTTTCTGCTTTCCAGGTCAAGATGGCCCATCATTCTCATTCTTTCAAGACAGTCGCCAAAGAACGGACGCATTGTTCTGAAACATTTGATCGTTTTTTCAACGAGCTCATCCCCGGTTTTGAATGGTCTTAAAGGCTCAATGCCAGCCGGCTCGGCTTCGATATCCCATGGACGAAGTTTGTCCAGGCCGAGCTTTTTCTTTTTTGCCTCATAAAGCTGATTGACCAGTGGCATTACGTGTAGCTTTACCGCATCATGAAACTGATAGCAATCATCTTTTGTATAATCAAAGCGGCCAAGCTCGGCAAAACGGTAGTCGCGATAGTTTGCGAAACCGGTATTCTTTGCGATCTGGTTTCGTTTGCCAAGCAATGAACTGTAAAGATTGTTCAGCTCTTCTTTATCCTGTAATCTTCTTTCGTTTACTTTTCTGTATGCTTCTTCACGAATGGTGCGATCCGGATCTTCGAGGAATTTCGCCGCCTGTTGCAGCGTGTATTCCTGTCCATTCATGGTGATGGTCATCTTTCCGGAGATCATGCCGAAACGCTGCGCTTCTACCGCGAGAGATGCTTGCAAAGGAATATTTTCTTCTCTGAACAGATCGATGTTCTTTTTAACGTTCCGCAGGTAAGTAAAGAATTTATCATGATCCAGTTTTTCAGCAAAAGGGCTTGCCACCAGTTTTTTATTCAGGAGATCTGAATAGGGCTGGATCTTTGGCTGGATCTCCATCATGAAAAAGTTGAAAGCCTCTTCCAGTGATTTGTTTTCTGTATCGCAGGTCATTTTTATCTGGCGCCAGCAGGCATCTTCGCTTACTACAGATTCAAGCTCGCTGATATCCTTCAACCATTCTTCCAATGAAGCAGCAGAGTCTATCGGGCGCTCAAGCAGATCTTTGAAATAAGGTTCCAGTGTTGCCCAATCCTTTACTTCAAAATTTTTTGGTAGAAAATGCCGTGGAAGCTTTTTAATATCCGCACTATACCTCATATACTTTGGGGTTCTTGTTTTAAAAATAAAAGCTACAAACTTCCGGGGAATTGGGTTTGTAGCTTTTCAATTCATTATTCAATTTACTCCGGAAAACGATCTCCTGTATAAGTGATCGGAATAAACCGTAACGGCTTATTTTTTCTTTGCCGCGGCCTTCTTCTTTGGAGCTTCTTCTTTCTCCTCTTTGTCTTCTTTTTTAGCCGCTGCTTTTTTCTTGGCAGGTGCTTTTTCTTTTACCGGCTCATCAGTTTCAGCGGAAGCAGCCGTCTTCTTTTTAGGAGCTTCAGCTTTTTCAGTTTTCTCTTCCTTTTTTGCTGCTGCTTTTTTCTTTGGAGCTTCTTCTGCTTTTACCTCTTCTACTTCCGCTTCTTCTACTTCTTCTTCAGCAGGAAGTTCAGATAATTTGATCTCAACATTTTTCTTTTTCAAAATGTCGAACCACTTTACCATCTTCTTCAGATCACTTGAATACACTCTTTCAAAGTCCAGTTCGGGATATGCTTTCTCAAAATATTTCCTGAGAGCTGCATTATCTTTTCCATCAGGCAGTGTGCCGCCTGCTTTATCCATCGCATTAAATACTTCAACGAGGTTTACATTTTCGCCGGTAGTATACACTTCGATGCTTTCCAGGTGCGAAAAGTTATGAATACGCGAAGAAGCGAATTTGGTGCTATTGTCATCCAGAGAGCGGACAATTGCTCCATCATTCTTACTACTGATCAATTCATACAGCCCGGGCAATCCGGTTACGGCGACGAGTTTACTATACTCCATAATATTCTTCTTACAATTTTAAAGGAGCTGCAAGATACTTTGAGTTCTTTGAAATGGGTAAAAGCTGTCAAAATTTTCCGGCAGACCCCTCGTTTTGCGGGACATTTTTCCAGAAAATATCGGGCCACACTCAGAAAATCGGCTAACCTAAAGTTTTTCCGGCATTCTCCACCACGGCGAAAGTTGTGATGAAATAAGTCGTCCTATACACGTAATAAGAAAATATGAAGCATTTAAGATTACTCATTTCCGTACTGTTAATCTCTGCCTTATCCGCTCATTCTCAAAGCGTTAAAGGAAAGCTAGTTGACCTTGTTGACAATAAACCACTTCAGGGAGCTACACTTACTCTTGCACCGATAAAAGATTCGACCAATGCATTTAATGCAATATCAGACAGCACAGGTTCTTTTCTGTTCCGCGGACTTCCGAAAGATTCTTTTTTTCTGAAAGTGAGCTATAGTGGCTATGCGCAGTACCGACAGATCGTTGCTACAAACGATTCAACCCCGGTAATTGACCTCGGTTCTTTATTTATTCCAAAATCTGCAACCGAGCTTTCGGGCGTTACGGTTGTGTCAAAGGCTCCACCTGCATCACAAAAAGGGGACACATTACAATTGAATGCTTCGGCATTTAAGGTAAACCCGGATGCAACAACCGAAGACCTCATCAAGAAAATGCCTGGCATTACTGTTGACCGTGATGGAACCGTTACTGCCCAGGGTGAGCAAGTCCGCAAGGTAACTATCGACGGCCGTGAGTTTTTCGGAGACGATGCGACAGCCGCATTGCGCAATCTTCCGTCTGACGTAGTAGACAAGATCCAGGTGTTTGACCGCCTGAGTGATCAGGCTGCGTTCACCGGTTTTGATGATGGAAACTCTCAGAAAGCATTGAACATCGTTACAAAATCAGGGATCAAAAATGGCCAGTTTGGTCGTATATACGCCGGCTATGGTACTGATGACAGATATTCTGCAGGTGGTAACGTAAGCTTTTTCAAAGGGGACAGAAGATTATCTTTTGTTGGCAACTTCAATAATATCAATCAGCAGAATTTTGCTTCACAGGATCTGCTTGGTGTGACCAGCAGTGGCGGCCGCGGTGGTGGTGGTGGATTTGGTGGCGGCGGAGGTGGCCGTGGCGGTGGCGGAGCTCCCGGCGGCGGTGGATTCGGTGGCGGCGGTAATGCCGGCAATTTCTCTATCGGTCAGCAAAGCGGCATCAGCCGTACAAACGCGATTGGTATCAACTTCTCCGATAAATGGAGTAAAAAAGTAGACGTTCAGGCAAGCTATTTCTTTAATAATGCAAGTCTGAAAAACACACAGATCTCAAGAACTTCCCAGGCGCAGGCAACCGGTCCCGACAGGATCACTGATGATACAGTTACTTCCGCAAGCACGAACTATAACCATCGCTTCAATATGCGCTTGGAATACAGGATCGACTCAAGTAATTCGATCATCGTTAACCCGAGCCTGAACTTCCAGAATAACGAATCAGAAACATTCGCGGTTAGCCAGAACTATTATGGTGCGGGAGATACGGCAAGTACTTCCAATTCAAGAAGCACTTCCAACCGGAATGGTTATAATCTCAGAAATAATATCCTCTATCGTCACACTTTTGCAAAACGCGGAAGAACGCTTTCATTGAATCTCAATACAGCATTAAACAAAAATGACGGAGAAAGCACTAACTACTCTCAGATCCGGTACGTAAAAACAGGTATCGATTCTTTACAGGATCAGTACAGAGTGAATCCAACCGATGGGTACACGCTTTCTGCAAACGTGTCCTATACAGAGCCGATCGGCAAAAGGGGTCAGTTACAGTTCAGTTATCAACCTTCTTATTCAAAGAATAAAGCGGATCAGCAGACATACAATTTTGATCCGATCAATCACGGGTATACTGATTTTGATACAACATTATCCAACCGTTTTGAAAACACCACTACTACCCAGAACGGTGGCGTGAGCTATCGCGTTGGTCAAAGCCGGGACAACCAGCTTTCAATTGGTGTGAACTTCCAGAATTCCAGGTTGCAAAGTGACCGGACCTTCCCGACAGCTACACAGGTGGATCAATCATTCAACAATGTATTGCCAAACCTGATGTGGAGCAGAAGGATCTCTCCTAAAAGCAGCTTCAGGGTATTCTATCGCGCCAGCGTGAACTTCCCTTCAGTAACGCAATTGCAGGACGTGGTTGATCTGAGCAATCCGCTGCGGATCTCAATGGGTAATCCTTCATTGAAACAATCGTATACGCATTTCGTGTCAGGCCGATATACTTTCACAAACACACAAAAAGGACAAAGCTTCTTCGCGAACATTTTCCTGCAAACAGCAAACGATTATGTAACGAACGCAATCTTTACTCCAACTGCCGACACCGTGATCGAGCACAATACAAAAATCAGCCAGGGTTCACAGTTGACCAAGCCAGTAAACCTGGATGGTTATAAAAGTTTCCGCACCTTGCTGACGTATAGTATTCCTGTGAGCTTTATCAAATCAACAGTTAATATTAATGGAGGATTCTCTTATTCAAGACTTCCAGGGCAGGCTAACCAGGAGATCACTGTTACCAATAACTATGTGTATGATGGCGGAATCAACATCGCAAGTAATATCAGCGAGTATATCGATTTCAACCTGTACTATAAGATCAATAGCAATAATGCCAATACAAAAGGCAATTCAAAAGCGCGGTCAAGCAACAGCACTAATTATATAAGCTATATTACTGGTGGCCAGGTGAACCTTTTAACAAAAACGGGATGGTTTTTACAGAACGACCTGAACTATCAGCGTAATAATGGATTGACTGTCGGAACAGATCCTGACTTTTTACTTTGGAATGCCGGAATTGGTAAAAAATTCCTGAAGAATAAAGCTGGTGAGTTGAAGCTTTCTGTATTTGATCTGCTGAAGCAGAATCAAAGCTTCATAAGAACGGTTTCTCCGAACCTCGTAGTGGACGAGCAGAATACTGTATTGCAGCGTTATTTCATGCTGACGTTCACATACAGTCTGAAGAATTTCGGCACCGCAAGATCGTCTGGAGGTTTCCAGAGAAGACCGGGAATGGGTTATCCTGGTGGACCTGGCGGTTTTTAGGATAAAGTCAAAAGTAAAAATTCAAAAAAAGCACTGCCGCGGTGAGAAATCGCGTTATTAAGCCGGTGGTTTTGAATTTTTACTTTTGACTTTTTACTTTGTTTCGTAATATCGTCTCTAGCAAAAAATTAAGGCTTGGACGAGAGATTACTGGTAAACCAGTTAAAACAAGGAGATGAGACCGCGTTTAAAACCATTGTAGACACCTGGCAGGATATGGTTTACAACACGGCGCTTGGTATCGTCCAGAATGCGGAGGATGCCGAGGATATTGCCCAGGAGGTTTTTGTGCAGGTGTATCAATCTGTTAATTCTTTCAAAGGCGATTCCAAGTTTTCTACCTGGTTATACCGTATCACTATTACCAAGTCGCTGGATCATGAGCGCCGGAAAAAGCGCAAAAAGCGGTTTGCTTTCGTAAAAAGCCTTTTTGGGGAAGAAAGCGAAGTAGTGATCCATCCGCCGGACTTTAATCACCCGGGAGTTGTGCTGGATAAAAAGGAAGATGCGGCGGCTCTTTTCGCGGCAATCAGCGAATTGCCGGAGAATCAGCGGATCGCTTTTACACTTCACAAAGTTGAAGGGCTTAGTTACCAGGAAGTTAGCGAGGTTATGAAAACAACGGTCTCTTCCGTGGAATCCCTGATGCACAGGGCGAGGATCAATCTGAAGAAGATATTAGAAGTCTATTATAAAGAGAAAGGCTAGCAAAAGTTTTTTTACCAATCATCGTCAAATTATAGGTCATGGAGCAAAAAAGAAACATAGACGGCAAAATTGAAAGAGCCCTGGACAGCCTTGACGGCGTTCAGCGTGCTACTCCTCAGCCCTGGTTTTATACCCGGGTAAAAGCCCGGTTGCAGCGTGAAGAGAAGACGGTATGGGAGACAATCGGATCTTTTCTGTCAAAGCCTGCGGTTGCAATGGCAGCCCTGACAACTATTCTTGTGCTCAACGTAGCAATCCTTTCCAAGCAAAGTCATTTGCAGGACGTTGCCCCAGTGGCAAGTCAGGCCCTGCAGGTCACAGATAGTGAGTCGATCATTGCCAGCAACAGCAGTTTTGAATATGAAAACCTTGTACAACCATGAGCAGACCAGGAAATAAGAACCTGCTGATCATTATTGCCGTTCTGCTACTTACCAACATTGCTGTACTGGGTTATTTTCTCTGGTATAAAAAGCCGGAAGCAAAACAGCAGCAATGGGGCGATGGCAGAGGAAACAATAACGGCATCCAGGACCTTCTTCAAAAAGAAGTTGGGTTTTCTGCGGATCAGCTTGCTCAGTATAAGCAGTTAAAGGATAAACAGCGCGAAACCATCCGCCCGATGTATGATGAAATGCGTAAGGCGAAAGACAGCCTGTTCCGCTTTCTGAAAGATTCATCTGTTACTGATTCGATAATTGAAAAAGCAGCAAACAGGATCGCTAATCAGCAAAGGGCTATTGATCTGCAAACCTTTCACTATTTCAGGAAGGTCAGAACGCTGAATACACCAGAGCAACTGCCAAAGTATGATACACTTATTCAGAACATGTTCAGTAAAATGAACAGGCCTCCGCGGCGTCCGGATAGTGATAGTACTAAAACTGATAAAAAGAACTAAGTATAAAATTCACTCTTAGTAAAATCAACTTAAACACGTTAAACACGAAACGTATGAAAAAGATCGGATTGTTCCTTGCATTTATGGTAGCTGGTGTTATCATGGCAAATGCCCAGGGTGGCGGCGGAGGCGGTTTCCGTCAACGCACGGTAGAAGAAAGAGTTAAAGCAGTACATGAAAAGATCGACAGCGCCTTCAAACTGGAAGCTGAAAAACTTACAAAAGTGGACGCTGCTTTTACTAAATTTTACACAGATCAGGACAAAGTAAGACAGGAACTGATGAGCGGTGGCGAACGCCCTGACAGAGAAACAATGATGGCAAAGCTCGCTCCAGTGACAGAAGCAAGAGATAAAGAGCTCAAAACTATTCTTACAGACGAGCAGTTCAAAAAATTCAAAGAAGAAATAGAGCCTTCAATGATGCCTCGCCGTGGCCCGGGTGGTGGCGGTGGAAATCGTCAATAATAGTTTAGGGTTAATGGTAGTTACACCCATCCCGGTTGTTCTGCTTGCAGGGCGCCGGGATTTTAGTTTCAAGAGGTTAAGGAGTGAAAGAGATAAAGAGATGGGCGGGAGGATGCTGGTTTTTATCGGGCCGGGTATACTGTTGAAGAAGACTTTTCAACCATTCCCTTTTCCTCTTTCCCACTTTCATCTCTTAGCTTGACATCCAGTCCTTAAAGGCCGTCACATTGTCCTGGCTGATGATGATATCTTCACTCGTTGCAGGCTCCAGTTCAAGCTGCAATTTGCTTTTAGGGAAACATTTGATCTTTTTTATTGCGTTGAGCTGAACAAGATACTTGCGATTGACGCGATAGAATTGAGCAGGATCCAGTTGCTTTTCTATTTCGCTGAGCGATTGATCAAGAATGTATTTCTGGTTCTTGCTGTCGATCATGCAAACAAGTTTATGCGCGGCGTAGAAATAGGCGATATCCTCAGCTTTAATACTGATATAATCGGTGCCGCGTTTTACCAGAAAACGTTTTTTGTATTCATTGAGCGATTGTTGCCTTGATTGTAACAATTGGCGAAGGTCGGCGGAAAAGTGTTGTTTCAGCTTATCATACTTTTTTAGCGCAGCTTCCAGCTTGTCTTCCTTGATCGGTTTTAATAAATAGTCAATACTATTGTGTTCGAATGCTTCCTGCCAGTAGTCATCGAATGCCGTGCAAAAGATCACAGGGCTGTCAATATTTACGGCCTCGAAGATCTTGAAGGATAATCCGTCGCTAAGTTCTATGTCCATAAATAGCAATCCGGGCATGGGATTTTGCTCCAGCCATTCAACAGCAGATTTTACGCTGCTTAACACAGCGACAATTTCCACCGAGCTATCTGCCTTGCGGATTGCTTTTACCAGCTTTTCTGCGGCAGGTTTTTCGTCTTCAATTATAATTGCGCGCATCGATAAAATATTTTGATCAGGCAAGACTTAGCACAGGCAGCCGTACAATGAATTCCCCGTTCTCGTCTGATATGCCGATGTCTTTGCCGGTAATAAGTTTATATCGTTCTTTCAGGTTATTCAATCCGATCTTTGAAGATGGCTTGCGGAGCTGTTTGCGCCGCAATTCATTTCTCACGATCAATTCATCGTTTTCCAGCCGGATACTTACAACAAGAGGACGATCTTCTGAAAATTCGTTGTGCTTGATCGCATTCTCCGCCAGCAGCTGTAAACAGATTGGAGGCAAGAGATAATGCTCCGGCGCTGCTTCGTCTATCATTTTTTCCAGGCGTACTGCTTTTTCAAAACGGATATTCAGCAGCAGGAAATAGCTTTCAAGAAAACCCAATTCATCTCTCAGAAGGATCAGGTCCCGTGCTTTATTCTGCAGGATATACCGATACACATCTGCAAGCGTATCATTGAATTGCTTGGCCCGTGCAGGTTTTTCTTCAATAAGATGACTGAGTGTATTCAGCGAGTTGAAGATAAAATGCGGGTCGATCTGATTCTTTAATGCTTCCAGTTCCGCCTCTGCTTTTGCTCTTTCAAGCTGTTCAGCACGGATCATATCACTTTCTGATTGCTTTACCAGGATCACCGTTTCATATACGTGCGTGATAAAAATAACAGCGATCAATATGATCAGTGTGGCCTGTGATACGATCTCCCAGTTGACGGGCTCACGCGTAAACAATTCATACCATCCAACAAGCAACAGAACGCTCACGGGCACGGTATAAAAAACTACGGATAAAACAAGCACCATCACTTTTTGAAGGGGCTTATTGATCCAGTCGAAATAAGTTCTTAGAGAAGCATGCAGATAGCGGTTGCCCTGCCATACAATCAGTGCGATCATGATCGTATAGAGAAAACTCCACTTAACCTGCCAGTTGGAAAAATTGCGGTTATTCACCAGGCCGGTCATAATAGGAATAACGATCCCGAAGAAAGGGATCAATATCAGGCGAAAGCCAAGATCATTGACCTTATATTCTATGGCAGATTTTGTCTTTCCTTTTGCTATGTTCATCCTCTCCTTTTCCACGTTCGATCGCTTTGGTATTGGCATGCAAAAATTAGGGAATAGTTTAGACAAATACTTATCAGCCACTAAAAACTTATTCATATGCAACCCGGAAACATCAACTGGCTGGCCGTATTGGTTGCCGGTCTTTCTTCTTTTGTTGTGGGCGGAATATGGTATTCTCCCATGTTATTCGGAAAGGCCTGGATGAAAGACAACGGATTTACCGAGGAAGATGTAAAGACAGGTCAAAAGGCAAAGATCTTCGGATGGTCACTGATCTTTTCCTTATTGATGGCCGCTAACCTGGGTATGTTTCTTGCTCCGGCACCAGCAAGCTGTGGAAGTGAGTGTGCTCCGGAAGTAACCATGAATTGGGGTGCCTCGGCCGGATTTCTCGCAGGGATCTGGACGTTCTGCGCCATTGCAATACATAGCCTGTTCGAAAAGAAACGCTGGCGCTTAATACTAATAAACGGATTTTACAGCCTGATCGCGCTTGTTTTGATGGGTGCGATCATTGGTGTGTGGAGATGAATAGTTTTGGTAAATCACAGACGCGGGTATAAAATTTCCAGACGCAGATTCCTTACTAAATACAAAGAAGGCGGCAATCAGCCTGTATACACTGATTACCGCCTTCTTTATTTCCTGTGCCGGCTTATTTCTTACGAACGGATTTTATCTCCATTGTTTTAAACTCTTTTCCGTCTTTTCCGGGGTAATACATTTCCATGATCTGTGTATTGTCATCAATGATCTTCAACACTTCTTTCATTGTTACTTCATGACCGTTACCTGCGGAGGGATCAACCATTTTACCTGTCAGTGTAATTGATTTGCTTGCGGAATCCCATGGTCCGGTTAAATACATGATCCCGGTTCCCATATTGTCAATCCAGCTTGAAACGAATTGTTTTTTGCCATTGTCATAGCCTACGATGGATTGTCCCTCAAACGGCATTCCCATCATATTTCCGGTGTGGGTAGATATCTGGTAACGACCGCCGAAGATCATCTTATTTACGGCCTTCGTTGTACTTTTTTGCGGAGCTGACGTAGGAGTTTCCCACATTGTCACTTCCCCATCCCAGTTACCATTCCAGGAAGCCATCATTTTGTGTACTTCGCCCGGGGTAGCATAGTCCATCCAGTTCTTCATCATAGTTGCAGAATCCAATACCGGAGCAGGTTCTGTGGCCTCAGTTGTTGGCGTTGGCGTGGTTGTCGTAGAGTCTTTCGGAGTTTTGGTTTCTTCCGTTTCGGAAGCGTTGTTACACGCGGCAATAGCTAATGCTGCGCAAAAGATCAGAGTTAAGCGTTTCATAATTTGCAGGTTTTATTGAAAAAGTAAATAATCCAATCCTTATCGAAAAGATTCCTGCCGATGAAACCGGAAATTAGGGCGACGAAAGTTCAGGCAGGTAAAGGGATACGGACCTGAAGACTGCATCCATTGCCGGAAGATGAAACCAGCTGAATGGAACCGTGATAGTAAGCGGTACGGTTAAAAATATTATTCAGCCCGAGGCCTTTTTTGGTATTTACTGTATCAAACCCGCTGCCATTATCACTGATCAGTAAAAGGATTTTCTGATCATCAATATGCAATGAAATAGAGGCCTCTGTTGCGTTAGCGTGTTTGAGTATATTATTGCATTGTTCCTGTACGATACGAAGTATCGCGAGCTGTATCTCTGGTAAGAGACTCTTTCCTTTAGGCCCAATTTCCTTTTGATAGTGGATCTTGAGTTTTTCAGTAGAATTGATATTCGTAATCACTTCTTCAATAGCCGCTTCCAGGCTGATATCCCGTAATGTTCCCGGAATAAGACTATGACTGATCTTTCGCAGTTCTGTGATCGCATCCTGCAGGTATCCCAGGCTGCGCGTCATGAATTCCTGGCTGATGTCTGGCTTTTCTATAGCCACTTCCAGCATCAGTCTCGAAGAAGACAGGATCTGGTTGACATTGTCATGCAGTTCGTAGGCAAGTTCCTTTCTTTCACGTTCCTGTGCATTCATGATCGCCTGGATGATCTCCCGCTTTTTCGTTTCCTGCTCTTCAGCCAAACGTTTTTCGAGTTTGACTTTCTGCGTAATATCCAGCGCAACACCACCGAGCAATTTTACACCATTCTCCGGCTCGAGCGGAAATTTGAAAATATGATAGATTTGCGGATCTCCATTTGGGCCAACACCTTCCTCAATTGTCTCGATCGCTTTATTTTCAGTCCACACTTTCCAGTTGTTCTCCACGAAAAGATCGCAGACATTTTTGGGAAAGATCTCATAGATCGATTTCCCAATATCAGATTCCGATAAATTGAATGCTTTCATATAAGGAGCATTCAGGTAGCGGAAAATGGCATTTTCATCAATGATCCAGGTCATTGTAGGTGTATTTGCCATGAATGAGCTGAATCGTTTACGCGATTGTATCAGGTCTTCTTCTCTTCCTTTCTGCTCTGTAATGTTCTTATGTGTGCCGATCAGCTTGAGTGGTCTACCGTCGGGTGTACGCTCGAGCAGCATGCCTCTGTCAAGCACCCACACGTATTCTCCGGATTTGCTTTTCAGTCGATATTCAACCGAGTGATTTTCGATCACGTGATCTTCATAAAGTTTATCGATGCCCGTCACCTTATCCACATCATCCGGGTGGATTCGCGTATGCCATTCATAGGCTTCATTCTGAAATTCTTCATCAGTAAAGCCAAGCATGTTCTTATAAAGCGGGGAATAATAAGATTCTTTTGTCTGGAAATTGTATTCCCATACGCCGTCACCCGCGCCATCCAGCGCAAACTTCCACCGTTGTTCGCTTTTAAACAAAGCGAATTCATTTGCTTTTAACGCAGTGATATCATTTGCGGTGAAACAGATTGCTGTGACGTTGCCCTGGGTATCTCTGACCGGAGAATAATTAGCAAGCAACCAGATAGGGTTATTGTCCGCCTGCGCGTATACAACTTCGTATTCGACATATTCACCCCGCAAAACACTGTCTAGTGCATCTTTTACGGGCTTTTTCCGATGTTCAGGAAGAATATCCAGGAAAGACATTCCTTCCTGAATTCTTGGAGCGTTAGGAAGTGCGGTCTGCCTGTTTACGGCGTCTTCGTTTACAAGAATGATATTATAATTACGATCGATCAGGAAAACGCCGCTTTTGCTGCTATTGATAACCGATCGCCATTTTTCCTCTGACTGCTTTAATTCTTCACGGGCCGCTTTAATTGCCGTGATATCCGTGAATGACGTAACTGTTCCGATCAACCGTCCGTTTTCTTCAATTACAGGGTGGGAATTAATATTCAGCCAGGTATCCGAACCATCTTTGTTTTTCCAACCCAACACCACATCTATCTGAGGCAATCCACTTCTTCTTGCAATGACGGCGGGGAAATTATCCCAGGAGAAGCGAGATCCATCTTCTTCGAAGCAGATCCTTTCTGCTTCCAGGTAGTTCCTGTCAGCGATCTGTTCTCTCGTCAGGCCCAAAATCTTTTCCGCAGCTGTATTGAAAACAATGATCTCGCCTTTTTCGTCCTGTACTACCAAACCTTCTGCAAGTGCATTGAAGAAAGGTTTATTATAAATGAGTTCCTTTATGTTTGGAATGCTCAGCGGTTGTGTGCTTCCGGGTTTGATGATCGCGGAGTAACCGCCTTTATCGGTACCGGTTGAGAATATAGTGAGCTCAATGGAGATGCGTTGATCAGCACTGAACTCCAGCCTGGTTTCTCCTTTCCATTTACCATTTGTAATAAGCGATGAATAGATTTCAGAAGAAGGGCGAAGTTCTTTAATGATAGCTCCGAGGTTCAGACCGATCATCATGTTCGCCGGCACACCAAACAATCTTGACGCGGCTTTATTCCAGCCGGTGATGACCAATTGTTCATCAGCTAACACCAGCGCGTCGCTGAGATGATCGGCAAGCTGAGGCGGAATGATATTTCCCGTCTCGCCGAGAATGATCCCCGCTTCACGTGTTGTAACAAACAGCTTATTATTATCGAGCTTCATAAAAATGCGCAATGGTTATTTGACCTTTGCGTATATACAATTGATGAACACAGTTTTTAGTGTGCTTCCAGCCAGTTTTGCCCTTCACCGCATTCAGCTATCACCGGTACTTCGTTTGGTAATGGTAATGCAGATTGCATATTTTCCAGGATCAATGGCTTGAGTTCTGCAACTTCTTCCTTTACGGCATCAAAAAGCAACTCATCATGTACCTGTAAGATCATCCTGCTTTTCATTTTCTCTTTCTTCATGGCAGCATGTACTTTTTGCATGGCCAGTTTGATCATATCGGCTGCGGTTCCCTGTATGGGTGAGTTGATCGCATTTCGCTCGGCAAAACCTCTCACCGTAAAATTAGCTGAGTTGATATCCTTCAACCAGCGTTTTCTCCCCATCAGCGTTTCTACATAACCATGTTCCCTGGCAAAGTTGATGGTGTTATCCATATAAAGCTGGATGCCAGGGAATTGCTTTTTATAGCTATCAATGATCTCTTTTGCTTCCGTGCGTGAAATACCGAGATTGTCCGCCAGGCCGAAAGCCCCTTGACCATAAATAATGCCGAAATTCACACTCTTCGCCTTGTAACGCATTTCCTTGGTTACCTCTTCTGGACTGGTATTAAACACCTTCGCTGCAGTTGCCGTATGAATGTCAATACCTGATTTGAAGGCGTCACACATATTCACATCTCTGCTGATCGCCGCTACAATTCTTAATTCGATCTGTGAATAGTCCGCAGATAACAACAGATGATTGGTATCGCGGGCTATGAACGCTTTTCTTATTTCCTTACCTCTTTCCGTTCTTACCGGAATATTTTGCAGGTTAGGATTGTTGCTGGCTAACCTTCCTGTTACGGCAACGGCTTGGCCATAGGTAGTATGCACGCGGCCGGTCTTCGGATTGATCAGTGCCGGCAGTGAATCCACGTAGGTGGACTTCAACTTCGTCAATTCCCGGAAAGCAAGAATATCCTCAACGATCTGGTTTCCTCTTGCCGCGAGTTTCAATAACACATCTTCACCCGTCTGATATTGCCCTGTTTTTGTTTTTTTGGCCGACGGATCAAGCTTCAACTTGTCAAACAACACTTCGCCCAGTTGTTTTGGCGAGGCGAGATTAAAGCGAACACCGGCTTTTTCATATACATTCTCTTCGGCAATTTTTGCTTCTTTCTCCAGTTGTTTTGAATATTCATTTAAGAACGGCTCATCGATTTTTATTCCTTCAAACTCCATATCCACCAGCACTTTCACTAATGGAGTTTCTACTTCTTCAAATACGCGAACTACCTCTTTTGTTTTCAATAGCGGAGCGAACGTGTTTTTCAATTGGAGTGTAATGTCTGCATCTTCTGCTGCATAGTCTGTGATCTTCTCCAGTTCAACGTCGCGCATAGTACCCTGGGATTTTCCTTTCTTACCGATCAGCTCTTCGATATGAACCGGTTCGTAACCGAGATATTTGTTGCTTAACAGGTCCATGCCCCGTTTGCCATCCGGTTCGATCACATAGTGTGCAAGCATGGTATCGAAGATCTTTCCAGGGAAATCGATGCCATACCATTTCAACACCAGCAGATCATATTTTGTGTTCTGACCGATCCAGGTCTTGTTTGCATCTGCAAACAATGGCTGAAAGTGCGCTAGAATTTCTTTCGTCCCCGTTTGGTCAGGAGGACAGGGCACGTAATATGCTTCGCCGGGTGTTATAGAAAAGCTTAGACCAACAAGCTCCGCGAGATTTGCATCGATACTGGTTGTTTCTGTATCAAAGCAGATCTCATCATGCTGCGAAAGCAATTCCACCAGTTCTTTGATTGCTTTATCACCCGTAACAGCAACGTACGTGTGTGGTGTGTTACTGATGTTCTTATCAACGGGAGCAACACTGTCATCGCTGTCGTCCGGTGTAGCCACAGCAGTTTTTGCTGGTGCTGCTTTTGCAGCCGGTGGTTCTATGATATTTCCAAAAAGATCTGTCTGTACTCCTTCGGGAGCAGTCTTTGTCTCACTGATCTCTTCTCCTAAAAGACGTTTGGCGATCGTTTTGAATTCAAGTTCTGCAAAAACGCTTTTCAGTTTGTCTTTATCGGGTTCTTTGATCCTGAAGTCTTCCTCGTGAAAGGTGACCGGAACAGTGGTGATGATCGTTGCCAGTTTTTTTGAAAGCAATGCATCTTCTTTTCCTTTTCTCACTTTTTCACCGAGCGCGCCTTTTATTTTATCAGCATTTTCAATTACAGCTTCAAGTGTGTTGTATTCTGCTAAAAGCTTAGCCGCTGTTTTTTCCCCTACGCCGGCAATACCAGGAATGTTATCGACTGCATCGCCCATCAGACCGAGAATGTCGATCACCTGCGAAACGTCTTTGATATTCCATTTTGCACAAACCTCTTCGGGTCCCATGATCTCTACATCCCCACCCTGGTAGCCTGGTTTGTATATTTTGATCTTTTCGCTTACCAGCTGACCATAGTCTTTATCCGGTGTGACCATGAACACTTCATAGCCGGCGGCCTCCGCCTGTTTACTTAATGTGCCGATGATATCATCAGCTTCGTAGCCATCCAGTTCAATGCAGGGAATATTAAAAGCGGTGATGATCGCTTTGATATCCGGGATAGCTGCGGAGATATCTTCCGGAGCTTCCTGTCTGTTGGCTTTATAGGCTTCGAAATCGGTATGCCTTTCGGTGGGTGCGGAAGTATCAAAACAAACGGCCATGTGAGATGGCTTTTGTTTGTTGATCAATTCGACCAGTGTATTTGTAAAGCCAAACTGCGCGTTTGTGTTCTTACCTTTTGAAGTCAACCTCGGACTGCGTATCAGTGCATAATAGGCACGGAATACAAGTGCCATCGCATCAAGTAAAAAGACCTTTTTTTCCATGCTGCTAAGGTACTTATTTCAGGCTGTTATGGCAGCACCGGATAGAAGGTGAAACTATCTTAATGTGTGGTTTTTGCCGGCAGGATCGCAGTGGTTTTGACCGGGCTTTCCGGTTGGTTTGGGTTCTGAATTGCCTTGCTATCGGTCAGCTCACCGCTGAAAGCAGCAGGTTCCTGTTGTGTTTTAACAGCAGGCATGGATACCGCTGGATCTTTATAAATAAAATTCAGGTAAAGGGCGAAGAAGAGAAGATTGAATGCAAGGAAGTTCGCAACCTTGTGTACACGTTTTCTCATAAATAATGGACTGGTGGTTTTTTAGTGGATAATGGTGGTGGTTCTGCCCGTAAAAGTATACACATGAGAGATTACCGCCAATTAACCGGGCAAAAGCCTTGAAAAATTGAGAACATTCCCTAGAGGTCGTCAGGTAAAACTACGAATGGGTGGTGGTTGGGTTCATGGTTTGGGAGGTTTGGAAAGTTTCGGAGGTTTGGTAGGTTGAATTCGAAGTAACTGTTGCTTTTCGAACGCGGGGGTTTGTTCTGATTTGAAAAAGAACAGACATTCAGCAAACCAAACTGAACATGACTTGGGCCAGATAAAAAGATAAATCCGCAGTCCGGCGCTACTTACCGGACAGTGATAGCACAAGACCTGCATACCTTGAAACTGGCTATTTCTTCATCTCCTCAAGTTTTTTTTGCAGGCTGAACATTTCGTCTCTAAGGCGGGCAGCCTCCATAAAGTCCAGGTCACGGGCGGCTTTTTCCATATCCTTACGGATCCGGGCGATTGCCTTTTCCGCTTGCGGGATGGTTTTATATTCGGCCTGCTCGTCGGCGACTACCGGTACCAGATCTTCATCCGGCGCAACCGCATAAGGGTTCGCAGGATCATATCCTTTGATATCCAGCACAGAGGTTTGAGCAAATACCTGTTGTTTTGATTTGGAAACGGTTCTCGGAGTGATGCCATGCTCCAGGTTATAAGCCATCTGTTTTTCGCGGCGACGGGTTGTTTCATCGATCGTTTTCTGCATACTCTCCGTCATTTTATCTGCATAAAAGATCACTCTGCCATCTACATTCCGGGCCGCGCGGCCTGCTGTTTGCGTCAATGATTTTTCATTGCGGAGAAAACCTTCCTTGTCCGCATCAAGAATAGCCACCAGTGACACTTCCGGCAGATCAAGGCCTTCCCGCAGGAGGTTTACACCAACAAGTACATCGATCTCTCCCAGCCGCAACTGGCGGAGGATCTCAACCCGGTCAAGTGTATCCACTTCACTATGGATATATTTCGATTTGATGTTGATGCGATGAAGATATTTATCCATCTCTTCCGCCATCCGTTTGGTAAGCGTGGTAACCAATACGCGATCGCCTTTTTTCACGGTTTTATCGATCTCATCCAACAGGTCATCTATCTGGTTAACACTTGGCCTTATCTCTATCGGAGGATCAAGCAAACCTGTTGGTCGTACGACCTGTTCAACCACTACGCCGCCGGTTTTTTCCAGTTCATAATCATCCGGTGTTGCCGAAACATACACCACCTGGTTCATCATCGATTCAAATTCATGAAAGTTCAACGGACGGTTATCCAATGCACTGGGAAGACGGAATCCGTAATCTACCAGAATCAGCTTCCGGCTACGGTCACCGCCATACATACCGCTGACCTGCGGTACTGTCTGATGGCTCTCATCGATCACGCAGATAAAGTCTTTGGGAAAATAATCCAGCAAACAGAATGGTCTTGTTCCTGGTACACGCCGGTCGAAGAAGCGGGAGTAGTTTTCAATACCGTTGCAATAACCCAGTTCTTTGATCATTTCAATATCATATTCGACACGTTCTTTCAGCCGCTGAGCTTCGATCAGTTTCCCATTGCTTTTGAAATAATCAACCTGTGCACCCATCTCGTCCTGGATCTCGTAGATCACCTGTTGCATGATATCTTTTGGGGCGACATAAAGATTTGCAGGAAAGATGGCGGCATTCTCCATTTTCCCGATACGCTTGCTTGTCACTACATCAATACTTTCGATGTCTTCAATTTCATCTCCGAAGAAAGTAACGCGGTAGCCGTAATCAACATAAGGCAGGTTGATATCAACAGTATCTCCTTTTACACGGAATGTTCCGCGATTGAATTCGATCGTCGTACGATTATAAAGAGAATTAACAAGAGCATGCAGAAATGCCTGTCTTGAGATCGTTTGATTTTTTGCGATCCGGATGATCCCGTTCTCATAATCGGTTGGGTTTCCCATACCGTAAATGCAACTCACAGATGCCACGACAATGATATCACGTCTTCCGCTCAGCAAACTTGTTGTAGCCCTTAGACGAAGCTTATCCAACTCGTCATTGATGCTAAGATCCTTTTCAATATATACATCGCTAACGGGGAGATAAGCCTCCGGTTGATAGTAATCGTAATATGATACGAAGTATTCAACGGCATTCTCCGGGAAAAACTGTCTGAACTCTCCGTATAATTGAGCTACCAGTGTTTTATTATGTGTGATGACCAACGTGGGGCGTTGCACATTCTGGATCACGTTCGCGATGGTATATGTTTTACCGCTACCGGTTACGCCCAACAAGGTCTGATAATTTTCTCCCGTAAGTATGCCTTCGGTCAGTTGACGGATTGCTTCCGGCTGGTCGCCGGCTGGAGGAAATGGGGAGTTTAATTTGAATGCCATAGGTGATCAAAGTTACCGCATTCAGCGGGCAAAAAATGTGCAAGGTTCTGCTGTATTGGGAAGTCCTGCGAAACTATAAAGCAGGATCATATAAAAATTTTCTCATCCTTGTGACTGGTGCAACATTGTTTAATTGTAAAAGGATAATGATCAGGACTGTGGTCAGTTCAGTAATGCATTATTAACTGGCGATGATGGCGAAGCGAAATAGCTTAACCAGTGAAAGATCCCAGACTTCGACCGCCGGATTGCAGAGGCAGAACGGGGTAAGCCGCATTCAACATCCTGCACGATAAACCGGAAGCTTCGATCTGCAGGTGATGCGTAACTGTTACAATTGCATTGACACTCTGTTCCTGTTCGCAGCGTAAAAGATTCTATCGTTTCAGCCTGTTGAGGTAGGATGAATAGTCTGGTAATGTTGGTTGATATTCGCTGTACATGAGCGGCGACGTAAGCATAAAGTCTGCGGTTGACCGGTTACAGGCTGTAGGTATATTCCAGGTGGCCGCAACACGGAGCAGGGCCTTGATATCCGGATCATGCGGCTGTGCTTCCATGGGATCCCAGAAAAAGATCAGTACATCCAGTTTTCCTTCTGCAATGCTTGCTCCTATTTGCTGATCACCACCAAGCGGACCGCTCAAAAACTTCGCGATCGGCTGATTCAATGAAGACTCCAGCAATGTTCCTGTTGTGCCGGTGGCATAAAGACTGTGTTTGGACAATGCTTCCCTGTTGAAATATGCCCAGTCTATCAGTTCGTTCTTCATATTGTCGTGGGCAACAAGGGCGATCCGTTTAACAGTGTTCAATATCCGCATAACTTAGAAATTAAAAGTGCTTAAAGCTAAGAGTTTAAAAGAAAAAAAGAGTTAAAAGAGGGTTTTTATATAAAAGCGGTCTGGCCTCAATGTGTCAAATGCAAAAGGGATGGCCGAAAGCCATCCCTTTTTATCTCTTTATCTCTTTTATCTCTTAGCTTTTGAAATCTGCGCTAACAGTCACTTTTGGTTCTTTTGCCACTTTACCGCCGTCGATTGGAGCGCCGGAAATACCATAATCAGCCAGTTTCAGAGAGAAATTAGATGTAGCCGTGATCACACCACCTTTTACTACGATTGTTGCAGGAGCTTTGATCTTTTGTTCAACGCCTTTTACAGCAAGGGTTCCTTCAACGGTTGTATTGTATGAGCCGTCTTTAGAGAAGTTTACTTTTGATGCGTCAACGATGTTGCCCTTAAATGTAAAAGTTGGGAATTTGTCGGAGTCCAACCATTTTTCTCCGTTGAAGTGTTGCTGAATGGTTGGGTTCGCAAAAGCGAAGTTTTTTACTGCTGCTTCGAATGCAACGGATCCTGTTTTTGTGTCGAGAGCTGCAACGACAGTTTTGTTTTCAGCTTTTGGGAGGTTGTCGATAGAAGTGCTTGCATCGAATGCAACAGTAGCTGAAGTTGTCGTTTTCTTTTGAGCGAACAGGGTGCCGGTAACAGCAATTAACGCTAAAGCGATGATAGTTTTTTTCATGATTGTGTTTTTTAAAAGGGGTGTTTGGTTATTTTGTTTTATTTAATGCGCTTCTTTTGAAGTCTACTTTTTCAACGCCAAGGATCTCGCTGAATGTGCCGCCACTGCAGGAGCCCTTGATCGATACGGCCTCACCTTCTTTAAGTTTTTTTGCTTCTGCTGCGTGTTGTTCCTGGAAGGCGAAGATCACATATGACCCGGTTGTAGTATCTACGAATTTCACATTTGTTGTTGCTGAATCGGCAGGCTCCACGGCAGAAATTGTGCCGTTTACAACTATGATCTTATCGCGGTATTTCGCGTTGGCTGCGGAATCACTTTTTAGAAATTCCTGTATGAAGGCAGGGAATTCAACAGTATAATCCGCTTTCACTTCATTTGTGTCGTCAAATTTTTGCGTAGCGAAATAGATATAGATTGCTGCCAAAACGACTACGAGGATGAGGATCGACCAAAGGATCCTTTTTTTCCATGGTGACCGTTTTTTAACAGGTACAACTGGTATCATGTGGTTTGTTTAAACGATTCGACTGGTGATTGGTTCACCGGTTTAGTAGACAAATATACAATGTTTAAACATTGATATTCGTTCTTAGTTCTTAAAATAAATAAAAAAAGCCGTCCGCCAAAAGGCAGACAGCTTGTATTTACTAACCCATTCGTAGGCCGAAGAGCCTGCGAATGAGATGTTTAAGCTGATTGTACTTCTTTGATCTTTTCCCTGATCTTGGTTTCTATTTCTTTAGCCAGTTCAGGATTATCGATCAGCAATTGTTTTACTGCTTCACGTCCCTGCCCGAGTTTATCGCTATTATAGCTAAACCAGGATCCGCTTTTTTGTACGATGCCCAATTCGACGCCCATGTCAATGATCTCTCCTGTTTTTGAAACGCCTTCCCCGAAGATGATATCGAATTCAGCGGCTCTGAACGGAGGTGCAACTTTATTCTTAACGACCTTTACCTTCACCCGGTTGCCTATTGCCTCATCTCCGTCTTTGATCTGTGAGCTCCGACGGATGTCAAGCCTTACAGATGCATAGAATTTCAGCGCATTACCACCGGTTGTTGTTTCAGGGTTGCCGAACATCACACCGATCTTCTCACGAAGCTGGTTGATGAATATACAGATCGTATTTGTCTTTGCAATGGTTGCAGTGAGCTTTCGCAAAGCCTGGCTCATCAGCCTGGCCTGCAGACCCATTTTGCTGTCGCCCATTTCGCCTTCCAGTTCACCTTTTGGGACCAGGGCTGCTACCGAATCGATCACCACTACGTCCAGCGCTCCGGAAAGGATCAGACGGTCAGCGATTTCAAGCGCCTGCTCACCGTAATCCGGTTGGGAGATCAGCAGGTTATCCACATCCACACCCAGTTTCTGAGCATAGGAACTATCAAAAGCATGTTCGGCGTCGATGATCGCACACATTCCGCCTTTTTTCTGCGCCTCAGCAATGACGTGCGTTGCGATCGTTGTTTTACCAGAAGATTCCGGTCCATAGATCTCGACCACCCGGCCTCTTGGCAGACCACCGATACCCAAAGCCACATCCAGGCCTATAGAACCAGTGGATACAACTTCCTGCGTGTTCTCACCACGCTCATTCATCATCATCACACTTCCCTTACCAAAATCTTTTTCGATCTTATCCATGGTAAGTTTCAATGCTTTCAGCTTTTCATTATTGCTTGACATATCGGTAGTAGTTTTTTCTGTTTTTGCCATGTCCAAAATTAGGATTTACGTAGTGCCGGGCTAAAAATGTTATGAACAGAACAAAACTAAAGCATTTAGCAATATGTTGCTAATTTTTTTTGGAAAAAATCATTGTTTGGTGTAAGAAAGGGTCGGTGGTCGATGTTGGACTGTGTCCGCCGAAGCGGTAGCGTAGGAGGATAGTCGATGGTCGAGTTCCGCAAATTGAAATATCCGTATTAAGGAAGGTTGGTTGAATAATACGGCATGGGCAGACTGCGTCAACCCGAAGGTTCGACCATCCTTCTACGCTACCGTTTCTGTGGACGCAGTTCAACATCGGTCATCGTCTACGGCAGTATGCCATCCGCCCAGATCGCTACCCCGATGGACAGGACTCCTATGAGCAAGCCGGTGTAGATCTGTGCCGGCGTATGGTCAGACACGATCATGCGCGAAGTGCATACCATGCCGGCCACCAGCAGTGCGATGGAAAAATAAATAGTGTAGTTGCTTGCTTCACCAAGTGCCATCATGCCAACAAACCCGACCATTATACCCATGGCCATGGCATGCATGCTCACCTTCATATATATATTGGCCATCAAACCTGCGCAGGATGCAATGAAAATAGCCATTGAAAGATAAACCGCTTCCTTGGGAAATTCCTGCTGGTGACGCAATACGTAGCACATCCAGAAATAATAGAGATTGGACGCTATATATGGTATGATGCGCTCCTTCTGCGTACGCAGATAAATAGATTGCAAAAAGCCCAATCCCTTTGCCAGCAATACAGTCACCAGCGGAAAAAAGCTGTACATAATAAAGAAGCGTACCAGCGCCAGTATCTTTTCGCCGGTGCTGAACTGCCCAAACATGAACGCCTGGGTATTCAGCAAAAGCCACAACATATATACAGGAATAAAAAGGGGATGAAACACATAAGACAATACAACCGCAACGGCGCGGATGATCTTATTCTTCGGGCGATAATCCGGTATGACCATTTCCGTTATTTCATTATTCTTATCAACAGCCATCCGTGTTTCCATCCGTTCAATTTTTTTGCAAAGTAAGGCATTCGGAGGCATCTGGCGAGGCGGATTTTGGCGAAAGGCAGGACCAGCTATAGCGGTTCCAGGGGTTTCAGAAGTTCCAAAAGTTCCAGAGGTAGTAAAAGCGGGTAAAAACTTTGGATATGCAATACCGTTTAAGCAAATAGATTCTAAGTCAATGAATATAACCTCCTGGAACCACTGGAACTTCTGAAACTTCTGGAACCCTGCTGCTCATATTTATACCAGGCATCATGTGTCATTGCAAAATCACCCCCGGCACACTATATTTACCGCCGAATGATGCCTACGAAAAACATACTAACGAATGCCTGCAGGCGGTTCCGCGTTTTGCCCATACTGGCGGTACTGTTGTTTATTTTACCGCAGGTGCTGCAAGCCCAGTCGAAATATGTAAAGAAATACAGGCATATTGCAGACTCCTTGGCTTCAATATATGATGTTCCCGCAGCTGTAATTCTTGGTGTGGCAATCGTTGAATCGGGTGGGGGAAACAGCCGTAATGCGAAGCTGCTGAACAATCATTTTGGCATTGTAGGAAAAAATAATCTGCTTAAAACAAAGCACATAAAAAGTCGTTATAAGCAGTACAGCTCTGTGGCTGCTTCTTACGAAGATTTCTGCAAGCTGCTTTCCCGGCGTAAGTTTTATCCAACACTTAAAGGCAATAAAGATTACCGGTTGTGGGTTGATGCGATCAGCAAGACCGGTTATTCGGAAGCGCCTGCGGAGTGGAAAAAAAGGATCACCGCAGCGATCCGGAAAAACAAACTCGCCCCTGTGCATCATAGTAAGTGATATATGAATAGTAACCGCCGTGTTTTTCTTTTCGTCGTATACAGCGTAGGGATCTTCCTTGCCGTTTCCATTGTTGCATCGCTGATGGGTTTCAGCTGGACGCCGTTCAACCGTGTCAACCTGATCTCGGACATCATATCTTCTAAAGATTCCACACAGATCGCTGATGTAAAGACCGCAGCGGCGGATAGCAACAACACGCCTGTAGTGGTAGAAAAATTGCCCAGTAAAGAATTTACGCTATACCAAACACCGCGTTTGATCACCGACTTCAATGCGGATACAAACACCGCTTCTCTGGATGGGTTTCTTCAAAAATTAAGGGCATTAAAAGCCGGACAAAAGAGAAAGATCCGCATTGCCTACTTCGGTGACAGTATGATAGAAGGTGATCTGCTTACGCAAACCTTTCGCGAATTACTTCAGCAATCCTTTGGTGGCAGCGGCGTTGGTTTTGTGCCGATCACCTCTCCGGTTGCAAAATTCCGCCAGACCGTTACGACAAGCAACTCTGGCAACTGGGACGATGAGAACTTCAAGGACGCTAAAACGAACAAGCTTTATCTATCCGGTCATTTATTCCGCGGTAGCGGAGCATCGGTGCTGATGACGGATCAAACGATCAAAGACAGTTCCGCGGTCATTGAAAAAGCATTGCTTTGCGGCCCTGTTTCAGGCCCGGTCAGCGTGGTAGTAAACGGCAACTCCGTTCCTGTAAATGCAGATAAACCTGTTAACAGGATAGTATTGGGCAACGATGGCGATCATTCAATAAAATTAGGAGTGAACGATGCACAGCTGCCTGTTTACGGGATCTCCTTTGAATCGGCATCCGGCGTGATCGTAGATAATTTCTCTTTCCGTGGGATCACCGGTATCGAATTCTCAAAGATCGACTCGTCTTTCCTGAGTTCTATTGCGGCAACTAATCCTTACGACCTGATCATTTTCCAGTATGGTGTAAACCTGTTATTCCGCCCCAACGATAAAAATTTCAGTTGGTACGCACGCGTAATGCTGCCAATAATAAAAAAGATCCGCAACTGTTTTCCTGAAAGCGATTTCCTGCTGGTCAGCACGGCCGATCGTGCCTTCCGTTATGGTGGTGAATACAAATCCGCTGTCGGCATTGACTCCCTTGTAAAAGTGCAGGCGCTGCTTGCCTATGAAACCGGCAGCAGCTTTTATAATCAGTTCGCGGCAATGGGTGGTACCAATTCCATCGTGGAGTGGGCGAAGGCCAAACCGGCATTGGCCAACCAGGATTATGTTCACCCGAATCACAGGGGGGCGGAGGTGCTTGCCCGTTATCTGTTTGATGCGTTGATGAGAGATTTTGCGAAGGCGAAGTGATCATGAAGACGCCAGCCGCAGACCAGACTGCGGTACGTCGCAATAAATGATGCTTATTTTTCCCCGGATAACAGAAGAAATTTTCAATTTTAATGACTCGTCTGCGGTGCGCCGTCTGTGGTCCTTTCCATTTTATAACATACTTTTGACGTTACAGTCTAATAATTCTAAATAATTGGCGTTTATTCGCAATATAATGGATGAGTTCGTATGCCTTCTTTTGATTTAGATGCTTTTTTACGCCAGTTCAGATACGATGAGGCAAATCCATTATTGTTCAATAACGGTTTCTTCGTTTTCTTTTTCGCCATCTTTATAGCGCTGTATTACCAGTTCCGGAATAATTTTCCTGTCAGGAGATATATTTTCTGTTTCTTTTCCCTTTACTTTTTTTATAAGGCCAGCGGTTATTTTGTGGGGCTGGTGATCATTTCGGCTATTGTGGACTTTGTTTTATCGAATGCCATATACCGGCAGCAGAATAAAGCAAAGCGGATGGCTTTGCTGGTCTGCAGTATTGTTTTCAACCTCGGGTTGCTGTTCTTTTTTAAATACACCAACTTCTTTATTTCTATAAGCAATGATCTGTTGAAAACAGGGTTCAATCCGTTGAATCTTGTTTTGCCCGTTGGTATTTCATTCTACACATTTGAAAACCTCAGCTATACGATGGACGTGTATCGCGGGCAATTTGAGCCGGCGAGAAAGTTCAGCGATTACCTCTTGTTCCTATCTTTTTTTCCCAAACTGGTGATGGGGCCGATCGTTCGGGCGCATGATTTCGTGCCGCAGATCAATAAGCCCTATCAGATCACGGAGACTGATTTTGCCAAAGGTTTCTACCTGATCATTTCCGGTTGTATCAAAAAGCTGGTGATCTCGGATTATATCACGCTGAATTTCGTCAACTATATTTTCGACGATCCTTCCAGGTATACGGGTTTGGAAAACTTGTTTGCCGTATACGGATATGCGATCGTGATCTATTGCGATTTCAGTGGTTACAGTGATATCGCGATCGGTATTGCGCGATGGCTGGGCTTTACGATCCCGGCGAACTTTTTGTCGCCATATCAAAGTAAAAACATCACGGAATTCTGGCGACGCTGGCATATCTCGCTTTCGTCATGGCTAAGGGACTACCTGTATATTCCACTGGGTGGAAACAGGAAAAGCAGTGTGGGCACCTGGATATTTTCGATCTTATTCTTTGCCGGCATTTATATGGCGGGGGTACATCTTCTTCAGCTGAACTGGTGGCAATCGGTTTCGCTGAGCGCAGGGATTTTATTATTGTTCCTTTTGCCCGCGATCATTAATAAAGAAAAGAAAGGTGTTGCGGCAAATATGAACCTGCTTACCACCATGCTGCTTGGCGGTTTCTGGCACGGAGCAAGCTGGAATTTTATTATCTGGGGATCGCTTCATGGCATTTCCCTGGCAGTTCATAAGATCTGGATGCTTGTGACAGGTAAGGCTTTGGCCAGGGTGAGCAATAGCTGGTGGTATAACACGATTGCGGTGTTGATCACTTTTCATTTTGTCTGCTTCTGCTGGGTATTCTTCAAAGCCAGCGATTATAATACGGCAATCTCTATGCTGCATCAGATCTGGTTTGATTTCAGTCTGACCGTATGGCCCGCGTTTGCCAATAATTACTGGCCGGTGCTTGTAATGATGGGCGTTGCCTATCTGCTGCATGCGATCCCTGATCAATATGCCGACCAGGTGATCAGCCGCTTTAAAAGGGTGCCACTGCCTGCCTATCTCGCTATTTTCTTTGCATTTGTGATCCTGTATGGATTTTTCAAATCGGCGGAACCCGTGATGCCGATCTATCTGCAGTTCTGATGTTGATTGAAAGATAATAAGGTAGGTTCGATGGCGGATGGCAGATGGCCGTTGACCGGGCTCCACTTTTTGAAGCAGTATAATTATCTGGAACTTTGACTTTGACGGGTTTCCATGTGGGAAGACATCTTCTACGCATGGAGTTCGGCCAACGGCCATCCGCCATCGGCCATCTGACATGATGGAGAATTCCGTAAGTTTGCCGGATACAAATCAAAAATTAAAGCACGTGGAACTTACAGCTAAACTAGTACAATTGCTGCCTTTGCAGACCGGCAGTGGGAAGAACGGAGAATGGAAAAAACAGGATATCATCGTGGAAACCGGTGGACAGTATCCGAAGAAAGTTTGTATTTCCATTTGGGGAGATAAGATCAATACAGGTGTTTTGCAGGTTGGCAAAACCCTGAATATTTCGTTTGATGTGGAGAGCCGGGAGTACAATGGCCGTTGGTACACAGATGTGAAAGCGTGGAAGATTGAAGCCGCACCTGCCGGCGGTGGCGCAGCTCCAGCGGGACAAAATGACGATGACGTTCATAATACAACGTTTAGCAGCAGCGACGACGATCTGCCGTTCTAAGAATTACTCGAAAAGCACTGAACTGAATATAAAAGCGTGATGCGTTTTATTCTGAAGGAATTGATTCCTGACGGGTAAAACGCATTCCGCTTTCGGGGTGCTGCCGGTCAGGTGATAGCAGAGCACAGGATACTCCCCCGCCCCAACTGATCCGGGGTCGGAATGACGCATTTTTGCGAGTCTGCCGGGATCTGTCCGGCCCGAATATTGTTTTTAACACAGAAAGAATGCGCTATGAGTACCCCGAAATTAAAACTTGAAACACCCTGGCCGGAAGTGAAAGAAAAAATAAAAGAAGTGAATTACGATCTGACAGATGCGGATCTTGCGTATGAGCCAGGCAAGGAAGATGAACTATTGGACCGTCTTTCAAAGAAAATGCATAAAAGCACAGAAGAAATAAAGGGCTGGATCGAGAGCATATCCCATACAAAGAACCGCGCTTCCTGAACAAGGGACATTGAACTCTTTACTCTTTGCGGTTGAAAGAGTTGACATAATCGTTATAACCTTTTGCAATTGCATTGAAGAGCAGGGAGCCCTGCAGGCGGTACCCTTCAGCAGTGAAGTGGATCCGATCACGGTTCATCAGGCCGCGTCTTGACCAGCTATAGGCCGAGCCGAAACCATTGGTAATACGGTAAAGGTCCCATATTGGAATATAGTTCTTGTTACAGTAAGTGGCGAGTGATTTGTTGAGCGACTGTAACACCTTATTTGATGTTCTTTTCAATCTGTAAGAGTCCGGGGCGGTAGTGATCAGGATAGCTGCTCCGGGGGAGGTCTCCTTCAGTTTCGTGAGAAATGCTTCGAGGTCTTTCAGGAACATGGCTTCAAAAAAACTCGCACGCTGCGCTTCATTGGTGCCAAGAGAAATGATATAAAGATCCGCTTTCAGTGCCGGAAGCTGTTGCCAGAAAAGCGGCGCGATATTATACTGATCATATCTTGCTCCGTTCACCCCGATCGTGTGATAAAGAATGCCGGGAGAAGAGTTTTCCAGCGTTACTCCATAAAACGCTTTTGGCTGATCGGTGGGTAAACAGTTCAGTGTAAAACCTGTGACCGGTTGTTTTAATACTACTTCACGATAGACAGACGAATCATTCTCAGTCTTATCCAGCATATAAGGAATATCAAGATTATCGGCCTGGAAGATCCATTTGTTTGCAGACACGGTATCCAGGAAAAACTTCATCCGGTTAAAAGGCTGAAATCCGTCGCTGAAGCTTGTGCGGAGGGAGAAGCGTATGTTCGCACTGGGTGATGTAGTGGTCAGCGCATATCCTGAGATGCCTGAATTGATCTGTATTTCCGGATGGGCAAGGCGGTTGAATTGCCAGCGGATAGTAGATGAACTGAGCAGATCATCCGGTGCGTTTGACTGCGCGAGCTGATAGGGAAATACGAGCCCACGTCCGGCATTGCCAAAGAAATCCTGCATTTCACGCCGGACCGTGCCGGAAAGAAAATCGGCCTGAATATGTGAATCCCCAATGTGAACGATGGAAACGACGCGATCACTGTCTGTTTTTAATTGATATAACTTTTGATAAAAGGAATCAAGTGCGCTATTATTAAATATGCGGTTAAAGATGGCACTGACAAAAGGATACCGTTTGGCCAGGGCATTATCATCAAGAGGGATCTGCTGGCCGAATCCGGTAATGGAAAAGCAAATCAGGATGAAGATATAGAGCAGGCGGTGGATCATTATTCGGTAGGGTCGTATTGTGAAGGAGAATTTCGAATTCGATGTTGGATGGTCGATGGTCGGGCTTCGCGATTTGATAAAGTTTCACAATACAATATCTATCTGAATCAGAAGGCTTTTATATTGTAATACTCTTTCAAATTGCGAAGCCCGACCATCGACCATCGGCCATCCAACATCGATTCCGACTCAAAGTTCTTTCCTCAAACGTGCAACTGGTATATTCAATTGCTCACGATACTTGGCAACTGTCCTGCGCGCAATATTGTAGCCTTTTTCCTGCAGCAATTCCGTCAAACGTTCGTCACTCAATGGGCGCTTCTTGTTCTCTCCTTCGATCAGATCACTCAGAATCTTTTTCACCTCACGGGTAGATACCTCTTCACCGCTATCTGTACTCAGTGATTCGCTGAAGAAGAATTTCAGACGGTAAGTACCAAACTCAGTCTGCACAAACTTACTGTTCGCCACACGGCTTACGGTGGAAATATCCAGACCTGTTTTTTCAGCAATATCTTTCAGGATCATCGGGCGGAGTGTTGTCTCATCGCCCGTAAGGAAAAAATCATGCTGGTGATTCATGATAGCCGTCATGGTGCTCAGCAGGGTATGCTGGCGCTGTTTGATGGCATCGATGAACCATTTTGCCGCATCGATCTTTTGTTTGATAAAGAGTACGGCTTCTTTCTGGCGCTTATCTTTCTTTGCGCCCCTGTCGTATTCTTTCATCATATCGCGGTAACCTTCGCTGATACGCAGCTCGGGAGCATTCCTTGAGTTGAGTGTCAGTTCCAATTTGCCGTTGTTATTCATGATAAAGAAATCAGGAACAACATAGCTCTCCGCTTTATTGATGCCACCGACATTGCCACCCGGTTTTGGGTTCAGGCGGATGATCTGTTGCATCACTTCTTTCAACTGGTCCTCATCGATATTCAGACCCCGTTGGATCTTTTCATAATGTTTCTTGGTAAACTCGTCGAAGTAACGGCGGATCGCCATGATCGCAGTATCCACGTCGCGACCTTCATCTTTCTGACGCTGCAGTTGCAGCAGCAAACACTCCTGCAGATCACGGGCTGCTACGCCGGGGGGATCAAAGCGCTGAATGCGCTGGATGATCGCTTCCACTTCTTCTTCTGTAGCGGAGATATTCTGACGGAAAGCCAGGTCATCCACGATCGCAGAGGTGTCGCGGCGCAGGTATCCGTCTTCGTCGATACTACCAACAATCTGCTCGGCGATGCGCTGTTCTTTATCACTCAGCTTCAGCAAACCTAACTGGTTCAGCAATGTCTCATAGAAACTTGCTTCCGTTTTAAACGGGATCTGCTTTTGCTCTTCATCGGGATAATTATCATCGCGGAGTTTATAATCCGCAACGTCATCATCACCGTCGTGCACATATTCACTTACATCGATATTATCGTATTCGTCTTCGCTTCCGCTTTTCTCTTCGTACTCCGTCTCACCGGTTTCCGTAAACTCATCTTTCAACTCGTCTCCGTTATCCTCGTGTTTCTCGTCGTCCAGTTCCAGGGCAGGATTCTCTTCCAGCTCTTCCTTGATACGCTCCTCAAGATTTGCGGTAGGAACCTGCAGCAGCTTCATAAGCTGGATCTGCTGTGGCGACAATTTTTGTAAAAGCTTCTGCTGTAATGTTTGGCTAAGGGCCATAAATTCAGACATTTAGTGGCTGGTAAATGTGTAAGGCTTAGACTTAGACAAAAATCCGGCCGTTTATCAAAAATCAGGCCGTAAATTTACAAAACAAACAGATACGGCATGCGGGAACGACGATTTTACTTGTTTGTTGCATTGATTTTCCTTGTAAATGGGGAAATTTTTGCACAAGGCAAAAATGTGGAAAACTTGGCTAAGAGTCCGCTTGAGAAGGCGGTTGAAAAAGCTTTTGAAAAAGGGCGAAAAGAGGGCGTAATAGATTTACTGAGAGTAGCATCTATTAGTAACGAAGGGAATGGAATGGTGAATGGAAAAGCGCTGTTTTTGCTGAGGCCGGCTATTCCGCAGAGTTTCTTTTGTAAGAAGGAATGGCAGTTTGAAAAAGCAACCTCGATCCCGTTGAGATTCAGGTTGGGGTCGCTTGCGTATACAGATTATTTGGAAGGTAAGCCGAATGCGTTGAAGCCATAGACGATTTGGAAAGTTGTTAAAGAGAAATCGCCCCGGCTTTATAACCGGGGCGATTTCTTTATGATTGGATCATTTCTTTTCTTTTTCAGGGAGCCATTCCATGACGGGGATCTTAGCCTGCTTTTTATAGTAGTTGTTCTGAAGGCTGTCATTCCAGCCATTAGGATTGCGGTTGAATGAAGAGCTGTTATAGAACACGCTTCCTTTTATTTCCGGATATTCTCTCACGAGGTTGATCTGGTTGGGTAATTCGGAAGGACGTTTCCAGGCGGCACTCTTCTCAAAGAAGCGATAGATGCCATGACCAATATAAACGTGTTTACCATAGCTGTGCTTGCTCCACCAATCGACCATCGTTTCGAATGGAATTTTATCGTGACCGATCTCAAGGTAAAGTTGCGGCGCTACATAATCGATCCAGCCATTTCTCAGCCATAGCAGGATGTCTGCATAGAGATCGTCATAATTGGTAACACCGGCTTTTGTATCGCTGCCTTCCGGATCCTGGGATTTATTGCGCCATACGCTGAAAGGTGAAATCCCGAACTTGCAATAAGGCTTTTCCATTTTGATCGCTGCGCTGATCTTCTCAATGATCGAATCGACATTTGCCCTTCTCCAATCATCTTTCGATAATGTGCTGCCGGATCTTTTGTAAGAAGCCGCATCAGGAAATTCTTTTCCCGGAAGACGGTAAGGGTAAAAATAATCGTCCATATGGATCGCATCGATATCATATCTCTTTACGATATCACGGACAACATTCACAACGAATGCCTGCGCCTGCGAATTTCCCGGATCAAAGTATTTCTTATCTCCATAGGTCAGGAACCATTCGGGGTGTGTTCGTGTGACGTGATCAGGAGAGATAGAAGCTGTACGGATGTTGAAGTTTGCGCGATAAGGGTTCAGCCATGCGTGAAACTCCATCCCGCGTTTATGCGCTTCTTCGATCATGAAGACAAGCGGATCATAGTAAGGGAAGGTTGGTTTGCCCTGTATACCGGTCAGCCATTGGCTCCAGGGTTCATAAGGTGAAGCATAGAACGCATCAGCTGCTGGGCGGATCTGCACGATCACGGCATTCATGCCATTGCGTTGATGCATATCCAGCAAGCGGATAAAATCCGCTTTTTGTTGGGCGGGATTTGTTACACCTCGTGGAGGCCAGTCGATATTATCGACCGTAGCGATCCAGACGCCGCGGAATTCATACTCCGGCTGGGCAAAAGAACAAATACTAAAGAGGCAAGCGACTATCGGCAAAAACAGCTTCATTGTTGTAAATCAAGTAAAATGAATGAAATACAAAACTAGGCCAATTAAAAAGTAAAAAGTCAAAATGAAAAATTAAAAAAGCCCCGCAAAGGGGTTTTAATGTTTCATTTTGACTTTTACTTTAATTATTTGCTTCCGCGCATCTTGTCGAGCAGTTCGCTTAGTGTCTGTGCTTCTTTTTTACTGAGACTGGCGATCACATTGTCCATTTCGTCCTGGCGCTGGTCCAGTTTTTCAAGAACTTTTTTGCCTTTATCGGTGATCATTACGTCAACGAGCCGGCGATCGGTTTTGCAGGTGCCTTTTTTAACAAGACCTTTTGCGATAAGACGGTCGACGATACGGCTGGTATCACTCATTTTATCGAGCATCCGCTCGCGGATCTGTAAAGTGGAGAGCGGATTGGGAAGGCTTCCACGTAATATGCGCAATATGTTGAATTGCTGAGGGGTGATATCCGCGTCGGCGAAGATCTCTTTGGTCTGTTCTGTCATCCAGTTAAAAGTGTAGATGATGTTCACAGCAGCTTTATGATACTCGTTGCGGAATTTGGTTTGTATGTCCTGGTCGATACCCATAGTCACAAGGTTAAATAATGAATAATAAAGCGTCGGTCCTGGATGAACGACACAAAATTAATGTTATAACATCGAATTTCCTAAAATTCGTTCGGAGCCTTATGGGCTGGCAACCTGGACGGTGGATGGCCGGGCTGGCAAGCGCTCGAAATTAGGGTTTTTCAATGGATCGTGAACTATTACGGGTTGATGAGGTCGTTATGTTTGACCGGTTTGAATTACGCGGATTTTTCCTGTCCTATTAAGGAGTAATCATTTTTATAGGTGCAGCCTGCGTATCGGGCGCACGAATGACGCGGATTGATCTCCTGGATCGGAAACTTGCCGGTGCTTCGAATTGGGTGAGATGAATCCGCATGATCTTCATGCGACGGACAAGTTTAGCAGATAACACACGCTGATAAGCGACCGTATCTTATACTTCTTCTATCTCACCGGGATCACTACCGATTGATCTGTATAGCCGGACAACGGGCAACAGACAGCGGTCAACCCTTTCCGGCCGCTAGGTCATGTGCTGTTGCTGGGATTTCCTGATCTCAGCTGCCAGCTTAAAGATCGTGAACAGATGATGCGCTTCATGAAGAAGGAAGAAGTTCAGCCACTGGATCATATTCATCGCACCATATACAGGATGTGTTCCCAACTTAGCAAGGTCGTTTTCATTGAAGCTAAGCATTCCTGACGCGATCTCCTTACGCGTACTGAGAAGATCCTGCATCACTTCCCGCGATGATTTTCCGCAATGATCATGAAAGAGCGGATCGCCTTCCGCGGAATAGCGATCAAAAATGGGATTGAACCCCTCCAGCATCTGTCTCACCCGATGAATGAATATATGCTGATAGGTTTCGAGATGTACAATATTTTCAAAAATGGACCACTTACCAGGAATGACCTGCATCCGGATCTGCTCATCCGAAAGACCTTCGATCAGCTCAATCAGGGATTTGTGCTGGTATTGCAGACGTGTGGAAATAGAAGATGGCATTTGCATGTGAACTCTTTGAGTTGGTTAGTGTCTTCAGCGGGCGGGATATAATCGAATAGATCCTCCATGCTAACGCTTTGGCGGACATCGATTCTTCGCCATAACTATGATTTATGGCGAAGGGCGTTCAAAATAATTAATAATTGTAATTCAAAATCATTACTAATTACTTTTTAACGCATGATTTTAACTTCTAATTTTACTCAGGTATGATTGTGCTACCGGCAGCGCCATTCAAAAAGATGCATTTCTAGTCGCTCCAGACCTTTGTTCCTTCGGAGCAGTTTGCACAGATATCTATGTTCTTCCGGCCTTTGAGGATCTGCGTCCTGAATTTAGTGTATTCCCCATTTTTCCAGATCTCTCTGAAAGATTTTTTCCGAAGATCGCCCATGCGATGTTGTGCATCTTTGTCAAAACAACAAGGTGCCACCAACCCGTCCCATGTAATAACGGGGTCATGCCATAATCTCCAGCATTGGTTTGCCAGCTTGCCTTTGAATTCAGTGCCCTTTCCGGTCTTACGGTAGCGGCTGTATTTATCAATCGTGGGGATGAGTTTGTTCGGATCGTTTTCATAGTCGTAAACCTGAGCGGTTTTGAACCACACATCATCCACGCCGATCTCTTTCGCCAGTTTTTTTACATCTTCTATCTGGTGTTCATTATGTCTCACAACGAGGAACTGAAATACAACAAATGGCTTTTTACTGTTCAGTTCTTTTTTCCATTTAACGATATTCTGTGCGCCTTCGATCACTTTTTTCAGCTGGCCGCCTACGCGGTACTGTTGATAGGTCTCCTGGGTTGTGCCGTCTATGGAGATAATAAGTCTGTCCAATCCGCTTTCAATCGTTTTCTTTGCATTGGCTTCTGTGAGGTAATGTGCATTGGTTGAAGTAGCGGTATAGATCTTTTTATCCGCCGCATATTTTACCATATCCAGGAAATTTGGATTCAGGTAAGGTTCGCCTTGGAAATAAAATACCAGGTAAAGCAGCTCTTTATGCAGCTGATCGATCGTCTCCCTGAAGAAATCCCGTTGCAGCATGCCCGTTGGCCGGGTAAAGGCGCGAAGACCGCTTGGGCATTCAGGGCAGCGAAGATTACATGAGGTGGTCGGCTCAAAAGAAATGGAAACAGGCATGCCCCATTGAACGGGTTTTTTTGTCCATTTGCTGAGATAATAACTGCTCAGTACTTTTAACCCATTCCAGGCACGGCGAAGCGTAAGCTTGGATAAAAGATTGATACTATCGTTTCTGTTCACTCTGGCCATCCGGGAGTAAAGTTAAGTTGGTATCTTCAAAATGCATTTCATGAGTTCCACCATTCCATATCATATTTTTCCCCTGGGAGATTCCGCGATGACCGTGGATTTCGGGAATCGTATCAGCCCTGAACTGAATAATGCCGTTATGAAGCTCTTCCAGGAGCTTGAGGCTACTCCGCTTCCGGGCATGACAGAGTGCGTGCCGGCTTATAGTTCGCTGAGTGTTCACTATGATCTGTTGCAGTGCAGCCGCCTCAGACCGGCTGGTCAGACTGTTTTTGAATGGATGGGCGAGATGCTTCACCAGCGAATGAAAAAACTGGATCATGAAGAGATCACGCCTTTGCGGGAAGTGATCGTGCCGGTATGTTATGATCCGGCATTTGCGCCGGATCTGCTGAAACTTGCGGAAGAAAAGGGTATTTCCGTTGAGGAGATCATTCATCTGCATTCTGCCAATCCTTATCGTGTTTACCTGCTCGGATTTCTTCCCGGCTTTACATATCTGGGGGAAACCGATGAAAAACTGGCGATCTCAAGGAAAATGCAACCGGCAATGGTGCATGCCGGAAGTATCGGTATTGCGGGCCGGCAGACCGGTATTTACTCGCTGACTTCTCCGGGAGGCTGGCATATCATTGGCCGCACACCGTTGAAATTATTTGATAAGGACAGGGAACCGCTTACGCTTTTGAAGCCAGGCGACAGTGTAAAATTTGTTTCAATCAGTAAAGATGAATTTGAGGATCATTAAGTCTGGCGTGCTGGATACTATCCAGGACCTTGGAAGGCATGGCTGGCAGCATATCGGGATCAATCCTGCGGGAGCAATGGATCGCTTCTCCGCACAGCTCGCCAATGCATTGGTGGGAAATGACCCGTCACAACCTGTGATCGAAATGCATTTTCCCGCAGCAGCATTGTTTTTTGAACGGCCATCGCTTATTTCATTGACAGGCGCTGATTTTTCAGCGGTGCTGAATGGCGAACGCGTGCCCTGTCATCAACCAATACTGGTAAATAAATACAGCATCCTGCAATTTGAACGGCTCAACAGCGGCGCACGCGCGTACCTCGCCATCCAGGGCGGCATTCAGCTTGAGCGCTGGCTGAATAGTTACAGTACACATCTGAAAGCCGGTGCTGGTGGCCATGCGGGACGTGCATTATTTACGGATGATGAAGTCAGGCTTGCATCTTCGATCGAATGGTCTGCCTATCTTAAACGCGACGAGTTCCTTGTATTGCCCTGGCGTGTATCTCATTATTGGGAAAAACAACCGGTAGAAGAGATCTATATATTAACCGGAAGAGAATGGTCAAAACTGACGGATGACTCGCAAAAAATTTTGCAGGAACAACCTTTTCAGCTTACACCACAATCCGACAGGATGGGCTACCGATTGCAGGGAGAATCATTGCAGATGCAAGTCCGCGAGGAGATGATCTCCACTGCCGTTACCTTCGGAACATTACAGTTATTGCCAAACGGCCAACTGACTGTATTGATGGCCGATCATCAGACCACGGGCGGCTATCCACGAATCGGGCATGTGATCTCCGCGCATCACTCAAAACTGGCTCAGCTTGCGCCCGGTGAACGGATCCGCTTTCATATAACAGATCACGCTACAGCAGAGAAATTATTTATCGAACAGCAACAACATCTCATGCAGGTCGGCTATGCCTGCCAGTTAAAACTGGATCAGTTCATTCATGCGCCACATTGATCTAAATTGCGATATGGGAGAAGGCATCGGTAATGATGCAGCACTGATGCCGTTCATCAGTTCCGCAAATATTGCCTGTGGATATCATGCAGGCAATGAGCAAACGATGAATGAAACGGTGCGGCTGGCAATTGATCATGGCGTGAAGATTGGTGCACACGTTTCGTTTGCCGACAAAGAAAATTTTGGCAGAACGGAAATGAAGTTGCCTGACGAAGAAGTGTATTCGCTTGTGCAAACGCAACTGCAATCCTTAAGGAAGATCACAGATAAGTATAAGACATCAATACATCATGTGAAACCGCATGGGGCATTATATAATATGTCCGCACGTGATGCTGGTCTTGCCCGTATCATTGCAAAAGCAATTGCAGCGTTCGATCCCTCGCTTGTGTTGATGGGTTTAAGTGGAAGTCATTCGATCAATGAGGCAAAAATGTTGAACCTGAAGACTGCTGGTGAAGCTTTCGCGGACCGCCGGTATGAAGAAGATGGAAGCCTGCGCTCCCGTACCCTGCCCGGTGCCCTGCTGGAAGATGCCGGAAAGGCTGTTCAACAGGTGCTGCAAATGATCAATACAGGAACTGTTACTGCATTTTCCGGTAAACAGGTCAGCGTATTGGTGGATACGATCTGTATACACGGCGATGGAAAACACGCCGTAAGTTTTGCGAAGCAAATACATCAAACGCTGAAACATTATTCTATTGACATCAAAGCCGTCTAAATTTAAGCTTTGGGGTGGTGCCGGCCTTGGCGCTGCATTCCTGATGGCCAATTCATCCATCGGCCCGGGATTTCTTACGCAAACAACCGTGTTCACGCAGCAGCTGATGACAAGCTTTGGTTTTGTGATCCTGATCTCGGTGTTGATAGACATTGGTGCGCAACTGAACACATGGCGTGTGCTTGCCGTTAGTGAATTGCGTGCACAGGATGTTTCAAATAAATTATTTCCAGGTCTAGGCTATGTTCTGTCTGCACTGGTTGTTCTTGGAGGCTTTGCTTTTAACATCGGAAATATCGCGGGCTGTGGTCTTGGCGTGAATGTATTGACAGGATTAAGTTTTGAAAAGGGAGCGATCATCAGCGGCGCATTTGCCCTGCTGCTTTTCTGGATGAAAGAGATCGGCAAGATGCTGGATGGGTTTACAAAGATCGTGGGCACGTTTAAGATCTTGCTGACTTTATTTATTGCATTCAGTGCACATCCGCCGCTGATCGAATCTATACAGCATACATTCATTCCTGAAAAGATCAGCCTGGCGGCGATTGTGACGATCGTGGGGGGAACTGTCGGAGGTTATCTCACTTTTTCCGGCGCACATCGTTTATTGGATGCGGGTATAAAAGGAAGGGAGAATCTGCGGCAGGTGAACCGGAGTGCGATCCAGGGGATCGTGATCTCTACCATCATGCGTTTTGTCTTATTTCTTGCAACTGTTGGCGTGTTGACGCAGGGCGCGTTACTGGATAAAAACAATCCTGCATCGACTGTTTTTGCTTTTGCGGCGGGTGAGATCGGACTCAGGATCTTTGGAATAGTGTTGTGGAGTGCGGCGATCTCTTCCGTGATCGGTGCTTCGTATACTTCTGTTTCCTTCTTCAAAACATTTCATCCATCGCTCCAAAAACATGAAAGGCTGTGTATTTCGTTATTCATTGTGCTTACCACCGCAGTATTTGTTGCTGTCGGAAAACCTAAGGAGTTATTGCTACTCGCCGGAGGTTTGAACGGGCTGATCTTACCGGTCGCTTTATCGATCATGCTGATCGCTGCTACGAAGAAGCGGATAATGAACGATTACAAACATCCGGTATGGATGCAATGTATGGGATGGATAGTTGTTGGTGTGATGGGATGGATGGGAGGTGTTGCTGTTTCAGAGATGGTAAGTGCATTGTTCTGATACGCTGATTCAATACGCGGATTTCGCGAATTAGCGTTTTGTAACCGGGAAAGTCTTTCTTCACCGATGTTGGCATCGAGGCGAAATAGTTTCAAATAAATGCGGCCTTTTTCATTAGCCCCTTTTCTCTCTTTCTCCTCTTGAAATAAAAAAGCCCAACCACGAACGGTTAGGGCTGTTGTTTGTCCATCCTTGTTGTCTTGGGTCCAATCAGTCGTTAAGTATCTTCGAAGTGTTCAAGTATTTTTTGGAGGGATGATAGATGAAAATGCAATGACCGCCTTTGATCGTATTGATGATCTCTGCGCTTTCCTGTTGAGGAACAGCAGGACATCCGAAACTGCGGCCTTTCTTCTGGCTGCCGATATAAGCGGCACCATGTACAACGATCGCGCGGCTGTATGCCTTATCATTAAATCCTTTTTCTACACCATCCACACGAAGGGATAAGCCATGCTCGCCAAAGTATGTTTGTCTTGTTACATAAAAACCCAGGCTGCTTTGCAGTGAACCCGATTTATTGGAGAAGCTGCGCGCAAACTCGCCACCGGAATTTTTTCCGTGTGCTACATATGTGTTCAGCACCACAGAGCCGTTCACCATGTCAATGATATAAAGGCGCTTCTTTGAAGATGATTGACTGAAATCACAGATGGTAAGATAACCCTCTCTTGAGATCAGCTTTTTCTCAAGCATTTTCTCATATCCTTTACAGGCGTAGCTGAAAGCCTGCTCTGAAAGACCAAGCGAATGAAGGTCCATCGACGTATAAAGGGTGTGAACTTTTGCACTTACGGTATTGCCTGTGCCTGTGATAGCGGTGGCTGGTTTTTCAGTGCTCTTGCCTGCTTTGGCGATCGGCTTCCATGATAAGGAGAGCGCTGCCAAACACAGACAATAGAAGGTTTTTGTCAGTGTGTGTTTCAATTCGATACGGATTTCAGTGTATAAACGGGGTCTTTGCTAAAATAGTATGAAGAATGACCGTAATCAAGCAAGAAAGTTTTGTTTTTTTGTTGATTACGCACATATACGCATGAGAGAAAGAAAAAATACAACAGCGATTGCGCGTATACTACGATTGATTTTCCCTCTATTCAACTTTATAAAAATTTATGATGCCTGTATCAGACCGGATTTATATTTTTTACAGATAGTCAAAAGAAAAAGTCTTCCTTATATAAAGAAAGACTTTTGATTGAATATGGTCTGCACAGTATAATATATATATTATACTGACACCCGCTTCCATTTACCTTTCCTGAATAATATAAAGGATACAATGGTCATAAGTGTTTCAGCTACGGGCACTGCGATAAACACACCTGTAGGCCCCAATCCAAAATGTTTCGCCATTAAGAAAGCAAAGGGGATCTGAAATAGCCAGAAACCGAAAACATTCACCCAGGTCGGCGTCCATGTATCACCGGCTCCGTTAAAAGAATTGATCAATACCATGCCTATGCCATAAAAGATATAACCTGAGGAGATGATACGCACAGCCAGTACCGCTTCTTCTTTCACGGCGGGATCAGGTGTGAAGAATGAAACGAACCATTCTCCCAGCGCGAAGAACAGCACTGTTACAAAAGCCATGAAGATCACATTATACTTCATGGTCTTTAGTACAGATGCTTCGGCGCGGTCCAGTTGCTTTGCCCCCAGGTTCTGCCCGACCAATGTGGCAGCCGCATTACTCATACCCCAGGCGGGCAGGATGAAGAACATCATCAAACGTAAGGCGGTCTGATAGCCGGCCGAAGCGTTTTCTCCACCGGTTGTTGCTACCAGGTTAGCCAGAAAGATCCAGCTGCATGATGCGATCAGGAACTGGAATACCGCAGGTGTCGCGATCTTTATCAGCGAACGGATCACGGGCCAATCTATCTTCCAGTGACGCGCCGCGATCTGCAGCGCATTCCCCTTTTTAAATAAATGAAAAAGCTGGTAAGATACACCGATGCCCCGGCCGATCGTGGTGGCGATAGCCGCACCATTCAGGCCAAGTGCTGGTATCGGACCAAGGCCGCGGATCAATAACGGACAAAGAATGATGTTGCAGATATTTGCCACCATCAGGCTTTTCATCGCAATGGCAGCATTACCTGCTCCGCGGAAAATACCATTAATAAGGAACAGCAATACGATCACCAGGCTGCCGCCCATCATGATGCGGACAAAGGTTGTTCCCTTCTCAGCAGTTTCCGCAGACGCTCCCATCAACCGGAGAATATCCGTTGCGAAGATGAATCCAAACAGGCTGATCAAAGCAGATATACTCAAAGCGATTATCAGCGATTGCATAGCTGCATGACCAGCTGCATCAGGATTTTTCTCACCTACGCGACGCGCAACGGTAGCCGTTGCAGCCATGCTCATTCCCATTGCGAGTGAATAGATAATAGTGAGCACTGATTCCGTGAGGCCAACTGTTTGAATAGCGTGGCTGCTGTCTTCAAGATGACCTACGAAGTACAGATCAACCAGGGCAAATACAGATTCCATGATCATTTCGATCATCATTGGAATGGCGAGCATGAACACGGCTTTGCGAAGGCTGCCTGTAGTGTAATCCATCTCTTCACCGCGGATGGCGCGTATTATAAAAGCAAAGGCATTCGAAGCCCTTGAAGGATTTGTTGTTTGAGACATTTGAAAATTTTAAACAGATGAATATTCTCCCGCAGCAAAAGCGGGATCAATCATTCGAAAGCAATAAGGGCAGGTTCTGATTTACAATGGGGGCGAACCTTAGCAGATGTTCATATTCGTGTGCTTGAGGAAGCACAAATATAGAGAGATTTTGCAAGATGTGTTTGCTGGAGATTGATGAAGCCGGAGAAAAAGGGGATGAAGAAAGGCCACGGACGACGGACCGCAGACCGCGGTATCATTCATCTATTATTTTTAAGTCTCTGTGTATACTAATGCAGTTTCTCGTAAGGGTACCGCGGTCTGCGGTCCGTCGTCCGTGGTCTCTCTATCTTATTCTTTGATGCGGAATAAGTGTATCTTCTTAAAAACGCAAAATAGCAGGTATTTTTTTGAGGAAAGTCAATAGAATGCTTGCTTAAAGCACTTTTTTTATCTTTCTTTAATGCTTAAACCTTATTCGCTGTAACGGGAGGGCACTTGTCCCTATCGCCTGACTAAAAGCATCCTATACCGGTTAATGGAGCACGTTGTGCAATGAACATTCCGGCCGGCGCCACCAAAGGATGCAACGCGTAGAGCGGGCATTCACAAACCATGTTGGTGTAGAAAATTCGAATATGCAAACGGCCTGTCCGTTTGCCCTGAAATGTATTACAACCACCTTCCAATATCGTATGCAGCACACTTTGAGCCTGGCCTGGGTTATAGATGAAGACACAAAACTGATCTCCGCCAGCGATTCCTTTTACAGGCACTTCAATCTGTCTGCAGATAATTGCGTTGGTAAAAAAGTCTCCACTTTCATTCCTTCTACATTTCTCCGCGCAGTTTATGACAAGCATATTACTGTTTTAAACACCAATCAGCCCGTTGATACTATTAAACAGGTTCAATGGGCAAATGGAGATCAATTCAATTTTCAGATCAACATCTTCCCGCTTTCATGCCCTCATTCAGGAAAGCGTTTACTCGCCGGCCAGGCTGTTAACGTACCCGATTCAACATCGCTGGAGAAAGAATTGCGCCAGGCAAAGGAACGAATCGTATACCTTACCAGTGCAACCTCAGATGCGATCTGGGAATGGGATATGCAGTCAGGGCAGATCTTCCGCAATGAAACACTCATGCAGATGATCGGTTATCAGTGGGATAATTCGAAAGGACTTTCCTGGTGGCTTCGTCGCATTCATCCTGAGGACCGCGACCGTGTTTCAGATAAAGTAAGAGAAGCAACGGACAATTACCGTAAGTCGTGGGAAGATGAATACCGCTTCAGATGCGCAGATGGTTCTTATAAGGACGTTAAGGACCGGGGCTTTGTGGTGTATGAAAACGGATTGCCTGTAAAGATGATCGGTTCGCTTCAGGATGTTTCACCATTGAAACAATTGCAGAATGAATTAGCGGATGAACGCCTGCAGCGTCAGAAAGAGATTGCTGAAACGGTGATCCGGGCACAGGAAAAAGAAAAAACGAGAATCGGTCATGAGCTGCATGATAACGTGAACCAGATCCTGCTTACCGCAAAGTTGTTCATTGACAAGATCGAGGTTTGTAAGGATGATCAGCGGGAGTTCAAAGAAAAAGGGTATGATTATATTTCGCTTGCAATAGAAGAGATCAGGAAATTATCAAAAGAACTTGTTGCTCCGCAACTGAAGGAAGAAAGCCTGATCGGCAATATTCAAACACTGATAAAAGATATCCAGCTTGCCGGTGCGATGAATATCCAATTCCGTCATAATGGTAATATAGAACAACTTTCTTCAGGAAAAAAGATCACCTTGTTCCGCATTGTGCAGGAACAATTGAAAAATATTCTCAAACACAGTCAGGCCAGCCTTACGCAGATCTCCATCTTCAATAGCGAAGGCATTCTTGAGCTTTCGATTGAAGATAATGGCAATGGGTTTGATCCAAGGCAAACCTACCAGGGTATCGGATTCTCCAACATCCGCGAGCGCACTGAATTTTACAACGGAAATGTGGAGGTGGTGGCTGCGCCGGGAAAGGGATGCAGGCTGACGGTGTCTTTGCCGGGGGTCGACTAGAAAGGTTCCAAAGGTTCCAGGAGTTCCAAAGGTTCCAGGAGTTCCAAAGGTTCCAGAAGTTCTGTAAACAATAGAGGTTTCATAACCTCTGGAACTTCCCCAGGACACCCGCCGGATGCTTTAATCAGGGCACTTCTCAGTAAGTGTATTTTCTTAAATTGTGATCACTCTACAATTTTTATGTGGTAAAAGTTTCTCGCAACCATGTTTTTCGTTTATTTTAAATTCGGAACCTACAGGTAACTGCAAGAATAAAAGGCGGTTAGCACTTAAATCCGTACAGCGTACGTGTTGAACTGCATCTGATGCAGCCGATACAGCGCATGGTTGTCCCACCAAAAAATGGTTTTATCTATCCATGTTAGCGTAACGGTTGTGCGACCAAGGTAGGAAGGTTATGCCCTGTCTGCAAAACATAAGAATATTGTTTGCGGCTTAAACGACGATTTATGCTATTACCACCGGATATCTTATTGCAGCAAAGACTTCGCCGCTGGGCGGGATATCTTATTTATATTATTCTTTTCATTGCGACCCTCGTACTGATCGGTTGGGAGTTTGATATTGATGTAATGAAAAGTATTTCGCAGAACATGGTTGCGATGAACCCTGTTTCTGCTTTATGCTTTATTCTCGCGTCAGTCTCATTTCTTTTCAGAACCCGCACGAAACGCAGTGCATTGACTGCGGCTGCTGCTTATATCTGTGCCGGATTGATCGTACTGATAGCGCTTCATATACTGATCAATTTTGTTATCGATCCATCGTTCAAACTTGACTCAACATTTTTTCGTGACAAGCTGGAACTAACAGGTCAGCCAAACCGCATGGCTCCGAATACTGCGTTCTGTTTTTTGCTTACCGGCATTTCATTATTGCTGCCAAGATATGAAAACGGTAAAGGAAGGATGCCGGCACATTATCCCGCAATAGTGATCGGTTTGCTGGGTCTTCTTTCATTGCTTGGGTATCTGTACCACGTGGAAGAATTTTATGGCGTATTCAATTATGTGGCCATGGCATTGAATACCGCCATTTGCTTTTTCCTTTTTGCAATAGCGATATTCTTTTCCACTCCGGATGCGGGGGTAATGAAAGAGTTCACCTCTACATTAAGCGGAAGCGTGGCGGCGCGTTTGCTGATACCTGTTGCCATTATTGCACCGGCCGTGTTGGGTCTGCTGCGCCTTTGGGGTTATTGGGCGGGAATATATAGTCACGAGTTCGGCGTTGTTCTTTATGCATCCATTACTATGCTGATTTTCGTAAGTATTGCCTGGTACAACACTTATTCATTGAACCGTCGCGATCTGCGGGAACAGGAGGCAGAGCAGCTGCTGAGGGGCAATGAGGCGCAAACAAGAGCGATACTGGATAATGCCCCGGATGCTGTTGTTGTATTCGATGAAAGCAGCAAGATCGTAACATGGAATCCGCAGGCTGAGCAACTCTTTGGCTGGACCGCAAACGAAGCGACCGGAAAAGATCTTGCAGACCTGATCTTCCCACAGGAATTCCGCGAAGCGCACCGGAAAGGATTGAAAAGTTTTATTCTTACCGGCGAAAGCAGCATATTGAATAAGACCATTGACTTATGGGCAATACGCAAGAACCTTACACAACTGGATGTTTCTCTTCGTATATCGCCTTTAATGCAGAATGATCAACGCCAGTTCATCGGTTTTATACGTGACATTACAGAAAGAAAGACATTAGAGAACCGTCTCAAATCATTTAATGAAGAACTGGCCCGCCAGGTAGATGAAAAAACGGCTGAGATCACAGACATATTTGAACGGATCACAGATGGATTTATCGCACTGGATGAAAATTTCCGTTACACGTACATGAATAGTAAAGCCGGAGAACTGGTGCACATGGATCCATCAACGCTGATCGGCAAAAATATCTGGGAAATATTTCCTGCCGCAATAGGCTCTGATACGTTCAATGCGTTTCATGAAGCGATGAGCAAACAAGTCTATGTGACCAATACGGATTATTATCAGCCACTTGATCTTTACCAGGAAAATCACATTTATCCATCACCTAAAGGCCTTTCTGTTTTTATACGTGATATTACAGAAAGAAAAAAAGCAGCGCAGGATATTACGGAGGCAAGAGCTTTGGCAGATAAACTGATCGACAGTCTTCCCGGAGTGTTTTATTTTTATGATCAACATGGAAAATTCATCCGGTGGAATAAACAGTTTGAAGTGGTGACAGGATATACAGGCGAAGAGATCCTTAACATGCATCCTGCTGATTTTTTTGCAGAAGAAGACAAGGCATATATCACCGAAAGGATCATGGGCGTATTTGAACAGGGATTGAATGACGCGGAAGCGCATTTTATTACAAAAGATGGAAGAAAGATCCCTTATTACTTCAAAGCTGCAAGAGTGGAATACCAGGGTGGGCCATGTTTACTTGGTACGGGAACAGATATCACTGAATTGAAAAAAGCCGAGGAGAAGATCCGTAATTCGGAACAGAAGTATAAATTGTTATTTGAAAGCAATCCATTACCGATGTGGATGCTTAGCTTACCGGAGTATGATATCACTGAAGTGAATACGGCAGCGCTGGAGCAATATGGTTATAACCGGGAGGAATTCCTGGCGTTGGATATTTTTGAATTAAGACCGGGTGATGATGTAGAGAAATTGAGAGCGACCGTTAACCGGAATTTCCGCGGTCTTCACCACGCGGGCGTGTGGCGTCACCAGAAAAGAGACAGGACGATCATTTATGTAGATATTGTAACGTATGATATCTATTATGAAGGAAAAGCAACCCGCCTTGTATTAGCAAATGAAATCACCGAGCAGTATCTTGCGGAAGAAAGACTGAAGGAATCGTATGAGGAAACGAGAAAGCTGACAGAACATCTTCAAACAGTGCGGGAAGAAGAACGGCTTCATATTGCACGGGAGATACACGACGAACTTGGCCAGTTACTGACGGTGTTGAAAATGGATGTGTCATGGCTCAACCGTAAGTTGCAGCCGACAACAGAACCGGTGCAGGAAAAATTGAAAGAACTGCTGTCATTGATCGATATAACGGTAAAAAAGGTCCGTCATATTTCTTCGGAGCTGCGGCCAAGCCTGCTTGATGATCTCGGCCTGGTGGCTGCGCTTGAGTGGCATATAGAGGAATTTCAGAAGCGTTCGGGAATTGAGGTGGAGCACGAATTGCCGTCCCCGGAGCCGGTATTACCGGAACCCGTGAAAATTGGCCTGTTCCGGATATTACAGGAATCGCTGACAAATGTTGCCAGACATTCTGAGGCTCAACGGGTAATGGTAACGCTGATTCAAGAGGAGAATAACTTAATTTTAACCATTGAAGATAATGGTAAAGGTTTTGATGCAGAAAATACGAAAAAGAAGACGCTCGGGTTATTAGGAATGAAGGAAAGAGCCCTGATGATTGGGGGAGAATATAAAATAACAGGCACTCCGGGAAAGGGCACAACAGTTCAGGTGACAATTCCCTCTCCTGTTCTTGCTAAAGAAAACAGATGAACATGTTGAACATTCTAATTGCAGACGATCATGCGGTTGTACGGAAAGGGCTGAAACAAATCCTATTGGAAGAGTACCCGTCAGCAAACATTGGTGAAGTAGCCGATGCTGAAACCCTTGTTGCCCAGGTAATGAACGATGGTTGGGACATTGTTATTTGTGATATGAATATGCCGGGGAGAAGCGGACTCGATGCATTGAGTCAATTGAAACAGGTCGCTCCGAATATCCCGGTACTGATCATGAGTATGTATCCCGAAGATCAATATGCGCTCCGTGTATTAAAAGCCGGCGCAGCCGGCTATCTGGGTAAGGATAGCATTCATGATGAGATCATAAAAGCCGTACAGACGGTAATGCTTGGCAAGAAATTCATCACCCCAACGGTCGCCGAGCGTCTTGCCAACGCCTATCGCGACGATTCCGCGCAGCAACCCCACGAACTGCTCTCCGACCGCGAGTTCGACGTATTCAAACTCCTCGCTGCCGGCAAATCTGTTTCCGAGATCGCCAGCCAGCTCTCGCTCAGTAGCACCACTGTCAGCACTTATCGCGCACGCATCATTGAAAAAATGAATCTGCGGTCGAATGCGGCGCTGACGAGGTATGCGATTGAGAAGAAGATCATTTGAGAGAGGATGGCTGACGGCAGATGGCCGTTGGCCGAGTTCAATAGATGCTTCAGACCACAAAAGAGATAATTAGTGTTCCAATTTTGCTTTGTCTGCCGCTTGTGGCTCCGCCATCGGCCATCAGTCATCTGCCACCTCTTTGTAGTATAAAATCTACACGAATAGAAACGCTGTCCTACAAGTACTTCCGCCGAAAACTGATATTTTGCACGAGGCGTCAGCCGGGTGTAATCGTTACGACGCCGATTAATTATGCTACGTATTATTATTGCAGATGACCATGTTCATATCCGCAAGGGTATTGTACAGCTGCTTGAGGAAGAATTTGATGACCTGCACGTTGAAGAGGCTGGCAATGGGGTTGAGCTGTTCGGTAAGGTAACTGCAGCGTCATGGGATCTTGTGATCTCAGATATGGTCATGCCCGGAGGAAATGGCCTTGAAGCATTAAAAAAGATCAAAAAAGAAAAGAAAGAACTCCCGGTTATCATTGTCAGTACTTATCCGGCCGAACAATATAAGTCGCGCGTAATGGAAGCCGGCGCCGATGACTTCATCAGCAAAGACGCTTTCTCTACCCAGCTTATCCCGTCCATTCGTCGCATATTGAAAACATAATATACAGAATACGTTCATCATCTTACACTCATGATGCGTGAAAAATGATGTAGTAACAGCACTACAAAATGGGTTTTTCCATCTGTACACTGTAATGATAAACTGCTCTATTTTTTCCGGCTCCGTTTCTTCATTCCTTTGTTCTCATGATGCGTTACAGAAAAACCAACCAGATGCTCTCCGTTCTTATCGTTGATGACAACGAAGAGTTTGTTCACCGCATGATCGATATGCTCATTGATGTGGACAATATCAGCAGCATTCAAACTGCTACTGACTATAACGAAGCATTCAGAATGCTGGACAATAAAATCCACGATGTGGTTTTACTGGACATCAGCCTGCCTGGTAAAAGCGGTATCCATCTCCTCCAGAAGATCCAGGAACTGGGATGGAACTGCAACGTGATCATGATCACCAATTCTTCAGCCAGCTATTACAAACAACAGTGCCTGCGGCTTGGTGTTACACACTTTCTTGACAAAACAAACGAATTTGATAAAGTTCCAATGATAATCACCTCTTTTAGTCCGAATTAACCTCGGGATACTGGATTCATCCAGCAGTCCCTTTGGGAAAGATTCCGAAAAGCAATGTCCTAACAAAATTATTGCAGCTTAGTGTGTACGCTTACGCCTATTGCCGGAGTCTTCCCAAAGGGATTTTCCTTTTGTAGAAAGTTCGATGATCGATGATCGATGTTCGATGATCAGTTTGAGTAATGGAAAAGTATTTAGCACCCGAACATCAAACATCGGACATCGAATATCCTTACCGGTCAAACCACTTCTTAAACGCCGGCGCCTTTTCCCTGCTGATATCCATTTCCATTTTCAACGGCGCTTTTAGTGTGATCGTCAGTTTTTGATTTTCGTGGGGCTTTACGCTCTGGATGGCATCTGCATGAACGATGCTTTGCCGGTTGGCACGATAGAAGATGCGGGGATCGAGGAGTTCTTCCACTTCTTCGAGAGTGGCGTAATCGATGATATATTTATCGCCGGCGAACGTGTAAAGATAATTGAGATTGTCGCGGGTAAAACAGGCAATATCTTTTGTGTAAACGGGGATCCAGTTATTGCGGATACTTACAATGAATTTTTCCTTATATAATGTCGATCCGGATTGAGGTTGCTGCAATACTTGCATCAACTCCTTGATGTGCACAGGTGATGAAGATTTGTTCTCGATCAGCTTTCTGCATTTATCGATGGCTGTTCTTAATTCATCCAGGTCCACTGGTTTCAGAAGATAATCGGCACCGTTTACTTTGAAGGCACGGATCGCGTATTCATCATAGGCCGTGGTAAAGATCACCGGGCAGCTTAACTGAAAATGATCAAATAATTCGAAACTCACGCCATCACTTAATTGTATATCCATAAACAACAGATCCGGTTCTGCATTCTGCATAAACCACCTCTTCGCCGTTTTCAAACTTGGCAGTACTTCCATGATCTGTACATCCTGCGATACCGATGAGATCTTATTCTGCAGCTCGCGTGCAATAAGGCTTTCGTCTTCTATTATAACAGCTTTGATCATAATAAAGGTATTTTTACCATGAAGAGATCTTTGTCTTCTATAATCGATACTTTTTTATCAGACAGGTAATGATAAAGCGATAGAAGGTTGCTCAAACCCTGCCGGTTACTTGTTTCCACAAAATTCTTTTTTTGCAGATTATTGCGTACGATGACATAATCATCCTGTGTATATATATCGATCACCAATGGACTTTCTTCGTCGATGATATTGTGTTTGATCGCGTTCTCGATCATATTCTGCAAGGTCACCGGAGCGATCTTCCTGTGATATAGGTCTTCGGAAATATTGAAGTTCACCTGCAATCCTTTCTCAAATCTTGTTTGCTGAAGACGGACATAGGTCTCTGCAAACCTGACCTCATTTACCAATGGTACCACTTCACTATCGCGGCTCTTCAGTATATAACGGTAGGTTTTGCTCAGGCTTTCCAAAAACTCTCCTGCCATACCTGGGTTCACACGGATCAGGCTACTGAGTGAAGTAAGTGAGTTAAAAAGAAAGTGCGGGTTTAGCTGCTGCTTCAGATTTTCATACATAACCTGTGCTTTCTCTTTCTCCAGCAGCTGGGATTTGTTTTCAAGCCTCAACAATTTTTCCCGTTGGCTGATCCTGTACCTGTAAACAAAAAAAATCAATCCCATTAAAAGCAGGATCACCGATGCACGGAAGAACCAGGTTTTATAAAAAACAGTATTGATCTTTATCACAAGCGTTTTTTCGTCCGAACTCCAGTTTTTGGGATCAGAGGAAGCTTTGTAACGGAATGTGTATGTGCCGCCCGGGACATTCGTATAGTTTGCCTGGCGGTTGCGCGTGTATCTCCAGTTTTTATCAAATCCTTCGAGCTTGTATGCATACCATGTCTCGCGTGGGTTGGAATAATTGAACGCCGTCAGTTCTATCGTGAAAAAATCCTGTGATGAGGCTAGTTCAATCTTACTTTTATCGGTAGCATACAGCAATCGCGGAGCCGGATTATCAGGAATACTGAAAGAGGAGATAATGATATTGCTTGAGATATTTTTTTCGCTATACTTCAGCGGATCAAATGACACAAAGCCATCGTAAGTTGGATAGACAAACCAGCCATTCTTCATGGTGTAAGAGGTCTGATCATTGAACTGGATATCAGGTAATCCATCTTCCACATCAAAGCGCTTGAAAACTTTCCTGTCTTTATCCAGCATCAGCAATCCGCGTGCGGTGGCCAGCCAGAGCCTGTCTTCCTTATCTACTTTCAGACCGGAGATCTGCAATGAACCCATCACGCTAACGTCGGAGTAGGAAGTAAATTTGTCTGTTGAATAGTCGTACGAGGCAACGCCAAAATATGTACTGAACCAGATCACGCCCTTATCGTCTTCAGCAATGGATGTAACGATGTTTCCCAGTGGGTTATCTTCTGCACCGGGTTTTTCCCAGTAGCGTGCTGTCTGTTTTTTGTTATCATACATCAGCAGTCCGCGGCCGTTCAACCCGACCCATAAATTTCCACGTTTGTCTTCCAGTATGGAACGGGCGCCATAACGCGCATATTTTTTTAGGACCGGATGCTGATGGAGACTGTTGAACTTGTATTCGCCAGGTGTTTTGTAATATAATCCACCGGCGGAGGCAAACCAGATCACTTTTTGCCTGTCTTGTATGATCTGCCAGTAGAAGTAGCCGGGTAAAGAATCGTTGGAAGTGAAAAAACGGATCTTTTTTGTTGCTTTTTCATAAATGTTCACGCCCATCGAAGTGCCGATCCAGATATTTCCATCATCATCACACAGCAGGGAGCGGATGGAATTATCATGCAGTGTTTTCTCAGCAGCATGTTCATTCCGCTGAAATAATACCGACTGCCTGCCATCAGGGCTTTGCTTCACGAGACCAGACCCGGTTCCCATCCACAAATTGCCGTCGGGATCTTCAGTGATTGCGCGGCACCAGATATGCGGCCGCACATATTTTAAAGGTTCCGGGAAAACAATATTGAAAAGGTTGTAATCCGGTTGAAAATAAGCGGCTCCTGATCCCTCCGTTCCTAGCCATAGAAAGCCCTGCTCATCTGTGAAGATGCGGGTCACGTGGTTTTCAGGTAAACTGTTCGCGATGCGGGAATCGTTTACCAGTGAGGTGTACGAATTGTCTGTGGTGTTCACATTCACCAAACCATTCCAGATCGTACCCAGCCAAAGGCGGTTGCTGCGATCGATCTGCATATCGATGATCCGGTCGATCAGGCCATTGCTCTTATTGTAGTAATGTGAACGGATCTCTTCAAAAGAAGTATTGTTGTTTTTACCCTTGTATAGAAGGGCTCCTTTATCATTTCTGCAGGCCCATACAACGCCTGTGCTGTCGATCACCACTTTAAAAACCGGCAGCTCTTCGCCTGGCTTCATGTAAAGCATCCGGCTGGCCTTTGTTTCGGTATTATAGACAAGAATTCCTTTCATTGTTGCGATGTATGCGTCTTTCTTGTAAACGTATCCTTCATACATCGGCACTTTCACCATCGGATCGTTATTTGCTGAGATGGCAAATGAAAACCGTTTTGCAACTGAATTATAAAATGCCACTCCGTTTTCTGTGAGAAGCATGAGGCTGTCGTCCGCCGGTCTTATCTCATTGATCGTTACACCCTCTGAACCCTTTACCAGTTCAAAATGGCTGGTTGAATAGTCGAACCGATAAAGTCCGGACCGATAACCGAAATAGATATCTCCATATTTATCTCCGTAGATGGTCTGAACGAATTGAGTTGGAACGGAGAAGCTGTCTTTATTATTATGGAAGAAGTTGGTGACACGATAACCGTCATAGCGGTTCAATCCGCTGAGCGAACCGAACCAAAGGTAGCCGTATTTATCTCTGCCGATGGGAGCAACTACGCCGTCTGCAAGTCCGTCTTTGGAGCTAACCCGTCTGAAATTGTAGGATGTCGTTTGCGCGCTGGCGCAGAGAACGATCATGATCAATAGCACTGAAAGGTAGAGAGGCCTCATACCCCTGAAAAGTAAATCACTCATGACGATCTTCAAAATTTAGCCTGCGAAGTGGGGTAAAAATCAACTGAACCGTTCAAAGTTCTTCGATGTTGGATGATCGATGCTGGATGGCCGGTTGGGGAGATGAATTGCTGATTGCCTGCCGGAGTTTTAATGCAGGCAGGTTGTCGACGGCTGATGATGGATGGTTGATTTTACTGGTGGGCTTCGCTTCAGAGAGCGGCGTTCGGCCATCGACCATCCATCATCGCGCATCGACGTGAGGGTACGCGGGTACGTTGGGGGTACGTTATAGTAAGCGTTATCTGTTATGCGTTTTTGGGATACGAAGCATTGATCATTGTGTCTGACAGAATGGTGTAGCAGGCGGTCCATGCGTCTCTTACTTCCGGCCTCCAGTCTTTACCCATGCCCTGCTCCAATGTCCAGAGCAGCGCATTTCCCACCGCGGTGTAATGTTCTGCCTTTACGCCATACCTGACGTGGCGGCGGGCGAGAGCCTTGATGTCTTCGGTCAGTTTATCAAGCTGATTCAAACGGCCAACGATCAGGTTCATCATGGCCAGCAGCTTCTGATATTGCTCTTCCATGTTTTTTGGAAAAAGCTTTCTGAGGTACGGATGTTCGAGAAAAAGCCTGCTGTAGAATACGTCTCCTACAAGTTTCGGGTCTATTCGCCTGAAGGGGCTCCAGCTACTTTTAATCAGTTGTATTTGTTCCAGCGTTAATCCCATATATCTTCTTTACACAAAACAAAGTTCGTACAATCGCGGGGGACCCTTCAATATTGTTTATGTAAAGCGTAGCAAAAACTGATTGAACCGTAATAAAAAGCCTGCATCCGGAAGGTGCAGGCTTTTATATATAAATCACCGTCCTGTTATGAAAAATATCATGTTACGGCTATCGCAGCCAGCGATGCTGATCGTGTCATCAATATTGTTGTAAAAGAACCCGTTTGAAGTGTTTTATTGCCGGTTGCACTTTTCGTGCTGCGGCAATGAAACCACCTGCGGTTCATAGTTTAAGGTTTAAGGCTAATGGTCATTATTGATTGACAGGACAAAGATGCAGCAGAACCGCCACACACAAAAAGACAAACCGGTGAGGTGTGGTAAATGGTTGATGAAATGTGGTTACCGTTGAGTACGCTGCGGGGAGGGAGGATCGATGGTCGATGGTCGATGATCGATGATCGATGGTCGATGCACGATGGTCGATGGCAGATGGCCGATCTGATTCGAAGAGTTTGCTAATAACGGTAACACTTGAAATTTATCATTTCATTTGAGCTGGAACTACTCGTCTCTGGACCATTAAGTTCGATTTCTTCGCATAAGCAAGCTGTCTACCAACCGCCATCGACCATCGATCATCGTGCATCGACCATCGACCATCGATCATCGACCATCCAAACCACCTCACATGCTTTTTCCTGCGCTTCACTCATCTTCCCTTCTTCAGGCCTTGCGCCCGCGCTAGCTTTGCGCTTCTTTTTGAACAGGTATTGGTAAACCTTTTTTTATGAAGAAGATATTTTGCTTTATTATTTTTTTAAACCTTAATTCCTTTTTTATGCAAGCTGAAGCACAAACTAAATCAACGATCGCAGGAGAATATGAGCTGCGTGGTGTAATGGAAACTGCGTCCGGACTGTTATTGAAACCTGACGGTACGTTCGAATTCTTCTTCTCTTATGGAGCTGTGGACCGCGGAGGTAGCGGCAAGTGGGAATGGAATGAAAAAAGCAATGTGATCATTTTAAATACCACTGACCGGCACGATGCAGATTATGCGCTGGTCCAAAGCCGTAAGGACACAGGGAAACTGACTATCATGCGGGTGACGGATCCGAATCAGATGCTGCTGCGGTATACGCAATTCCGCGTACATACAGCCAATGGTATCATTGAAGGTGAAACTGATGCGAATGGTTATTTCAGTATGCCGCAACAACCTGTGAAGAAGATCGAGCTGCTTTTCCAATTGTGTCCTGAACGTTTTTCAACTATTCCTATTGCAGATAACGCGCTCACCTATTTTGAATTCCGCTTTGAACCATGGATCGCGGACGTGTATTTCAATAACGTCGTAATGAAACAAACGGAAGATGGGCTGGAAGGCGGGCATCCTTTACTGATCGGCAATCAGTACAAGTGGCATAAGCACAGATGATCACCTGGTCTGCATCCGTAACCTGTCTAAATCCATGCCTGTACGTCTTATTGGAAGAATGCCACGCTTTATTCCCTTTCCTTTTTTCATGAACGATCACCGCTGCAACTTTGCGCCCTCATTAAACCTTATCAATCTCATTTTATGATCGAAATTCTTCTTTCAGCCCGCATAAAAAAGTTTTTGAAAGAAACATTTTTACTGGGTCTTTTTATGGCGATAGTCGTATTCGCATGGGTTCGTCTTTTATTTTTTGAAGTGCCGTTTTCTCCGGCGGAAGACAGTCTTACATTATGCAAAACAATTCTTATTGCCTGGCTGATCATGGCGGTTTTCAGGATCACCTGGTATCTGTTACTGCTCGCTGCTTCGGCATTGAGGCCGGCACTGATCCGCCGTTCGGGTGAATTAAGATGGATGATCCTGCTGATATTATCCGTGAGCCTGTATGCATGCCAGGCGCAACCGCCACTGAAAGGCTTCACGGTTGACGGTAGCACAGGGCTGAGTGTGCGCTACGACGGTATGTCAACCGCAGATTCACGGATGGTAATGAATGGTGAAGTGTTGAATCATACAGATATTCCGTTGGGTGAAAAGTTCACCATCATCAATGATGGGATCAAAGGTCTGACGGTGAAAGGCCAGAAAGTGTCTGTTGGCTGTTCACTCATGATCACGGATACGACCGGCAAGACCATCTTGTCTGAACCCGATCTTTTTGCAAAACATGAAGATTTCAGCAAGGATAGCGTTCAATATCTCCAATGCAAAGTAGATACCGGTGCCCCGATGGAATGGGACGAATTATATATCGTGAAAGTGATATTCTGGGATAAGAACGGCAAAGGCAGGATCGAGAACTCTGTGCGCATCCGGATAATTGACGAGCCGTGATTTATCGGCGGTAGCAAGGATATGACCGGGAGAGGAGTGGTTCTCCTGGTCGGACTCCTTTTTCGATGTTGGATGATCGATGGCCGTTGGCAGAAAGGCTGATGGCCGATTCCAAACGGTGGCTTGATCCGTTCAGGCGATTTCAAAGCAGAGGGTTGAAATATTTATTAGTAAAATCTTGACATAGTTTCTGCCATCGGCCATTCTGCCAACGGCCATCGACCCGCCACCATCGGCCATCCACCATCGAACATCGATTTTTGTTGCAAATCTGTTAACAGTTTCTTTTCCTACCTGATCCTGCGTAATTTAGGGCTTCATTGATATATATGAAAAAGTCCTCTTATTTGCCGCAGATGATGGCGGGCCTGCTGACACTGGCCGGCTTTGCATTTTCGCCGGTGATGGCACAAAAAAGCCAGCAACAGGTGGATGCTGCCATCGCCAGCTTTGCTGATCGCTTCAGTCCAGAACGCGCTTACCTGCACTATGATAAACAAGCCTATACTGCCGGAGAAACGATCTGGTTCAAGGCCTATGTGATGAACGAAGTGCTGCCGGCCATTGAAACAAAAACCTTCTATACCGATTTCCTGGATGAGAAAGGAAATATCCTGCAGCATACTTCCAGCCCGATGATCGATGGCGTTACGAACGGGCAGTATGATATTCCTGTTGATTATAAAGGCCAGACCATCTTCGTAAGGGCCTATACCCGCTGGATGCTCAATTTTGATACTGCTTTTTTATATACAAAGCAGATCCGCATTCTTGGCAATGAACCGGCGAATGCGGGAACAAAACAGGCACCGGTCCCTGGTATCCAGTTTTTTGCCGAAGGCGGTGATCCGGTGGCAGGTGTACCGAATAAGATCGCGTTCAAAGCAAATGATCAATGGGGTAAACCCGTGAAAATAAAAGGAACGATCACCGATCCGCAAGGGAAAGTAGTGGACAGCCTCCGGACTATCCACAACGGCATGGGTTACGTGATCATGATACCAGCAGAAGGCGCAACGTATACAGCCAACTGGAAAGACGAAAAAGAAGTGGGACATACCACAAAACTTCCGGTGGCAAAAGCTTCGGGCGTAAGTCTGCAGGTTGTATCTGCAGGTTCTTTGAGACGTTTCCAGGTCTATTATACGAAAGATATCGCTGCCAGCAATGATACGATCCATATCATTGGCACCATGTTCCAGCATGAAGTATTCCGTGTTGCAAAACCCACGGGTGGATCAGAGGTGAAAGGCTCGGTACCAACCGAAAACCTGCCTTCGGGGATACTCACGTTCACCGTTTTTGATAAAAGCTGGAAACCCCTTGCGGAGCGGATAACATTTATCAATAACCAGGAGGCCGTATTCCAGCCACAGTTTGAAGTTCAGCATTGGGGCTTGAATAAACGAGCGCGGAATGAATTGAAGATCTCTTTACCGGATAGCCTCGCCGGAAGCCTTTCCATTGCCGTTACGGATCAGGCGATCGGCCGCGATAGTTCGCAGAATATCATTTCACATCTCCTATTGTCCAGTGAAATAAAAGGTCAGATATACAATCCGGCGTATTATTTCACAGCCAATACAGATGAGATGGCGCAAAAGCTGGACCTAGTAATGCTTACGCAGGGCTGGCGGCGTTTCAAATGGGATGAAGTTTTGAGCGGCACAACGCCCAAACCGCTATATGGGAAAGACACCGCTTACATGACACTTTCGGGAAATGTATATGGTGCCATTCCCGGTCAGATCCCGCCGGGAGCAGCCGTCGTATTAATGCTGAAGCAGAAAAAAGGTGAAGGCCAGGTCTTACTTGTGCCGATAGAATCAAACGGCACGTTCAACGAACGGAGCATGATCATATTTGATACAGCACAGATCTATTACCAGTTTCAAAGTAAAGATCTGAAGAATGCAACGGCGCAATTCATGACGGACAGGCTGCAACCACCTTCGGTAAGAAAAACGGTCGGCCGTTTCGGATTTTCGATCCTTTCAGATACAGTCGGTAACTATCGTCAATGGCTGCTCGCTAATGAAGCCAATGATATTGCTGAAAAAAATAAGATCAAAACCCTGGAAAATGTGATCGTAAAAAGCAAAACAAAACCAGCCATCCAGTTGATGGATGAAAAATATGCTTCCGGATTATTTTCGGGAGGAGATGGCTACCAGTTTGACCTGGTCAACGATCCGTTCGCAAAAAGCGCGATCGACATCTTCACTTATCTGCAGGGTAAAGTTGCCGGTCTTCAGATCAGTGGCAGTGGTGCAAACACTTCGCTTAACTGGAGAGGTGGTGCGCCAGCATTGTACCTGGATGAAATGAGCAGTGATGTTTCCATGCTGTCATCCGTATCCGTTCAGGATGTGGCGTATATCAAAGTATTCCGCCCTCCGTTCATGGGTGGATTCAATGGTGGCAATGGAGCGATCGCCATTTATACGCGCCGCGGTGGTGATACAAGAAACGAACCCGGTAAAGGTCTTGCGAATAATAAAGTGGAAGGATATACAGCGATCAAGGAATTTTATTCTCCTAACTACAGCACATTCTCACAGGACAATGAGCAGCGCGACCTCAGAACCACGCTCTACTGGAATCCAAATATTGAAATGACATCCGCAAAACCGGTTGTGCTCACGTTTTACAACAATGATGTGACCAAAGCCTTCCGCGTGATCATTGAGGGAATGACGAGGGATGGAAAGCTGGCTCACTACGAAGAAGTAATGGAGTAACACGAATGCCTCACGAATGAGCGCGAATAGAGCCTTTAAGAGCCGGGAGTTTATAAATAATGAAAAGAAAAGCCGCTTATTAGGGCGGCTTTTCTTTTTATCGGATGCTATTCGTGTTCATTTGCGCTTCATTAGCGTTTGCTTGCGTTTATGCCAGGTCTTCAGCGGTTCCCGTTCGAAGAGTTCTTTTCCTTTTTTATCTGTGAGGCCCATCGCCTTCATAAGTTTTTGGGATATGGAGATGGTTTTTTGGCTGGGTTTGATCCTGGTTGTTTTTTTAAAGATCTCTTCAAATGTTTTGATGGCACGATCAATGATCTCTGTTTCTTTTTTGATATCGCGTTGTTTACGGTAAATGATCATCAGCCGGGAGAATGCGTACTCATTTCCCGGAATCTTTTTCAGATAACGCAGGTAAAGAGAAGCCGCTTTATCCAGCTCGCCATCTTTTTCAAGGGCGGTGGCCTGTGCAAGCAAGTCTTCTCCGGACTCAACGTGTTCCTTATTGTGATGAACCACCTTCATTATGCGGCAGATATTTTGTCATTAACGCTTCAATCCGTTCTTTTAACGTTGACGGGCAATTTGTATTGAAGAGTACATGAGCGGGACTGCTTCCAAAGCGATAGCACTGGCTTGGCTTCATCTTCATACCATCCACATCAACCCATTCGCGGTCCAGTTCGGCGAGCTCAGTTTTAAGACGGCTGAGTTGTCCGTCATCGTATGCATGATCCATATACGGTTCGTTTAATTTGCAAAGAATTTATAGCTGTATTGAATGATACAAAGCACATGCCTGTAATCCGGTCCGGGGTGAAAAGTTGAGGTTTTGCGCGTTTGAAAGTACAAACCTGCAGTTTTATAGTTTTGGAAGCGCCTCTTCAGCAATCCACACCGAAACAGATCTTCCATTGGTGAAAAATGTTCCTTTTCCTTCTTCGTCCAGTGTTACTTTTTCCTGTCTGCCACCGCAAACGTCAATAAATATTTGGTGGGCGTTGGCCGGTCCGAGATACATTTCTTCCTGGCCTTCTTCTGCATTGCTCAATAACACGGCGCAGCCACTATCAGGTTTTTCCGGAATGCCTTCGCGTGTCCAACCGATCATATTCGGACTATTAAAGTAGTCGTGCTGTCTTCCAAAGGCAAGATGGCGACGCACTTTCATCATTGTTCCAACGGCTTCGATTTTATTGAGCTCAATGTAGATCTCTTCGCCATTCTGATAATCTACATATTTTGCTTCATATAAAGTTGGATAAAAGATACACGGAATGCCCTGCTCCCGTAGCAGAATCATTGCATTCGCCAGCGGTTTGAACCAGTACTCAACGGTCGATTGCAAGGATTGCAGTGGTTGTGTATCGTGATTATCCACAAACGTGATCGCAGATTCCGGCTTCTCTCTTACAAGCGTGTTATCAAAGATCTGTCGGAGATCATATTCTTCACCGCGTTGCGAAGCATCATAAAAATTAAAATGAAGAGGCACGTCAAACAACTGAATGCGGTCATGCGTTGTTGCGATATAATTCAGCAACGTATAAACATTATTCTGCCAGTATTCACCAACACAAAAAAACCTTGTCTTAAAACGTTTGTCAAGATAAGCCAGCCATTCAGGAAAGAAGTTTGGCGTGATATGTTTAAGCGCGTCCAAACGGAATCCATCCACGCCTGTTGTGTTTAGATACCATTCACCCCATTTCTTTAGTTCCTTGCGGACATAGGGATTCCGGAATTCAATATCATTTCCCATCAGGTAATCATAATTACCGTTCTCCTCTTCCAGCATATCTTCCCATTTGCCATTGCTGTATTCATTCAGGATGATATGAATATCGCTGTCATTACATACACCGGTGAACGCATGCCAGTCCCAGATAAATTTTGAGTATTTGCCTTTTCTTCCGGGAAAAGTGAATTTTGTATAAGCATCGATCGTCATCTGATCGCTGAGATATTCATTCCTGTTCTCATCATTTACCTTGCGGACAGGAATTTGTTCGATTTCATCTGCGCCGAGTTTATGATTGAGTACGATATCCGCAAGCACTTTCAAACCTTTTGATTGAAGCGTTTTGATGCATTGGAGATATTCTGCCTTCGTACCATATCGTGTTCTTACACTTCCCTGCTGATCAAATTCGCCGAGATCGTACAGATCGTAAACGGCGTAACCAGGTTCTTCTGTTCCTTTGAATGATTTGAACGCAGGTGGCAGCCATACATGTGTGACGCCCCATTCAGCAAGTTGATCTGCCTCATGTTGCGCATGCTGCCATAAATTTCCGTCAGCATTATAGTACCAGTGAAAAAATTGAAAAAGGGTAAAGTTTTCCATAGCAGTGTCAGGGCCTGAAGCCAACGCAGGTTGATTTTTTTGGTTAACCGAATGATTCACAGGCATTGCAGTAAGCAATACCTGTATTGATAACAAATAATCGTACCGGAAATTAAAGCCCGGAAATTAAATGCCCATTAAAATGGTCTTTGTATACAATTTGAATCTTTATTATCGATGATCTTTTTCATCAATGGTATATTACTTGTTTTGATTAGCAAATAAATTTCAAACATGAGTACTGCATTTCCGATCATTTCCTGGGCAAATGGAACAAATATTTATGAAGTAAATGTGAGACAATACACCAAAGAAGGAACGTTGAAGGCATTCAGCCAGCATCTGGATCGCTTGCATGACATGGGTATCGATGTGATCTGGTTAATGCCGATCACACCGATAAGTGTTGAAAAAAGACAGGGAACATATGGCAGTTATTATGCAGCAAGTTCGTATACGGAAATTGATCCCGCTTATGGTAACGCGGAAGATTTCAAGGAATTGATCAATGCGGTGCATGCATTGGGAATGAAGGTCATCATTGATTGGGTGGCGAATCACACGGGCTATGATCATCAATGGACACTAAAATATCCGCAATGGTATCGGAAAGATGATAAAGGGAATTTCACGGAACTATACGGCTGGGTTGATGTGATCGATCTTAATTATGACATTCCTGAGATGCGGGAAGAAATGCTTCGTTCCATGAAATACTGGATCAGTGAGTATGATATCGATGGATTCCGCTGTGATATGGCGAGAACCGTTCCGCTCGATTTCTGGATTGAAGCGCGTGCGCAGTGTGATGCACTAAAGCCCTTATTCTGGCTGGCCGAATGTGAGATACTGGAATATCATGAAGCTTTTGATCTGACCTATGGCTGGGAAGCAATGCGCGCCTTTGATAAATATAAGAAGGTGCCGTCAGAATTGAAACTTTCGGAAGTGATTCCATTTCTGCAAACATATGCCCGCTATCCGGCAGGTTCAAGAAAATTGTTATTCACTTCCAACCACGACGAAAACACGTATTGGGGCACCGAATATGAAAAATATGGAAAAGCTGCAATGGCAATGGCTGTATTCAGTTGTACCTGGCCGGGTATACCGCTGATATATTCGGGACAGGAAAAACCTAATAAGAAGAGATTGGCATTTTTCGAGAAAGATTCTATTGATTGGGAGGGTGAGGTAGCATTGCACGGCTTCTATAAGACCTTGCTCAATTTCCGGAAACGGAATAAGGCGCTGCAGGAAAATGCGTCTGTGCTGTTGATTCCTTCGGGCCATCCTGATATACTCATTTATCTTTGCCGCCGCCAGGCAGATAAAGTGTTCGTTTGCTTAAACCTTTCGGAAGAAAAAGTGATCTGTCATTTCAATCATCCTGCAATCACAGGTGAGTACAAAGAGTTGTTTACTGATGAAATTGTTCAACTCGCGCGAAAGGAAACGTATACACTGGAAGCCGGTGAATATCGGGTATACCATATTACCAAGGATGAAGGTTGATTGGAAGTCATGGGGGCGATCGTTACAACGCGGCGGTTGGGAACAGCCACAGCCTTTTGATCGCAGGAACTTTCAAAACTGTTCTATTATATATGATCCATTCCGGTCAGTCATAATCGCATTCGTGAATTAGCGATATTTGAGGGAATGATGCCCGATCTTACCTTATCCAGTAATGAAGTCGTTCTCTTCCATGCATCACCGCTTCGGAAATTCAAAGGTGCCCGCTTACCAGGCAGTGAATACTGGCTGGCGGAGCGGGAGGATCTTACCGCACATTTTCAGCAATATTATCAAGACAGCTACAGCATTTGTTACCGGATATTGAAAACAGCTTCAGAGACGTGTGAAGTAATCATAAAAGAAACTGGGCGGTTAAGAATAGAAGCCGTCCTCGAAGGAAACCTGGTCATCCGGGATGGATCCCATCAACATACAATAGAAAAAGGTCAGTATCATATAGTAAGCGGGACAGTATCAGAGCTGATTCTTCGCGGAAATCAGCCGCTCATTTATCTTGTTGCAGGCATCAGTGGCGATGTTATCGATCTTCAACTGCCGGGACCGGGACGTCTGCTGAGCTTATCAAAACAAATGAGTGATCTCATCACTGAATTATTATTCAACCGCTATCAGTCTTCTCTTCTTCCTTTTTATTATGAAAATTGTATTCGCGAATTATTCTTTCTGCATGCCGCACAGCAAACTGGTTCGCCGGATATAAAGTTATCGGATCAGGAGCTGACAGCAGTCCATGAGGCGGATAAGATCATTCGCGAGAACCTGCATCTGCATTTTTCTATCCAGGAGCTTGCGAAAAAGACCGGAACTAATGAGTTCAAGTTAAAGAAGGATTTCCGGACCGTTTTCAATACGGGTTTGTTTGGCCGTTTGTTGCAGCTTAGAATGGAATATGCAAAGCATCTTTTAAAGGCAACCTCGCTTTCGATAAAGGATATTTCCGAAAAAACGGGGTATGATACGGTGGCTGGTTTTATTACGGCTTTCAAAAAATATTATGGGTCGCCTCCCGGAGAATGGAGGGATAATAAGGATCAGATGAGTTAATTGCCAGGCTTTGATCTTCTGTTACGGCAACGTTCTTTTTTAGAAGCGGCGGCCATCGGCTTAAATGCTGAATGTTGAAGAGATCAGTTACTGGCCATTATTTGTGTTTTTTCTTTGATTTCTGTGTTTTAGCCTTAAGTTTTTGATCCTCGATGTATTTAAATGCCTCTTCATCTGATACGGCCTCAAATACTTCAATCAGTTTTGATACAGGAATATTAAATCCATTGGCGATAGACACAACGCTCGTCCATTGAGGGTCTTTTTTTCCAACGGAAACGTTCTGAACAGTGTAATATTCAAGGTCTCCGCTCTTTGCCAGCCGGTGTAAGCTATTAATAATGGTACCTGACGCATCCTGCCTGTTTTCAGCCAGCAGTTTTTTTACTGCCAGCCCAAGTCTGTACCGGATAATCAGTTTCTGATGCTCGTCCATTCAAACTCAAAGTCCTATTATTCAGTATTCTTTTTGGTATTCGAAAGAATACCAGTGAGTGAAAATTCCTATCTTTAACTACAGCTGCAACGCAACTGTATTACTGCGCTTACGGGAACGAAATACCTTTTTACAGACCGCTGTACTGCTGCCGGCAGATGTGGTCATATTCAATCACACACAACTTTTATTGATTGCCTGAGAAAAATGGCGATATAAAACCTCTATCTGTGCAGGATGTATGGAAAGGAGATGAAGCAGTGTTCAATCAACTGTTCCGTCAGCATTTCCGTGCACTTGCCTTTTTTGCGCATTCGATCATTCGCCAGGAATTGTATGCGCAGGATATTGTGCAGGAATGTTTCATTAAAGTCTGGAACAGACGGCAGCAGTTGAAGGATATAGCCGAGCTGAAGTCTTATCTGTATACATCGGTAAGAAATGATTGCATCAACTATCTCCGCGGACAGTCGGTGCGCGACAAGAAGCAACAGGAATATATTGACAAAGCCGGTGAACAGCTGGCTTCTTCTATTGATCAGGATATTATAAGGGCGGAGGCGATCCGTGAATTAAATGACCGGATCGATCAATTGCCCGAGAAGATGCGTGAAGTGATAAGGCTTTACTATTTCGAAGGGAAAAGTTCAGGTGAAATAGGTAAGCTGCTGCAGAAAAATCCTGATACAGTTCAACATCAACGCAAAACGGCCTTGCGTTTGCTGCGGAAACTGAGGTGTTTCTTCCTGGGGTAGACGTGGAATGACGATAATTCCGGCGTTTTTTCATCACCCGTGAGCTGTTATTTTCCCGAAAGAAATTGTTTTTTTCTCTAGGTATCAATTATGAAGCGATCGAACTTCATAGTGATGAAATTATCCGATAGGTGGGATGCTTTAAATCATCTGAAATAGAGTATAGGTTATTTATCAAAGATTGACTGTTGCAGGAGATTGCCGGAGGCTTTAAAGCGGCGTGAAAATTTTTTTTGGATGCGGATACCGGTTTCAGTTCATTTTCTTGTGTTTATTTATAGGGAACGAAATATTACCTTAACAGTATGAAAGCTGAGAGTTCATATACGGATTTTGAAGCAATGAAGCAGCAGGAGCGCGCCGCGTACCTGTTGGCCGGCTATTTCCAGTATGATCTCAATGCGGAGGAAGAGGAAGAGCTGGATAAATGGATCACGGCCAGCGATGCCAATCTGAAACTCTTTGAAGAACTGACAGATGAAAAACGGATGGCCGAATACCTGCGCTGGTATACATCCCGCGACGTAGAAGGCCGGTTGCGGGAGGCCCGGAAGCAATTGAAACCGTCCGGAACACCGGTCATCCAACGATGGTGGAAGTATGCTGCTGCAGCGGCTATACTGATCTCTGCAGGGATCATCCTCTATCGTTCAACAGTTTTTACTGATGATGGCGGTGACTCTATTGCGCTGAAAGAGCCTGACCAGGCGCTGGGCATACAGTCTCCCGTGCTGAAACTTGCTGATGGCAACCTGATCGCCTTAGATAAGAAGGACACGGTGATCAGCGACGGGATCAGCATGAACAGCGGAACGCTGGTGTATAATGAAAATAGGGACGCAGGCTCTAACGAATTCATCGTTCCGCGAAAAACATCGGGCCGTGTTATTTTGCCGGACGGTAGTAAAGTCTGGCTGAATGCAGGCTCTGTGATCCGCTATCCCGCGTCATTCACCGGTTCAACACGGCAGGTTTCAGTGGCCGGAGAAGCTTATTTTGAAGTAGCAAAGAATCCTTCCAAACCGTTTATTGTAATGGTAAACGGAATCCGGGTTCAGGCAACCGGAACGGCATTCAATATCAAGGCATACAACAATGAGCCTTTTGTAAGTATTACGATGACGGAAGGTTCGGTAAAAGTAAGTTCGAAAAATAAGACGCAGGATCTGCGTGTGACGCAGCAATTGCAGATCAGCGATGCCGGTAACTGGAAACTGTTACAGAAAGATGCGATGAATGTAACAGCCTGGACTGAAAACAAATTACAACTAACAGATGCCAGTACTGAAGAATTGAAAAGAAGCATCGAGCGCTGGTATGACGTGACTGTTGTTATAAAGGAGGATATCAACAAACATTTGAATGGCACTTTTTCCCGCGATATATCACTTACCGCACTACTACAACTGTTAGAACAAACAAATGATATCCACTTCCAGGTGGATGGCAACCGCGTGACGATTCTTAAATAACCAAAACATATTTCTCTTATGCAACTGCACACTATACTGCGTGCTGCGGTCTTTGCATGCCTGTTTGTTTTCTGTAATCAGGCAGCAGAGGCTGGGCAGCCGGAACAGGGTATTACCCTATCCGTAACCAGGGAAAGACTGGAAAAAGTTTTCAAGGAGATTGAAGGACAGACCAATGTTTCATTTATCTATAGTCGCGAGACCTTATCGCGCTCCAAACCAGTAACGATCAATGTCAAGAATGAGCAGCTTGAGCGCCTGCTTAAGACTTTATTCAATTCGCAGCCGATGACCTATGCTGTCGATGGAGCTTTTGTGATCGTGCGATCTGTCGCGGAAAAGACAGATACATTACCGTCTCTTGCTTCTTTCAGGGCCAAGCTGGTCAATGAAGCGGGAGCCGTGATACCTGGTGCTACGATCAATATAAAAGGTACAGCAAATTCCATCACCAGCGACAACAATGGCGAATTCATCCTCCGGAACCTCACACCAGGAACCATTCTGCTGATCACCGGTGCAGAACTGGAAACAACCGAACTCAGGATCGGGAACGAAACATCTATGACCGTGACCTTAAAACCCAAGATGAATGAACTTGACCAGGTGCTGGTGATGGCTTATGGCGAAACAACGCGGCGGCTCAACACCGGCAGTATCGGCAAAGTAAGTGCAGCGGAGATCCAGCGGCAGCCGGTGAGCAATCCACTTGCCGCATTGCATGGCCGTGTGCCGGGCGTGGTAGTGACGCAATCGAGTGGAATGCCCGGAGCTTCTGTGAAAATTCAGATCCGCGGACAGAATTCGATCACACAGGGATCAGATCCATTGTTTGTGATAGATGGAATACCATTTGGTCCGAATAATAATATCGTGAATCAGATAAGATCGGCAGCGGGGGCAAATAATAGCGGCAGTCCTGGCGGACTCAGTCCGTTCAATTCTATAAATCCAGGCGATATTGAAAGTATTGAAGTTTTAAAAGATGCAGATGCAACTGCTATTTATGGTAGTCGGGGCGCGAATGGTGTGGTACTCATAACAACAAAGCAAGGGAAAGCAGGAAAAACGCAGGTCAGCATCAATGCTTACAGCGGTTTCAGCAAACTAACGAGAGTCATACCAATGTTGACAACGCAACAGTATGTAATGATGCGAAGGGAAGCATTTGCAAACGACGGTCTCATACCCGATGCAGCAACTGCACCTGAGATCACTGTTTGGGATACGACCAGATATACGAATCTTACTGATGCGCTCGCTGGCCATACACCGAGCATTAACGATGTTCAGTTAACTGTATCGGGTGGAAATGCGTTAAATCAATTCTCGGTCCGCGCTGCATATCATAAAGAAACAACCGCATTTCCCGGAAATATGTATGAACAACGTTCATCTGCTCATTTCAACTTCAATCATATTTCGGCGGATAGACGGTTTAAGCTTCAATTGAGTACAGGGTACTCGTCGGATGAAAATAACCTGAATACTGTGAGCTTACTTGGCTCTACCCTCTTGCCGCCGAATCTACCTCCCTTACGGGATTCTCTGGGAGAATTGGCTTGGGAAGATAAGGGGGTTGCATTTGACAACCCTCTTGCTTATCTGCTCAGAGAGTACCGTTCCGTCACCAGTACGTTTTTATCAAACGCCACCTTGTCTTACCGTATAATCGGAGATCTTAACGTCAAGGCATTGCTTGGCTATAATGTTGTTGATATAGATGAGCAGGACATCTTCCCTTTGCGTGCATATCCTCCGGGTTCATCAGTGTCGGCCTCCACACAGATCTCCTCACAAAAAATAGCATCGTGGAGTGTTGAGCCTCAGATTGAGTGGAGTAAAAAGGTCCGTAACTGGAAGGTCTCGGCCCTTGTTGGAGCGTCCATTCAAAAGACTCAGAATAAAGCTATCTATGTTCTGGGATCAGGTTTCGCTTCAGACGCTTTGGTTAAAGATATTCAGTCGGCTGCTACCGTTACCGGAAGCAATAGTCAGGCAGAGTACAGGTATCAGGCGGCGTTTGCCAGAATCAACCTGAATTTCCTTGATAAGTATATATTGAATTTTTCAGGACGCCGGGATGGAAGTACAAGATTTGGCCCTGATAGCCGGTACGCGAATTTCGGAGCAGTGGGTATGGGTTGGATATTCAGTAGTGAAAGGTTTGCAATGCAAATACCTGGTCTCAGCTTTGGTAAATTACGAATGAGCTATGGGACCACCGGAAATGATCAGATAGGAAATTATCAATATCTTGATACATGGTCACCATCATTTCAGAGCTACCAGGGAAATAATGGGCTGCGCCCAACGCGATTATTCAACCCTCATTACAGTTGGGAGGTAAATAAAAAAGCAGAATTAGCTTTAGAGCTGGGATTTTTGCATGATAAGTTGCTGATCACCGGTGCATACTTTAGAAATAGAAGCAGCAATCAACTTGTCAACTATAACATTCCTGCTCAAACAGGCTTTACAAGCGTATTAAGGAATTTTCCTGCCGTTGTTCAGAATTCGGGAATAGAGCTTTCGACAACAGCAAATATCATAAATACAGGATCAATAAAATGGAGCCTTAGCGCTAATATCAGTTTCCCTGAGAATAAGTTGATTTCATTCCCGGGAATTGAGATGACAGCATATGCATCTCAGTTAGAAATAGGTCGTTCATTGCAGCTGATAAGGGCTTTCGAATATCTTGGCGTAGATCCTCAAACTGGATTTTATACGTTCAACGATGTGAACAGAGATGGCATTCTTAATAGCAGTGACCGGATGTATCTCGGTGATCTTGTTCCTGATTATACAGGAGGAATCAGCCAGCAGTTATCGTATAAAGGGCTCCAGCTCGACATATTTTTCATGTTCGTAAAGCAACTGGGACGCAACTTTCTATCTGGTGCTGTTTCTCCCGCCGGAGATGTTCTTAATCAGCCAGCGTACATTCTTGACAGGTGGCAAAAGCCGGGAGATATTGCGACGGTACAAAAATTTACCACTGATCCCAATTTCGATATCTATAAGGTTATAGCAAACCTGAACCTATCAAATGGAATTTACAGTGATGCATCATTTTGGAGGTTGAAGAACCTTTCCCTGAGCTATGGCTTGCCAGCGGGATGGCTAAATAACATCAAGGCAAGTCAATGCCGCATTTTCATTCAGGCGCAGAATGTACTGACATTCACTTCATACAAGGGATCCGATCCTGAGAACCAGGCTTTGTATGGAACTCTTCCGTTGATGAGAACCTTTACGGGAGGCATTCAGCTAACATTTTAACTCTAACAAATGAAACTATTATATACCGCTATGATAGCAGGATGTCTGTTGTCATCCTGCAAGAAATTTCTTGATATTCCTTTTCCTCAGGGGCAGGTTTCATCCGGTGTTGTCTTTTCAGACGATTCGACAGCCGCTGCTTCAGTCAATGGCCTGTATAGCCAGATTATGAGTGGATCGCCTCTTTTCTTCAATGGCTCGCTGACTGTTTATCCCGGCTTGTCTGCGGATGAATTGTTTAATACATCTGCAAATGTTACCAGTGATCAATTTTTTGGCAATGCCATTTCCCCAACAGAAAACGCACAGATCTATAATGGCTTTTGGCGGCTTGGATTTGTTTATGTCTTTCATGCCAATGCGATCATTGAAGGACTAAGCGTACCAAATGGAGTATCGCCAGCGCTGAAAAACAGATTGAAAGGAGAAGCTCTTGCGATCAGAGCGCTTACTTACTTCCATCTTACAAACCTGTACGGTGAGGTTCCATTACAGTTATCAACGGATTATGAAACCAACAGCAAGATGTCTAACACGCCTGTTGCTAAAATATATGATCAGATTACCAGTGATCTTACTGATGCTGTAAGTTTATTACCGGTCACTTATCCAAAGCCAGACCGGACTCGCTTCAATCGCTTCGCCGCAGAGGCAGTACTCTCAAGAGTTTATTTATACAGGAAGAACTATGACAAGGCAGAAAATTTTTCATCTGCTGTGATTGATCAGAATGCTACGTACAATCTCGAATCCGATCTCAGCAGGATATTTTCCCTGGGAAGTAAAGAAACAATTCTTGGATTGTATCCGGTCGCAATCTCTCAGAATACCGGGGATGGATTCGCATTATTACCTAATACCAGTGCGTCCTCCCGGCCCAATTTTGCACTTACGCAATATCTGTTGAATTCTTTTGAGAGTGGTGACAAAAGGGGAATAGAGTGGGTGAAGAGCAAAACAGTTACGGGCATTACATTCAATTACCCCTTTAAATACAGAGTTAAGAGTTCGACAGTTATCTCGGAAACGAATGTGTTGTTTCGCCTGGCAGAGCAGTTTCTGATCCGGGCAGAAGCCAGGGTTATGCAGGAAAAGTATGCATTAGCATTAGAGGATCTTAACCTGGTTCGTCAGAGAGCCGGATTATTGCCATTAAGCCTTTCGTCGAAAAATGAGATACTTAACGCGATTGTTAAAGAACGCCGGATCGAGCTGATGTGTGAGCAGGGGCACAGATGGTTTGATCTAAAGCGCCTTGATTTAGCCAACGATGTTCTTGCAGGCATAAAACCGGGATGGACTGCTACAGATGCATTGTATCCGATCCCTCAATCAAATATTGACCGAAACCCTTTCTTAAAACAAAACGCAGGTTATTAAGATGAAAAAGATTATTGAAGCCCGTAGAACATTTTTGTTAGTAAGTATATTTATTATCGGAGATTATTTAAACGCATTTTCCCAGTCTTTACAAATGGGAGATAAAACGCCTGAGTTTGAAAGTGATCAGGTATTGAATCACACTTCCAACACAATAAGCCTTTCTGATATCAAGAAGAAATGGATATTGATTGATTTTTGGAGTACAGGATGTGCCAGTTGTATTGCAAACTTTGGCAAGACAGATGCTTTACAAAAGAAATTTAATGATGATCTGCAGATAATCCTGATCAATAAGCAATCGCTGGATTCAACAAAAAAGTTTTTTATTTCGAAAAAAAAGGTCATAAAGCCTAATGTCCCTATGATAACGGGCGATAAACTGCTTCATGAAATGTTTCCGCACGATGCATATCCGTATTATGTATTGCTGGATGAAAACAGGAAGGTGGTAGCTTTTCCGGAATATAAATATATTGCTGAGAAATCTTTCCGGAATCTTATCGATAGTAATCAGGTTAATTTTGGCCAGGAGTATTCCAACCGACATAAGTACGGAACACCCTTGTTTGCAAGCTTGGAGCCAACGGATGGGAATAGCGTCATGTCATATTTTTTCATAACAACAGAATTAAAAGGATTCAGAGGGAGGGAAACGCAACGGGTTCGTAACCCCAAATTCAATGACAGGATCTGCTTTCTTAACATGCCAATGGGAGAAATTATCCGGGAGTCTTTTAACCGGGAGGGAAAAAATCAATTTGCGGTAAATACTATCCTCATTGAGTCGTCAAGAAAAAAGGCCTTTCAACGACCTAAAGATGTAATTGAATTTGATGCGTGGCGTACGCAAAACTTATATTGTGTGGACTTACTTGTGAAGCCTGAGGACGCAAAGAATATGTTCAATATACTTAGATCAAGAATTGAAGAGTACTTTAACATAGAGATCCAAATAAAGAAAATTAGCCGCCCTTGTTACGTGCTGAAGAAAATCCCTGGGCATAAGTCCCTCAAGACGAAAGGAGGCCTTTCTTCATTCGAGGACATTTCAGAAAATGGTGTAAAGATGATGGCATGGAAAAATCAACCATTTTCGGAGGTCATAACTACTTTGAGATTTTATTTTGAGGCAGCAAAAATCTATAAGACGTTTGTGGATGAATCCGGTATAACGGGTAATGTGGACATGAAGTTGAATGCTTCCTTTTTTGATAAGTTTGCGGACGCAGAATTGCCGGATATAAATATGAGCCTGGCAGAGCATGACCTTGTGATAGTGGAGGAGGATCATGTGGTCGACGCAATCATTATAAAAGATAAAAAGTAAAGCAATGGCCATTGGCCATTGCTTATTAAAGGTCATTGATGATTCAGGTATATGATCTCTTGATACTTTGACTTTTCGGCGGATTTTACTCCTGAAGAAGGGACCCCTGGCGTCACAAGCTGGTCGTCTCTGTAGGCTCGTTCACATTCAGGCGTCTCATCCAGTTCGTTGCAATCAATTTGAGATGTTCGCAACGCCACAGTTGCGGTAGTTGCCTGGAAATCGGCCCCATTATATGGCGCCTCAAACCAATGCAAATCCGCTGTCCCATTTATCTTCTCAACCTTTTTGTAATTCCCCGTAAATGCACTCAAACTCAACGCCACCACTACGGCCGCAAGGCCTAATAAATACTTTTTCATAATTGTTCAATTTTGTGTTTAATAATTGGTTGCCTACTTTCTTATACAGGTGTTCGGCTATGCCTGCGTTATTGCAATAACAAGTTTTTTCTTTTCTAATCGCATTCCTGACCATGCTAACCCGGTGAAGAATATATTAAAGATCAGGTGCTGGCTCCAGCTCATCTTACGGATCACGCCACCGCAGGAGCAAGGCAGGTGTGGCGTGAACAAGATCATATACCCGATATACAACGTGAAGATGCTCATCAACCCGAAAGCAAGCCTGAACCCATACAAGCGCCAGGCAGGTACAAACAAAGAGAGACTTACGACCAGTTCAGAAAGCGGCACGAGCCAGGAAACCGGCTCGGCCACTTCTTGCAGCAAAGGCGACTTTTTCAGTACCATTTCAAACCGCTCGTGGTCTATTAGCTTGGAAACGGCGGTGTAGAGGAAGAGGATCAGCAGCAGGGCTGAGATGATCTCGGTGACGATGGACTGTGTCTTTGTTTGCATAAGTCAAAGATGAGCCCCCATCCCGCCAAAAGCATTTATCATTCGGGATTATTAATTTCGCAAACGGGAGTAAGAATATTCCTATCGGTACATTTTAGGTGTATTGACTTATGCATTTGCTCATTGTTGCATGCTTATAACTAGCGGCTCTCTTGATAAAAATCATCAAAGGGCCAATCATAAACATACTGGCGGTATCTTCAAATTTTACTCAGGCTGACGCGGATAGGGCTGACTGCCCCATCAACCCTACTCAATATTTGGTATTTTTTCCCGTCTCAGTTTGGCTGACTTTTATTTCATAAACAACGCAATTATGAAATACATTTCGGTTATCCTGCTTGCATTATTGATGCTGGGCAGTTGCAGCAAGTCAGATAAAACGCCCCCTGAAAATCCGCCATCTGGTGAGGTTACAGCTCCGCCAACTTCCCTGGGACTAAATGGCTTTTACAAAAAATATGTGGATGCCGATGGAATTCCCGTAGTGAGTTCCGCGCAGGTGGCTGATGAAGCGTTACTTAAAGCAAAAGTCATCATTATTGATATGCTCAGTAATATTCCTTCGGAAAAACAAAAGATGATTCAGAATAAGCTTCGTGTCGGCATCATTGGCATCAATGAAAAGCCTACCGATATGCCGGAGTACAGCGATTTGTATACGGCATTTCCCGGTACCGATTGGAATAACCGCGCAAGAGCATACGGTGCAACCATTGATCGCCCCCTGACTACAAACTGCGAAGAAAATATGCTTTGCAAAGGCACGGGCGATCGCTATAAAGGAGAAGAGATCCTGACACATGAGTTCTCGCACGCAATCCATGAACTAGGCATCCGGTTTACAACCCCCGGTTTTGACAATCAACTGCAGGCGGCCTTCAATAACGCTAAAACCAAAAACCTTTGGACAAATACCTACGCAGGATCTGACGTTCGCGAATACTGGGCTGAAGGCGTGCAGTGCTGGTTCAATTGCAATCTTGAAGCTATCCCGACCAACGGTGTACACAATCAGATCAATACCCGTACAGAATTGCAGACTTACGACCCAACACTATATGCCCTGATCGCCAAATATTTCACGTCCACGGAAAAGAAACATGGATGTTATTAAATAAAGGGAAGTGTTGCTGAACGGATTTATGGCCTTTAACAGAAAAGCCTGTTGTTTTCACAGAAAGGTGAAAACAACAGGCTTTTAAAATTTCCTGGTAAATGCCAGCTATTTACTGTTTAACCGCTTTACAACTTCCTCCGGTCCGCCATCAACGGGAATGATGATATCCGGGTCAAGTGTATTTCCAACATCTTTTCCAAGCGGTCTGATCCATTCCTTCACCCCAAATCTTAATGCAAGCTTTGTGTTAGGTAAGACTGTTCCGTATAATTCGCCAAAATGTGTGGGATGCCCGTCCTTCGGCACTTCGCCGATGAGTGTGGCCATCTTGTTGTCTTTTATGATCGTTGCGAACATAATGGCGCTGGAAAATGTGCCGTTGCCGATCAGGATGTATACCTTCCCTTTATATGGATCTGCTACACCTTTCATGTAAGGTGTATCCGGTCCATGATGCATTACTTCTCCCGGTTGCATTTTTTCATAAGCTGGATCTTTAAGCCCCCAGCTTTTTATCTGCTCCAGGTATTCGTCGCTGCGGCGCCAGTTCATTTGATAATTCAGATAATCACCGGTATAAAATTGTTTGATCAGAAAATTGCCCAGCGCGGAATTACCGCCTGAATTTTTACTTATATCAATGATCACCTGCTTCACCTGATCACGCTTTGCAAGCGTAAATAAACTGTCCGCCGTTCTTTCATATGCTTTGAACGCGCTATCTCCTCTCGCGCCAAATGAACAAGCGTCGATATAACCAGTTTCACCGATCTTTCGGTAAGATAAAAGCTGTTGACAGTTTTGGTTACCACCAGACAACTTTACCAGGTAATTATTCCAGGAGGAAAAAGGAACTCCTTTTACCTGTTTTCTACCTGATACTGTTTGAACAGTTGCTTCTTTTGAAAGGTTGTGTCCGATCGTGTACAAGTAGCCAAACTGATACAGTGCTTTTCCTTTGCGTTGATCGGGAAAGCCTGCCGCGTAGTTCGCGCAACTTTCAATCAATTCATTTATCCCGACTCCGTTTACCTGTTTTACGATATCGCCTCTGTTTAATCCGCTTTCCGAGGAAAGTATTGTGTCAATAATGTAATGATCTCCCGATTTTTTTAAAGAAAAAGGAAGAAATACGGGTTGATTGTGATAATCTGACAAGTCCTTTGGTAAAGAGATGCCCGCGTGCTCATCGGAGAGATTTGCGATTGCTGGTTTTACCAGTTGAAAGAATTGAATGGCGGTTAATGAATCTCTGATGCCATTTTCCATTTTTTTGAACAGTGCCTTGTATTGCTCTTTTGTGATCTCAGAATATGGATCGGCGTGAGCTGATAAAAGGTTGGTCCGGAGAAAATCAAGGTCCTGTCGGAGACTTTCAGGAGAAAACTTTGGATCAGTTTGAATTGATTGCGCAGCAGAGACCAGTGAAAGCCACAAAAAGCAGCAGACAGTAAGCAGTTTCTTCATGTTGAGTTGGTGAGTTTAGCGATAGAAGCTACATACGTTGCTGGCAGGCTTTTGTTACACCTGTGGCGCTGAATTTTCCCGATCCATGAAATTTTCACGCTAGTCAATGATGCGAGTGTGCTTCTTCTTACTAAAAACCAAGCTCTTCTACCGGATCCCAGAAGTATTTCTGAAAATCAACGATCTGATCGTTCTTTACTTTTATCCCTTCTTTCTTCAACAACTGCTCCATCTTATCACCGCCAAAATGATGTTTACCGCTCAGCATTCCCAACCTGTTCACCACACGATGTGCGGGAACCTTTGGCCTTACTTTTCCTGCTCCATTCATCGCCCAACCGACCATACGTGCTGACAACTTTGTACCAAGACAGGTGGCTATTGCGCCATACGAGGTGACCCTTCCTGTGGGAATTTGCCGGGCCACTTCATATACCTGCTCAAAAAAGTTTTCATCCTTTTTTCCGGAAGGCTTAACGGTTTTCAGTTTAGCAGAAGATTTTTTTCCGGCAGCTTTTTTCGTGGCCATTACAGATGATTTATTGATCGCTGGTTGAAGTTAGTCTATCACTTGTTATTATCCGCATCCCCGCGTTTCTCCTGTGCACGTTTTTCCATTAACTCAGCTCTTTTGGGTTCCGGCACATTTTCGTAGTCGAACGGGCAATGCTTACACCCGTTTCCACAGCAATAGCCACGCGCGAGGTGATATTTTTCCGTCAATACAAATAGTCCCTCTTCGTTGAGATAATAATGTTCTCCCTCAATCCACTGTTGCATCTTTCAGGATTTGTTTCAGCTCTTCATCTTTTTCTTTACCCGGCAGATCAGCCGGTAAAGAAAAACTGAGATAGTGAATACGGTTGCTTCCCGCGATATCCAATGATTCGTAATGCGTCTTGATCTTCAGATCATCGCTTATTGCAGGTTGTGTGTACACGTTATCATAATCTGTATGTAAGATACAACCATACATATCGATGACGAGTTTGGTGAACTGATAAAGCTCGGGACTGTCTGTTTTGAGATTTATCTTTCCTCCTGGCACCAGTATTTGTTTATATAAGCGGAGGAATTTTGGGTGAGTTAATCGCTTTTTTGTTTTTGACCAGCGTAGTTGCGGATCTGGGAATGTGATCCAGACTTCTTCAACTTCTCCGGGTCCGAAGTATTCATTTATCTGATCGATCTGCGTCCGAAGGAATGCAACATTCTTCAATTGATTTTGCAATGCCTTTTTTGCGCCAACCCAGATCCTGTTGCCTTTCAGATCAACACCAATAAAATTTCTTTCGGGATAAAGCAATCCCAATCCAACCGCGTACTCGCCCTTGCCACAGGCAAGTTCAAGCGTGATCTTTTGCTTGTTATTGAAATAGCTATCCCATTTGCCGGCCATTCCTTCGGGAAACTGCAACACATTTGGAAAGCCTTTCAATTCTTCGAAACGAACTAATTTTTTTTGTCCCATGAGCTTGCAAAGGTAATGCAGCCGATCCATGTGGCACTGGGTTTGGATTAATAACTATGACAAAATCAATTATCTAACCAAATTAAGCATATGAAATTCAACCAATTAAAAACAGGTATTCAGGCAATGGCGACAGTATTCGGATTTTCCCTGATCATGGTCGCCTGTAACAATAACGACGAATCGGCAAATAATTCCACAACGGCGACAGGTGAATCAACTGCTGATTCAATGAGTGCTGCAAAGACAAACGACCTAGATTCAGCGAATAGAACTCCAAGCGGATCATCAACAACAGCAGCTGCAAAACGAAAAGGACGCGCATCCGCTTCGATGAAGGCTGATGATGCAGCAGTTAAGATCGAAAAGGATAAAATGGGCATCTATACAAGGGCTGAAGTATCTCCTAATTATGGAGGTAATCTGGAAAGTTATATCCAGGATAACATTCAGTACCCACAAGATGCTATCGATAATAATATTGAAGGTACAGTGCAGGTACAATTTGCCGTGGATGAAAATGGTAAAGTGACCAATGTATCAACGCTCGGAAATAAATTGGGTTATGGCCTTGAAGAGGAAGCAATCAAAGTGGTGTCGGCAATGCCGAAATGGACACCAGGGCAGGTAAAAGGTAAAAAAGTAAAAACCTGGCGTACCCTGCCCATCGTTTATCAGTTAGAATCCTGACACGCTTTTTAACTCTTTTCATAAGAGTTGAGGATCTGTAGCAAAAGCGAAGTCCGCTAATTAGCGGACTTCGTTATTATATACCAGTCAGGTGTGGTTTACACTGCAACGATCAGAATTTAAGCAGTAAGCCGGCACCGATAACGGATTTCAACTGCGTTCTTGCTCCTTCTTTTGTTGGTCCGAATAAGCGCACGTCATCATCATAGATCATATCCAGGCTATAGGTGAGGGATAAAATTCTTGTCAGTTTTACATTCAGCACATTGGTAAAATACACGTCAACATTCTTTGCTTTTCCTTTATAGTTTGAAAACAGGTCGAGGCGGCCCTTGTAGCTAAGAACTTTTCCAAAGTCTTTGATATAATTAATGGACGCGAATGCGCCGATCTCATTACGTGAATGTTTTCCCGGGTCTACTCCATAATCGCCGCGTTTAGAGAGTGTATCATCGAGCACAATGGTCCAGCGGGAAGTTGCAGGTGAAACAAAAATGGAGAGGCCTTCAACGGGTTTGAAGTCAATACCAGGGCTCACCAAAATATAAGCTGGAGAAAGAAGGGTTGAGGCAAATGTTCTCGTTGTATCAGCATAAGTATAGCCATCGAATAATTGAGAGCGGAAGTTGAATAAGCCGGACAGGTTCCATTTGGGTGCAATGGCGTATCCGTATTTGGAAAGGATATCGAGACGGTCATCGTTTTTGCGTGAGCCAAGGCTTGTTGTGTTTACATAGCCAAGATTGAAATCGAGTGTATTATCCCAGCTATGTTTACCATTTTTATAGAACGCATAGAGGTTCAGGACGGAGTTTACTGCAAGAGAGAAATCATCACCACCCGCGGCCCAGTTGCTGAGTGAGCCCTGGGATATATTCAGGCCGTAGCTACCACCTTTTTTCCAAACTTTCGAAGTGGTGTCAGCGGCATCTTTTGCAATGGATCTTTCAGCATCTGATTTTAATTTTTTGATGGTTTGATCCTGTGCAATCGCAAAAGTTGAGGATGCGCAAATCGTCAATAGAATAAGTATTTTTCTCATAATCGCATTTTGCGCAAAAATAAAACTTTGACGTATAAATGAGTTGGTTTGGTAGTATTGATATTACAAGTGTGGAATAGATATTACCTGGAAACAGTGATTCCCGGCCAGATTAAAGAAAGTGACCGGGAATTATCTCTGTTGCTACTAATATTGATGCCTAGCCGGGTGTATTTGTCTTTGGAGCTAAACAAATAAGCAGGCCCCGGGCCTGCCATATTGATTGCATCCCCTATAAAAGTTTATGCGGTGGTAATGAAAATGTGACTCGCGGATTGATCGGAAATGTTTCAGTGTGGTCGTACTAAAACTACGTTATTTGAGACCGAAAGTCCATACCGTTGATAGGGTATATTTGGATGGATAATGACGGGATATGATTATGACGGAATGGAAATACACTTCGATAGCACAAATGTACTGGTGTGCTTTAGAAGATGATCAGGATGGTATTTGATGGGTATGACTTTGTTGGATGCGTAGGAAAGGTTGAGTGGAGGTTTTGACAGGCGGTACATTTCTGTATTGTATGTCTCACTATCCCATAGTGATGGACGTATGAAAGTTGGCTGGAAATAAAGGACCAAATCGTTTTGGGTGCGTGATCTATTGCATGGATGATTGTGGGAAGCGTTGGTGTGGTGAAGCTATCGCTGGAGAGAATAGCGGAGCCTTGATAAACGAAGAAATATAACTGATGAAAACGGAAACAAATGGATCATGAATAATGGCCTGTATATATCAGACGGATCTGCCATTATATAATTAGCCCGCAACATAAAGGAAGATCGAACCGGGATCATATTGCCAGCATTGTTGGCCCGCCGTCCGCAGTCCTGCGTTTTTGGGCAGCCCGCTTCAAACCGCATTCGCGCCCCGGCGCAATAAAATCCGTCGCGACGCGCGCGACGAACGAAGTGAGCGTTGCAGCGCAGGAAGGGTCATTGGTGTAAAAGGCTATGGATGATCCTTCTTTTTATCCATTCTACACATTCGCTGTTGCATATTATTTTCAATCTCCACCTGGCCATTTGCCAGCGATAATAACGAACACACCGTTCCAATCGCATTTCCTGCGTTTTGTTCCTTTCGCTCGTTTTTGATTTTATATGTTGAATTTATCATCTCATTTATCTTTTATTTGATTTGCTATAATGAAAAGAAAAAAAGCACCGCCCTCTAAAGGACCGCCCTCCTCCACCGGTCCTTTAGATGACGGTGACTAAGAAATTTCTC